>CAKTLJ010000001.1 GCA_934572535.1 uncultured Eubacteriales bacterium
TCCGCCATCAAAGCCTTGAAAACTCTATGTTTTCAAGGCTTTTTCTTTTGTTCGGGCAGCATCTATTTTGGGGAAAGCAATTCAAATGGTGTACGGATCAGGAGTTTTGTAGGACTACAATACATGTTGGACAAGAGAATAGATATCCCCCGGCAAAGCCGGGGGATATCTATTCTCTCATAGGAGACATATAAAACACTTGACAACTAGCGAAATATCGGAAGCTTCGCCTTGGATACGTAAATACCAACGGCTCCCTATACCCTTCGTGTTCCGCACTCGCTCTTTGCGGGCAGGCGTGACGGGAATCATATGACAGTTGAATATCTTGAGGGGCGAGACAGCCTCTTTCTTTACAAGACATTGATATATTTGTGATACATCAGGCTGTACTGTAGGTTGGGTGCGTGGGTTCCCATCTTTTTCAGGCTGTCCACGCCGATGTGCTCTGCCATGGCCTTTTCTACAAACCCAGAGCGTACGTTTGGGAATTCTTGTACCAACTCGATGGTGTGCGTGTCTCTTACCCGAAACAACTTAACGTCTCGAATCACATGGTGGTCATCTCCACGTACTATCACTGTGCCGCCCGGACCGTCAAAACGCACCGTATCAGATTCAAGCGCCCGAATCACGGCCTCCGTCTCGGTGCTGTCTGCCGTTTCTACCGCCTCTTTGTAGAGGTAGACGGAGGTATACGCGACCTCTGCCTCGCTGCCAAGATAGGGAACCACCTCAGCCGGATACCGCGCTCGGAAGTTTTTCCGAAACGTCTTTGCAGCCTCAGTTTCCATCTCCTCGATGAAGGAGGTCATGAAATACGTGTTTTGCATAACTGGCGGCGCATAGAGCTTATGGAGATAGCATTCATTGATGCAGTTGGGGGACATAAGCGGAATATCCGGTCGGCCCCATTCACACCACTGTGAATGGAAAAGATTGTGATTCTGCCCCACCCCCAGGTAGACCAATACATCCGGGCTGCACTCCAGAATGTTTTCAATGGTGATGCGAAAGTTCGTCTTGCTGAGGGGGATGTACTCCACGCCGACAAGTTCTCCCCCTTCTCGCTTGACAAATTCTTTGATCCCCTCCGCGATCAAAATGCCCCAAATATAGTCTGCCACCACAAGATAAAATCGCTTACCGACTTTGTCCAGCAAATACTTCACCTCTGGATAGATGATATGCTCCGGGCTCTGGCCCATACAAAATGTATAGTGATCTGCTACCCCGCCCTCATAGTGTTCGTTGTAAAAGTAGAGGGTTTTTGTTTGGTCAACGACCCCGCGGATCGCCTCGCGATTGGGGGAGAGCAGGGCGCCCATAATCACATCCACCTGGTCGATTTCCGCTAGGGTCCTGGCGTGCTCCTCCGACAAAATAATATCTGACTGATCATCCCGGAAGAGGAGCTCGACAGGTTTTCCTCGAATTCCACCGCTCTGGTTGATTTCTTCCACCGCCATCTCATAGGCGGCTTTTTTGTTGATTTCCAGGAAGGAGTATGGCCCGCTAAAATCACCTATTATCCCGATTTTTACCATTTCAGACTCTTGGGAAACGTTGATTTCGTGCTCCTCCGTGCGTATAACATATTTAATTGGGAGGCGGACCCTGACGGTGCAGCCCTTGTTATACCGTCCTACGATTTCCACATCTCCATCAAACCGGGCCGCAATTTTCTTCACCAAGGCCAAACCGATCCCGCTTCCCTCGAACTCGTCTGAGTTGTGCAAGCGTTCGAACAGATGGAAGGCATAATCGCTGCCCTTTGAGTCGATGCCCACGCCATTGTCCTGAAAGCTGTAGATGATCTCTCCTTTTTCCTCATAGGCGGATATCCGGATCATTGGATGAGGCTCATACTCCGTGTATTTGATGCTGTTGGAGAGGATGTTGCTGACCAGCTGCTGCATGAGAAATGCGTCTGCCCACAGCTTTGGAAGGGGCTCCATTTCCAGCACAATTTCGCGCTCCGGGATCGCTGCGGTGCGCTGGCGATAGGTCTTTGAAATCAACTCCTGCATATCAATGCTTTCCATGTTTAGGGGCCGATAGTCCGCCCTGGCGTAATCCATGATATTTTGAAATAAGTCAACCATTGTGGCGCAGATGCGGCGGATAGAATGAAGATCCTGCACGGATTGCTCTGTCAGCACACCTGCGTTGTCCTCTTCAATGAATTCTGTGTAGAGGTCGATCTCCCGAATCGGCGTCTTCATCTCATGGGATAGAAGAAAAGAGTATGCCTCCAAATCAGAATACGTTGTTTTCTCTTTTTTGCCAGATGGGAGGCGCCCACCTGCCTTTTCTGCGAAGAAAAGGCTGTTGTGTTGGTTCTGATCTCGCATAGCAATAACCTTCCCTTTCATAAGGTCAACGGTTTCGTGTGATTTATGATATCATGTCGCTCACCGATTTGACAATGGAAAATCTCCCTGTCTCACCGGATTTTATTCAGCCGCTATCCAGCCTCTCTTTTTTATCTGGTCTGTAAAAAAGTCTGCATAAAAATCTATTTTCTTCATGAAAGATATAATTTTTTGGCGGGTTTCTCTGGATATCTTTCATTCATTCTTCGTGCCTTCTGCGTTAAACTAAAACACAAGAAGAGGCAAAAAGAGTCAAACAATAAACCGACAATCTACACAGCAGAAAGGAGAGAGCACAATATGAAAGCTAGAAAACGACCAATCGGAGCCTTTATCGGTGTCATCCTGTTTGCCGCTGCGCTGTATTGCCTGATGCTTTACACCCAGGGGGCCTTGTCTGCAAACAAGTTTTTGACAGACTACACCGTTTGGGAACAGGAGAGCGCAGCGAGAAATCCGATCCAGCTGTTCCTCTGGACCCTTGGCGACATGACGGAACCTTATTTCCACAAATCGGTTCTGGGTTCCACCGGACTGATCATAGGCGCTGTCTTTGCCCATCGTCTGTACCGGCGCAACTCCAAATACATGGGCTTCCCCGTCGGCTATGGAACTGGAATTTGGCCGTGGCTCTTCGCGGCAGGTTTATGCAGCCTCATCTTATCGAATCTTCTCTTTGCGGAAAACATGGCCAACGGTTGGTTTCCCACCTTTGTTCCCTTTGTCTGCGTGGCAAGCGCTACCATCTTGCTTTACGGAAGAAAGCCAGCTGTGTTTCTTACCGGCGTCGTCATGGGCTGCGTTGTGACCGTGCCTGTTTGCTGGCTGTTCATGACACTGATCACCACGCCCCTGGGGATCCCAGCTGTTGCGGGCAGCGTATCCGGCATGTGGATCGGTGGCATCGTTTGTTTTGAAGTATACCGCATTCTCCCCTGGATGCGCCTGCAGGAAACCCCTCCCGTTTCGCCTGCGCCACCAGATCAGTTTCAGCGCATCTCCAAGCCGAATCGGTTCTTCCTGCGCCGCCTGCTGGCGGACTTCAGTGAACCCTGCTTCTGCAACAACGAGTATGTTGGCTTGGGCATTTTGTTGGGCACGTTAGTGTCTTGGATGTTGAATCCTTTCCATGTGAACTATGGAACCGGCGTCTTCCCCGCTGTTCTGTTCAGTCAACTCCTGACCGCCTCGATCAGTATTTTTATCTACTATCATCAGTGGCTGGAAAATGACTGGTTTCCCACATTCCCCTCCCTGGTCAGCGTGGCGCCTGGCATGACCATGTTCTGGAACGGCTCCATATGGGTTGCCATACTTTGTGCCATCTTTGGTGCCATTGTCTGCCCCGGTATCGCCAATATGGTGATCCAGAAACTCCCCAAGCATTGGCACGCCCTGGTAGGAACTACCTTTTCTATGACCCTCGGAACCATTCTCTGCGGAGGCTTTATTATCTGTATTCAAAACATCCTTCCGTTGTAAGCATCTCTGCTTTTTCACACCAACGGAATACCAAGCATCTTATTTTCGCTAAAGGAGGCATCTCTCATGTTTGAAAAAGAACGAATCGTCGGAAAGGAATCTCTGGTTAAAGTCGCCGTCTGTCAGATGGCCCTGGAGTTCGGCAAAAAAGAAGCAAACGTCAGAAAAACTGTAGAATGGATCGCCAAAGCTGCGGACAATGGCGCTGGCCTGATCGTTCTCCCTGAACTGTGCAACACGGGATACGCATTCAACACCCGGGAGCAAGCATTTGCCTTGGCGGAGTCCATTCCAGAGGGGCCCACCACCCAGGCCTGGGCGAAGGTTGCCCAGGAAAAAGGGGTATACGTCGCCGCTGGCATCACGGAGCGAGAGGGAGCTTCTCTCTATAATGCCTCTGTATTGGTGGGGCCGGAGGGATACATAGGAAAATTCAGAAAGCTCCACCTCTACAACGAAGAGAAGCTTTTCTTTGAGCCTGGCAACTTGGGTATCCCGGTGTTCAAGACGCCCATCGGTCGAATCGCCATGATCATCTGCTTTGACATGTGGTTCCCTGAAGACTGGAGGATCGCCGCAATCTCCGGCGCAGACATTGTCTGCGTCCCCACAAACTGGGTCAAGGAACCCTCGCTTCCGGACGACACCCAAACGTTCGGGCATTATGTGGCCATGGTCGCCAGCAACTGCAACGGGATCTTTGTGGCCGCCGCAGACCGCGTGGGAACAGAGCGCGGCATCATCTTCCCGGGCCGCAGTCTGATCACCAATCCCACGGGAATGCCAAGCGTTGGCCCGGGAAGCACCACAGAAGAAGAGATCCTCTATGCGGACTGCAACTTGACCGATGCCAGAAAGCTTCGCTGGAACGACTATAACACGCTGCTCCATGACCGTCGGGTCGATTTCTATGGAAAGACCCTTGGGGCGGACATTACGCCCTTCCCCCGCTGATCCAAAAACATACCTCCCAGTTCTATTTCTCAAAAACGTATTCCGGCCAGCAGAGAGTTTGTTGGCCGGGATACGGCGTTATCTTTCCTCTTCTTTGGAAAATATTACATATTGCGTCTCGACATTAACGCTTGCTATAATGATAAAAAGGAAAGGAGGCTGTCAAAAATGTATCGCATATTACTCATTGACGACAAAGAACCTTTCCGCCGAAAAATCAAGCGGCTCCCCTACTTCCAGGAGAAGAAAGATGTTCTGTCCATCCAGTTTACCGCCCAGAACGGACAGGAGGGTCTGAAGATACTGGAGGAGCATTCCGTGGATATTGTGATCACCGACATCCGTATGCCGATTATGAACGGACTGTCTCTTCTGCGAGAAATCCAGGCCCGTGGGCTGTGCCCCTGCACCATCCTGCTCAGTGAATACTCGGAATTTTCTTACGCAAGAGAAGCGATCGTCTATGGTGCATTTGACTATATCGTAAAGCCTGTTACCTCGGAAAACCTAGTTCCTACCCTGGAGCGTGCCATTACCTACCTGGACCAGATACGGAAGAAAAACCACGACAACTCCAACCTTGTTTCCTTCATTGCCTCCGAAATCGCGGAAAATACGGACCGTTGGACGGAGGCCTTTCATTGTCTATGCCAGAATCTTCAGGAGCAAACGGCTTCCCTGCCGGAGCGCCTGTCCCTGCTCCAGCAATGCGAGCAGGATATTTTCCGGTTGGTGCTAGAGCAAAAAACTGAGATGGCACCGTTTGTAGTCTGGGACCTGTACGGCTCGGAAGAAACGCCAGAAATTTCGGATTTTTTCTCCGCCGCCTTGACGAATCTCCAGCATCTACAACGCGGACTTCATCGGTTTACCTTCGAAACAGACTCGGATCTGGTGCGAAACGTCTGTCAGTATGTTCTTTCCCATGTTGAAGACTCTATTGACCTTCCAACGCTGGCTGCCCAGTATTTTGTAAACAAAAATTATCTCAGCAGTCTATTCCGAAAGGAGACTGGCCTTCGGTTTGTTGAGTACGTTTCCTTGGCAAAAATGCAGCGGGCGAAGGTCTTGTTGTCTGAACCAAACGCCAAAATCTATTGGGTAGCAGAACGGTTGGGATACAGCGATTCGGAATACTTTAGCAAAGTATTCAAATCCGTCAACGGCTATCCACCCAGTGTTTATCTCAATGCGATCAAAAAACAGAAACATCGCTGAGAACAACCCCTCGGTTGCCTCATATTTCCCGACAGACTGCGGGCAGGCTTACTGAAAAAACTGCCTACAGTCTGTCAAATAAAAAAATTTTAGATTTCATGAAAAAATAGATGTTATTCCCATCCGTTCTATGGTATACTACAGTCAATGATTGCATAAAATTTCAGGAGGTTTCTGCTCTATGAAATGCCCGTTTTGCGCCACCCTTGACAGCAAGGTCGTCGATTCCCGCCCCTCCAACGACGGAACCAGTATTCGCCGCCGCCGGGAGTGCCTCAAGTGTCACAACCGCTTTACCACCTATGAAACGGTAGAAGTCCTCCCCATGATCGTCGTGAAAAAGAGCGGCAGCCGCCAGGCATTTGACCGCAACAAGCTGCTGAACAGTATGCTCAAGGCCTGTGAGAAACGGTCGGTTTCCCTGTCGCTTCTGGAGAAAGCCGCTGACGAGATCGAAAAGGAACTCCAGAACGAGCTGGGGGGCGAAGTGACCAGCAATCAGATCGGTGAGCTGGTCATGGAGAAGCTCAAGACGCTGGACGAGGTGGCCTATGTGCGCTTCGCTTCCGTCTATCGGCAGTTTAAAGACATCAATACCTTTATGGACGAGCTGAACAAGCTGTTGGAAAACAAAAAGGAATCGTGAAAAAAGCAAACGCCGGAGGTCTTTCCGGTGTTTGCTTTTTTCTTCAGAACAAGTTTTCCACGGAAAATCGCTCCAAATCACGCAGCACTTCCAGATTGCGTAAGATCCTGGCGTTCGTGGCTGTGTACTCCCCCAGGTCCTGGCTCTTCAGCCGCGCCACGGCTTCATCCAGCAAAATGGCGATCTCGTTGACGCCGGCATGACTTTGGACCAGGCGCAGGTAAGGCATCTGGGTGTTCCACGCCTCCCGAACGGTTTGAGAAAGCGTCTCCGCCGTTGCCCAATCTCCCCGGCTCGCTGCCTCGGAGGCCTGCACGAGATCATCCGTCAGGGATTCCGTGGTTTCCGTTAGATGCCAGACGTTTATCCCCAGCAGACATACCATACCCGCCAAGATCGCAAGAGAGACCCAGAGCCGACTCACTGCCCTTCCTCCTTCTTCGCAAAATATACACTGCCCGCTTCATCCACCGTCATGAGGAACACCTGGCGAATGTCGCTCACGCCCCGCTTCAAAAGCTCCGCATGGAGCCATTTCATCGAAAGCTCTCTTAGCTTCAGGTTTTTCGATAAAACACGGCCATCGCTGACCACAATGACGGGCATACCGGCGTCCTTTGCCGTGAGCTTCATATCCCGGACGGTCACAGGACGCTCTTTTGCCTTGGGCACAACAGAAATTCGGCCGGTGGTTTCCAGAACCGCGTACTTCACCGAGGCCAGATCGGTGACGCCCGCCATTCTGAGCTCTTCCATCAGTTCATCCACGGTAAAACGATTCTTTACCATTTCCCGGCTCAGGATCTTCCCGTCCTGGATCACGATGCTGGGACAGCTGCAAAGCAGCGCCCGGAAGCGGATGCTTTTCACCGTCAGGACCGAGAGAATGGTGGAGAGGCAGAGCAAGGTTAAAATGGGGATCATCCCCATGATCAGGGGGATCCCAAAGTCCTGCATGGGCACGGCTGCCAAGTCTGCGATCAGCAGCGAAAGGACCAGTTCCGAGGGCTCCAGCTGGCCGATCTGGCGTTTGCCCATGAGCCGGATCCCCACAATAATGAGCAGATAGAGAATGACCGTGCGAATCACCGCGGTGATCATCCAACCCCTCCTTCCCCCAGGTCATTTGGAGGTAGTATGGCCGATCCGCCAAGCCATTATGCGCTGGGCTTCTTTGCATGAAAAGGAAGGTTTTGGGCAAGACTAGGGCTGGAAAGGGCGGTGATGGTATGGAGAGCGAGAAGAGCCGACGAGATCTCCTCAATTCCTTGGTGGATATTCGGGACGTGAAAATTGACCGGTCCATGCCGGTCGAGGCGCGGATGAAGTCCTACGTGGAGCAGATCAAGAACCCCTATCTGTTCAAGGTCGGCAGCACGGTGGTCAGAGTTTCCTACGCGAACACGCAGGCGACGATCAACGACAACTTTGTAACGCTGCTGGCAAGTATGTGAGCGCGTCGAAGGATGCCCCTGAAAGGGATTTTTTGGACCGAGGCAAGAACGCTGGATTTTCGCTTCCAGGTGTGTTACAATGGGCACGGACAAAATCAGGCGAAACACCACTGCGTACGTTCTTTTCGGGGCATCTGACCGGAATCAAGTAAGGAGTGGCGTTTATGCTGAAATTATCTTTGGAGCAAACGTATCGAGCCGCCATCTACCTGCGATTATCAAAGGAAGATGGCGACTTTTCTGTTTCCGGTGAAAAGCTTGAGAGCGACAGCATCTCCAACCAGAGGGTGTTCATCAAGGAATACCTCAAGCAGCACCCGGAGATCACCGTGGTGAAGGAATACTGCGACGACGGCTTTACCGGCGCGAACTTCGAGCGGCCTGATTTCACCAGAATGATGGAGGCGGTCCGCGCCGGGTTGGTAGACTGCATCGTGGTCAAGGACCTTTCGCGCTTTGGCCGTGAGTATATCGAGGCGGGCAACTACATGCAAAAAATTTTCCCGCGCCTCGGGATCCGCTTTATCGCGATCAACGACAACTACGACAGCGCGCGACCCGGCGCGGCAGACAACGCGCTGGTCCTCCCGTTCAAAAACCTGATGAACGACTCCTACTGCCGGGACATCTCCATCAAGGTCAGAACGAACCTCGACGCAAAGCGGCGGAACGGTCAGTTTGTCGGCTCTTGCGTGGTCTTCGGCTACCTGCGAGACCCGGACAACAAGAACCGGCTGGTGATCGACCCGGTTGCGGCCCCGATCGTGCAGGACATTTTCAGGTGGAAAGTAGAGGGGCTCTCCCCGGCGAAGATCGCGGACCGGCTCAATGAAAACCATGTCCTCTCCCCCATCGAATACAAAAAGGCCAATGGCTCCAAACAGCGCACCTGCTTCCAGACGAAACCGGTTGCCCTGTGGAGCGCCGTGGCAATTTACCGGATCCTCAAAAACGAGATTTATACCGGAACGCTGGTGCAGGGCAAGACCACCTCGCCAAACCACAAGGTCAAAAAGACAGTGGTCAAGCCGAAGAGCGAATGGTCCCGAACGGAACACGCCCACGAGCCGATCATCGCTCCCGCGCAGTTCGCTCTCGTCCAGAAGCTCATGGGCGATGATACCCGAAGCCCTTCGGGCGCAACCGGCGTCCATCCGTTTTCAGGGCGAATTTTCTGCGCGGACTGCGGCAGCCCGATGGTACGCAGGGTGTCTCGCTGCGGCGGACGCGAATATGCCTATTTCATCTGCGGCGGCAATAAGAAGGACAAAACGTCCTGCTCCTCGCACAGCATCCGTGCATCCGTTGTCTACGATACGGTTCTTGCGGTCGTGCAGGCGCACATCGCCGCCGCAATGAATATGGCTTCTGCCTTGCGCCAAATTGACGATTTGGCTTGGGAAAACCGGGAGCTGGCAAGGCTCAAGGCAAAGATAACCTTTCAGGAGGAGCTCGTTGCCAAAAATCGCAGGCTGAAAACCGGCGCGTATGAGGATCTCAAGTGCGACTTCATCAGCCGCGAGGAATACAAAGCATTTACCGCGCAGTTTGAGCAGAAGATCCATGACGCGCGTCAGACGATCCTGCGGCTCACCCGTGAACGCGACAGTGTAACGGAAGGGCTGGCGAAGCAGCAGGGCTGGCTGGAACAGTTCAAGCAGTATGAGAACATCCAGGCGCTTACGCGAAGCACGCTGGTCAGCCTCGTGGATGCTATCCACATTCGTGAAAACAAGGACATTGACGTGGGGCTGATGCACGGGGACCGCTTTGCCTCGATCCTTGCGTTTCTGGACGAGCAGAATGAGGAGAAAACCGCGCGCATGGAAGGGGTGGTGATCTGATGGCACGGGTATCACGAAAAAGGCAAGCCCTTCCCGCCCCGGCGGTCGATGCGCCCATCCGCCGATGGAAAGCCGCTCTCTATGTTCGCCTTTCCGTCGAGGACAACGGAAAAGACTCGGACTCGATCGAAAACCAGATCGCCCTCCTGGAGCGCTATGTTGCCGCCCACACATACCTAGAGAAAACGGCCGTATTCGTTGACAACGGCTATACCGGGACGGACTTCCACCGCCCGGAGTTCAACCGGATGATGGAAGCCGTCAAGCAGGGCATTGTAGACTGTATTGTGGTGAAGGACCTCTCCCGCCTCGGCAGAAACTACATTGAAACCGCGCAGTTCATTGAGAAGGTCTGCCCCCTCTTCCATCTGCGCTTTCTCTCTGTCAACGACGGCTTTGACACCGAGACGGCTACGAGCGAGGGGCGGCTGTCTGCCTCTCTGTCAAACATCATCAATGATTTTTATGCCAAGGACATTTCGCGCAAGGTCACGACTGCCCTCCAAGCCAAGATGGAGCGCGGTGACTACATTGGCAATTACGCGCCCTACGGCTATCGAAAGGACCCGGAGAACAGGAACCACCTTCTGATTGACCCGGAGACCGCGCCGACCGTCGTGCAGATATTCCGGTGGCGCGCCGAAGGCCTCAGTTACATGGGCATCAACAAGAAGCTCAATGACGCTGGAGTCCCTTCGCCCAGCCAGCGCAGGCAGGGGCGCAGCGTCGAGACGGATCGCGCGAAGAAGGACCGGCGCATCCTGTGGAACAAGCACATGGTCACGGAGCTGCTTCAAAACGTCGTCTATATCGGGCATTTGGCACAGAGGAAAGGCCGTCAGTGTCTCTCCAGTGGGATCCCCTATCACAGGACCGCCGAAGAGGAATGGGTGATCGTGCACAACACCCACGAACCGCTCCTCAGCGAGGCGCTGTTCGCGCGGGTGCAGGAGGTCAACCGCGCCGCGCTCGAGCGCACCAAAGCCAACTGGGGAAAGTACGATCACCTCCCCAAGGAGAAAAACATCTATGGGAAGAAGTTTCTTTGCGCCGACTGCGGGGCCGTCATGAAGCTGCACCGATCGTTCAGCAGGAAGAAGGACAAAGCGTATTTCACCTTCAAATGTCCGACCTACGCCGAACACGGCGCGCGGGCGTGTTCCGACGTCAAAATACGAAAGCAGGACCTCGACGCGGCGGTCCTCTCGCTGATCCAGGCCCAGATAGCCCTCTTTCTCGACCGGGAGAAAACGCTGCGCGCTCTGCTGGCGAAGAAAGAAGAAGGCGTCCAACGGGATGATCCGGCGAAGAAGATCCGGGCGCTTCGGCAAAAGCTGGCGCAAAAGCAGTCCCTTCTCAGCGGCATGTATGTCGATTGCAAGGAAGGGCTGCTTTCCGACGCAGAATACAGCCACCACAAGGAGCTCGTCCTGGAAGATATCCGGGCGCTGGAACAACGTCTGTCCGCGCTTACGGCGGAACCGCTCTCCGGCGAGATGCGGTGGACGCAGATGATCCGGCGCTTCCAGGACGCGGCGGAACTCTCCGAAGAACTGGTGAACGCCTTCCTTTCCTCCATGAAGCTCCACGCGGATGGTGCGCTGGAGATCAAACTCCGCTGCGCGGACGAATTGGCGGCGCTGACAAAGGCGTGTGAGAAGCTTCGGAAGGAGAGCGCTTGATGAACCAGCAAATCGCCATCTATCTGCGCCTGTCTCTCGAAGACGTGGATAAACGCACGAGGGCAGTCAAGGATGAAAGCAACAGCATCGCGTCGCAGCGTATGCTCATCCACCGTCACTTGGAGGAAGATCCGCTTCTCAGCAGCCTTCCCCGCGCGGAGTTTTGCGACGACGGCTTCTCCGGCACAAATTTTGACCGCCCCGGCTTTGTAAGAATGCTCGAGTGCGCCAAGCGCGGAGAGATCTGCTGCATCGTGGTCAAGGACCTGTCGCGCTTTGGCCGGGATCACCTTGCGGTGGGCGAGTATCTGGAACACCTCTTCCCCTTTCTCGGTATCCGCTTCATCTCGATCAATGACCACTACGACAGCGCGAAGCACGAGGGCCGGACCATCGGCATGGACGTAGCCTTCAAAAACCTCATTTACGATCACTACAGCAAGGACCTCTCCCAAAAGGTCAAGTCCGCCATGGAAGTGAAGCAGAAGCAGGCGAAGTATGTGAGCACGGTCCCATATGGATATAAAACCGACCCTGCGGACAAGCACCATCTCGTCATCGACCCGGAAGCCGCGCCAACCGTTCGGCGTATCTTCCTGGATGTGATCGGCGGCAAGTCCTGCACCCAGGTCGCGAAGGCGCTGAATACCGAAGGCGTTCCGACGCCGGCCCAGCACAAGGGCACGGCACGCAAGGACCCCACCAAGAAGCCCCAGTGGACGCATCGCACCCTCCTCAGCATGATAGAAAACCTCAAGTACACCGGAACGATGGTCAACCACACCCGCGAGAGTCGCTTTCTCCGCGACAGGAATCAGCGGCGCGTTCCCAAAGAGGACTGGTACGTCCGCGAAAACGCGCACGAGGCGATCGTGACGCGAGAGGAATACGAGCGGGCGCAGGACGCGATCCAGCGACGCAAGACCTGTGTCCGGTGTTCGCACGAGCAGTCGGACCGGGTCTACTTCTGCGCGCACTGCGGTGGAAAGCTTGAGAAGGCCAACGGAACGGTGTTTGCCTGTCCGTCTCATCGCTACCAGGCGGGAAGCCCGTGCGAAAACGTTCGCTGGAAAAAAGACGCGCTGGAGGAGGTCGTCTTTGCCGCCCTGCAACGGCAGGTCGAGATCGCCCGCGTGGAGGCCACTGCGGCCAAGCATACGGTAAAGCGCAGGGGCGACAGCCTGGAGCGGCAGCTTGCGCTTCTAAAGGCGCAGGTGGACGCCTGTGGCCGCGAGAGCTTCACGCTCTATGAACGCTACCGAGAGGGCAGGCTGACGCCCGAAGAATACCTTGCCGGACGGGATGCCCTCGCGCAAAAACAAGCCGCCCTGAACGGGCGGCTTGCATCCTGCGAGGCGCAGTATGAGGCGATCCGTCGGCAGGACTGCGCCGCAGAAAAGCAGCGGGAGGCAGCCAGCCGGACGTCCGGTCTATCCGATGACACGCTCAGGGCGCATCTGTATGACGCGGTGGAACGCATCCTTGTCTATGACGCCGAGACCATTGAGATCGTTTGGAAGTTCAACGAAGTCAACACCAGCACAGAATCTGGGATGCCGTTTTTATCCTAATGCGTCTGGGCATTCACAGCGGGGTTGCCTTACAACTTTTCGGCCAGCTTTTCCGCGTACTCCCGGCGGAATTCCTCAAAAGAGCCTTCGTCCAAGGCTTGACGGATGCGCACCATCAGCGCATTGTAAAAATGCAGATTGTGGAGGACCGCCAGACGCATGGCCAGCATCTCCCCTGAGACGAAAAGGTGCCGCAGGTAGGCGCGGGAGAAGGAACGGCACGCCGGACAATCGCAGGTAGGGTCAATGGGACGGTCATCGTTCTTATACTTTTCGTTCTTGATATTCAGCGCGCCTTCCCAGGTGTAGAGCTTTCCGTGGCGGGCATTGCGCGCCGGCAGCACGCAGTCGAACATATCCACCCCGCGCGCGACGCCTTCGATGATGTTGGTCGGCGTGCCGACGCCCATCAGGTAGCGGGGCTTGTCCTTGGGCATGTGTGGCTCCACGGCGTCGATGATCTGGTACATGATCTCGGTGGGTTCCCCGACAGCCAGACCGCCGATGGCATAACCATCGCAGTCGATTTTCGCGGTTTCCTTCATGTGCCAGACCCGCAGGTCCTGGAAGGTCCCGCCCTGGTTGATGCCGAACAGCATTTGCTGGGGATTGACCGCATCGGGCAGCTGGTTCAGGCGGTCGTGCTCCACCTTGCACCGCTCCAGCCAGCGAAGGGTACGTTCGCAGGACTGCTTCACATACTCGTAGGGCGAGGGATTTTCCACGCACTCGTCAAACGCCATAGCAATGTCGGAACCCAGGTTTGCCTGGATCTGCATACTCTCCTCGGGACCCATAAAGATCCTTCGGCCGTCGAGGTGAGAGGCGAAGGTCACGCCCTCCTCCTTGATCTTTCGCAGCCCGGCCAGGGAAAAGACCTGGAAGCCGCCGCTGTCGGTGAGGATGGGGCCATCCCAACGCATGAATGAATGCAGCCCCCCCATCTCCTTCACCAGCTTGTCGCCGGGGCGCAGGTGGAGATGGTAGGTGTTGGACAGCTCGATCTGGCAGCCGATCTCCTTCAAATCGTGGGCAGATACCGCGCCTTTGATGGCCCCCTGGGTGCCTACGTTCATAAACACAGGCGTTTGGGCCGTGCCGTGGGCGCAGGTGAGTTCTCCCCGGCGGGCAGTGCCTTCGGTCTTCAGCAGCTTAAACACAGCGTTTCCTCCTTCTTTAATAAATGAACATGGCGTCTCCAAAGGAGAAAAACCGATAGTGTTCTTGTACGGCCTCTTCATAGGCGGCCAGGACATGCTCTCGTCCGGCCAGCGCGGAGATGAGCATGATGAGGGTGGATTCCGGCAGGTGGAAATTGGTGACGAGACAGTCCAGCACCTTGAAGCGGTACCCGGGATAAATAAAGATATTGGTCCACCCGCCGCTTTCCTTCAAGGAGCCGTCCTCCTCTGCCCAGCTCTCGATGGTCCGGCAGGAGGTGGTGCCCACGCAGATGACCCGGCCCCCTTCCCGCTTGGTGCGGTTGATGGTCTCGGCAGTTTCGGCGGAAATGGTGCAGTACTCGCTGTGCATTTCGTGGTCGTTGATGTCTTCGGCCTTGACCGGGCGGAAGGTCCCCAGGCCCACGTGGAGGGTCACAGAGCACACCCGAACCCCCATGTCCTGGATCGTCTCCAGCAGCTGCTTGGTGAAGTGCAGCCCGGCGGTCGGTGCGGCGGCGGAGCCAACTTCCTTGGAGTATACGGTCTGGTACCGCTCCGAATCCTGAAGTTCCTCCTTGATATAGGGCGGCAGGGGGACTTTTCCCAGTTGCTCCAGGACCTCCAGGAAGATGCCCTCATAGTGAAAACGCACCAGACGGTTTCCGTTGTCCAGGACCTCTGTGATCTCGCCGTGCAGCTGCCCCTCGCCAAAGGAGAGCTTCGTTCCCGTGCGGAGCTTCTTGCCCGGACGGACCAGGCACTCCCAGGTCTTCTCTCCCCGGTCGATGAGGAGCATGACTTCGCAGGCGCCGCCGCCGGGCTCCCGCCTGCCGATCAGGCGGGCGGGCAGGACCCGGGAGTCGTTCAGCACCAGGCAGTCTCTGGGTCGGAGAAAGCTGGGCAGGTCATAAAAGTAGTGGTGCTGGGTCTCCCCTGTTTCCTTGTTCAGGGTCAGCAGACGGGAAGCGTCCCGCTGCTCAATGGGGGTCTGAGCGATCAGCTCAGGCGGTAAATCATAGTAAAAATCAGAAGTTTTAATAGAGATCCATCCTCTTGCTATAGAATAAAAGCGTTTCCGCATCTGTTCCGGCAGCATTGCCCGCCCATGGCGCATAGTATGGAGCGGAAACCCTGGACAGCGAGCAGAGTGACAAAACGCTTAAAAAACCCTGCCGTTCGCGGATTTTTTCTCATGGAAAGGCAGTCGTGTGGAATTGACATTGAAAATCCTCTATGCTATCTTAAAAGAATACAGATTTTACTGCGTAAAGTCGTAAAGTATTTTTATGCCAATGGATATCGTGGTGGGCTACAGCGCCAGATATCTCATTATAGTACAAAGGCCCCTGTCTTTTCAACTGCTGTTTTCAAAGGCGGCAGGATTTCCCGGATTCGAACAGGAGCCAACAATGTCAGGAGGTCCTTTCCATGAAAAAGTACGCTGTCGGCGTGGTTGGCGCTACCGGTATGGTGGGTCAGCGGTTTGTCACCCTGTTAGAAAATCATCCTTGGTTCCAGCTGACCGCTGTTGCGGCCAGCGCCCGCTCCGCAGGCAAGACCTACGAGGAGGCTGTGGGCGCGCGCTGGGCGATGACCAGCCCCATGCCCCAGGAAGCCAAGCGCCTGGTGGTTCAGGATGCGGTAGCAGACAAGGAAACCATCGCCGCGTCTGTGGACTTCATCTTCTGCGCGGTCGATATGAAGAAGGATGAGATCCGCGCCCTGGAGGAGGCCTACGCCAAGCTGGAATGTCCCGTGGTCTCCAACAACAGCGCCCACCGCTGGACCGACGACGTGCCCATGGTCATCCCCGAAGTAAACCCCGAGCACATCAAGGTCATTGACGACCAGAAGAAGCGCCTGGGGACCCAGCGCGGGTTCATTGCCGTCAAGTCCAACTGCTCCATCCAGTCCTACGCGCCTGCCCTGCATCCCCTGCGCCCCTTCGGCATTGAGAAGGTCCTGGTCTGTACCTACCAGGCCATTTCCGGCGCAGGCAAGACCTTTGAGACCTGGCCCGAGATGGTGGATAACCTGATCCCCTACATTGGCGGCGAGGAGGAGAAGTCCGAGAAGGAACCTCTGAAGGTTTGGGGCACCGTGGAAAACGGCAAGATCGTCCCCGCAGAGCATCCCAACATCACGGCCCAGTGCCTGCGCGTGCCCGTCTCCGATGGACACACCGCCGCTGTCTTCGTCTCCTTCCGCAACACCCCCACCATGGAGGAGATCAAGACCGTCTGGAAGGATTTTCAGGGCCGCGCCCAGGAGCTGGCGCTTCCCAGCGCCCCGAAGCAGTTCCTTCACTATTTCGAGGAGCCCGATCGTCCCCAGGCCAAGCTGGACCGGGATCTGGAAGGCGGTATGGCCGTGACCCTGGGCCGTCTGCGTCCCGATACCCAGTATGATTACAAGTTCGTGGGCCTGTCCCACAACACCCTGCGCGGCGCTGCGGGCGGCGCGGTCCTGCTGGCTGAACTGCTGTGCGCGGAAGGATATATCCTCCCCCGCTGAGTTACGTTGCATTGCGCGGCCTCAGGCCGATTTCTGAACGAGTTTTGTTTCAGGAATTGGTCTGGGGCCGCGCTTTTTTGTTTGATGTCGTTTGAGAAGAAAGGAGCCTCTATTTGCTATGAAATCTCCCGTTTTTACCGGAACCTGCACCGCCCTGATCACGCCCTTTCGCGACACGGGCGCGATCGACTACGCAAGGTTTACCCAACAGATCGACCGACAGCTGGAGGCGGGCATAGATGCCCTGTGCGTCTGCGGCACCACCGGCGAGAGCTCTGCCCTGAGCGTGCGGGAGCACGTCCAGCTGGTGGATCACTGCGTGTCTCACGTGGCGGGACGATGCCCGGTGATCGCCGGGTCGGGCAGCAACGACACGGCCGCCGCCCTCTACCTCTGCCAGTGCGCCCAGGAGTCCGGCGCGGACGCCCTGCTCCTTGTGACGCCCTATTACAACAAGACCACCCAAACGGGGTTGATCCGGCACTACGAATATCTGGCCGACCGAACCGAGCTTCCCCTGATCCTTTACAACGTCCCATCCCGCACGGGACTCTCCTTTACCCCGGAGACCTATCGGGTCCTGAGCCAACACCCCAACATCAACGGGGTCAAGGAGGCCTCGGGAGACTTCTCCCTGCTGGCGGAGACCATGGCCCTCTGCGGAGAGGCGCTGAACATCTGGTCGGGGAACGACGATCACACCGTCCCTATGATGGCGATGGGAGCCAAGGGTCTCATTTCCGTGGCGTCCAATCTGATACCAGAGCCCATGGCGGCGCTGACCCACAGCTGCTTGGGCGGAGAGATCGAGCGGGCCAAAGCGCTTCAACTGGCTTGCGCCCCTTTGATCAGGGCGCTGTTCTCTCAGGTCAATCCCATCCCCGTCAAGGCCGCCCTGCGCGAGGCGGGGCTGGACAGCGGCGTTCTTCGTCTGCCTCTGTGCGAGATGGACGAGGGGCCACTAAAAACACTTCGGAGAACCATGCAGCCATGGTTCTCCGAATGACGCCATTGCTGGCGTTGCTGATGTAGTTTTCGAGCGACCGGACTCAATCGCCTGTGAAGATCGCGGCGAAGTCCCGGAACATGCGGCCAACCCGCTGCCAGAAGGTGGTCTTCTGGTGGGAGGAGGATTCCGCGGCGTCCTTATCCTCGTCCACCTTGATCTCCTGGGTGCGCAGGATCAGCTGGACGCTGTTGGGGCTTTGGTTCTGCTCCGACGTCAGGGAGACCATCTCGGCCTGGGAGTCCATGTTCAGCATGTTGTTCTTTTCCCCGGTGTACTCAGCCCACTTGTCCTCGATGAGGTTCTGGATGTCTGAGTTGGCCTGACGGACGGTGTCCGTGGCCCCCAGGCCGGAGGCCATCTGCCGCAGGGAGCCGGAGAGTCCGGTGAGGGATTTCTCCGCTCCCTGGTCCAGGTCCGGATCGGCGGCTTTCAGCAGATTCTCAAAGGTCTTGCTGAAGGAGTTCAGGTCGTTCAGGAGCTTCACCGAGGCGTTGACCTGCTTCACCGCGTCGTCCAGGGCGGCCTGCGCGTTGGGTTCATACTTGGTCACCGTGTCGGAAAGGGCCTTGCTCTGCCCCAGCAGGACATCCGTCCGGCCCAGCAGGCTGTCCGCGGTCTGGAGGATGGCATCCAGGTCACTGTGGAGGGCGTCGCTGTCATAGCCGTTGACGGTATCCAGGAGGGACTTCATGGTGGTGAGGACATCCCGGCTGTCGGAGAGCAAATTGTCGTTGACATTTTGGGTGAGGGCCTTTAAGGAATCCAGCAGGGCAGCCGTAGGCTTGGAGATGGAGGAGACCATTGTGTTTACCTGGCCAATGCTGCCGTTGGCCTGGGCGATCATGCTGTTGAAGGTGTTCATTTGGTCTATCTGGTCGGAGACTTTGTCCCAGTTGCAGTAGAGATAGGCCAGTTTCTTCAAAGTAGCCTGGTCCCCTTCGTTGAGCAAGGCTTGGAGTTGAGCCGCCTTTTCTGTCTCTCCCTTGGCCGTGGCTGCGGCAATAAGTGCCGGAAGATTCGTCTTTACAAATTCAACATAAGCTTCTTCATTTATGGATTCAGGAGCCTGACTACCTGGAACCTGCGTACAGGCCCTATAAATTTCTATAGACTGATTGTGGTAGGCTTCCAACTCCTCCGACGTCATGCCATTTGCTGTCATAGAGTCAAATTTGCTCATGTCCTCCAGGTTGTTCAGGGCCTCACTCAAGCCACCGGTGTTATCTTGCACCTTGGACAAATCGTCCTGCAAATCGTCCAGGTCCTTGTCCAGTCTGTTGAGGAGCTTGCTGAGCTTCTTGCTGTCCTGCTTTCCGCTTTGGATCACGTCATTCAGGTCGTTCAGGTCACCCCGGACGGCGCTGAGACTCTTTTTCAAGTCCTTGATGTCGGGGCGCAGGTCGTCCACTGTGGTGGAGAGGGCGTTGAGCTGCTCTGTGGTCTCGGCCAGCGCGTCCTTGCCGGTCTTCAAGTGCTCCACCACCGGGACCAGAGATTCGCTCACATTCGTCATGGAGGCCAGCGCCTTGTCCGCCTCGTCATAGACCCGGTTCTTCCCGGCGGAGAGGGTCCCGCGGCCCTTGTTCAGCTGATCCAGACCGTTGGCTGTGCCGATCAGCTTGCTGTCCAGGCCGTCCAGGCTGTTCAGGATGGTGTTGATGCTGGCGGTGATGGAGTCGTAGGAGTCCTCCACGTCTTCCTTGGCCGCCCGCAGGTCGGCGATCTGGTCCAGCTGCGCCAGGGTGGCGGGCTCCACCAGGAAGGTAAATCCGCTGAAGGAGAAGTCCTCGGTGCCGATGCGCAGGGTGAAGTGCCGCTCCTCCCCGGGCAGGACCATGTAGAGCACGGCATCCATGTCACCGACCTTCTGCACCTGCGCGCCGGGGGCCTCCAGAGAGAGAATGTCCCGGTCCCGCACCACAGTCATGGCCATGAGGACATAGTTGTTTTGGGAATACTCGGAAGCGTTGGGGTTTGGGACGACGTCCAGGTTGACCTCCCCCACGCCGGTCTGACCGGCCATGTCCTCCGGCTCGGTGTCTACCCCGTTCATCCGGTAGGACAGGCTGACGCGGAAGGGCATCTGTTCAAAGGGCTTGTTGGTCTTGCCCTCGAAGTAGAAGTTCTTCGGGGCGTCTTCCCCCAGGGAGAAGGTCACGGTGCCGTCCCCCACCACCGGCTCGGTGCGGTCGGTGAGATTGATCACCTCGTCGTAGGTCCCCCGGTCGATGATGGTCTGGTTGCCGTTGGTCCGGTAGCTCTTCACCACACTGCCTTCGGTGAGGGCGCCGTAGTAGTCCAGGGTACCGTAGTAGGATTCGTCCAGCACCGGGTTCACCGCGGCGCTGGCGGAGGGCGCCAGCAGCCCGGCAGTGAGGGCTGCTGCCAAAGAGACCGCGCCCAGGCGCAGGGCGGGCTGTTTCCAAGAATGTTTATTCATCACAGTCACTCCTTTTCGATTGCGGGGGTAAGGGCCGGTGCCTCCGCTGCCTCCGGCGCGGGGGCGGGCTTCCAGTTTTTGCTGGTGTGGGCAATGATGGGCTCACACACCACCAGGATGGGCGGCACGAAGAACAGGCAGATGACCACGGAGATCAGGGTGCCTCGGGCCAGCATCACGCACAGGGAGGCCACCAGGTCGATGTGGGAAATGAGGGCCACTGACAGGCAGGCGGAGAAGAGCACCAGTCCGCCGGTGATGATGGAGTGATCCGAGGAGGTGGCCGCCCGCACCATGGCCTCTTTTCGGTCTGAGCAGTGGCGCAGCTCCTCCTGGAATCGGGTGCCCAGAAGAATGGAGTAGTCCACCGTGGCCCCCAGCTGGATACATCCGATGAAGGTGTTGGCGATGAAGGGGATCTGCGTGCCCATCCAATAGGGCACCCCTTCGTTGATGTAGATGGCCAGCTCGATGCAGGCCACCAAGATGATCGGCATCGAGCCGGACCGGAACAGAAGGGCCACGATCACCAAAATGGCTATGATCGACAGGGCGCTCGTTCGGGTGAAGTCCTGGTCCGCAGTCTCGAAGAGGTCCTCCGCCATGACGGCGGCTCCGGTGAGGTAGCTGTCCGGATCGTAGCTTCGTATGATGCCCTGGATGGTTTGGATCTGTTCCGTCATCTCGTCTGAGCCGGTTTCATAGGTGGAATCCAGCATCAAATAGGTCCAGCCGTCCTGCTGGAACATCTCCATCACGTCCGAGGGGATGAAGAAATCAGGCACCGAACGGGAGACCCAGGAGCGGAAGGTCAGGACCGAGTCGATCCCCGGCACCTCCTTCAATTGGTCCACCAGCTGGGCGGTGTCGCCGTCGGTGAGGGCATCCTGGTGGATCAGGATAAAGTGCTGGTTCACACTGCCGAAGTCCTTTTCCAGCTTCTTCGTGGCCACCACGCTGGCGGCGGAGTCCGGCAGCATGTTGCCGATGAGGTCGTGGTAGACGTCGGTGTGGGTTTGGGAGTAGATGGCGGGGGCGTATGCCAGCAGGGCGATGGCGACAAAGAGCCGGCGGTGCTTCACCAGGAAGCGGTTTATGACGGTGAAGTCCGGGTCCAGGCAGCGGTGGGTGTACTTCTGGATGGGGCGGTCCAGCACCAGAAGAATGGCGGGGAGGACCAGCACCACGCACAGGATCCCCAGCAGGACGCCCTTCATCATGACCAGGCCCACGTCACGGCCCAGAGTCAGGCGCATGAAGCACAGGGCGGCAAATCCGGCGATGGTGGTGAGGGAGCTGCCGGAGAGGGAAAGGAAGGCAGCCCGGATGGCCGCCGCCATGGCGTCCCGGGGGTCTTCCCGGTACTTCAGTTCCTCCTGGTAACGGTTGTAGAGGAAGACCGAGTAGTCCATGGTGACGCCCAACTGGAGGATGGCCGCCAGGGCCTGGGTCACGAAGGAGATCTCGCCGAAGATCACGTTGCTCCCCATATTATAGATGATGGCCAGGCCGATGTTCAGCAGGATGGCGACGGGCAGGAGCCAGGAGGTCATCATCACGCTCATGGCGACGAGGGCCAGCAGCGCGGCCACGGCGATGTACAGGGGCATCTCGGACCGGAGCATCTCCTGGGTGTCGTTGATGAGGGCGGAGAACCCGGCCACGAAGCACTTCTCGTTGGCCAGATCCCGTATGGTCTGGATGGCGTGCATGGTGTCCAGAGACGCGGCGGGCGCGTCGAAGAACACGAGCATCTGGGTGGAGGTGCCGCTGTCCGAGTAGAACAGGGATTGCAGATCCTCGGGCAGCATGGACTGGGGCAGCTGGGAGCCCAGAGAACCGGCCACGGACAGCACCTGGCTGACGCCGTCTACCTTCTCAATGGACTCCTGGAGCTGGGCCACATAGTCTGTGGGCATGTTCTCCACGATCAGCATGGCGGTGGCCGCCATTTGGAAGGGGTCCTCCAGCAGGGCCTCGCCCTTGGCGGAGTCCAGATCCTGGGGGATATAGTTGAGCACATCGTAGTTGACCTTGGTGGCCGCGTAGCCGATGATCGACGGGATGAGAAGAGCCAGGGCGATGATCACCACTAGCTTGGGTTTCCGGGTGACCAGTCTGGCCAATTTGTTGAGCATAGCCATCATCCTTCGAAAATAATTATTGGGTTCGTGTTGACTTTTCAACACGTGTGAATTATATTACTTGTGTAGAGTAGTTTCAATACCCAATTATTTTTTATCTGTGGAATAGTCCTCACATTTGTGAGAATCGAGGAGGAATTGACGATGGAAGGCAAAGAGAGCAAGCGACCGGATCGAAGGCAGGTGCGCACGAGACACCGCATCCGAAACGCCTTCACCGAACTGGTCATGGAAAAGGACATTGATAAGATCACCATCAAGGAGCTGGCAGAGCGGGCGGACATCGACCGGAAGACCTTTTACCTCCACTATGCCGGCGTGGGGGATGTGCTGGAGGAGATCCAGACCGAGCTGTTGGCCAAGGTGGACCATCTGCTGTCGGGTTTCGAGCTGTTCCAGCCTGATTTTGGTGCCCTTGGCTTTTTCCGGGAGCTGAATGCCGTGATCGATCAGGATTCGGCCTTTTACCGCCGCCTGCTGGTGGCGGACCGATATAGCTTTTACTACGTGAAGCTGAAAACCGCGATGAAGGAGGTCGTGCGGGAGCGCTACCTCCAGGCGGCTGGAAAGACGCCGGTCTCGCCGGTGAAGCTGGATCTGTACGCAGAATACGCCACGTCGGGGATCATGGCCATCTATGTGGACTGGCTCAAGCACCCGGAATACGACCTGGAAGAGGTGGCGGAGGTCGCCACGGAGAACTTCTACGGCGGCGTTCAGGGGGCGCTGAAGGGATTGCGGGGGAAGGAGTAACGCTGCCCTCTCCCCGTTCGCCTTCCGCGCGCAGAGGAGATAAAATCCGATTCTTTCTCTTGCGAAAAGAAACGTTGTGCTTTATCATAGATAGTACACAGCGCAAGGATCTTCGCACAACTCCGTTGACCTGAGAAGAAGGGGTGAGAAAGATGGAAACCTACGGTATCTTGAGCCTGCTGCCCGTGGCAGTCGTCATTCTTTTGGTGTTCATCACCCGGCGGACTGCGGCCTCCCTGCTGGTAGGATCCGTGGTCGGGGCGTTCATGCTCTATGGGAAGAGCTTTGCCAAGCCGCTCATCGACGTGGTCTACGGCGTCATGGGCAGCGACCTGTGGATCTGGCTGGTCCTGGTCTGCGGCTTCTTCGGCAGCCTGGTGTCCCTGTTTGAGGCCTCCGGGGGGATTTGGGGCTTTACCGCCATTGCCGCGAAGATCTGCAAAAGTGAGCGGCGCACCCTGTTTGGCGCGTGGCTTCTGGGGGTGATCGTCTTCATCGACGATTGGCTCTCCATCCTCTCTGTGGGCGCGGCCATGCGCAAGGCCACCGACCGCTTTCAGGTTCCCCGGGAAATGCTGGCCTTCCTCAGCAATACCACAGCCTCTTCCGTCTGTGTCATCGTTCCCATTTCCACTTGGGGCGTGTTTATGATCAGCCAGATGGTCTCTGCCAACGTCTGCGCGGCGGAAGAAGGAATGGTGACCTTCCTGCACACCCTGCCTATGATGTTCTATCCGCTCATGGCCCTGCTGTGCGGCCTGCTCTTTTCCGTTGGCGTCCTGCCGAAGTTCGGGCCGATGAAAAAGGCCTACGCCCAGGCGCAAGTCAGTGGCCGCACGGAGACCGACCCAGAGCAGCCGGAGGGACAGAAGGGCAACGCCCTGAACTTTCTGGTTCCCGTCATTCTGATCACCGCCATCACCATCGCCACCGGCGAGATCCTGTATGGGACCCTTCTCGCGTTGGTGTTCTGCACCCTGCTCTATCTGCCCCAGAAGCTTATGACACTGAACCATTATCTGGACAGCGTGATCTCCGGCTTTAAGGACATGGTCGGCGTTCTTATGATCATCACCAGCGCCTTCACCCTGCGGGATATCAACAGCCTGCTGGGGATGCCCGACTACGTCATCGGCGCGGCCAAGGCCGCCATGGATCCCCGCCTGCTCCCTGTGGCCGCTTTTCTGATCGTCACCGCCTTAGGTGTGGCCGCTGGCAATTTCTGGGGGATCTGCGCCATTTCCTTCCCGGTCATTATCCCCATTGCCCAGGCCCTGGGCGGCAATCTCTTGCTGACAGCGGGCGCGATCATTTCCGCCACGGCAGCGGCGTCCCACCTCTGTTTCTTCGGCTCCGAGGCGACCCTTGCCTGCTCGGCGACGCAGATCGAAAACGTTCGCTACGCGCAGACCGCCGTTCCCCTGCTGATGGTTCCCGTGCTCCTCAGCGCCCTGCTCTATCTGGGCGCCGGCTTTCTGCTCAAGTGAATTCCTCCACAAGATAAAACCCCACGCGAGACGCGCGTTCAGCGCGATCCCGCGTGGGGTTTCTTATCCGCGTTGCCAGAGGGGGATCCGGGTGTCAAAGCTCACCGTGACCTGGCCGGTATCCTTGAGCCAGGAGAGATAGGATCTCACGGTGCTACCGACCAGGACGTACTGGGAAAAGTCCATGTCCAGGTCATAGGAGGCAAACAGCCGCTGCAAGAGGCGTTCAAAGTCCGTGGGCTCCGAGCAGAATGCTAAGATCCTCGCCGCGACCTGGTGCACCTTGTCTATGTTGAACTGCGCCAGAGGCGCAATGTCTTCCGTGGCCTCCGCATGGGCGGGCACAAAGAGCTTGGCCTGTAAGGTCTTTACCCTTTCCAAGGTCTCCAAATAGGCGTTCACATCATAGATGACGCCAATTTGGTACTTTTCCAAGGTCTCCTGGCTGGAAAGGCAATCTGCCAAGAAGGTCACGCCATCTCCGGTGGTAAAGCCCACCATATCAAAGAAGTGACCGGGCAGAGGAAGCAGGGTCAAGCCTTCTGGCAGCACCGCCTGAGTCAGGTATTCCGCGTCGCTCTCCTTGGCCATGAGGAACTTATGGCGCAGATCCTTGGGCGGACAGCCACCATAGAGAAAGGCTGGCTCCAGAATGGGATGGCGCGTGAAGGCGCAGTCGATGCCGGGCGCGTAGATTTTACAGCCTGTTTGCTTTTGCAGGTATTGGTTGCCGCCGATATGATCGGCGTTGGAGTGGGTGTTTAAAATGGCCTTCAGCGTCCAGCCCTGCTTGTCCAGGATCTGACGGAGCTTTCGTCCGGCGTCCTTATCGTTGCCGCTGTCGATCAGCCAGACCTGATCCTCGCCCTCCCGATACAGGCCGATTTTTACCGGTGCGTTGATGTAGTAGGTCCGTTCACCAACTTGTACCAGCTCGTACATGGCGGTCCCGCCTTTCTGTTTTTTCCCTTAGTATAGCAAGTTCCGCGGGAAATGTCATCTGCTATCTAAAATCGGAAATTCCACCGCAACGGTAGTGCCCTTCTCCGAGCTTTCCTCCACCCACACAGCGCCGCCGTGGAGGTCGGCGATCTCCCAGACCAGCGAGAGACCCAGGCCGACACCGCCGTATTCCCTGCTACGGGACTTGTTCACCCGGAAGAAGGGCTGGAAGATGCTCCGCTGAAATTCCTCCGGGATGCCGCAGCCGGTATCGGAAACCCGAATGAGGAGCTTTTCCGACGCCTCCGTGACAGAGACCCGCACCGAGCCGCCGGGGCGGTTATACTTGATGGCATTCTCTGTGAGGTTGAACAGCAAGCGATAGACCAGCGTGTCGCTGCCGGTCATGACGGCATCGCCCTCCCGCTCCAGCGTGACGTCGCTTTTCTCCGCCAGCGGCACAAGGTCCGTGAAGATCTCCTCGACCATTGGCCCGAGTTGGATCTGCTCGGTCCGCGCCACGGCCTGTAGATTGCTCATTTCCAGAAGTGTTTTCGTCATCTGGGTCAGGCGCTCCGTCTGCTCCCGCAGCAGGGCGAGAAAGTCCGCGGTCTCCGGCAGCACATTGGGATGCTCGGCGGAAAACAGCTCCAGCTGCGCCTGCATCAGCGCCAAGGGAGTGCGCAGCTCGTGGGCGGCGTTTCCGGTAAACTGCCGCTGGGCAGAAAAGGCGTTGTTCAGCCGGTCCAGCATCTGGTTAAAGGAGTGGCTGAACTGCTGGAACTCCGGCAGGACGTCCTCGTCGATCTTCATATCCACCAGATTGTTCAGCTGCACCTCCTCCACCTGAGAGGCAAAGCTGCGCAGGGGCTTCAGGGCGCGTCCGCTGACGAAATAGGCCAGGACCCCGCTCAATACCGTCACTGCCGCCGTGATATACCAGTTGGTCGTGCAGAAATCCTCCTTCGCCCCGTGGATGACGATGGTGAGGCCATCGCTCCCATCCACCGTCTCCGGGTCGAAAAAGGTCAGCTCGCCGTCAATGGGATAGCTCTGAATGGACTCCCCGATGGAATCCATGTAGTGGACGCCGGAGGAGCAGAGCAGCAGCTTCATGGTCACGCAGGCGATGCCGATGAGCAGAGCCGTCATCAAGGTGATGCGCCACTGTAGAGACAGCCGCTTCATACGCCCTCCCCTTCCATGAGATAACCCTCGCCGATGCGGTTGCGGATGGGGTCATAGCCCAGCGCGGCGCGCAGCTTTTTCCGCAGGGCGGAGATGTGTACCCGGATGGAGTTGCTGAAATTGTCCACGCTGTTGTCCCAGACGTGATCCATCAGCTCCTCCTGACTGACCGGTCTTCCTTGGTGTACCATCAGGTATTCCAAGATCCCCGTCTCCTTCCGCGTGAGCGACAGGACCTCCCCTTTGGCAACGGCGGTGCGCGCGCGGGTGTCAAAGCTCAGGTCCCCAAACGTCAGCAGCACGGCCTGCTGGGTGAACCGGCGCAGGGTCAGGCTGCGGATGCGCGCCTCCAGCTCGGCCAGGTGGAAGGGCTTTGCCAGATAGTCGTTGGCCCCGGCGTCCAGCCCCTCTACCTTGTCCTCTACCTCGTCGCGGGCAGAGAGGATCAGCACCCGCGTCTCCCGGTCGGTCTGCCGCAGGGTGCGCAGCACCGTCATACCGTCCTTGCCCGGTAGATTCAGGTCCAGCAGCACCAGGTCGTACTGCTCCACGCCCAGAAGCTCCAGCGCCCGATCGCCGTCGTAGCAGTAGTCCACGCTGTATGCCAAGCGCCGCAGGCTGCGGACAATGGTCTCGCACAGAGCGCGTTCGTCTTCAATCACCAAAAGATGCATGAGAATCCTCCTTTTTAGTTCTTCGTGTCGGTCTCCATTATAGCAAAAATTGATAAGGTTTGTGTTAACTTTTCATTCTTAACAGGAACTTTACCTCCCCTGTGCTATGATGATGCCAAAAAAGGAAAGGGTGAGCAAAATGAGCCATGGGAAAAAGGCCGCAGCGCAGGTCGTGCTGCTGATTGCCGGAGTCGCCATGCTTTGCTTTGGCATTTGGCGCGGCGAGGCGGCGGCGGTCCTGAGCAAGGCCATTAACGTATGTCTGGAGTGTGTGGGCATTGGATAAAAAGTTTTCAGGGGTGTCGCAGACCATGTCCCGCTTCCGGGGCTGGATCCAGGCGGGGGCCACGCTGCTGAGCAATCCGCATCTGCCGAACCTTCTCAAGGGCGGACTCTATCAGGGCAAGGTAAAAGCTGTCTGTGTGCCGGGGCTGAACTGCTACTCCTGCCCTGCGGCGACCGGCGCCTGTCCCATCGGGGCGTTTCAGTCGGTGGTCGGTTCGTCAAAGTTCGGATTTTCCTATTATATCACGGGCTTCCTCATCCTGCTTGGGGTGTTGTTGGGGCGCTTCATCTGCGGCTTCCTATGTCCCTTTGGATGGTTTCAGGAGCTGCTGCACAAGATACCCACGAAGAAGCTTTCCACCAAAAAGCTCAAGCCTCTGACGTACCTGAAATATGTCGTTTTGCTGCTGATGGTCGTTCTTCTCCCCATGCTGGTGGTAAACGATGTGGGAATGGGCGATCCGTTCTTCTGCAAATACCTCTGTCCCCAGGGCGCGCTGGAAGGCGCGATCCCGCTGTCCCTTGCCAATTCCAGCATTCGGGCGGCGCTCGGGAAGCTGTTCACCTGGAAATTCAGCATTCTGCTTGTGCTGGGCGTGCTGAGCGTAATCATCTACCGCCCGTTCTGCAAGTGGCTCTGCCCGCTGGGGGCGTTCTACGCGCTGCTGAACAAGGTCTCTCTGTTCCAGATGAAGGTGGACACGGGGAAATGTGTTTCCTGCGGAAAGTGCGCCAAGGCCTGCAAAATGGATGTGGACGTGACGAAAGCGCCCAACCATACCGAGTGCATCCGCTGCGGGATGTGTATTCGTGCCTGCCCGACCAACGCCGTGCGCTTCCGTTACGGCTTTGGAGACGGTAACGATAAAGGCATTGCGGCAAACACGCCGCAAAACCCCAAAAACAAAACGAAGGAGGAACCAAAATGAACACAAAGAAGCTTTTGCCCCTGGTGCTGGCGATGATGCTGGTGTGCAGCTTGGCCGCCTGCTCTCCCCCTGGTAAGGACAATGACGAGAAGATGGACGATGACAAGGAATCCATGCAGTCCGGCATGATGGAAGACAAGGATATGGAGTCCGCGGACGCCATGATGGACGACAAAGACATGGAATCCACAGACGCCATGATGGACGAAAGCGCCTGCATGTGCGGCGAGGACAGCAAATGCAGGAAGGATGGCATGTGTACCGAAGCCTGTATGTGTATGGAGGACGGCATGTGTACGGACAAGTGTATGTGCATGGACGGCGGCTGCACGAAGGACGGCATGTGCATGGATGCGTGCATGTGCGGCAAAGCTGAAAGGATGGCCTGTGCGTGGATGAATACATGCCCGGCAAAGTTGATGTGATACGAAAGGATATGAAAACTGATGAGTAAGAAGAATACTGTTGGCCGACTGCTGGCCCTGCTGCTGGCTGCCCTGATGACCGTATCTCTGGCCGCATGCGGCGAAGATAAGACGGATGGAACCAGCATGGAACCGAAGGATCTTGACGAAGCGGTCGCCATGCACAAGGAACTGATGGCGCAGGAAAACGCGATCCTCTCGGAAAACGCCGACCTCTGGGAAAAGGTCTTCATGGAGGCCGACAAGGGCATGACCATGCAGGAGGACAACAAAAACTACGGCGAGTTCCTGCTCAAGACCATTGAAGCCGCCAAGGATCAGTTTACAGAGGACGAGCTGAAGCTGCTCCAAGGGGAAGCAGAGAAGATCCGCGATATCGAAGACAAGCTGACCATGCTGGAGGAAAAGTACCCCGAGGTGCTGCAAAAGTCTATGGACGGCGACATGGACATGTCCGCGGACGGGATGCAGAAGTTCCCCAGCTTCGAGGGCAAGGACCTGGACGGCAACATGGTAAAAAGCGACGAGCTGTTCTCCAGCCGTGCCGTGACCGTGGTAAACTTCTGGTTCACCACCTGTAGCCCCTGCGTGGGTGAGCTTTCCGATCTGAACGCTCTGAATCAGGAGCTTGCGAAGAAGGACGGTGCGATCATCGGCATCAACACCTTTACGCTGGACGGTGACGAAACCGCCATCTCCGAGGCAAAGGACGTCCTGGCCAAGAAGGGCGCGACCTATCAGAACGTGTATTTTAACTCCGACGGCGCGGCCGGTAAGTTTATCGAAAACGTCTTCGCTTACCCCACTACCTATGTGGTCGATCGCAACGGCAACATCGTGGGCGATCCCATCGTGGGTGCCATCACGGAAAAGAACCAGGCCGAGACGCTGCAAAAGCTGATCGACCAGGCCCTTGCCGCTGACGCGAATATGGGTTAAGCGCGGGCATATCCCCAGAAAGGAGGAAGACCAGCATGTATCGGAGAGGTTTGCCGCTTCTTTTGGCTGCGGTCCTGCTGCTGGGCGGCTGCGCCGCCGGGCGGAAGATGCCGCAGAGCAAAGAGGCGCAGGAAGCGACCGGACAGTCCTCTGATCTGTCCGGGGAAGAGATGCTGTATAAGGATACGACGGAAAATGTCATCTATCTGGCAGGCGGCTGCTTCTGGGGCATGGAACAGCTGATGCAGTCCATCCCCGGCGTGCTCGACGCCCAGAGCGGCTATGCCAACGGCACCCGCGAGGAAGACGCCGACTACCAAACCGTCTGCAAGGGCAACACGGGCTTTCGAGAAACCGTTCGGGTCGAGTATGACCCGGAGCAGGTCAGCCTTGACGCCCTGCTGCTGGCCTACTTCTACGTCATCGATCCCACGGTGGAGAACCGACAGGGCAACGACGTCGGAAGCCAGTACCAGACCGGCGTCTATTACACCAACGAAAAGGCCAAGGAGACGGTGGAGCGCATCGCGGAGATCGAGCGAGGCCGCAGCGAAACGTTTTTCGTAGAGATCGGTCCGCTCAAGAATTACTATCCCGCCGAGGAGTACCATCAGGATTATCTGGAAAAGAATCCGAACGGCTACTGTCACATCCCTCGCGCGGAGATGGCGCTCTTCTCAAAGCTGCGCATCGACCCGGGCGACTACCAAAAGCCCGCGGCGGAATCCGTCCGGGACAAGCTGACAGAGGAACAGTACCGCGTCACGCAGGAGAGCGGCACGGAGCTTGCCTTTACCGGCGAATTCTGGAACCAGTTTGAGACGGGCATTTACGTGGACGTCGTGACTGGCGAGCCCCTCTTTTCCTCCACGGACAAGTTCGAGAGCGGCTGCGGCTGGCCTTCCTTCACAAAGCCCATCGAGGCGCCTGCCGTGGTGGAACGCGAGGACAACAGCCACGGGATGCGGCGCACAGAGGTGCGCAGCCGCGCCGGAGACTCCCACCTCGGCCATGTGTTCACGGGCGATCCGGAGTCCCCCAACGGCGTGCGCTACTGCATCAACAGCGCCTCCCTCCGCTTTGTGCCCTACGCGAAGATGGAAGCCGAGGGCTATGGATATCTCCTGGATCTGTTTGAACAATAACGCGATCAATACGACAAAGCAGCGCACCCGGTCACGACGGACCGGGTGCGCTGCTTTTGAACAAATCACAGAATTTAATTGCGTGAAATCAGAACTTACTTGCCGCAGGCAGCGGTGCATCCGGCGCAGGCGTGGCTTTCCTGCCACAGCTTTTCCGCGGTGGGTGCCCAATTCTCCGCATAGGGGACGCAACGATTGCTGAGGGTGTCGGCAGACTCAGGGGATTGGTAGTCGGTGTTCACCGCGCCGGTCTCCCGGACCATCTCCTTGATCCGCTGGGGATTTTCCAGCATGGGACAGGGCCGCAGCATGTTGTCGTTGAACGGCTGGTTGTCGTGATAGGCCTGGAAGAGGGGGCTCTTCAATGCCTCCAGGAGGGTGTGGTCGTGGATGTTCACGTTGGAGTAGTGGATGAACACGCAGGGCTCCACATCGCCCTTGGCGTTGATGTGCAGGTAGCGTCGGCCGCCGGCAATGCAGCCGCCCACGTACTCCGCGTCGTTCTGGAAGTCCATGCTGAAGATGGCCTTGCTCTGGCGGTGGGCACGGATGCGGTGATACATCTCCTCGCGCTGCTTCGGGTTCGGGAGCAGCTCCAGCGCGGCGCCGCTGCCAACGGGCATGTAGTGGAAGAACCACACGAAGAGCGCTCCGCTGTCGATCATAAAGTCAAAGAACGCCTCGCTGCTCAGGTCCTGATAGTTCTTGCTGGTGTAGCAGGCGGAGATGCCAAAGGGCAGCTTGTGGGACTTGAGCAGTTCCATGGCATGGCTCACCTTCTGGAAGACACCGTCGCCCCGACGGCCATCGTTGGCGGATTCAAAGCCCTCCAGGGAGATGGCAGGAACAAAGTTCTTCACCCGCAGCATCTCCTGGCAGAACTCCTCGTCGATGAGGGTGCCGTTGGTGAAGGAGAGGAACTCGCAGTCCGGGTGCATCTCGCAGATCTTGATGATATCCTTTTTCCGCACCAGAGGCTCGCCGCCGGTGTAGATGTACATGTAGGTGCCCAGCTTCTTGCCCTGGGTCACGATGGAGTCGATGGTCTCTAAGCTGAGGTTCAGTTTGTTGCCGTACTCTGCGGCCCAGCAGCCGGTGCAGTGGAGGTTGCAGGCGGAGGTGGGGTCCAGGAGGATGGCCCAGGGAACGTTGCAGTTTTCCTTCTCGGATACGGCTTCCTGGGTGGCACTGCCGTTGAGGCTGGCGTTGACGATGAAGTTGCGGAAGAAGGCCTTGCGCACACCGGGGTCCAACTCGTAGAGCCGCAGGATCAACTGATACCAGTTGTTCTTTTCCTGGATGACCCCACGGATGGCGTTTCTCTGCCCAGCATACCAACCCTCGGGGACCAACTTATCCACCAGGCCCATCAGCTTGGGAATGTTGGTCTCCGGGTCGCTTTCCAGATAGTTGAGGGCCTGGTTCACTGCAAAGGCCCGCATAGATTCTTTAAGACCGTGATTTCCCATGACAATTACTCCTTTATGTATTCTGAACTGTCCCCATTTACCTGGGAACGCTTCCTATTCAATGCTATTATAAAAAAACTTGGCAAATCTGTCATGGGACACCTGTCGCAAACCGTCATAATTTTTGACAGATTTCAAATCTGTTTCGTTTTGGGACACTTTGACCAATTTGTCCCTTGCCGCTCTCAATATTTTACAACTAAACTAACAAGGTAAACAATGAACGAATCGGCGTTTTAGGATCCCGATAAGGAGGCTGCCCCATGTCTCATGCCGTTTCCCCTCGATTGATCGAGACCGTGGTGCGAAAAACGTTGCGGGACGCCAAGGATTCCCCGGAACGAAGCTTTCGGAACCTGGTGGACCTGGCCCTGTATTTCTCTTCCAGTCCCGCCCAGCAGAATTTTTTTGACTGCGCCCGCCAGATCCTGTGTGATGAACAGACTGCATACTATCCTCTGCTTCGGGATCTTTTGACCAACGTGGAGGAGGAACGACTGGTATCCTTTGGCATGACCCTGGGATACGACAGCTGCATCGCCGGGGCCCGGACGATCCGCGCCCTGGCAGGCGAGGGCCTGCGGGTCCCCTGGTTTTTGACCATTCAGACCGTTCCTGGCCAGACCGGCGCGTATCGCTCTCTCATTCAGCAGGGCCGGGAGCTGGGGATTTTTACATACGTTCTGCACTCCCAGGAAGACCCACGTGACCTGCTGCCCTTGGTATCCCAATACAAGGACTGTGCCTTTATTCTATTCTGCCGTCCGGAAGATATTACCACGCCCTTCCTGGAGGAGGCGGAGGCCTTGCTCAACCTGACGCCCGCCATCCAGTGCCGGGAGGAGGCCGAGTTGGCCTGTCAGCATCTTCGGAAACGGCAGCTCCTCTATGCTCTCTATGCGCCCTATGGCGGGGAGAGGGATCTGGAGGGAGAGGAGGTCCTCAGCTGTGCGGAAAATTTCCACGCGCCTCTGTCCCTCTTCCTCCCCCGGCCCGGCTGTCCGCCAGAGCTTTTAGAGCAGGTCCACCAGCAGATGGACGCCGTGCGCCGTTGCCAACCCTACCGGACCATCCCCTGGGATCTCTTCCAGGATGGGAAGATGGTGGACCAACAGGTGGCCGGAAACACCCGACCGGTCTACTTCGACCGGGACGGAAGGCTCCGCTCCATGCCCAACGGCGAAGCCCTCACCGCCCGCACCCTCTTTGACTGTGCGCTGGAGGCACTGTTCCGCGAGGCCTTTCCCCAGGAATAAAAAACGACCAGGAAGCTCCTGATCGTTTCGTGTTTTCTGTTTTCGGCGGTCACAGCTCCCCCATGAGATGCACGCAGGAATGAAGCAGCGTCACGAACTTCTCTGGGGGCATACAGTCCTTCTCCTGGAGCCAGCGCTCCACGCTGCAAATGAAGGCGTCTGTGTAAAAAACGATGTGAAATTCCAAAACCGTTCGCTCGCTGAGAATTCCCCGCAGCTCCTCGGCAAACACCGGGAGGATCATCTCTCGAAAGTGCTCAGAAAAGGAGTTCTGCCCTTCCACGGCCAGCACGGTGCGGTAAAACTCACGATTTTTATAAAAATAGTCGCAGATATCTCCGATACGAGCCCACTGGCTGTCGTAGGTCTTGGCATGGGCCGCCGAGATAAACTCCGTGTCATAGATCCAGTTGACCAGGTCGTATTTATCCTTGAAGTGGTAGTAGAAGCTCTTTCGGTTCATGCTGCACCGCTCACAAATATCCGCCACCGTGATCTTTCGGAAGGGATGTTCCTCCATCAGTTCCTTCAGCGCGCCCGCAAGGGCTCGTTTTGTGATATGGGAATCAGGCAATTCTACCGCCCCTTTCTTTTCCCCGTTGTTTGACACAGCGGTCTTTTGGAAACTAAATACACTAGGATTATAACAGAATTGTAAGTTTTTTTCAAGATTTCCCGGAAAAAAGACGCTTTGTCCTTTGTTTTCTGATGCGCACGCTCCGTGAAAGGGATGACATGATGAAACGATTTGACCGCCCGCGCTGGCTGCGGCTGGCTAAATTCGCTCCGCTGGCCCTCTGCCTTGTTCTGCTCCTGTGGTTTTTCATCGCCGGAGACAGCGTTTCGGTGGAGACCATTCTCTCCTACACACCCGAGAACCCGGTGCTGGCCGCCTGTCTGCTCCTGCTGCTGTATGGGGTCAAGAGTCTGACCATCTTCTTCCCGATCCTTCTGCTTCAGGTGGCTGTGGGGCATCTCTTCTCCACGTGGGTGGCTCTCGTGGTAAACCTGCTGGGCCTGGTGGTGGACCTGTCGGTCTCCTTCTGGGTCGGCCGCATCTCGGGCGTCGGCCTCGTGCAGAGGTTGACCCAGCGGTTTCCAAAGATGGAAAAGGTGGTTGGGATCCAGAAAAACAATATGTTTTTCACTTCCTTCTTCCTGCGGGTGATCAATTGCCTGCCCGGAGACGTCATCAGCATGTACCTGGGGGCCACCGGGATCTCCTATCCCGTTTTTCTGGCTGGGCAGATGCTGGGAAGCCTGCCCAGCACCATTTGCGCCACGGTTCTGGGCAGCAGCATTTCCTCTCCCTGCTCCTCCAAGTTCATCTTGACCCTGCTGCTCACCATCCTGATCTCCCTCTCCTCCTCCGTGATCTACTATCTGTATAAAAAGAAAACCAAGCCGCCTGCCGAGCCCTCTCAGCAGGATGGCAGCTAAGATGGCACAGAAAAGCCGACGGTGCAGGGTATTGAACTGCACCGTCGGCCTTTCTTATAGCAGGTTCTATCAAATTACAAGAGATGCGCCCGGAGCGCTTCCCCGGACAGAGGACTCAAATATGCCGGGGCAAGGTCAAAGACCGTCTTGCATCCAGAGGCCCCTTCCTGACCCAGCCGATAGGCAGCCCGTGCGCAAGCCACCAGTACGCTGGATGTGAACTCGGGGTTGGAGTCCAGCTTCAGGCTGTACTCGATGATGTGGTTATTTTCCTCATCCCAGCCAGTCTTACCGGAGCGGATCACGAAGCCGCCGTGGGGGATCCCGCTGTGGTCGCGCGCCAGCTCTTCCTGGGAGATGAAATGGACCACGGTGTCGTATTCGTCGAAGTAGTTGGGCATGGTCTTGATCTCGTTCTCGATCCTGGCCTTGTCCGTGCCCTCAGCTGCCACCACGAAGCACTCACGCAGGTGCTTCTGACGGACGGTCAGTTCAGGCTCGCTGCCGCTGCGGACAGCTTCCAGCGCGGCGTCGATGGGGATGGTATACTGCTTGCCGTCCACGACGCCCTCCACCCGGCGGATGGCATCGGAATGGCCCTGGCTGACGCCCTTGCCCCAGAAGGTGTAGTCCTTGCCCTGAGGCAGGATCGCGCTGGCGTACAGGCGGTTCAGAGAGAACATGCCGGGGTCCCAGCCGCAGGAGATCACCGCCACGTGGCCGCCTTCCTTGGCGCTGGCATCCACCGCGGCAAAATGCTGGGGGATCTTTGCGTGGGTATCAAAGCTATCGACAACGTGGAAGTCCTTTGCGTACGCGGGGGTCTGGACGGGCAGGTCCGTGGCGCTGCCGCCGCAGAGGATGAGAACATCGATTTCGTCCTTGTGGGCCAGAATATCATCTGCGGAATAGACGTTGACGCCTTTTGTTAAAATGGAAACCGTCTCCGGCGCACGGCGGGTAAAGACCGCTGCCAGGGTCAAGTCCCGGTTCTGCTTGATGGCGCACTCGACCCCTCGACCAAGGTTCCCATAGCCCATGATGCCAATTCGAATACTCATTGTGTTCTGCCTCCTTTGGCGGGAATTTTACGTTGGCATTGTAGCACACTGCCGCGCGGTTTTCCACTGGTTTTGCATGATTTTTTTCTTTCACGTCATTTCTGTCCTGACAGATTTCATTCATTTGGAAACTCTGGTCATTCTGTCGTGCTTTCCGACCTGTTTTTTGTTGGGCTGGTCTGTTTACTTTGACAAAATGGTATGATATGATAAAAATAATTTGCCTGATTACTTGTATAAGGAGTTTGACATGATCACTGTTTCCAACCTGAGCCTCCAGTACAGCGGCCAGCCCCTGTTTTCTAACGTAGATCTGCAGTTTACCAAGGGAAACTGCTACGGTATCATCGGCGCAAACGGCGCCGGCAAGTCTACCTTCCTGAAGATCCTCTCCGGCGACCTGGATTCCACCAGCGGTGAGGTCTCCATCCTCCCCAACACCCGCATGTCTGTCCTGAAGCAGGACCAGAACGCGTATGACGCCTTCAACGTCATGGACACCGTCATCATGGGCAACAAGCACCTCTATGATATTGGCAAGCAGAAGGACGCCATCTACGCCAAGGATGAAATGACCGACGAAGACGGCCTGCTGGCCTGTGAGCTGGAAACCGAGTTCGCAGAGCTGGGCGGCTGGGAAGCCGAGAGCGATGCCAGCCGGATCCTCCAGGGCCTGGGCATCGACGTGGCCCTGCACTACAACGATATGGCCACCCTGGACGCCCGTTTGAAGGTGAAGGTCCTGCTGGCCCAGGCGCTCTTCGGCAATCCCGACATCCTGATGATGGACGAGCCCACCAACAACCTGGATATCGACGCCACCAACTGGTTGGAAGACTTCCTGCTGGACTTTGAGGGCACCGTTATCGTGGTCAGCCATGACCGTCACTTCCTGAACACCGTCTGCACCCACATCGTGGATATCGACTACGGCAAGATCAGAATGTACGTGGGCAACTACGACTTCTGGTACGAGTCCTCCCAGCTTGTGCAGCAGCTGGTTCGTCAGCAGAACAAGCGCAACTCCGAGAAGATCAAGGAGCTGCAGGACTTCATCTCCCGCTTCTCCGCCAACAAGTCCAAGTCCAAGCAGGCCACCGCCCGCCGCAAGCTGCTGGACAAGCTGACCGTGGAAGAAATGCCCGCCTCCTCCCGCCGCTATCCCTGGGTCTCCTTCTCTCCCGACCGTGAAGTGGGGAAGGATATCCTCTTTGTCACCAATGTCTCCAAGACCATCGACGGCGTAAAGGTCCTGGACAACGTCTCCTTCATTCTGGAGCACGGCGACAAGGTGGCCTTCATCGGCGACAACGAAAACGCCCACACCGCCCTGTTCAAGATCCTGGCCGGGGAGATGGAACCCGACGAAGGCTCCGTCAAGTGGGGGCAGACTGCGACCCACTCCTACTTCCCCAAGGATAACACCCCGTACTTCCAGGAGAACGACGACAACCTCATCGAATGGCTGCGTCAGTTCTCCCCCGATCCCCAGGAGCAGTACCTGCGCGGCTTCCTGGGCCGGATGCTCTTCTCCGGCGACGAGGTGTACAAGCCCGTAAGGGTCATCTCCGGCGGCGAGAAGGTCCGCTGTATGCTCTCCCGCATGATGCTCTCCGGCGCAAACGTTCTGATGCTGGACCAGCCCACCAACCACCTGGACCTGGAATCCATCGCCGCCTTGAACAACGGCCTGGAGGCTGTCAAGTGCAACGTTATGGTGGCCTCCCACGACCATCAGCTCATCGAGACCGTCTGCAACCGCGTCTTTGACTTCACCGCCGATGGCAAGCTCATTGACCGCAAGATGACCTACGACGAGTATCTGGAGCACCAGGCTGCCGCCAACAACGCCTAACGCTATCATGAATTCAGGGGCTGTCTCCCGCAGAAATGTTTCCGCGGGAGACAGCCCCTTCTCTATGCTTTTCTGCGGTTTGTATGGCTCACGCCAGACTGTCGAAAAGAACGTCCAAATTCTCCTGGGAGTACTCCACCTCTGCCGAGTACAGCCGGGCGTATTCCTCCTGGTCCTCCGGGGTGAATGCCCCGTGCAGCTGCCAGTGGAGGGCGCCCAGCAGACGAAGGATACGAACACTGAGCACCGCGAAGGAGACCTTGCTGCCTGGGCTGCCGTCCTCCCAGGCGGCCAGAAGATGGCGGTAGAGGAAGTAGACCAACAGCTGCTCGTACTCCGTCTGCCGGTCCGCCATATAGCGCGCAAAGGCGGCAAGGTCCAGGGAGGGTCCATGGGTTCGGAGGGCCTCCAGGTGACCGGTCCAGGCCTCATCCATCCGCTCCAGTCCCAGATAAACTTCCGCCCATTGCGCGGGCGACAATGCGGGGACCCAGCCCTGAAACGCTTCCAACAGGGCCTCCTCTCTCTGGGGGAGGGATTTTGTTCTGTCCTGTGCGAGCTTCAGCGCGTACTGCCGCAAAGTGAGCAGTTCCTTTCCCTCCTCCCCTTCCTCTTCTCCGGAAAGGATGAGCCGGACGGGCTCCTTTCGGGACAGGATCAGGTGGGCAGCAGCCTCACAGCAGAGACCCACCCCAAGCTCTGTCCGTCCAGGCAGGAAATTCCGGAAGCGAGGGTGGTCGGTGCAGATCTGGCAGATGAAGTCCTCGCCGCCGTAGAGGATCAAGTCACAAAGGTTCGCTTCGTTTAAGAAGGGGCAGCGCTCGTCCTTGTCGAGGATGAAATGGGGGGCTTCCCCATCCGAAATGCTGGCGCGCAGACGCTCCCCCATGGAGCCGTGGACCGCCTGATAGCGCGCCAACGAGTCCGAGTCGATATCGATCTCCCAGCCAATGCAGCAATTGTACCGACAGCGGGAGGCAAGGCAGGAAAATTCCGGGTAGTAGTCGGGATAGACGTATTGCATCCTTCTCTCTCCTTTCTCACGGCGTTTCTGGCTGGTCTTCCAGGTTTCGAATGGTTTTTCTGCCCTTCACGCTGAAGAGGATCGCCGTGAAGGTCACCGTGGGAATGCCAAGTTTCAGCAAAAGCTTTCCCACAGGTTCCGTCCCAAGAAATTGATTGTCCGGTTTCACAGGAGCCCTCTTTTCGTAAACGGTTTGAACTTCTTGAAGAAAACCGGCGGCAGACCCTTTTCGATCTGCGGCCGGTTGACGAGTGGATCCCTTACGAATCGAAGTCACTTTAGCACCATCGCGGCGGTTTGTCAACTTTTTTCAAGCAGTCGATTCTCCCCTTGCATCCCGGCGCGATCCACGCTACAATGAGTCAGGATATGGATAAAGGAGCTGATCTCCATGGAACAGGAACACAAGCGCCGCGTGCGCTACAAGGGCACACATCCCCGGAACTACCGGGAGAAATATAAAGAGCTGAACCCGGAAAAGTACCGAGACGACGTGGAAAAGATCATCCAAAGCGGCAAAACGCCCGCTGGGATGCATCTCTCCATCATGGCAAATGAAATTCTGGAAATTTTGGAGATTCAGCCGGGGCAGACCGGGCTGGACGCCACCCTGGGGTATGGCGGGCACACCCGGCGGATGCTGGAAAAGCTGGAAGGGCAAGGGCACATGTACGCCACCGACGTGGACCCCATTGAATCGGAGAAGACCAAAGCCCGCTTGGAAGCCTTGGGCTACGGCCCCGAGATCCTGACCATCCGCCGGATGAACTTCGCGGACCTGGATCAGGTGGCCCCCGGCGTCCAGTTTGATTTCATCCTGGCTGACCTGGGCGTGTCCTCCATGCAGATCGACAACCCCGAGCGCGGGTTCACCTTCAAGCACGACGGCCCCCTGGACCTGCGGCTGGACCCCACCTCCGGCGTCTCGGCTGCCCAGCGCCTGCGGGAGTTGGACCGGGAAGAACTGGCCGCCATGCTGGTGGAAAACGCCGACGAGCCCTACGCCGAGCAGATCGCCAGGACCATCGCGGCGCTCTTCAAGAAGGGCGGCCAAATCGAGACCACGCGGCAGCTGGCTGACGCCGTGGAGAAGGCCCTCTCCTTCCTGCCCCAAAAGGAGCGGAAGGAAGCGGTGAAGAGATCCTGCCAGCGGACCTTCCAGGCGCTGCGCATCGACGTGAACAGCGAGTTTGAAGTTCTCTATTCCTTCCTGGAAAAGCTCCCCACCGTCCTGAAGCCCGGCGGAAAGGTGGCCGTGCTCACCTTCCATTCCGGCGAAGACCGGCTGGTGAAGAAGTCCTTCCGGCAGCTTCAGCGGGAGGGCGTCTACAGCGACGCGGCCAAGGAGGTCATTCGCCCCTCCGCCGAGGAATGCTTCCAGAATCCCAGAGCCCGCTCCACCAAGATGCGCTGGGCCATCAAAGCATAGCAGACAGAAACTCTCCCAGGTCAGCGAACCGCGTGACCCGGGAGGGTTTTTATCCGTTCCGCAGTCTTCTTTCCCGAGAAGAGGCGCGAAGGCTTGACAAACCGATTAGGTTACCCTATGATAACCTACGGATGAATTTCGATTCCAATTTACACAGAGAGGACACCTGTTATGACGCTAAAAGATTTGGAGTTGGGCGCTTCCGCTGTCATCACGGCAGTGGGCGGCGAAGGCTCCCTTCGGCAGCATTTTTTGGATATGGGTGTGATTCCCGGCGCGGAAGTCACCCTGATGAAATACGCGCCCATGGGCGATCCCATGGAGCTGCGCATCCACGGATACGAACTGACCCTTCGCCTGGCGGACGCGGAAAAAATTACGATCGAGCCAGCCGCCCAGAAGAAGGTGTGTTCCAACCAATCTTCCCCGTCCCTCAGCGAGACCCGGGCGCATCCCGGCCTGGGTGAGGGCGGCAAGTACCACGTAAAGGCCGATGAGGACCCTCTGCCCGAGGGAACTACCCTGACCTTTGCCCTGGCGGGCAACCAGAACTGCGGCAAAACCACCCTGTTTAACCAGCTCACCGGCTCCAATCAGCATGTGGGCAACTTCCCCGGCGTCACCGTGGACCGGAAAAACGGCGAGATCAAGGGCCGCGGCAACACCCTGGTCACCGACCTGCCGGGGATCTATTCCCTCTCGCCCTACACCAGCGAGGAGGTCGTTTCCCGCCAGTTCATCCTGGAGGAAAAGCCCACGGGTATCATCAACATCGTGGACGCCACCAACATCGAGCGAAACCTATATCTCACCATGCAGCTCATGGAGCTGGACGTGCCCATGGTCCTGGCGCTGAACATGATGGACGAGGTCCGGGGCAACGGCGGCTCCATCCACATCAATGAAATGGAGGAGCTGCTGGGGATCCCCGTCGTCCCCATCTCCGCCGCCAAAAACGAAGGTGTGGAGGAACTGGTGCGCCATGCCCTCCACATCGCCCAGTACCAGGAGCGGCCCGGCCGCACAGATTTCTGCGACAAGGACGACCACGGCGGAGCCGTTCACCGCTGTCTCCACGGGATCATGCACCTGATCGAGGACCACGCGAAGACCGCGGGGATCCCGCTCCGCTTCGCCGCCAGCAAGCTGGTGGAGGGGGACGACCTGGTCCTGAATGCCCTGCATCTGACCCAGAACGAAACGGAAATGCTGGAACACATCATCAGCCAAATGGAGGAGGAGCGCGGGCTGGATCGCGCCGCCGCCATCGCGGACATGCGCTTCTCGTTCATCCAAAAACTCTGCGACCAGACGGTGGTGAAGCCCAGGGAGAGTAAGGAGCACGAGCGCAGCCGAAAAATCGACAAATTCCTCACCGGCAAGTACACGGCGATCCCCGCCTTTGTCGGCATCATGGCCTTGGTCTTTTTCCTGACCTTTAACGTGATCGGCGCTTGGCTGCAAGGCCTGCTGGACATGGGGATCGGGTGGCTTTCGGAGGTCGTGGACGGCGCGCTGACCGCCTGGAGCGTCAACGAGACCCTTCATGGGCTGATCATTGACGGGATCTTCAACGGTGTGGGCAGCGTTTTGAGTTTTGTCCCCATCATCGTCGTCCTCTTCTTCTTCCTGTCCCTGCTGGAGGACAGCGGCTACATGGCCCGGGTGGCCTTTGTTATGGATAAGCTGTTGCGAAAAATCGGCCTGTCCGGTCGAAGCATCGTCCCCATGCTGGTGGGCTTTGGCTGCACGGTGCCGGGTGTCATGGCCAGCCGGACCCTGCCCTCGGAGCGGGACCGCAAGATGACCATCATGCTCACCCCCTTTATGAGCTGCTCGGCCAAGCTTCCCATCTACGGCTTCTTTACGGCGATCTTCTTCCCGGGGCGCGGCGGACTCATCATGGTGGGCCTGTACTTCCTGGGTATTCTGGTCGGCATCCTGGCAGCCCTCCTCTCCAAGAGCACCGTGTTCCGCGGCGAGGCCGTTCCCTTCGTCATGGAGCTGCCCAACTACCGGATGCCCGGCGCCAAAAACGTCGCCCAGCTTCTGTGGGACAAGGCCAAGGACTTCCTCCAGAGAGCCTTTACGGTCATCTTTATCGCCACCATTGTGGTTTGGTTCCTCCAGACCTTTGACTTCCACCTGAACCTGGTCAGCGACTCCCAGCACAGTATGTTGGCCACGGTGGCGGGACTTCTCTCTCCGCTCTTTGCGCCCTTGGGCTTTGGCGACTGGCGTGTGTCCACCGCCCTTATCGCTGGCTTCATGGCCAAGGAGAGCGTGGTCTCCACCCTCTCCGTCCTCTTCGGCTCCACGGAGAGCCTGCTGGCGGTTCTCTCTCCCCTGGCTGCGGCCTCCCTGCTGATCTTCTGCCTGCTCTACACCCCCTGCGTGGCGGCGATCGCCTCGGTGCGGCGGGAGGTGGGCGGAAAATGGGCCTTGCTCATGGTGATCGGACAGTGTGCTGTGGCTTGGGTCTGCGCCTTTGTGATCCATCTCGCCGGTGCGCTTTTGGGAGGTGGCCTATGAACCTTCCCTCCCTTTGCATTCTTCTGCTTCTCCTTGCCGCCGCGGCGCTGGCCATTCGATCCATTCGAAAAAAGGGCGCTTCCTGCGGCAGCTGTGATGGGTGCTGTTCAGCCTGCAAAAACAGCTGTAAAAAATCTGAATAGAACGAGAGGTCCTAAACCGGCGCAGTCTTTTGGCGTCGGTTTTCCTTTCTCGGGCGTTTTCTTAGAATTCGTGTTATAGTTTGTTCATTTTTTTCTTATCAGAGGTTGTAAAAAGTCAAAAAATACGATACAATGCAACATGCTGTCTTGATACAGTGAGAGAATATTTTTTATTGGGAGAAGAATTTATGGAACGAGAACGTTTAGGCAGCCGACTTGGCTTTATTCTGCTAAGCGCCGGCTGCGCGATCGGTGTGGGTAACGTCTGGAAGTTCCCATACATGGCTGGACAGTACGGCGGCGGCGCCTTCGTGCTGATCTATCTGTTTTTCCTGGTCATCCTGGGCCTGCCCACGCTGACCATCGAGTTTTCCCTGGGCCGCGCCAGCCAGAAGAGCCCCGTCCGGCTCTATCAGCAGCTGGAGCCCAAGGGAAGCAAGTGGCATCTCCACGGCTACGCCTGTATGCTCGGCAACTATCTGCTGATGATGTTTTACACCACTGTGGCTGGCTGGATGGTCCAGTATTTCGTCAACACCGCCAGCGGTAAGTTCACCGGCATGGACCCGAGTCAGGTCGGAGATGCCTTCGGCGCAGTCTGCGCCAATCCTGCCACCATGATGCTCTACACCTCTCTGGTGGTCATCGTCGGCTTTTTCGTCTGTTCCTTCAGCTTGCAGAGGGGCTTGGAGCGGGTCACCAAGTACATGATGCTGGCGCTGCTGGCCATCATGGTCCTGCTGGCCATCCACAGCTTCACCATGAACGGCGCCTCCGAGGGTCTGCTTTTCTATCTGAAGCCCGACCTGGGCAAGATGCGGGAGATCGGCATGGGCAACGTCATCGTGGGCGCCATGAACCAGGCCTTCTTTACCCTGAGCCTTGGCATTGGCTCCATGGCCATCTTTGGCAGCTACCTGGACAAGAAGCACTCCCTCATGGGCGAGTCCTTGAACGTGGTGCTGCTGGACACCTTTGTGGCGCTGACCTCCGGTCTTATCATCTTCCCCGCCTGCTTTACCTATGGTATCGAGGTCGGGGCAGGCCCCAGCCTGATCTTTGTGACCCTGCCCAACGTGTTCAACAACATGCCCTTGGGTAACCTCTGGGGGGCGCTGTTCTTCATCTTTATGACCTTTGCGGCGCTGTCCACCGTCTTCGCTGTGTTCGAAAACATTCTGGCCTGCTGCATGGATCTCTTCGGCTGGAGCCGGAAAAAGGCCTGCGTCATCAACTGCATCGCCCTGATCATCCTCTCCCTGCCCTGCGCCCTGGGCTTTAACCTCCTCTCTGGCATCCACCCCCTGGGCGGCTCTACCAACCTGATGGATCTGGAGGACTTCCTGGTCAGCAATCTCCTGCTGCCCCTGGGCTCCGCGACCTTCATCCTCTTTGCCGCCTCCAAGCGCGGCTGGGGCTGGAAGAATTTCATGGCCGAGGCCAACGCCGGAGAAGGTCTCAAGATCAAAAAGTGGATGCGGGGTTACATCACCTATGTGCTGCCCGTCATCGTCCTGGCCCTCTTTGTCATCGGCATCATTTCCTATTTCAAGCACTGACCTTTCCCATACCTCCCCACCGGACTTGCTGAACCGCTTTCCGGTGGGGACTTTTTCTGGGCCGATCGCCGCGTTTCGCGCGATTGAAAAAAAGGACTGCACAGCAGTCCTTTTTATGCTATAATAATGAAGATTATTTCCTTGAAATTCGCGGAGAATTCCTCTGCTGTACGGGAGGTCCATATGGATCATAAACTAGAAAAAATCCTGGCTCGGGTCCAAAAGCCCGGCCGTTATGTGGGCGGCGAATACAACGCCGTCCAGAAAGACAAATCCGAGGTAGATTGCCGCTTCGCCTTCTGCTTCCCCGACACCTACGAGATCGGCATGTCCAATCTGGGGCTGCGCATCCTATACGGCGTGATGAACGAGATGGAGGGCGTCTGGTGCGAGCGTGTCTTCGCCCCCTGGGGAGACATGGAGGAAGAAATGCGCCGCGATGGCCTGCCCCTCTACGCCCTGGAGAGCGGCGATCCTGTGAAGGACTTCGACCTTATCGCCTTCTCTCTGGGCTATGAGATGGCCTACACCAACGTGCTGAATCTGCTGGACCTGGCTGGGCTGCCCTTGCGCAGCGCCGACCGTCCGAACCTGGCCCCTCTCATCATCGCCGGTGGGACCTCCACCTACAACCCGGAGCCCCTGGCTCCCTTCGTGGACATCGTCTCCCTGGGAGAGGGCGAGGACGCGCTGCCTGAGCTCATTCAGCTCTATCGCAAGGCCAGAGACGAGGGCTGGTCCAAGGACCGAATGCTCAAAGAGGTCGCCAAGCTCCCCGGCTTCTACGTCCCCTCTCTGTATACGGTCTCCTACCACGAGGACGGCACCATCGCCGCCATCACGCCCCAGGACGGTGCGCCGGAAACCGTCACCAAGCGCGTTGTCAAGGACATGGACCAGTCCTACTATCCCGTGAAAACCATCGTCCCCTCCACCGAGATCACCCACGACCGCGTCATGCTGGAGCTCTTCCGGGGCTGTATCCGGGGCTGCCGCTTCTGTCAGGCCGGTTTTGTCTATCGTCCCGTCCGGGGCCGCAGCCATGAGCTGCTGGCCCAGCAGGGGGTGGACGCCTGCAAGGACTCCGGCTACCAGGAGATGACCCTGATGAGCCTCTCCTCCAGCGACTACCCCGACCTGCTTCCCCTGTGCGACGGTCTGTTGGAATGGTGCCAGCCCAACAAGGTCAGCCTCTCCCTGCCATCCCTCCGGGCGGACAACTTCTCCATGCGGCTCATGGAAAAGCTCCAGGCAGGCGGCCGAAAGAGCGGCCTGACCTTCGCCCCCGAGGCCGGTTCCCAGCGCCTCCGGGATGCCATCAACAAGAATGTCAAAGAGGAGGATCTGCTGAACTCCTGCCGCACCGCCTTCGCCGGGGGGTGGAGCGGCGTGAAGCTCTACTTCATGCTGGGTCTGCCCACGGAGACCGACGAGGACGTGCTGGGCATCGCCGATCTGGCCAACAAGGTCTACCATGTCTGGCGGAACAACACCCCCAATCGCTCCCGGGGTGTGCGCATCACCGTTTCCACCTCCTGCTTCGTCCCCAAGTCCCACACCCCCTTCCAGTGGGAAGCCCAGAACACGCAGGAAGAATACATGCGCAAGGTCACCCTCCTGCGGGAGAACCTGCGCAACAGGTCCATCACCTACAACTGGCACGACCCCGAGACCAGCTTCCTGGAGGCCTGCCTCTCCCGGGGCGACCGCCGTCTGGCCGACGTGCTGGAGACTGCCTGGAAAAACGGCGCCAAGTTTGACTCCTGGAGTGAGTATTTCAACCTCCAGACCTGGCTGGACGCCTTCGAGGCCAACGGCCTCTCTACGGCCTTCTATGCCAACCGGGAGAGGGGCAAGGACGAGATCCTGCCCTGGAAGGTCATCTCCGACGGTGTCAAGGAGAGCTACCTTTGGAAGGAGCGAGAGGCCGCCTACCGCGGCGTCATCACCCCCGACTGCCGGGTGAAGTGCTCCGGCTGCGGCGCCAACAAGCTATGCGAAGGAGGGCTCTGCCATGCCTGATCAGAGGATCCTGTTTACCAAGTCCGGAACCGCCAAGTACATCTCCCATCTGGACCTGATGCACACCATGGAGCGGGCCTTCCTGCGGGCTGGGATCACCATCCGCCACACCGCCGGGTTCCATCCCCATCCCTATGTCTCCATCCCCCTGCCCCTGCCGCTGGGCTTTTCCAGCCAGTGCGAGCTCTTGGAGTTCGGCCTGGAGGCAGGCTCCACCCTCGAAGCCCTGCCGGAGCAGATGAACAAGGCCCTCCCCGCTGGGATCGAGATCCTGTCCTGCTATGAGGGCGGTCTGCCCTTCAAGAAGCTGGCCTTTGTCCGATACGAGATCAGCCTGGAGTTCGACGCCGCCGTGGCGGAGCAGGCCGCGCAGGCCTTCCGGGAGCTGATGGCCCGGGAGAGCTTCGTGGTGAAGAAGCGCAGCAAGAAGGCCAAAAGCGGCTTCACGGAGGTGGATATCATCCCCCTGGTGGAAGCCGTAGAAGAGATCCGCGCGGATGGCACCTGGCTCTACCTGACCCTTTTGCTGAAAGCCCAGAACCCCGGCCTGAATCCCGATGTTCTGCTTCAGGGCTTCCGGGGCGAGCATCCCGAGCTGCCTGTTATCTACTCGGCCTGCCACCGCCGGGAGATCCTGGACGACGACAAAAACGTATACCGATGAGCAAACAGCCGAAAGACCAACGTCTTTCGGCTGTTTTGATCCATGTCTGCATTAAGATCGGATATCCGTCACCGTTCCCATAAAGATCGGCAGTCCGGCCTCCCGGTCTACGATCAGATAGAGGAAGGGGCGGTCCAGGTAGACTGTCTTTTTCTGGTCGGGCGGTTCCTCCGCGGTTGCCGCTTCCGCCACCACGGTGGCTGCCCCCGCCTTGGTTCCCCGCTCGTCTACCGTGAGAAAGGTTTTGTGGAGGACTCGGTCAACATAGAGCGGTCCGGCAGAGGTGGTCCCGACACCGGACAGATCTGCCCGCGCAGGGTCAAAGATGTCGGTCATGCCCATGGTCTGGAGAATTTTTCCCATCTCGAGGGCACACGTACTTTCAAACTTTGGGATCGCGGTCTCCACCTCTGTTTCCTGCGCGTTGGAGAGGAGCGCTCGCAGGCTCTCGCCTGTGAGCGAGGCGATATAGTCCGAAAGGCTCGTGCCCTCGTTGGGCAGCAACGCCACGAAGGCATAGGCTTGATCGTTATAGAATTTCATAAAGCCCGTGGCGCGGCCGTCATCCAGGTAGGAGAACTCGTCGGAATACATGAACTCGACCGCGCGTTGGCTGCCATCCTCGGTCGTGAAAAGGCCGTCGCTGACCTGATGCTCATAATAGATCCGTTGCCATTCCGCTTGAAAGGCCAGGGCATTCACCAGACAGAGGACCGTGTCGGCGGAGAGGCGGTCCAGAATATCGGGGATCATGCCTTCTGTCTGTTCCTTCACCCAGGCATTGATCGCCTTTACCGTAGAATCGTCAAAGGGTGCTCGGTAGACGTCGGCGTCATACCAGTCCGCATTGGACTGCAAAAAATCCTTCTCCACCTGGAGCTTGCTGTCCTCCTTGATCCAAATGGAGTTGGCCAAGTTCAGCTGGTGCTTTTCGCCGGACGGGAGCGCCAGGCGATAGGCATAGAGATATGCGTTGAGTTGCTCGATGGACAAGCCCAGCACGGATTCCATCTGGTCCAGCGTCTCTCCCCGCGCTCCGTTGGCGGTCATGGCCAATGCGCACAAAACAGAGAGCGGAGAAACGAGGGTGTTCTCCCCTTTCTGTTCGCTTTCCTGAAACAGTCGTACACTGAAGTCGGCGACAGCCAGCGCCTCCATTTCCGCGTCCTTGAGCTCCACGGAAACGGGGTGCGCTTCCGCCTGCACGTCTGCCATCAAGTCCTCTCGCAAGGCTTCGCTTCCACAGGCCCGGCCTCCGCATCCGGCCAAAGAAAGCATCAGTCCAAGACAAAGGCCCAAAGCCAAGATCCTTTTCTTCATAGGGATTTGCTCCTTTCTTTTGTGTTCGACCCATTAGACGAGATCAAACGGAAAAAAGTTCCCGTTCTGTTACATTTCCAGGCGGATCACGCTCTCCAGCTCCCGCAAACGCTGCATGGTACAGACGTCGCCCCGCAGCGCCTGGTCGGACTCCAGATCCATGCGCACCGCCAGAACATCCGGTCTGCCCGAAGGAAACTCCTTGATCTCCCGGACCGACCAGCCGATCTCGTGGACAAAGTGAATGGTGTCGCCCAAGCCGGTCTCGCGCTTCACCTCTAAGTAGAGGGCCGTGCTGGTCTTGATCTTTAAGTATTTATTGTCCAGGACGCTGACCAGCAGGAGGATGAAGATCAGGAGGATATACATCACGAGCGCACACTCGTAAAACCCGGACCCCACCGCCAGCCCCATGCAGGCAGTGGCCCAGAGGGTCGCCGCCGTAGTCAGACCCTTGACCTGGTTGCGGCGGGTGATGATGATGGTGCCGGCACCCAGAAAACCGATGCCGCTGAGGACCTGGGCGCTGAGTCGGGCCGGGTCGCCCACCGCATAGCTGGCATACATATACTGGCTGACCAGCATGGTGGACGCCGCGCCCACACACAGGAGCATGTGGGTGCGCAGACCGGCCGCACGCTGACGGATCCCTCGCTCAAACCCAATGGTCCCGCCAAAGAGCATGGCCAACACCAAACGGACGATAACAGACAGCAGATTCAAATCGCGCAGGTTTCCGATCAAATCCAGTTGAATCATATTGGGTTGCCTCCCTCCGATTTCTATATAGGTTTTTGAAGATATGGTTTCTCTCACTTAAACTCACAGATATGCTATCATTTTGCCATGGATCGATACAGTTGTCAAACATCAATCATTCTGCATTGCTTTTTTTTTGATAATGGGATATACTAACCAATATTCCATAAATTCCGATTTTTTGATGCAATGAAAGGAGTTTTTTATGTCCGACAGTCAGGCAAAACGAACGATGCCTCGGGTCCTGAGCAGCCTGCTGGTCACCCTTGTCATCGGCGCGATCTGGTTCTATGTATCCCTTCCTGCCATCAACCTGCACAACACCGGTTTTTTCAGCTTCATCCTGGTGCTTCTGCTGATCTACATTCTGGTGTTCATGATCGCACTGGGCATGGATACCGGCGGCCAGGGGATCCATCTGCGGGATTACCTCTCTTTCGCCAAGAGCCAGTGTAAGGTCGTGGTCGCCATTGTGCTGATCCTCGCCGCGATCTTCGTGCTGGGCCAGATCATTTCCGCTCCCGTTTTCCGCTCCGCCACCTATCGCGATCTGCTGGAGGTGAACACCGGCGACTTCGCCAGCGAGATCGAGCAGGTGTCCTTCGATGAGGTCCCCATGCTGGACGAATCCTCCGCCCGCCGTCTGGGAAACCGCAAGCTGGGCGAGCTGTCTGACATGGTCAGCCAGTTTGAGGTGGCATACGATTACACCCAGATCAATTACAAGGGGCGGCCTGTCCGGGTGGCCTCCCTGGAATACGGCGACTTTTTCAAGTGGTTCATCAACACCAAGGAAGGTCTGCCCGCCTACGTCACCGTGGACATGGTGACCCAGGAGGCGCAGGTGGTCCGTCTGTCCAGCCTGGGCAAGAGCGGTATGCGCTACTCCCCCTCGGAATACTTTACCCGAGATCTAAACCGCACCCTGCGCTTCCGCTACCCAACCTATATGTTCTCCTCCGCGCATCTGGAGATCGACGAGGAAGGCCAGCCCTGGTGGGTCTGCCCCCGGGAGACCCGAACCATCGGCCTCTTTGGCGGCGCAGACATCATCGGCGCCGTTCTGCTGAACGCCTGCACCGGGGAGCACATGTATTATGACATCGCTGACATCCCCACCTGGGTGGATCGCGTCTACTCCGCAGAGCTCATTTGCAATCAGTATGATTACCATGGCGTCTATGTAAACGGGTTTATCAACTCCCTGATCGGACAGAAGGACGTCTCCATCTCCACCGATGGCTACAACTACCTGGCGATGAATGACGACGTGTACATGTACACCGGCATCACCTCTGTCAGCAGCGACGAGTCCAACATCGGCTTCCTGCTGTCCAACCAGCGCACCAAGGAAACCACCTATTACGCGGCCCCCGGCGCCATTGAGACCTCCGCCATGGCGTCCGCCGAAGGCGTGGTCCAGGACCTGGGATACGCCTCGACTTTCCCCTTGCTGCTGAACATCGGTGGAGAACCCACCTACTTCATGTCCTTGAAGGACAGCTCGGACCTGGTCAAGATGTACGCCATGGTCAATGTCTCCCAGTATCAGATCGTGGCCACCGGCGTCACCGTTGCCGCCTGCGAGAGCAACTACCTGTCTCTGCTCCAGCAGCACGGCATTTCCGTGGACATGGACGAGGACAGCGAGATCATCATCGACCAGTCGAATCTCACCGGGACCATCGCGGAGATCCGCACCGCAGTCCTGGACGGCAACTCTTGGTACTATATCCGCTTGGACGGCTCTGAGGTATTTTACGCCATCTCCGCCACTGCGGACCGGAACGTGGTGATCCTGAATGTGGGTGATACCGTGACCATCCAGGTTTCCCCTGACGCCACCGGTTCGATCCTGGATGCCTCCTCCATTTCCGCAGGCAAGGATGACCCCGCGCAGCCCGCGCCGAAACCTGCCGCAACACCCCAGGAGGATGAGGCGGACGCCCCTGAAAAAGAATAAACTGCATCTGCCAGATGGCAGATAAAAATGGAAGGACCGGCCTGGGTCCTTCCATTTTTTAGCCCTTTCTATCCGTGCTCCATGACCTGTTCCTGGGCCTGGACCAGAGCGGCATATTCGCCGTTTTTCTCCATAAGCTCCGCATGGGTCCCCTGCTCCAGGATCCGTGCCTGGTCGATGACCGCGATGCGGTCGGCGTTGCGGATCGTCGAGAGGCGGTGGGCAATGATGATGGAGGTGCGGCCCTCGCACAGCCGGTCGAAGGAGGCCTGGATCTTGGCCTCGGTGACGCTGTCCAGCGCGCTGGTTGCCTCGTCCAGGATCACGATGGGCGGATTCTTCAAAAAGACCCGGGCAATGCTGATGCGCTGCTTCTGTCCGCCGGAGAGCATCACGCCCCGCTCGCCCACGTAGGTTTCGTACCCGTCGGGCATATTCATCACGTCCTCGTGGATCTCCGCCAGCTTTGCCGCCCGAATGACCTCCGCGTCGGCGGCCTCCGGCCGACCGTAGCGGATGTTTTCCATGACGGTATCCGCGAAGAGAAATACCTCCTGCTGGACGACACCGATCTGACGGCGCAGGGAGTTTTGCGTCACCTGCCGGACGTCATGCCCATCCACCAGGAGTCTGCCCGCCGTCACATCGTAAAAGCGGGGGATAAGCTGGCAGATGGTGGTCTTCCCGCCGCCGGAAGGGCCTACAAAGGCGAATTTCTCGCCAGCCCGAATGGTCAGGCTCACATCCCGCAGGACCTCCGCCTTCTCGTTGTAGCGGAAGGACACCTGCTCGAAGGTCACCTCGCCCTGGACCGGGCCAAGCTCTTCTGCGTCGGGCGCGTCCTGGATCTCCGGGTCCAGACGCATGAGCTCCAGGAATCGGGAGAAGCCAGCGGACCCCATCATGAACTGCTCCACGAAGGTGGAGAGCTTGCGGACCGGTGTGATAAAGGTGGTCACATACAGGGTAAAGGCCACCAGGTCTGCATAATTGACGGTCCCCTTCATGAAGAAGAAGCCGCCAGCGCCGACCACCAGTACAGGCATGATCGAGGTGCTAAACTCCATGCCGCCCATAAAGGTCGCCATGGTCTTGTAGTATCCCCGCTTGGCCTGGACAAACTGGACGTTCATGGCGTTGAACTTTGCCTTCTCATTCTCCTCATTCTGGAAGGCTTTGGCCGTGCGCATCCCGGAAATGCCCGATTCGATGACCGCGTTGATCTCTGCGGTCTTTGCCTTTAGTTTCAGGTTTGCCTTGCGCATCCGCCGCCTCTGGTACAGGGTGAAGGCCAGGAAGAAGGGAACGATGCAGAAGGCCATGACCGCCAGCTTCCATTCGATGGTACACATGATGCAGAATGCGCCCACCAGGGTGACGGTGGAGATAAACAGGTCCTCTGGGCCGTGGTGGGCCAGCTCGGTGATCTCAAAGAGGTCGTTCGTCACCCGGGACATCAAAACGCCCGTGCGGTTCTTGTCATAGAAGCTGAAGCTCAGGCTCTCCATGTGGGCATACAGATCCCGGCGCAGGTCGGCCTCCACGCGGACGCCGAAGAGATGGCCCCAATAGGAAACCGTGAAATAGAGAAAGCCCTTGCCGATGTATGCCAGGATGAAGAAAGCAACCACCCAGAAAAACGCCCGGTACTCCTGGTTTGGCAAGAGGGTATTCATCGCCTGTCGGGAAACATAGGGGAAGGCCAAGTCGATCAGGCAGATCAAAAACGCGCAGCACATATCCAGAACAAACAGATGCCTGTGCGGGCCGTAGTAAGACAGAAAGATTTTTAAAGGATGGGTCTTTTTATAGTCGATCTTTTTCATGGGAGCTCCTCCGGGAAAAACAGTCTCGGTTTCATTATATCGTTTCCCCAATCGCCTGACAATTCTCAGGCGGGAGATGTTTCCGCCTTCCCCTTGCTTTTTATTGACACTTTCGTTAAGATGGTGTATCATTTTTATATTGTACGATTTCTAACATTTTGGAGGTGAACTGCTTGGAGAACCAGCCTCGTCCCGCATTGACGGTCGCCCAGCTGGCACGCATCGTCAATCAGCTCCACCGCATTGCGATCACGCGCGCCTGCGACTGCGCGGAGTCCCCTTCGCCCGTCGGAATGACCGTCTCTCAGGTTTCCACCATGGGCTATTTGCTCCTCCAGGACGGTTCGGATGTCTATCAAAAGGATATCGAACAGTTTTTCAAGCTTCGCCGCTCGACCGTGAGCAGCCTGCTCAAGACCCTGGAAAAAAAGGGCTTGATCCAGCGGCAGGCGGTCCCCCACGACGCCCGCCTGAAGAAGCTGGTGCTGACGGAAAGCGGACGGCAATTCAGCAGCTTCGCGGGGCAAACCTTTTTGCAGCTCAACGAGTTGATGGTGCAGGGGCTGTCCCTGGAGGAGCTGACGACCTTATCCACGCTCTTAGAGCGCCTTGAAACCAATCTGAGCAAGGCCGAACGGCAAGGTTCCCCCGCGCCAGAGCGCATCCCGTCACACGCATGACCCCCAGGAGGTATCCCAATGAAAAAAAACATCCTTTGCTTTGCAATGGCCGTGACCATGCTCTTTCTGCTCTGTAGCTGCGGCGAGGAAGAGGAGCAGGAGACCGACAACACCACCCCCGTCGAAATTGCCATGGTAGAAAAGGGCTCGATCTCCGCCGAAAGCAAGGTCTCCGGGCAAGTGACTTCCGGCAAGCAGGAATCGGTTTCCGTGGCCCTTTCCGTCCGCTGCACCAATGTGTATGTGGAAGCCGGTGACTACGTCTCCGCCGGGCAGACCATCTGCACCTTGGATCTGACCTCGACCTGGGCCAACTACGAGACCGCCCGAAAAGGGTATCAGACCGCCCAGAAGAGCTACAGCGACCAGTCTGCCGTCCTCTCCCAGCAGGTGGCCATGGCCGAAAAGAACGTAGAGGACACCCAGGCCCTGTTTGAGATCGGCGCTGCCTCCCAGCTGGAGGTGGACAACGCCAAGCTCCAGCTGGAAAACGCCCGGGCCGGCAGGAACGCCGCCCTCAACCAGCTGGATGTGAGTATGCAGAACTACAAGGCCACGATCGCCCAGCTGGAGGCCTCCCTGGCCAACATCGACCGCAACGGCAATGTGGTCGCCCCCATCTCCGGCAATCTTCTCTCCCTGAATGTCGCCAAGAACGCCTTCGTCTCCCCCGGCGCGCCGATCGCCATCGTGGATTCCACCTCCGACATGGAGATCGCTGCCTCGGTCTCCGAGTCCTTGGTACCCAAGCTCTCCGTGGGCGGGCGGGTGCTGGTCTCCATCGCCTCTGCCGACCAGGAATTCCAGGCCACCATCGCCTCGGTGGACCGGTCCGCCAATCCCCAGACCCACCTCTATGGCGTGACCATCCGCATCCCCGCTGGCTCCGCCAGCGGGCTGCTCTCCGGAATGTTCGCCGACATCACCTTTTACACCGACACCCAGAACAACGTGGTGGTGATCCCCACGGAGGCCATCCAGACAGGCATTGACGGCCAGTATGTCTACACCGTGGACAGCAACAACCTGGCCCATAAGGTGACCGTGGAGACTGGTCTGGTGGGCGACGGCGTCACCGAGATCACCGCCGGTCTCTCCGGCGGCGAGAAGCTGGTCACGGTGGGGCAGTTCTACCTCGCGGAGGGCGCTGAGGTCCGCATCGTTTCTGCCGAGGTGTGAGCCATGAAGATCGCAGCATTTTGTATCAAGCATAAAGTCACCACCATCATGGCCTTCATAATGATCGCCCTGTTTGGCGTGACCTTTTACAGCAACCTCAAGCTCTCTCTCATGCCGAACATGGAGTACCCGGCCGCCGTGGTGGTCAGCACCTATGTGGGCGCCAGCCCCGAGGACATCGAGGAGCTGGTCACGCGGCCCCTGGAATCCAGCATTTCCACCCTGGCAGGCGTTGACTCCATCGACTCCACCTCCTCGGAAAACGTCAGCATGGTGATGATCACCTATCAGGACGGCACCGACGTGGACGCCGCCGCCATCAAGCTGCGGGAGAAGTTCGATATGCTGACCCTGCCGGAGGGCTGCTCCAAGCCCATCATCTATAACTTCAACATCAGCGACATGATGCCCGTGGCCGTGCTCGCGCTCACCGGCAGCGACTTGGTCCAGCTCCAATCCATCGCCGACAACACCGTGGGACCTGCCTTGGAGCGCTTGAACGGCGTTGCCTCGGTGGATGTTCTCGGCGGCGTGGAGCAGCAGATCACGGTGGAAACCAACGCCACAGCCCTGGCCGGTTATGGGCTGACCATTTCCAATGTCTCCAACTATCTGGCCGCCGCGAATGTCCTCTACCCCGGCGGCGATGTCCACAACGGGACCAATGTCCTCACCGCCACCACCAACGGCCAATATAAAACCGTGGAAGACGTGGCCAACACCATCCTCTTCCTGCCCAGCGGCGGCACCATCCGCCTCAACGAGATCGCGACGGTCTATCTGGACTCCACCCTGGGCGACAGCGCGGCAAAGGTGGACGGCGAGCACTGCGTCGTTCTGACCGTCAACAAGCGCTCCGGCAGCAACGACGTGGAGATCTCCAACAAGATCACGAAGGCCTTGGATGATTTACAGGCGAGCAACGCCAGCGTGGATCCCGTGGTGCTCTATAAGGCCAGCGACTACATCATGCAGGTGGCCGGAAACGCCATTCAGAACATCGTCCTCGGCGTGATCCTGTCCGCCGCGGTGGTCTTCGTCTTCCTGCGCAAGGGCGGACCCACTGTCACGATCTCTCTGTCCATGCCCTTCTGCGTGCTCACCGTCTTCCTGATGATGAACGTGTTTGACCTCTCGCTAAACATGATGAGCCTGGGCAGCATCGCCATGTGTATCGGCATGGTCGTGGACAACTCGATCGTCGTTCTGGAAAACATCTACCGCTACGCCGGCAACGGCTACAGCAAATATGACAGCTGCGTGCTGGGTACCGGCGAGGTGCTCAACTCCATCACCGCTTCCAGCCTGACCACCATCGCCGTCTTCCTCCCCATTGGTCTCAGCGGCGGCATAGCGGGGATGATGTTCAAGGACTTCTCCCTGACGGTGGCCTTTCTGATCTTCTCCTCCCTGCTCATCGCGCTGACGCTGGTCCCGCTCATGTGCTACCTCCTGCTGGATGAGAACGCGGTGCGCCTGCAAAAGCTGACCAGACGGCGGAAGCGCTCCCAATTGAGCGGGGCCGTCGCCGCGCTTTCCGCTCGCTATGACCACGCACTCGCCTATTTCATCACGCACCGGCTGAAGGCCTGCCTGATCTCCGTGGCGCTGGTGGCCGTCTTCCTCCTCAGCTGCATGACCACCAATCGGGTCCTCCTCCCCGACATGGACCAGGGCATGGTGAGCATCAGTCTGGAAATGCCCACCGGCACGGAGCTGGAAGACACCTCCGCCTACGCCGACCGGGTGGCGGCCCTGGTGCAGGAAAACTGCCCGGAGCTGGACACCCTCTACATGACCATCGGCGGCGGCATGATGAACAAGAGCGCCGAGTCGGCCTCCATCACCGTCAACCTGGTGGGCCGCAGCCAGCGCGACCGCTCCAGCAAAGAGGTGGCCCGCGACCTGAAGGATCACCTCAAGGACATCGCCGGATGCGAGATCACCGTTGACACCTCCAGCATGATGTCCGCCATGACCGCAAGCAACGATATCCAGGTGGACATCACCGGCTCTGACTACGATACCCTGGCGGAGATCGCCAACGACTTGACCACGGAGATCGGCGCCCTGAAGGACGCCAGCGAGGTCACCAATTCCCTGGAAAAGAACATCCCCGCCATTACGGTCTCGGTCGATCACGGCGCGGCGGCCCAGTACGGCCTGACCTCCGCGACCATCGGCTCTGCGGTCCGATCGGAGCTGACCGGCGCCACCGCCACCACGGTGACCATCGACGGCCACGACCTGGATGTGGTGGTCAAAGGCAGCGGCGTCAGCGCGGAGAGTCTGGACGCGGTGCGCTCCATGCCCATTACCACGCCCATGGGCGGCACCGTTCCCCTCTCCTCCGTGGCGAACGTCTATGTGGAGCTGACGCCCCAAACCATCTCCAGATCGGATCAGGTGCGGCAGATCCAGGTCACCGGTCGATCCGTCAGCGGCGACACCACGGCCATCACGGAGCAGGTCCAAGCCATTCTCGACAGCTATGCCTTCCCCGACGGCTACCAGGCGGAGATCGGTGGCTCCTACACGGAAATGATGGAGAACTTCCAGACCCTGATGCTGGCCATGGTGGTGGCCGCTGGCCTGGTGTATTTTATCCTGGCCGCGCAGTTTGAGTCCTTCATCACGCCCGTCATGGTCATGCTCATCCTGCCCATCGCCCTCTCCGGCGCCCTGTTCGGCCTGCCGCTGACCCGGCAGGATATCTCCATCGTGGTCTTGTTGGCCCTTATTATGCTGGTCGGCACCGTGGTCAACTCCTCCATCGTTCTGGTGGACTACATCAACATCCGTCGGGCCAACGGCATGGAGAAGAACGAGGCCATTCTGACGGCCTGCCCCCTTCGTGTTCGTCCCATCCTGATGACCACCCTGACCACCGTTCTGGCGCTGATCCCCATGGCGGTCGGCAGAGGGGAAGGCAACGAGATCCTCCAGCCCATGGGCATTGTCATGATTTTCGGTATGCTCATCTCCACCGTGGTCACGCTGCTCTTTACGCCCGTGTACTACTCCCTGCTGGACAGCCTTTCCGAACGGATCGGGCGACCGCTCCGGATGCGGGGCGAGCGCAAGCGCCGCGCGCTGCTCCAGCAAATCGCAGAAGCGGAAGCGGCCCTCCAACCCGCCGCTGTGGGTACGGACGAAGAGCCTGCGCCCCTGCGACCCGATCCCCCTTCAGAAGTGTAAAAAATGGACCGTACAGTGCGAAAACTGTACGGTCCATTTTTTGTCAATAGAAGGTTGCGACGTCCTGCTCGGGCGCGGTGCCAGGCTCAACGGAGATGACCCCCAGAACGGGGCCTTTCTTGTTATACACCCGGTTGTGCTTGATCGCGATCTTAGCGGTCAGCTCGATCCACTGGTTGTCCTTCAGCAGTTTGGTATCGTACCCGGTGCAGAGCATCCCGGCAAACGTGATGTCATCCACGCAGCAGGTCATGATGCGGCGGCCGAAGATGAAGCTGCCGCTGGGGAGCTTGTCCCGCAGCATGGTGAAGCCGCCGACCTTGATGGTCTTGCCCTTGTACTTGTCGGGTTCCTCGGAAATATCCTGGTACCAGATGGCAAAGTCCTCGGGCGAGATGGCGATGACAGGCGCGTTGATGTCGAAGGGCAGCTCCTCGGGGGTGTCGTCGTAATACACCTCGCCGGTCTTGTCTTCATAGGCAATGTTGGTGCGTCGGCTGACCGCGCGGATGATCTTGTGGATCTCCAGCTTGTCCACCTTCTCATCGGCCCGGTTCAGGACCACCATTTCGCAGCTTTTCAGCTTGTCCACCACAAGGCCCCGCATGTTGGCATTGTAGGTCAGGAAGGTCTGGGAGTCCGCAAACATAAATTCCTGATAGACCAGCCAGGCGTCAGGCATGTTCTGATACAGGTCGTCCAGCATCCACATGCCGTTGTACTCAATGACCACACGCTCCACCGCGTGCTTTTTTTGGAGCCGCTCCAGGTTGGAGGGGGTCAGCTCCGACTGATCGTCGATGAGCTCGATGAATACGTTGTGGCCCGAGAAGGTCGCCGGTTCATATTCCTCCTCCCCTTCCTCGCAGATCAGCAGGAGGGTGTTCTCGCCGTTGTTGAAGCGGACGTCCTCCAGCGTCTCTTGAATAAACTTTGTTTTACCCGCGTCCAGAAAGCCGGTAAAGAGATATACAGGGATTTCTTCCATCATAGCGTTGATCCTCTTTAGTTCAGGCAGAACAGCTCGCCCAGCGCAGGCTCCTTTAGGTCAGAGCCGATCACGCACAGGCGGCCGGTGAAGCTGGCCGCGCCACGGCGGACGTTCTCCTCGCCGGGCACATAGTCGAAGTGGAGCCAGGAGCCATCGGTGCAGGGGACGATGCCCTTGGCCCGCAGGACCACGCCGTACTGCGCCTCTTCGCCCAGGGCCGCCAGCGCCTTGGTGATCTCCTCCTCCGTGTACTTCCGGGGCGTCTCCGCCCCCCAGCTGATGAAGACCTCGTCCGCATCATGGTCGTGATGGTGATGATGGTGCTCGTGGTCGTGGTGATGGTGCTCATGCTCCTCATGGTCATGGTCGTGGTGATGGTGCTCGTGCTCCTCATGGTCGTGATCGTGGTGATGATGCTCGTGCTCCTCGTGGTCATGGTCGTGGTGATGGTGCTCGTGCTCCTCATGGTCGTGATCGTGGTGATGATGCTCGTGCTCCTCGTGGTCATGATCGTGGTGGTGGTGCTCATGCTCCTCGTGGTCATGGTCATGATCGTGGTGGTGATGGTCGTGATCATGGTCATGGCAGCCGCAGGTGCAGTCGGGGCCGTGGTCGTGGATGTCCTTGGCGGCCTGCTCCGCAGCCAGGCGGGCCAGCTCTTCCTTCAGGGTGTCCTTGTTCTCCATGGTCTCCAGGATCTGCTTGCCGTCCAATTCCTCCCAGGGCGTGGTGATGATGGGGGCGTTGGGGTTGTGCTCCCGCAGCAGCTTTACCGCGTCCAGGAGCTTCTTTTCGCTCATACCGCCGGTGCGGCTGAGGACGATGGCGGCAGCGTGCTCGATCTGGTTGTTGTAGAACTCGCCAAAGTTCTTCATATAGATCTTGCACTTGGAGGCGTCTGCCACCGTGACAAAGGCGTTGAGCTGGATATCGTGGTTGTCAACCTTCTGGACCGCGCCGATGACGTCCGACAGCTTGCCCACGCCGGAGGGCTCAATGATGACGCGGTCGGGCTTGAACTGGAACAGGACCTGCTCCAGCGCCTGGCCGAAGTCGCCCACCAGGCTACAGCAGATGCAGCCCGAGTTCATTTCGGTGATCTCCACGCCGGCATCCTTCAAGAAGCCGCCGTCGATTCCGATCTCGCCGAATTCGTTCTCAATAAGGACCAGCTTTTCGCCCTGATAGGCTTCCTCGATGAGCTTCTTGATCAGGGTCGTCTTACCGGCACCCAGAAACCCGGAAAAGATATCAATTTTTGTCATGTCAGTTCCTCCTGTTCTATCCTATGATCGGGGCAGTCCGCCCCCCTTGCTTGTTTCGGTTCATATTGGCTGCCTTGCCGAACGCCGTCCCGCCGGAATGCCGTTTGGATGGCGTTGAGCACCCGTTTTTTATCCCCGGTCCACAGGGGTGCCAGCAGGTTCCCCTTGGCGCCATCGCCGGTGAGGCGGTGGATCACCAGGTCGGGCGGCAAAACCGCCAGGCAGTCCTCCAGCAGCGGGATATACTCCTCCAGCGACAGGACCGGCACCTTTCCCACGCGGTAGTCTTCGGCCAGGTCGGTTCCCTCCAACACATGGAGAAGCTGGAGCTTGATGCCGTCTCCGCCGCACTGGCCCACATAGCGCACGGTCTCCACCATGTCCGCGTGACTTTCTCCGGGCAGCCCCAAGATCACGTGGGTGATCACGTCCAAATCGGCGGCTTTCAGCCGCCGCACCGCGTCCTCATAGACTTCCAGGTCATACCCCCGCCGGATATACCGGGCGGAGGCGGGATGGATGGTTTGCAGACCCAGCTCCACCCACACAGGCTTGCTCTGGCGCAGGCGGCGGAGCAGGTCCACCACCGCCTGGGGCAGGCAGTCCGGCCGGGTGGCGACGGAAAGGGCTACGATCTCCTCCGGCTCGATGGCCTGCCGGAAGAGAGTCTCCAGATAGGGCAGCGGAGCATAGGTGTTGGTGAAGCTCTGGAAATAGGCAATGTACTTGCCGTCCTTGTTCTTGCGCGCCACCCTGTCTTTCGCCTGCTCGATCTGTCGGCGGATATCGCCGCAGGCCGGGGCGGCGAACTCTCCGGACCCCACATCGCTGCAAAAAATGCAGCCCCTGGTCCCAATGGTCCCGTCTCGGTTGGGGCAGGTCATGCCCCCGTCCAAGGCCAGCTTATAGACCTTGCAGCCGAAGCGCTCCCGCATGGCCTGATTCAACGCGCGGTAGGGCATCATGTCTTCGGGAGCTCGTCCAGCGTTCCGGTGCAAAAGAGGGTAAAGGTCCCGCCGCACAGAAGCTGTCCTGCGCCGTCGTGGATCTCCACCTCTGCCACGCAGATGGTCTTGCCTCGGTGCTTGATGCAGCCTTCCGCGATGAGCTGATCGTTTTCCGTGTTGCGGTAAAACTCAAAACTGTTGCTCACCGTCACATAGCGCATTCCGTTGGTCCGGGCCGCGCCGCCGGCCGCACAGTCGGCCATGGTCAGAAACATTCCGCCGTGGACCGCGCCGTAGAGATTGCGGTTCTCTCGGTTCAGACAGGCCTCCACCTTGGCATAGTCCTGCGCCATCTCCGTCAGCCGGATGCCATTGTGGAGCATGAAGGAGTTTTGGGTGTTGGTGGCGTTGATCTTATCGGTAAAATCCATAAACGTCCTCTTTTCTGGGGTCACAGCACAATGAAGGTCACGCCATTGTTATAGCGTTCCAGGTCGCTGTCCCGGCGCAGGTCGCCGCACCGTGAAAAGGCCCGGCGGGTGGCCTCCTCGAAGATGGAGAAGGCCTCGCCAGGGATATAATCTTGGATCTCGCCCTTGCTTTTCAGCTGGGTCAGATACTTTCGAGAAGCCGTGCGGATCTTGCCGCCTTTGCCGGAGGAGCCATAGCCGTGGATGATCTTCAGCACCGTGCAGCCGATGGAGCGGGTGTGGCCGATCTCAAAGGCCAGGCGCTTCATGGCTTGCTCCACAATGGGCTTCCCCGCCTCCAGATTCACTTCCCGAAGCTTTGAACGCTCTTTGGCCATCTCAGCCGCCGCAGAGCTTGCGGCACTGCTCCAGGAAGAAGTCAAATATCTTCTGCCCGTCCGCCGCGCCGTCCTCGTCGGTCACCTGCTCCGGATGGAACTGGACGGTCCAAATGGGCAGAGAGCCGTGCTGCATGGCCTCCACCACGCCGTTTTCGTCCCAGGCCGTGCGGTACAGGCCCTGGCCAAAGTTGCGGACGGCCTGGTGATGAGAGCTGTTGACCACCATCTCGCTGCCATAGAGGGTATCCAGCATGGTCATCACCCCCACCTGGATGGGATGGGCCTTGGGCTTGCCGTCGGCGCCCTCTGCGTGCATCTCCACCAGACGTTCGTTCATGTCCTGGTAGATGTTGCCGCCCAGGGCGATATTTACCACCTGATGGCCGCGGCAGATCCCCAGAATGGGCTTATTCTCATAGACGCAGCGGCTCACCAGAGCCAGCTCCACCTTGTCCCGGGGGCGGTCGATGTCACGAGAACCCTGGTTGGGCTCCTGGAATTCAGCAGGGTCCATGTCTCCGCCGCCCGCCAGGATCAGGCCGTCGAAGTCCATCTCCGGGTCCGGGCAGTGGAAGGACAGGGCTTCGCCACCGGCCTTCTCCACCGCCGCTTCATACAGCCCGCTGCTCTCGGGAGAACGGGAAATCAGAATACGAGGTTTCACAAACATTCCTCCTGTATAGAAATGATGGATCGAAAAATGCTCATCGCTATATTATATCATATCGGCCATTCTTTGGAAACTGTTTTCTTTGATACGCCAAAGACGCACCGAGGTCTCGGTGCGTCTTTGGATGCAAAAGGCAGACTGCCTTTCAAGCGATCAGTACATGCCGCCGCTCATATCTGCCGCGGGCATACCTGCGCCGGTCGCAGAGGGGGGAGCCAGACGGTCGCCCACCAGAGCCTCGGTGGTCAGCAGCATGGCGGAGATGGAGGCTGCGTTCTCCAGGGCGGAACGGGTGACCTTGGTGGGGTCAACGATACCGCTGGAGAGCATGTCACAGTAAACTTCCTTGTAAGCGTCGAAGCCATAGCCGACCTCGCCGCTGCTTCTGACCTTCTCCAGAATGACGGAGGAGTCCAGGCCGGCGTTGGAAGCGATCTGGCGCAGGGGAGCGGTCAGGGCGCGGCAGACGATCTGCACGCCGGTCTTCTCGTCACCTTCGACTTCATCGATCAGCTTCTCCACCTCGGGGATGGCGTTGACGTATGCGGTACCACCGCCGGCAACGATGCCCTCTTCCACAGCGGCGCGGGTGGCGTTCAGGGCGTCCTCGATGCGCAGCTTCTTTTCCTTCATCTCGGTCTCGGTCGCAGCACCGACACGGATGATGGCGACGCCGCCGGACAGGCGAGCCAGGCGCTCCTGGAGCTTCTCGCGGTCATACTCGGAGGTGGAGCGCTCATACTCGTTGCGGATCTGGATGGCGCGCTCCTGGATGGCCTCGCTGCTGCCGCCGCCGTCCACGATGATGGTGGTCTCCTTGCCGGCCTTGACCTGGCGGGCAGTGCCCAGGTGCGCCATGGTGCAGTCCTGCAGCTCCAGGCCATAGTCGCTGGAAATGACGGTCGCGCCGGTCAGGATGGCGATATCCTGCAGGTTCTCCTTGCGGCGGTCGCCGAAGCCGGGTGCCTTGACGCACAGGACGTTCAGGGTGCCGCGCAGCTTATTGACCAGCAGGGTGGACAGGGCCTCGCCCTCCACGTCTTCTGCCATGATGAGCAGCTTGCGGTTGGCCTGGATGACCTGCTCCAGCACGGGCAGGATCTCCTGGATGTTGCTGATCTTCTTCTCGGTCAGCAGGATCAGAGGATCGTCCTGAACGGCTTCCATCTTCTCGGTGTCGGTGACCATGTAGGGGGACAGGAAGCCGCGGTCCACCTGCATACCCTCGACCACTTCGCTGTAGGTCTCGGCGGTCTTGGACTCTTCCACGGTGATGACGCCGTCGGTGCCGACCTTCTCCATGGCCTCAGCGATCAGGGTGCCAATCTTCTCGTCGCCGGAAGAAACGGTACCGACGCGAGCGATGTCCTCGCTGCCATTGACGGGCTGAGAGTTCTTCTGGATGGCCTCAACCGCGGTCTTGGTCGCCTTTGCCATACCCTTGTTCATCACAACGGGGTTTGCGCCTGCCACCAGGTTCTTCATGCCCTCGCGGATGATGGCCTGGGCCAGCAGGGTCGCGGTGGTGGTGCCGTCACCGGCCACGTCGTTGGTCTTGGTGGAAACTTCCTTGACCATCTGCGCGCCCATGTTCTCAAAGGGGTCTTCCAGTTCGATCTCCTTCGCGATGGTCACGCCGTCGTTGGTGACCAGGGGGGTGCCATAGGCTCTCCACAGGACCACGTTGCGGCCCTTGGGGCCCATGGTGACCTTAACGGTATCGGCCAGCTTGTTCACGCCGCGCTCCAGCGCCTGGCGTGCTTCTTCCCCATAACTAAGCATCTTTGCCATAATAGTATGATCTCCTTACTAACTAGAAATAGAATCAGTCTTCTACGATTGCCACGATGTCGTTCTGCTTGACAATGGTCAGCTGCTCGCCATCGATCTTAACTTCGGTACCCATGTACTTGCTGGTGATGACCTTATCACCGGGCTTCAGGAACATCTTCACTTCCTTGCCGTCGATCAGGCCGCCAGGGCCAACGGCCACGACAACGGACATGTCGGGCTTTTCCTTGGATGCTGCGGTCAGGATGAGGCCGCCCTTGGTGGTTTCTTCTGCTTCCAGGCGCTTGATGACAACACGGTCAAACAGAGGTTTCAGAGTCATTGAGAGTTCCTCCTTGTAACTATATCATAAAATGTTTTTACGGATTTGGGTTAGCACTCTTTTTGCCTGAGTGCTAAGTCAAGTATTATAATACCCTTCCAGCGCCCATTCTGCAACATGAAAACTTCTGAAAAGAAGAGGAATTTACAGGCTTTTTTTGTGCACTTTTCGGGCAGGCGCGCTTCAGGCCCCCGTCAGGTCCGTTTTCCCTTTTTCACACCGTACTGAAAGAGATCGCACTTCAACATACCATTATATAATTTGCGCTTCTTGTCCGCTGTGCGGCCGAAGGTTCGTTCAAATTCTGTGTGGGAAGAGAGGATGTTGATCTTCCAGCCGGTTGGCAGTCCCTGCACAGTTCTGCCAAAATCCCGGTACAGGTCTTCCGCTTCCCGCCGTTCCATCAGCCGCTCACCATAGGGCGGATTGGAAACGATGCGGCCATAGTCCTCCGTGCGGGAGAAGGCGCGGGCATCGGCCACCTCAAAGCGGACCAGGTCCTCCACATCGGCCTTCACCGCATTGTCCTGGGCGATGCGGATGGCCGCCGGGTCAAGGTCCCCGCCCCAGATATCATAGGTCCCGTCGAACTCCAGGTCCATGGCCTCCCCTGCCGCCTCCACCCAGGCGTCGGAGGGCAACCAGGGCCACTTCTGGGCGGAGAAGGTCCGGTTCAAGCCGGGCGCGCGGTTCTTGGCAATGAGGGCCGCCTCGATGGCAATGGTCCCGGACCCGCAGAAGGGATCGCAGAAGGGGTCCCTGCCCCGGTACCCGGAGAGCAGCACCAGCGCGGCGGCCAGGGTCTCCCGCAGGGGAGCCGCCACGCCCACCGCGCGGTAGCCCCGCTTGTACAGGCCGGGACCGGTGGTGTCCAGCATGAGGGAAGCCACATTCTTCATGATGGAGAACTGGATCTGATACAGCGCGCCGGTCTCCGGCAGGGTTTCCCGGTGATAGACCTTGCCCAGCCGGGTGGCCACCGCCTTTTTCACGATGGACTGGCAGGCAGGAACGCTGTGCAGGGTGGAGTTCAGGCTAAACCCCTTCACGGGAAAGAGACCCCCGTCGGGAATGAAGCGCTCCCACGCCAGCTTCCGGGTCCCCTCGAAGAGCTCCTCAAAGGTGGAGGCCGGGAAGGTGCCCAGCAGGATCAGCACCCGCTCACCGGTGCGCAGACGGAGGTTCAGGCGCGGGATATCCTTCGCTTCTCCCTGGCAGAACACCCGTCCGTTCTCCACCCGGACATCTTCCATATGCATCCGACGCAGTTCGTCGGCGGTCAGGCCCTCCACACCCAGCAGGGTGGGAATGGCAAAGGTCAGCTTTCCCATGGGTTCTCCCCCTCTTATGTAAACAATATTAGAAGTATACCTGCTTTTCCTCTGTTTGGCAAACCTTTTCTTCGGGTTCCTGCGAAAATTTCACGGCATCTTTTCTTGGGAAGAAGATTGGGCGGGAGCCTCATCGCCTGCCCTGCAATTCCGTCTAAATTTCTTCGATATTCTTGCAATCGGTCCCGCCCTGTGGTATGCTGTGTAATAGTGTTAAACTGTGGTTTGTTCTATCCTCTTTTCGGATACTGCCACCCAATAAATTTTTATAGAAAGCTGAGATGATGGGTCCCTTATGGACAGTACCTGTATAGTTATTCTTGTTGCTCTCGCGATTTTGATCTTCTTGTCTGCCTGGTTCTCCTCTACGGAGACCGCATGTACCTCGGTCAACAAGATCCGGCTGAAGAGTAAGGCAGAGGACGGCAATGTCCGCGCACAAAAGGCCCTGGCACTGTTGGATCAATATGACAAGCTTCTCTCCTGCATCCTCATCGGCAACAACATCGTGAACCTGACCTCCGCCTCCCTGGGTACGGTGCTGTTCACCAAGCTCTACCCGGTGTACGGCGCCGCCATCTCCACGGCGGTCCTGACGGTCGTGGTGCTGATTTTCGGTGAGATCACCCCCAAGACCATGGCAAAGGACAAGCCGGAAACGTTCTATATGCGCGCTGTTCCGATCCTGCACGTCCTTCTGTTCCTTCTGACGCCCCTGCACTTCTTCTTTGGCCTGTTCAGCAAGCTCGCCATGAAGATCTTCCACACCAGCGAAGAGGAAGGCATCACGGAAGAAGAACTCATCACCATGGTGGAGGAGGCCGAGAGCGAGGGCGGTCTGGAGCATCACGAAAGCGAGCTGATCCGCGCCGCCATCGAGTTCAACGACATGGAGGTGGAGGAGATCCTCACCCCCCGCGTAGACATTGTTGCCGCCCCGGATACTGTCACCATGGAAGAGTTGGCCGTTCTCTTCGCGGAGAGCGCCTTCTCCCGGATCCCCATCTATCAAACTTCCATCGACAACATCATCGGCCTGATCCACGAGAAGGACTTCTTCTCCGCCCGCTACCACAACCACACCGACGTGAGCAGCTTGATCAGCAAGATCTTCTACACGACTGCCTCCACGCAGATCTCCAACCTGCTGCGCTCGCTCCAGATCCGCAAGTCCCACATGGCCGTGGTGGTGGACGACTACGGCGGCACCATGGGCATCGTTACCCTGGAGGACATCCTCGAGGAGCTGGTGGGCGAGATCTGGGACGAACACGACGAGGTCATCGAAGAGTTCCGCCCCCAGGAGGACGGCAGCTACTTGATCTCCTGCTCCGCCAACCTGGACGACCTGTTTGACCGGTTTTCCATCCGCGCCACAGACATCGACTCGGCCTCCATCAGCGGCTGGGTCCTGGACCAGCTGGGCCGCCTGCCTGTGGAGGGCGACCGGTTCGTCTATGAAAACCTGGACGTCACCGTCACCCAACTGGATCACCGCAGGATCTTGGAAATTCGCGTGAAGGAGATCCCGGCACCAGAGGATGAAACGTAACTCCATACAGCCAACGCCCGGAACGTACCTAGGTTCCGGGCGTTTTGTCATATCCAGTATTTCTATCTTATATTTTGGACCGGGCGGCGAACACTACCTTCATCCCTCCCGGAAGAAGGTGAAGCCCATGAACCTCATCCCCTGCACGGACCCGTGCATCTACCAGCAAGAGGGGTATTGCACCCTGGCGCGGGCGGCGTCCACCGGAGAGAGCAGCCTCCTCCGGGACTGCATCCATTACCTGCCCAGGACGCCCTCACAGCAGCACTGCCAAGGCCTCCCGAATGTTTTTCACCGGGATCAGCTGTAAGCCCTCCGGCGGCGTGAGCTCCTGTCTGCCCTGATTTTTCGGCAACAGGCACTTGGTAAAGCCCAGGCGGCGGACCTCAGACAGGCGCTGGCTCAGGGCAGAGACCGACCGGAGCTCCCCGGTCAGGCCGACCTCTCCGATGGCCACCAGATCTGCGGGCACCGGCTTGTCCCGGAAGCTGGAGGCCAAGGCCAGCACGGCTGCCAAATCGGCCCCCGGCTCGTCCAGATACAGACCGCCGATCACGTTCAGGTAGGCGTCGCAGGTGTTCACCCCAAGGCCGCCCCGTTTTTCCAGCACCGCCATGAGCAGCATGGCCCGGTTGTAGTCAAAGCCGTTGGTGCTTCGGCGAGGATTTCCAAAGGACGTGGGCGTAAGAAGGGCCTGGACCTCCGCCAGCACCGGTCTGGCCCCCTCCATAACGCAGGCCACGCAGGTACCCGGCTCCTCGGTCAGCCGCCCTTCCAGAAGCATCTGGGAGGGGTTGGGGACGCCCCGCAGGCCGGTGTCGTTCATTTCAAACACGCCGATCTCATTGGTGGCGCCGAAGCGGTTCTTGGCCGCCCGGAGGATCCGGTAAGACATATGCCGGTCCCCCTCAAAATAGAGCACGCAGTCCACCATGTGCTCCAACACCTTGGGACCGGCCAGACTGCCCTCCTTGTTCACGTGCCCGATGACAAAGACCGTGGTCCCCTTCCCCTTTGCCATCTGCATGAGCGCCATGGTGCACTCCTTGACCTGAGATATGCTGCCGGGAGAGGAGGTCTGGTCTCCATGGTACATAGTCTGGATGGAGTCCACGATCAGAATGTCCGGCTGGGTCTCCTCCACCGCAGAAAGGACCTCTTCTAAATTGTTTTCCGCGAAGAGATACAGCCCCATCTGACCGACGCCGAGCCGCTCTGCCCGAAGCTTCAGCTGCCGCTCCGATTCCTCCCCGGACACATAGAGGACCTTGGCAAAGCGGCACAGCTGGTCACAGATCTGGAGCATCAGGGTGGACTTGCCAATGCCCGGCGCGCCGCCGATGAGGACCAGCGAACCCTTCACCGCGCCGCCGCCCAGGACCCGGTCCAGCTCATCCAGACCGGTCCCGAAGCGGATCTCTTCATCCATGGTCATTTCCGACACCAGCTTGGGCTTCCGAACGGAAATGCCGCCGATCCCAGCCGTCCGCATACTTGCCGCGGCCTTCCTCCCCTTCGGGGCGGAGGGCTGCTCCACGATGGTATTCCACGCCCCGCAGGCAGCGCATTGGCCCTGCCACTTCGGGGTCTCATTGCCGCACTGTGTGCAGTAAAAAACGGTTTTGACCTTCATATCAGGGATTCCCCTTCCTGTGTATCTCCGCAGTTGATATACGATGCCGCCATGACCATGGCCAGCTTTCTTTGGTATGCCTGTTCCTGGAGCAAACGGTCCTCCTCCGGATTGGAGAGAAACCCGCACTCCACCAAAATGGCCCGGCAGGAAATGTGATTCATCAGGTAGACCGACGACGCGATCGGCTTGGCCGCCCGGGTGTTTTCCGGGTCCAGCGCCGCGCGGAAGGTCTCCTGGACCTGCCGGGCAAGGGGCAGAGACAGGGTCTCGTCCGCGTAAAAGACCTGCGCGCCGTGATACTTCTGACTGGGGTACGAGTTTTGATGGATGCTGATGAGGGTGGCGTTCTGCACGGCCTGGATCATCGCCGCCCGGTTGTGGAGGTCCGAGACCTTCTTCTCTCGCAGGGTGGCGGCCGACTGGTCGTGGATGGATACATCGGTCTCCCTGGTCAGCAGGGTGTGTACCCCGTAAAAGCCCATGAGCTGATCCAATTGCAGGGCAATGGCCAGGTTGACGTCACTCTCCTTCTGCCCGGAGACTGACACCGCGCCGCCGTCCTCTCCTCCGTGGCCAGGGTCGATGACGAGGGTCTGCTCCGGCAGGCGGGCAAAGGCCGAGGTGGTCTCATCCCGCCAAACGAACTGGACCAGGAGAACCAGGACCAGGGCCACCAACAAAATCGAGCCCAGCCGGATCCGGCGAATGGCATACTGTTTCAAATGACATCCCTCCCCCGTCAGGGTATGCGGGGAGAGGGTCTGGGTATTCGCCGCCCGTCTTCCCACGCGCGGTTCCCCATTCCGCCCCTGTCGCATAAGCTGGAATGAACGCGGAGCCTCTCGCTTCCGCGGGACTTATGTTGAAGGAGGAATTCCCATTGTCTTGTGAACCTATGAACGGAAGCGCTTCCGGGGCAAGTTCCCAGACCTGCCCGCCGGGTCAGGGGCCTCTCCCGGCCTGCGGTCCCTTTGCCGTTCCCTTTGTGGTGCGCCAGGGACCCGACCCCGCGCGCTACGGCCGAGCCAAGGCCCTGGAGGCGGGTACGCTCTTCCCGGATCTGGATCTGCCCTTCCATCTGAAGGTCTCCCCCGGCCAGCTGGCCGACACGCAGCTCAACCAGCTTCGGGCGTTGGACTTCGTCATTCTGGAGCTGGGACTCTATCTGGACACCCATCCCTACGACGCGGAGGCCTTTTCCCTCTTCCAAAAGTATGTGGAGCTGGAAAAGACCGCCCGGGCCGCCTATGTGGAGCAGCACGGCCCCCTGGTCATGACGGACGCCGCCATGGACGGCTCCTTCACCTGGGGCGAGGGCCCCTGGCCCTGGCAATATCCCGAAGAGGAGGCGTAAGGTATGTTTGTCTATCAGAAAAAGCTGCAATATCCCGTCCGGATCAAGAATCCCAACCCGAAGCTGGCCGCGGAGATCATCACCCAGTACGGCGGGCCTGACGGAGAGCTGGGCGCTTCCCTGCGCTACCTCTCCCAGCGGTACGCCATGCCCTACGCTCGCGTCCAGGGTCTGCTGACCGATATCGGCACGGAAGAGCTGGGGCACATGGAGATGATCGCCGCGATCGTCCATCAGCTGACCCGGAATCTGACCGATGAGCAGATCGCAAACAGCCCCAACTTTGCCGCCTATTTCGTCGATCGAACCACGGGGATCTATCCCGCGGCCGCCTCCGGCTTCCCCTGGAACGCAGCGTCGATGGCGGTGAAGGGCGACCCCATCTGCGACCTCACGGAAGACATGGCCGCCGAGCAGAAGGCCAGGGTGACGTATGACAACATCCTCCGCCTGGCCAAAGACGACCCCGACGTGACCGACGTCATCCGCTTCCTGCGCGAGCGGGAAGTGGTGCACTTCCAGCGGTTTGGCAGCGCCCTCCAAATGGTGCGGGAGCAGCTGGACCAGAAAAACGTCTACTACACCAACCCCGCCTTCGACCACCAATAAGGACAAAGGGCCTCGAGACGCATCTGTGCCGTCTCGAGGCCCTTTTGCGCTCAGCCTTCGTACCTCGGGCACTGGTAACGGGGCTTTCCCCTGCTCCTGCGGCCATACTCAATGGCCTGCTTGGGACAGCCGCAGATGCAAGCCATGCAGTGGGTGCAGTCCTTGCCCCACAGGGGCTGCTTTGCCTCCATGACGATGTTGTTCATCGGGCAGAGCTGTTCACACAGGCCGCAGCCGTTGCAGTCGTCCGTGACCCGAAATGGCTTGGCTTTTACGAACAGGGGATAAAATGCGCTGTTCAGAGGGCCGCTCTTCACGCGGTCCAAGAGGCCAGGTGTCCGCGCCGGGAAGGGCTCCCCGCGGCAGATCACCTCCGCCCCCGCTTCCAGAACGGGGCGGGCATCCCGGAGGATCGCGGCCGCCTCGTCCGCCGCAGGCACGGCGAACATGGCGATGTAGTTTTCGGGCATCACCACGCCCAAAACGCCCTGGTAAACCATCCCTTTCACCCGGCACAGCTCGCGCAGCGCCTTCTCCGGCTTGCCGATATCCTGCCCACAGGTCATGACGAAGTAGACCTTCCGATTCCCGTCGAAGATGCCGTTTCGGATATAGGCCTCAAAGACCCGAGGCAGCTGCCAGGCATAGGTGGGCGAAACAAACACCCAGGGCTTTTCGGAAGAGACGTCCGCCTTCTCCCCCTTCTTCATTGCCTGGCCCGCATCCATCAGGGTATCTCCCAGCTTATCCGCCAGCAGGGCCGCGGCATAGCGGCTGTTGCCGGTGCCGGAAAAATAAACGATCACGGCAATTCCTCCTTCGCGACGCCCGGCTCAATGGCCACCTTGATCACCCGGTCCTGCCGCCCCTCAAAGAGCGCATAGGCCGCCTGGATCTCCTTCAGCGGATAGGTGTGGGTGATCAGCGGGGTGGTGTCCAAGCTTCCCTGGGCGATCAATTCCAAGATCTCCTGGCAGTCGCAGCCGTCCACGCCGCCGGTCTTAAAGGTCAGGTTTTTCCCGTACATCTCCGGCAGCGGCAGAAGCTGCGGCCGATCATAGAGGGCCACAATGGTGACCACGGCGTTGGGACGGGCACACTGCCACGCCAGACGGAAGGTCTCCTCACCGCCCGCCGCCTCGATCACTACGTCCGCGCCGCCATGGGCGCTGTGCGTCCGGACAAAGTCCAGGACCTCGTCCGGCCCCACCGTCAGCACATCGGGGTGGTGTTCCCGGACGTACTGGAGCCGAACGGGGTCCTTCTCGCAGAGGATGACCCGTTTCGGCGCTTTCAGCAGCACACATTGCAAGGTGCACAGCCCCGTGGGACCGGCACCCAGAAGCAGCACGGTGTCCTCGCGGGTGATCTCCGAGATGCGAGCCGCCCAGAAGCCGGTGGCCAAGATATCCCCCACAAAGAGGGCCTGCCGGTCGGTCACGCCGTCGGGGATCCTGTTCAGCCCCTGGTCCGCATAGGGCACCCGGACATACTCCGCCTGCCCGCCGTCGATGCGGCAGCCCAAGGCCCAGCCACCGTTGGGGTCGGTGCAGTTGTTGACATATCCCTTGCGACAGAAGAAGCAGTCGCCGCAGAAGGTCTCCACGTTGACCGTGACCCGGTCGCCGGGCTTCACCCCGACCACCTGGCTGCCCACTTCCTCCACGACACCCACCATCTCGTGTCCCACGGTGATGCCGGGGACCGCCCGGGGGACCGAGCCGTGCTTGATGTGCAGGTCGCTGGTGCAGATGCTGGCCAGCGTCACCCGCACGATGGCGTCTCGCGGTCCCTCCAGCACCGGTTTTGGTTTTTCTTTCAGCGCAAAGCAGCCTTGCTCCACATAGGTATAGGCCAGCATAAAAATTCCTCCTTCGGGTCAGCTCTTTTTTTCCCGATCCGCCTTTCGGTCATACGTCCGCAGCCGGGCCAGGATCTCTTCATCCGCCGGGCAAAAGGTCAACTGATCCATTTCCTGAACCGTTACCCAGCGGATCGCATGGTGCTCCAGCCTCTGGGGTTCCCCTGTTGGGATCTCCGCATGGAGGAGCGTCAGGCGGATGGTCAGGTCCGGATAGGTATGGACCACCTCCATAAAGGGGGCTCCCACCGTTATGGTGACGCCCAGCTCCTCCCGGCACTCGCGCCGGAGGGCTTCCTCCTTGGTCTCTCCCGGCTCTACCTTTCCTCCTACAAATTCCCACAGCAAGCCTCTTGCCTTGTGCGCGGGCCGCTGGCAGGCCAAAAACCGCTCTCCCCTCCAAATGAGCGCGGCGACTACTTCCGTCATACAACTCTCTCCCCTTTCCCATAGATCGAAGCGCCGTTCAAAGAGAAAGTCAGACCTCCCGTGGGCCGCGAGGTCTGACTCTTGCGCGTAAGAGACGGTCGCCTTCCGCAGGTCAACTCCGGTACGAGGTCAGCAGACGCAGATTTTTCTGGTCCAAACTGGAGAAGTGCAGCGCACTGCCATCCCGGGTAACGCCGTGATACCAGGGCTGTCCCTCAAACATGTACTGAAGGCTGTCGGTCTCAAAGATATAGCCATTCTTGGCATAGATGGTATTGATGAGCAGTTGGATGTCGTAGTCCGAAAGGTTTCTCACGTAGCTGGCGGTGAGCGCCCCATCCACCACATGACGGGTCCACATCCAGCCCAAGCCGGAGGTGTTTTCGGAGCTTCCGTCCCGATAGCGCACCAGCAGGTTCAGGTTGCTTCGGTCCACCGAGGACATTTGCAGGCGGGAAGCGTCTCCGGACACGGGCACATACCAGGGCATCCGGCTGAAATAGTTCTGGATGTCCGTGGTACGGAAGACATAGCCGTTCTTGGCATAGATCTGGTTGATGATGAACTGGATCTGCTCTCCGTCCATACTGGCCACTTCGCTCTCGGACAGATAATAGGTGGGGTAGACGGAAGCCGCGTTGGTCTCCTCCACATAGGTCACGTAATCGGGATCGGCGTCGAAATTGGACGGACTCTGCGTCTCCTGAGACGCGCCGCCGCCCTGGCCTACGATCACCTCCACATGGCAGGAGATGTCGCTGTAGGTCTTGGACGCGATGGTGATGGTGCAGGAGCCTTCCCCCACAGCGGAGACCGTTCCGCGCTCGTTCACCACAGCGACCTCTCGGTTGCTGCTGGCCCAGAGCAGATCCTGCTCCTCTGCGTCAGAGGGGGTGAAGACCACCCGGATGGTCTCGGAGCCGCCCTCGGCGAGGTTGATGGTTTCGGGATAGGCCGCGATGGATCGCAAGGCAGACGCATCGCTGCCGCCGCGGTCGCCAAGGAAGCCGAAGTCAAAGGGCAGGCTGCATCCAGCCAGCAGGAGCATGGCCGCCGCGGCAAGGAAGACGAGCTTTTTCATGGGCTGTTCCCTCCTCATATGATCTGATCGTTTTGGTGACATTATACCGCATTTTACATATCAATGCAAGAAAAGGCAAAAAAAGGGCCTCATTCTTCTAGCACGAAGCGTTGACCATTGTACAGAACGGGGTGGAGCCGCGCTCGGTATCCCTCGCTGCGCGGATCGGAGATCAGCTTTTTGGCGATCCAGAACGCCTCCCAGCTGTGCATGGGAAAGGCCGCCCGGACATCCACATGGGTCATCACCCAGTCAAAGCCGAGCCAGTATGCCTCCTCCTGTCTTGGGTCCAGCACCAGAAAGGCCACGTCGATGACCCTGCCCTCCAGCGTGCGGAGCTCCCGTTTGAAGTCGCGCTCCATGTCCCGGTTCCACTGGGCGGGTTCTCCCTCCCAATGCCACCAATGGAGGTCTCCCGCGTGATAGATGGTCTTCCCTTCCGTCTCGACCAGGAAGGCGACCCCGGAATCCGTGGAGTGGAGGGTCGTGAGGCGCAAATCCCCCAGGGTCAGCTCCCTGCCGCCGCCCAGACGGAACACCCGTTCCTCCTCGATGCCAAGGGCGGCCTTTCGCTTGGCCGACAGGCGGATACAGCTGCCCAGAATGTACCAGGTCTTCTCCATTCCCAGGGAAAAGATCTCCGGGGAATAGTGGTCCCCGTGGTGGTGACTGTTCAGCACATACAGCGGTTTGCTCCGGTCGATCTCCGGCAGATCGCCCCCATACCAATCAAACAGGAGGGAGCAGCGCTCCAGCTCCACCAGAAAGCAGCTATGATACACGAAGGTGATGTCCATGGGCGTCTCTCCTTACAGGGACAGGATCGTTTTGCTCTTAGTTTACGGTATCTCCCCCAAAAAGTCAATCAAGAGGGACGCCCGGCCCGGGCCGCGCATAGAGTACAGGGAAAGGAGGGCGTTTCGTATGCCTTATTCCGGCACCTTAGTCACCCGGGTCTTTACCGGCCGGGGACAGCTCCCCGTCCAGGACGCCTTTGTCTCCGTGGTCCAACACAGCGACGCGGGCGACCAGCTTCTGGACGTCCAAACCAGCAACCGCAGCGGCAACACCGCGCCCATCTCCATCGCCTCCCCCTCTCCCCAGCGCAGTCTGAGCCCCGGCGGGGGCACGCCCTTCGCCCTGTGCGATGTCTGGGTGGAGCATCCGGGGTTTCGGCTGATGGTGGTCAAAAACGTGCAGATCTTCCCCGACGTCGTCAGTGTGCAGGAGCTGCCGCTCCTCCCACAACTCGCCGGGGAAAGCCCGGACGTCGTGGTCATCACGCCCCAGGACCTGTGAGGGAGGGAAGCTATGCCTGTTTCTGTCGTACCCTACATCCCCACCTACATCACCGTGCATCTGGGTCCCCCCAGCAGCAACGCGGAAAACGTCACCGTCCCCTTCATCGACTACATCAAAAACGTGGCCTCCAGCGAGATCTACCCCACCTGGCAGTACGCCGCCCTGCGGGCCAACATTCTGGCCCAGGTGTCCTTCGCCCTGAACCGGGTCTACACGGAGTTCTATCCCAGCCAGGGGTATGACTTCCACATCACCTCCACCACGGCCTACGACCAGCGGTTCATCAAGGACCGGACCATCTTCGACAGCGTCAGCCAGCTGGTGGATGAACTCTTTGACGACTACCTCCGGCGGGAAGGCTTTGTCGAGCCCCTGTCCGCCAAATTCTGCAACGGCACGACCAGCCTGTGCGATGGGTTATCCCAATGGGGCAGTGAGTATATGGCCCAGGAGGGGGCCAACTCCGTGGAGATCCTCCGCGCCTATTACGGGGACGACGTTGAGCTGGTCGTCAACGCCCCCATCCAGGACATCCGCGCCTCCTACCCCGGCGCGGCCATGCGGCGGGGAGAGCGCAGCCCCGACATCCGCATCGCCCAGTTCATGCTCAACCGCATCTCCCAGGCCTATCCGGCCATCCCCAAGATCCCCATCGTGGATGGGTTCTTTGGGCCGCAGACGGAGGCCGCCGTCCGCCAGTTCCAAAAAATCTTCAACCTGGCCAGCGACGGCATCATCGGCAAGGGGACCTGGTACGCCATGGTCCGGCTTTACAGCGGGCTGCTCCGCCTGTCCGAACTGGTCAGCGAGGGCCAGCCTCTGAGCCAGCTGAACTTTGACTATGAGCAGTTCCTCTCCTACGGCCAGCAGAGTCAGCGCGTGGCCTTTTTGCAATACCTCCTCGCTGTCCTCTCCGAGTTCTACACCAGTATCCCCTTCGTGCACATCGACGGGATCTACGGCCCGGCCACCAGGCAGGCCGTGATCGCCCTCCAGCGGGACGCAGAGCTTCCCCAGACGGGTTCCGTCAGCGAGGCCACCTGGGACGCCATCGTGGAGCGGTTCCTCAGCATCGACCGGACCGTGCTGCGCTCCGTCGAACTCCCCCCCTTCCGAAGCGACCTGGGCGGCGTCCTGACCCCAGAGGAGATCCAGGAATCCCTGGCCCTCCACCCCCACCAATTTCCCGGAACCGAACTGGAATACGGCCAAAGCGATTGAGAAAGGAGACTCTCTATGAGCCAGCACACATCATCCGGCGGCACACCGGTGCGCCGACTCCAAGAAATGCTGCGCACCCTGGCCCACGTCCACCGCGAGATCCCCTTCCTCCTTCCCGACGGGAGGTTTGGAGAGGCGACCTTGGAGGGGGTCATGGTCTGTCAGCGCCTTATGGGCCTGCCCGTCACCGGAACGGTGGACCAAAGCACCTGGGATGCCATCACGGAGGAGTACGAGCGGGTGCGGCAGCAGCTCTCTGCCCCGCGGGCCGCCCGCCTCTTCCCCCACGGCCCCACCGCCATCCAGCCGGGGCAGACCTCGCCTCTGCTCTACCCGATCCAGGGGATGCTCCTGGCCCTCTCCGACGTCTTCGCCACCGTGCGGGCCGTGCTGCCTTCGGGGACCCTGGACCCCGAGACTGCCGACAACCTCCGGTGGCTCCAGCGCTGCGGCCGCCAGGAGGAGACCGGTGCACTGGACCGGGAGACCTGGGCGCTGCTCTCCCGGGTGTATGAGACCTTCGTCGCCCGCCAGCCCCACGGCTGAGCGGAGGCAAAACCGCCCGGACCGAGCAAGGTCCGGGCGGCGTTGGATCGTTTAGTGGACCACCACAGTGGTGCCGTTGGGAATGTTGTTGTACATGAACCAAATGTCGTCGTTATACATCCGCAGGCAGCCGTGGCTGATCGGGAAGCCAATGCGGGCGTCATAGTAGCGGTCGGAGTTCATGGGCCAATACTCCAGACGGGAGTGGAAGGCATAGCCCGAGGAGCCGTTGAAGCGAACGATGGGGCCGCAGTAGTAGGAGCCATAGTTCCAGGCGCTCTGCTTGTAGGAGGTGGTGAAGACACCCTTGATGGTGGGGGTGGAGGGCTTCCCGGTGCCGCACAGGCACTGGCGGATGAGCTTCCAGTTCCCCTGAGACCCCTCAAAGATATTCACCCGCTGGTAGGTCAGGTTGACCCAGACCAGATACTTGGTCTTGCTGGAATATCCCTTCAGGTTGACCCAGGCGGTCTTCACTTCGGGCTTGTAGTCGTTCTTCAAGGCCCAGGCCAGGGTGTAGTTTCCGGCATAGGTGCTGGTGACCTTGTTCAGAACGTCCGCCTCGGTCATGTTGTGGTAGTGCAGGTAGCCGTAGTTTTTCAGCTGGATGGTCTTGACGGCGCTGAGCTGCTGGGCCCGGCCATCCTCGGTCGTATAGGTCAGGACGAACTTGAGCTCCGAGGTGAGCTTCATGTTCTCGGTGTAGGTGTACTTGTGGCTCAGCTTCGGCGTATCCTTCCCCAAAACGATGGTCTGGGTGGAGACCTGCTTGCCGTCCACATACCAGGTCCCCGTGCAGGTCTTCCCCGCCTCGGGATACTTCAGGTCAGCCGTGACCGACAGCGCTGCCCCCGCCTCCAGGACGGAGGGCGCGTTGAGGGAGGCCGAGGCCCGGGCAATGCCGTTGTCGGGGAAGTTCTCCACCTTCAGCTGGGTGCTGCCCCGGACCTCCTGCTGACGGCCATCCTCGGTCGTGTAGTACACGACAAGCTCCACCGTGCTGGTCTCCGGCATACCGTAATAGTAGTCATAGCGGAAGGTCAGATAGGGACTGCTCTTGCCCAGGGTGAGCTTGCCGGAGGCCACGTCCTTGCCGTCCACATACCAGACGCCTCGGCACACCTTGCCCACCTCGGGGGTGTCCACGACCGCATCGACCCGCAGGGTCTCTCCGGCGGCCAGGGTCTCAGGCGCTGAGAGGGTCACCACCGCGTCCGCCAGGCCCAGGTCGGCAAAGTTTTCCAGCTTCACGTCGGCGGAAGCCTTCTCCGTGTGCTCGTCCCCATCGGGGTCCTTGTAGCTGAGGACGAACTCCACCACGCCGTTCTCCTCCATGTCATGGGTATACTGGGGCGTGATGGCGGAAACAGGGGTGTCCTTACCAAGGAGGACAGGCTCCTGGTCCATCAGCTTGCCGTTTAAATACCAGGAGGCGGTGCACAGCTTGCCCACCTGCTCTTCGGGCACGGTCAGGTCCGCTGTGACCTTCAGGACCTTACCGGCGGGCAAGGTATGGGGGGCGTCAAGGCGCACCTCCACCCCGGACAGGTCATAGCCGGTCCAGTCGGTGAGGCTGCCCTTGGAGACGTTCAGCTTGTAATACTTGGTGTTCAGGGTCACATCGGCCACCCGGCCACTGCCGGAAATGGTGTTGTCCCGACCGGCCAGCAGCAGGGTGTCCGCTCTGCCGTCCAGCTTCAGGGTGTTGCCTGTGCCGCGGATGATGATCTTGCCCACAGCGCAGCCATTCTTGAGGGAAAGGGTGTTGTTGCTGCCGGAAACGACCAGGGCGTCCAAAGAGCTGTTGATGGCGATGGTCCGGCCGCTGCCGGTGACCTCCACCCTGCCGATGGTCCCGGAGCAGGTCACGCTGCCCGCGCCCTCCCCCACCGTCAGGGTGCCGACGGTGCAGAGCTTGGGCAGGTCCAGGGTCACATCACCGGCCCGGGCCGCCAGGACAAGCTTGTCGATCGTGCCCGCGCCCTGGATGGACAGGGCGTCCAAGCGGTCGGAGCGGATCGCCACCCGGGACGCACTGACGTCGGTGAGGGCGATGACCGCGGAAGAATCGTCGAACCAGAGGTCACCGGCCGTCCGGTCGCGCAGGTCCGCGTCCCCGGAAATAACCGTGCCGGTCTTCCGGTTGTCCTGATAGGAATCGGCGACGGTATAGACCCCGGCCAGGCGGTAGAGGATGGAGGCGAACTCCGCCCGGGTCAGGGAACGATCCGCCTGGAGCCGCCCCTCACTGCCGTTGACCACCCCGGCCTCGATCAGGGAGGCCGCTGCCCGCTGCTTCTCCCCGGTGAGGTAGGCCGCGTCGGCAAACTGGTTCAAAACGGACAGATCCGGGTCCGCTGTGGTGACCTGGAAGGCCCGGCCGAACAGGCGGAAGGCATCCCCACGGGAAATGGGCTGGTTCAGGTTGGAGCCGTAGCTCTCATCCAGCAGACCGGCGTAGACCGCCTTGGCGGCCTCGTCCTTGTACCAGGCCCCGGCGGGGATGGCAAAGGCAGAGGCGTCCCCTTTTCCGGTGACGTGGAGCACGCGGCACAGCACGGTCACCGCCTCGGCGGTGGTCACGCTGTTGTTGGGGGCCATGGTGGCGGCGTCGTATCCCTTGAGGATGCCGTCGGTGTAGGCCTGGCGCAGGGTGCCCTCCGCCCAGTGGCCCTTGACGTCCTTGAAGTCCTCAAAGGCGGCTCCGGCGGGGGCGGCAAGCCCCAGCGCCATGGTCACGCCCAGGACCAAGGAAATGGCTTTTTGCAGAAACTTCTTCATCTCTCGTTCCTCCCACGCGCATTTCTATCCCTGGTGGTGGATCCGTCGCCCCAGGCACAAAATGCGGTTTCGTTTCATATGGACCCAGTGTACCGGATTTACGAGAGGATTGCAAGTTTTCCGGTGAAATTTTCTTCCCTTCTTTTCCGCAAAACAGCGCGGCAAACTCTGCCGCGCTGTGTCTCTTCTGCTGCGATCGTATGTCCACGTGCCGGAATGTGGGGGCGCGCGTCGAGCGTTCCGCTCTGGGGCAGTCTCTTTCCATCAGACAGGGAGGGGTGCCCTCATTCCTCCTCTGGCCCCAGCTGGAGAAAGGCCTTGATGAGGTTCCGCTCTCCGGCCTTGATCTGGAACATGACCTCGCTTCCCTCGAGCCGCCGATAGACCTGGAGCTCCTCCCCTTCCCGGCTCTCGGCGGCGTAGTGGATATCGAATGCCCGGATGGGATGCCGGTCCCAGAAGGCGGACGGAAAGGCGTCCAGCAGCAGGCGCACATAGGCCACGTTGTTCATGTGGCCGTTGAGGTCGGTGTCCGTGCTGCGGACCACATGGCGGTAGGCCAGACTCTCCTCGTCCAGGTTGCCCTTTCTTCGGAGGTAGGGCTCGTCCAAGACCGGCGGGCACACCGCGAGGTCCACCGGGAAGGGCGTGGTCTCCACCCGGCGCAGCTTGTGGTCGGTCACATCCACGGCGCACAGCTCCTGTCGGCACCGCACCAGAGGCACCCCCTCCAAGCTCTCCACCAGCACGTTCAGGTGGATGGTCACGGAGGTGATCTTCACCGGAAGGACCGTGATGCGGACGGTCTCGCCCCAGAGCGGCATCCGTTCATAGACGATTTTTGACCGGGCGATGGCCCAGGCCGCGCCGTGGCTTCGGCTCATGCGGATGGAATCACAGCCATACTGGGTGAAAAACTCGGTAAAGGCGTCCTGAAAGAGCTGGGACGCATGGTAGACGTCCATTTCACAGCGGCGGTCGGAAAATGCGGCCGTGATCCGCTGTTCTGCGGTATACGTATTTTTCACAGATTTTCTTCCTTTCAAACCCAGGCGACCCGTTGAAAGGGGGCCGCTGGTACGATATAATGTAACAAGATAGCATCCAACCATTGCGCAACAGGAGGTTTCCCATGAAACGCACTGTCTTTTCTCTGCTGGTCTGCTGCCTTTTCCTGGCCTGCCTCGTAGGCTGCGGCAGCAGCGCCGCGCCCCAAGCGTCTGGCGCCAAAGACGCCAGCGTCCAAGGACCCACGGCACAGGACGACGCTGTCCAAAAGGCGCAAGCCTCCGCCGACCAGGACCTCCCTGCCCAAAAGCAGGCGGAGGCGCCCACACCCACCGCCCCGGCTGTCTCCCGAACCGTGGTCATCGACCCTGGGCATCAGGCCCGGGCCAACACCGACCAGGAACCCATCGGGCCTGGCTCCGCGGAAACCAAGATGAAGGTCACCGGCGGCACGGCCGGAGTCGCAACGGGGATCCCGGAATATGAACTGACCCTCACCGTCTCCCAGTTGCTGCGGGACGAGCTGACCGCCCGGGGCTATCAGGTGGTCATGGTGCGGGAGTCGCACGACGTCAACCTGAGCAATCGGGAGCGGGCAGACATTGCCAACCGGTCCGGCGACATCTTCCTGCGCATCCACGCCAACGGCTCCGAGGACGCCTCTGCCACCGGGGCCATGACCCTCTCCCCCACGGCCCAAAATCCTTACCCCATCGGCGGGCTTTACGCCCAGTGCCGCCTTCTGTCCGACCTGGTGCTGGACGGTCTGGTGCGCGCCGCCGGGGCCAAGGCGCTGCCGGTGTGGGAGACCGACACCATGAGCGGCATCAACTGGTGCCAGATCCCGGTGACCATCGTGGAGATGGGCTTTCTGTCCACTCCCCAGGAAGACGTTCTTCTGAACAGCCCGGACTACCAGGCCAAGCTCGTCGCCGGGATCGCCAACGGAGTGGACGCGTACTTTGCCCAGACGGCCTCCTGAGCGAAGGGGCTGCCCACAGGCAGAGGCGCGTACTTCCGTATTTTAATTCATTTTGAACCAGGAAGCAAGGGATTCTATGTCCGAGAATGTCACCTACATCCTCCGCTGCGCCGACGGCACCTACTACACCGGCTGGACCAACGACCTGGAAAGGCGTCTGGCCGCCCACAACGCGGGCATCGCCTCCAAGTATACCCGTTCCCGTCGGCCAGTGGAGCTGGTGTATCACGAGTGCTTTGCCACCAAGAAGGAGGCCATGGGCCGGGAGTGGCGCATCAAGCAGCTCACCCGGTCGCAGAAGGAAGCCCTGATCGGGTCAAACCCACGCCCGTAAACGGGAAAGTCCCCTTAGCGCGTCTCGAAATGCTTGTCATTTCGGGATGCGCTAAGGGGACCGTGTCCAGTTTGCGTTATTCTTCCGGGCGATCTTCGGGCGTTTCGGGAGTGTCCGGCTTTGCCGCAGCGGGCCGGGCATAGGTCTCCTTGATCTCCTTCTTCATGGCCTTCTTGTCTCTCTGGCGGCCCAGGACATGAAGGATGGCGGTGATGACGAAGAGGAGCCAGAACCGGCTGCTGAAGTCCATGTTCCACCCCTCGGGCAGGACCTTCACCACGATGTTCCAGGCGAAGCTCAGAATGAGGGAGACCCAGATGAGGATCAGGGAACCGAACCAATTCTTACGGCGGATGAAGCGATCCTGACAGATCAGGACCACGAGCCAAATGATGACCCAGGGCAGCTGCGTGAGGAACGTTGACATAAGGGAACCTCCTTCCCAGGATGGGCAGTTTCATTGCTCCCATCATAGCACATTTGGAGGAAAGACTCAAGGTCTACCTTCCAAAGGTCCCTGCCAGGGCCGGACTGACCGACGCCGCGCCCGATCCTCTCAGCCCTTGTGCTCGTCGATGAGGTGCTTGAGCTCCTCAGCCTCGGCCTCGCTGATCTCCTTGCCGCCCATGAAGGCCGCCAAGAAACCCGGCAGGGAGCCGCCGAAGGTGCGGTCCACGAACTGCTCTGCCGCCTGGTTGTCCACCAGCTCGCGAGGCACCACCACGGAGACCACGCTCTTCTCGTTCTGGAGCAAGCCCTTGAGGCACATCTTCTTCAGGACCGTGTAGGTGGTAGACTTCTTCCAGCCCAGCTTTTCGCTGCACAGCTCCACCAGCTTGCCGGAACCAACCGGCGCGGCCTCCCACACCACCTGCATGAAGCGGTATTCACTGTCGGCAATATGATATTCCATCATACGCCCTCCTTTCCGTTCAGGTATCATCTCTCACTTAAAAGTTTATATCGGTAGACTCTCTATGTCAAGTCTAAATTCCCTTGAACCGGCAAAAAATCTGCCCCAAGCGGGGCAAATTTCCTGCGCAACGGGCGAAGTGATCCCAGCGCCTCGTTCAAACCAGGGTGAAGTGGGCCAGGACCACGAGACCCAGGACGATGCGGTACCAGCCAAAGACCTTAAAGTCATGTTTTTTAATGTAGCCCATGAGGAACTTGATGACCAGAACGGACACCAGGAAGGCCACGATACAGCCCACCCCCAGGGTCACAAGCTCCGCCCCGGTGAAGGCGAAGCCGAACTTCAGCAGCTTCAGGAAGCTCAGGCCGAACATGACCGGGACGGCCAGGAAGAAGGTGAACTCCGCCGCCGCCACCCGGGAGACCCCCAGCAGCAGCGCCCCGATGATGGTGGAGCCGGACCGGGAGGTCCCGGGGATGATCGAGAGCACCTGGAAGAGGCCGATGAGAAAGGCCGTCCGGAAGGTGATGTCCTCCAGTTTGTTCACCTGGGGGGTGCGGGAGCGATTCCAATTCTCTACGAGGAGGAAGGCCACACCGTAGAGGATGAGCGCCCCGGCGATGACCACCGGGGTGTGGAGGTGCGCATCGATCCAGTTGTCAAAGAGGATGGTCACCACCGCCCCGGGAACGCAGGCCACCACGACCTTGCACCACATATGGATGGTATCCCGCTTCACCGCCGGGCCCTTGTCTCGCCGCTGAAAGGGCCACATCTTCTCCCAGAAAAGAAGGACCACCGCCAGAATGGCTCCCAGCTGGATGACCACAAAAAACATATTCTTGAAGTCCGAGGAGACGTTCATCTGCAAAAATTCGTCCACCAGGAGCATGTGGCCGGTGCTGCTGATGGGCAGCCACTCGGTAACGCCCTCCACAACACCCAGGAAGACCACCTTGAGCAGTTCGATGAGGTTTATCATGGGTCAGACCTCCTATTGCAATAAGCTTTGGTTGCCCAGACTCCGACTGGGCTTTTTCCACGAGCTAACAGTATACCAAGTTTTCTCCGGCCCGTCTACCCTTAACCGTTCGATCAAAGCGCCCACACAGGCCGCGTTCCGCCAAAAATTTGTACAGTTTTTTCACTCTGTCTGTACAGTTTCTTCGCATTGTCCCTTCTCTTTTCCCCTCGCCTTTGCTATACTGAATAGATACCAAACAAGCGAGGTCATGCCGTATGGTCTATAGCCAGAGCCAATGGCTGCTGCTCTTCTTTCTCTACTGCGTCGCCGGATGGATTTGGGAATCTCTTTTCGTCTCCGTCCAGAAGCGCGCCTGGGTGAACCGGGGGTTCCTCCACGGACCCTGGCTGCCCATCTACGGGACCGGCGCCATCCTCATCCTCTTCACCACCCTGCCCTGCCAGGAAAATCTCCCCCTGACCTTCCTGGTCGGAATGGTCACCGCCACCCTCCTGGAGGGATTCACCGGCATGGTCATGGAGCGCGTCTTCCACATGCGCTGGTGGGACTACAGCGACAAGCCCCTCAACTGGAAGGGGTACATCTGCCTGTCCGTGACAGTGGCCTGGGGGTTCTTCTCCCTTTTCCTGGTCTACGTCCTCCACCCGCCCATGGAGCGGCTGCTCCTCTGGATCCCCAAGTGGTTGGTCGATCCAGCCGTCCTGCTGCTGACCATCCTGTTCGTGGTGGACTCCACCAAGTCCGTCCAGGACGCCCTGGGCCTCAAGTCTCTGATGATTCGGCTCAGCGAGCACCGGCCCAGCCCGGAGCGGCTCCAGGCCCTCCTGTCCTATGGCAAGAGCCACTGGCGGACCCGTTCCCTCCACCGGGCCATGTCTATCTTGCAGCGCAACCCCAGCGCCATGTCCCACCGCCACCGCGAGGCCTTTGCCTCTCTGAAAAACCTGAAAAAAATCAAAGCCTACAAAAACAGAAGGGTGTGACCAGCGGTCACACCCCGATGTGTTCTATGGGCAGAATTTTGCCCTGGATGAGTTTCAGCAGCTGACAGGCCAGCTTGTCCGGGTCGCAGTCGGGCCGTCCGCAGTGCTCCAGCAAAACACCGGCAATGCCGAAGGCGTAGAATTGCAGCGCTATCTCGGCGTCCTCGTAGTTCACGGTCAGATCCGGCGCCTTGCTGCGCAGCAGTTCCAGGAGATAGATCTTCAATCCCTCCACGAAGATCTTCTCGATGCGCTCGTGCTTCTGGGACTGGAGGAGCTTTTGGATGAGCTCGTGGTTCTCCACCGCCACCGCGATGAACTTCCGAATGGCCCGCTCCGGGTCCTCCTCGGAGAGGCTGGCGTCCAAGGCCTTCTGGATGGCCTGCCGGGCCGACCACTCGATGACGTCAAGGATATCCTGGAAGTGGTAGTAAAAGGTCTGACGAGAGATGTGGCAGGTCTCCACCAGGTCCTTCACGGTGATCTTGTCGATCCCCTTCTGCTTGACCATGGAAAAGAAGTTGTCGGCGATCACGTTTTTCATGTTTGTAGGCATTGTCGTTCTCCGTTATATCGCGGCCGCTGTCTCGACCCGGGTCAGAGCCTTATAAAAGTCCGGGAAGTCCCTGTTCAGGCGGATGATCTTGCCCGTCGCGTCCAGGAAGCAGTGCTCCGAAGTCCCGGAAAAGACGGGCGTCCCGTCCTGCTTCTCCATCTCATAGCCCAGCACCAGGCGCACGCCGGTGCATCGCAGCAGGGTGACCCGGATGACGATCTCATCGGCAAAGGTGGTGGTGTTCTGATACTTGACCTCCAGGGAGGTCACGGGAGAAACCGCGCCCATCTCCTCCAGCTTTTCCAGGGGCCAGCCGAGCTGCGCCAGATAGTTGGTTCGGGCCTCCTCCATCCAGCGGATGTAGTTGGAGTGATGGGTGATGCCCATACGGTCGGTTTCGTAGTATTGGACTTTGTGGGTGTATGGCTTCATGGGGATTCTCCTTTGCCTGGGCTTGGTTTTCTGATTATCATACCATATTTGCCCCATTTTCTCAAGGAAGATCCCCCATCTTTTTCTAAGCACGAAGGGATGCGCGCGCAAAGCTTGACGGAACCGGTATGGCAGGTATAAAAAGAATATTCAACACCCTGATCGAACTGGCGGCGGCCGCCGTTTTTATCCTTCCGCTTTGGTGCGTGTACAATAAGCTCTATTTTCGCAGCTGGAAGCGAACCGGCGTCTATCTGATTTTCGGGTTTTATCTGACCGCCGTTTTGGCGTTGGTGGGGTTTCCGAGTATCACGCTGCTGAACCTTGACCCCAGGGTGAATCTCATCCCCTTTGTTTACATGCTCCCGGATCTTGGCAATGCGTGTCTCAATCTACTTCTCTTTGTTCCGTTGGGCCTCTTTTTGCCGACGCTGTGGAAGGAATTCAGAAGCATGAAGCAGAGCCTCATCGCGGGATTGGCAACGACCGCTTTCATTGAGCTCTCACAGCTTTTCACCGGCAGAGCCACGGATATCGACGATATGATCACGAACTGCGTCGGCACGGTGATCGGATATTGGATCGCCCGCTGGGTGACAAGCCGCTTTACCAAGCGCGTCCTGCCGGATCCTCCCATTCGTGACTTTTATCTGATCTGCGGTTCGGTCGGACTGATCATGTTTGTCGTTCAGCCGTTCGTGTCCTCCCTGCTCTGGGCGTTGATCCTGTGATCTCAGGGTAAAGCAAGGCGTTATAGACTGTTATTCCCCCGGCTTTGTGTTGCGCAAGGCCGGGGGATTTTTTGCAGGAGCCTGCAAGGCGCTCACTCTTCCCAAAAGTCGATCTCAAACGGAAAGTCCAGAAGTTCTTCCTCCTCGCCCCGCTTCCCGTAGTTTTGCCCGCCGGAGGGGCCTACGCTGACGAAGAAGGGAATTTGGAAAGGTGTACCTTTTGATAAGGGAAAGGGTTTGGGGAAACTGCTGTATTTTGCGCGGGAATTTTCGAAAATTTTGACAAAGCTATTGCTTTGCAAAGGGTTACAAGCTATACTATAAGAGAAATAAGTAGCTATCAAAAGGTACACCTTTTGATAGCGCGGGAGGTGCGGCCTATTCCAAAGGAAGAGGATTTTTAAGGATTCGTTTAAACTGGAAGAAAATTTGATAAGAGGAGGAGAAACTATCATGAAGAAACGAATCTTAGCCGTGGTCATGACCCTGGCCATGTGCCTGTCGCTCCTGCCTATGAGTGCGTTGGCGGCGGGGACGGGGACCTTTGCGAGTCCGTATACAGCGGAAAGCTTTACGGAACTTGAGAAAACAAAAGGAACTGCCAATGCTTCTAATAATGGAAAGACCGTTGCACATGCAGCATGGACCGATACTGGTAAAAACCTTTATATTGCCGTTGCGGGCACAAATAAAGGAGGAAACCAATCTATTACAAAGATTTGTGACAAAGACGGAAGTGAGATCGGAAGCCTTGCAACCTCCCAAGCGAATGCTACGCTTACCGTTAATCTAGCAGATAACACTGGATGCTTAAATGAGGTAATTCCTAGCTCTGTTTCACTAAGCGGAAATCAGTCGGAAACGGATACATGGTACATTATCAAGCTTACCAATGATGAATTGCGCTCGGTCCTTACAACAGGTGATGGTGACACAGAAAATTACATTATCAATATTCATGCAAACGCGGGAGGATATGACTTACCTACCATTAAGGTGCCCGCTGATTTCATCAATGAGGCATTGCCCCAGGTCAGCGTGAGCAAGTCTCTGACCGGTGTTACCCGTAATGAGCAAACAGTGCAGGTTGCCGAAGGGATGACCCTCCAAGTCGGCGATGTGCTTACCTGGACCATCACGGTAAGCAACAGCGGGAATGCAGATGCCATTGATTTGAAGTTGGAAGACTTCTTGTCCTATGGTAGTGAAGAGACTCCTGGGGAGCCGTTAACAGGGAAGCAGATTGCTATAAAAAATGCTAACAACGCTGATGTTAATGTGAACGATACGTTTACGGTCGCAAAACAAACAGGCGATGCCCCCACAACGGTAACGTTCACTGCGACTTATACGGTTCTGGAAAGCGATGCCAACCAGACCTTGTTTAACACAGCCAAGGTTGGCGGCGCAGAAGCCAATGACGGCGGGCATCAGGTTGGCCCGACTACAGACCCCGGCCCCGGACCTGAACCTGGCCCCGGACCCGAACCTGGCCCCGAACCTGAACCCGACACCGTGACTGCCACGATTCAGGTCAAAAAGCAGTTGCCGGGCTGGAAAGATGGCGACGTGTTCACCTTTAAGCTGGAGGCTCAAAATAATGCGCCGATGCCTGCGGGTGAGTCTTCTGACAAGCTCATCATCGGAAAGCCTACCTCTGAAAGCACCACTCAGGATGTTAACACCGGCGCATTTGGCCCGATCACCTATCCAGTGCCTTCCGGGGATACTGAGACTTACACTTACACCGTCAGCGAAGTAGTTCCCTCTGGTGATAACAGAATCGATTACGACACTACCCAGTGGACCGTGACCGTTACTGTCAATGCTGATAAGACTACTACGGTAGAGTATGTGAAGGTTGGGGATTATACCGTCGTAAGCACTGACATAGGCAATAACCAGCCTGAAATCATCCCGTCTGCCGCTATCGCGACTTTCTGGAATTACTATAAGCCTGTCACCAAGACGGTGACGAAGGTCGGCGGTCAGAAAGTGACGGGGGGAATCATTCCTCTGGCAAAGGTCGGCGAGACCATTGAATGGACGATCACCGTTACGAACACTACCAACGAAACACTGCAAAACATCACCCTTACCGATACTCTGACTGGCGGCAGCGGGACTGTCACATTGACGCTTCCTGAGGGTGTGACCAAGAATGATGATAACACCTACACCATCGCTTCCTTGGCCTCTGGTGAAAGTATCGTCATTACCGCATCTTATGTTGTGCAGCCTACCGATGTCGGCAAGACATTAACCAACCTTGTGGAGGTTAAGAAGGATACAGACACTACTGGCCCGACAGACACTGCACCCGGCGTGAACGTTGTGGACTTCACCAAGACGATCGTTACGAATGATCGCGTCGGTGAAATTCCCGACGCGGCAAAAAATCTTCCCAATGTTACCTATCCTGGAGCTAACGCAACGATCACCCTGAGGTCCGGCGAGACAGTGACCTTGCTGTACGCCATTGCTGTTACCGGCACTAAGGACCAGACTTATACCGTCACCGATCAGGGGACTACTTTCGTTGCATCTGAGGGTGCAGGCACTGTGACCGATAACAATGATGGCACCTATACCGTGGCGATTCCTGCTAATGATTCTGATGGGGATACCGTGGGCGCCGTGACGCTCTATGTCACCAGGACCTTCGGATATAACGATATCGTTAATAATCTCCTGACCAATACGGCGACCCTTGCCTATGGAGAGAACAAAACCGAGGCCAAGGCAACCATCCCCGCTGAGAAGCGGAGCTCCAGCAGCGGTGGTTCCTCCAAGCCCGTGCTGAACAAGAAGGACCACTACGCCTACATCGTCGGGTATCCCGACGGGACGGTGCAGCCGCAGGGGAACATCACCCGCGCTGAGGTGGCCACCATCTTCTTCCGGATGCTGACCGACCAGAGCCGCAACGAGTTCTGGAAGCAGACCAACAGCTACAGCGACGTGAACGCGGGCGACTGGTTCAACAACGCCATCTCCACCCTGGCCAACGCGGGCGTTCTGAGCGGCTACCCCGACGGGACCTTCCGGCCTAACGCGCCCATCACCCGCGCTGAGTTCACCAAGATCGCGGCCAGCTTCTTCGAGAAGCTGAGCTTCACCATCAACAACCCCTTCAACGACGTGAAGGACGACGACTGGTTCTACAAGTTCGTCATGGCGGCCTATGAAGGCGGGCTGATCAACGGCTACCCCGAGGGAGACTTCCGGCCCAACGCCAACATCTCCCGCGCCGAGTCTGTGACCATCGTCAACCGGACCCTGGAACGCGCGCCCAGCGCCGACCACTTCCTGAAGGACATGCTCGTCTGGCCCGACAACGACAAGAGCGCCTGGTACTACGAGGCCATCCAGGAGGCCACCAACTCTCACGAGTATGAGATGAAGGGCTCCGGCGACAAGAAGTACGAGAACTGGACCAAGATCCTGAAGACCCGCGATTGGGCGGCCTTCGAGAAGGAGTGGTCCGACGCCAACTCCGCCACCGGCGGAAACGTGGGCAAGTAATCTGAATCCTGCGCAAAAAGAAGGAGGCCTCGGCCTCCTTCTTCCTTTTCAGGGCGCAAAAAAAAGCAGCGTTTGACGAAATTCAAACGCTGCTTTTTCGTATCGTTACAGCTTACACACGTTCTCGGGCTGACCGGCCAGATAGGCGTCCAAGTTTTGGAAGACGATCTCCGCACGGCGGAGCATACTCTCGTCCGTGAGGAAGGCTACGTGGGGCGCCAGGACGGTGTTCCTGGCGGTCACCAGGGGGTAATCCTCGGGGATGGGCGGCTCCATGTCGAAGACGTCCACGCCCGCGGCAGCGATCCGCTCCTCGTTGAGCGCCCGGGCCAGGGCGGCGTTGTCCACGATGGCGCCCCGGGCGGTGTTCAGCAGGATGGCGGTGGGCTTCATCCGAGCGATCAGCGCCTCGGAGATCAGGCCCTTCGTCTCCGCGTTGTTGGGGGTGTGGACGGAAACGATGTCGCTGCGCTCCATCAGCGCCTCCAGGGAGACGTATTCCACACCCATGGCCTCCACCTCGGGGCGGACCGTGCGGGAGTAGGCAATGACCTTGGCCCCGAAGGCCTGGAACAGCCGCGCGGTCATCGTGCCGATGGCTCCGGTGCCCACGATGCCCACGGTCTTGCCGCCGATCTCGCGGCCCCGCAGGCCCGCGCTGGTGCCGCCGGTGCGGGTGACCTGGTCGCAGGTGGGCAGGAAGCGCAGGCAGGCAACGGCCAGGCCCAGGGCCAGCTCCGCCACGCACTGGGTAGAGTACCCGGCGGCGTTGCAGACCATGACGTTCTTCGCCTTGCAGGCGTCCAGACCCACGTGGTCGATGCCGGTGAAGGCCACGTTCAGCAGCTTGAGCCTGGGGGCGGCCTCCACCACGGCGGCGGGATAGGGGGTGTTGGCGATGATGGCGATCTCACTGTCCCCGGTGCGGGCAATGAGCTCATCAGGGTCGGCGGTCTTCGCGTCGTATGCGGTGAAGGTGTGGCCCGCGGCCTCCAGCTTGGCCTGGTACGCGGCCAGGACAGAGTCGGGAATGCCGAGAGGCTCCAGCAGGGTGATTTTCATAGCGATCGCCTCCGTTAAAACGGCAGATTCATGCCGCCGGTGATCTTGGTCATGCTGCTGCTCATGTCGTCCATGGCCGCACGGACGGCCTCGTTGACCGCAGCGATGACCATGTCCTGGAGCATCTCCACGTCCTCGGGGTCCACGGCCTCGGGGTCGATGGTCAGGGCCTTCAGGGTGTGCTTGCCGTCTACGGTGGCGGAGACCACGCCGCCGCCAGCGGTGGCGGTGTATTCCTTCTCCTGGAGCTCCGCCTGGGTCTTCTCCATGTCAGCCTGCATCTTCTGGGCCTGCTTGATCATGTCCATGTTCAGGCCGGGCATACCCATGCCGCCTTTGCCGCCCTTTCTGCTCATAGGGGGGCGTCCATATCCTTTTGCCATAAGAAATTCTCCTTTGTCATAAAGTCTTCGATTTATTTCACTGTAAAGTTGCCAAACTGTCGGCCCAGGGCCAGCAGATCATGGAACTTGTCGTCCTCGGGCTGGGGCGCGGCCGCAGGCTGCTGGGGCGGCTCCGGCTGCCCGACCTTGAACCGCACTTGATGGGCCCGGCCGGTGTAGGCCTCGGCGGCCTGTTCCAGCAGAGCGACGGTATCCGGCTTGTTCAAAACGCCCTTGGTCAGTTCCGAATCCGCCCAAAGGGTCAGGTGGTGCTCCTCAAATACGCCGGTGACCGCGCCGGGCTTGCGCAGGAAGGACTGCACCATGGGCGGGACGTCCCGCAGGCTTTTCAGAAATCCGTTCCAGTCTCCCCCGCCCGCCGTGGTCGGCTGAGGGGGCGCAGGCTCCGGCTTTTTGACCGGGGCAGGCTGCGGAGGCACGGAGGGCTGGGGGACCGGCTCCGGCACAGGCTCCTCCCAAGGCGGCAGGTCGTCGTCCATGGGCGGGGCTGCGGGGGGCTCCTCTTTCGGCTTTTCCTGGACTTCCTCCTGGGGAAGAGGCTGGGGCGCGGCGGGCCGAATGCCCTGGGAGAGCTGCTCCTCCAGGCGGCTGATGCGGGCTATGAGGCCCTCGGGATTCTCCGCCAGCCGCCGGTCGCAGAGTCGGATGAGGCAAAGCTCCGCGTCCAGGCGACGGCTGCTGCTGCGGTAGAGGTCCGCCTGGGCCGTTTGTAGAATGGTCATCATCTGCACCAGTTCTCCGGCGGAGAACTGGCTGCTCAACTGACGGAGGACTCCCTCCTCGTACCCGCCGGTGAGCAGGCCCTGGCCGCCCTCGGGGGCGGTCTTTCGGATGAGCAGGTCCCGGACCAGCGTGGACAGTTCGCCGAGAAAGGCTCCCATGTCCTTGCCGTCCCGGTAGAGGCCGTCCAGCGCTTCCAGCGCACCGGCGGTGTCCTCCCGGCCCACGCAGTCCAAGACCCGGGCAGTCAGGCGGCTCCCGGCCAGGCCCAGAACGTCCAGAACGACCGCTTCGGTGAGCTCACCGTCCGTGCCGCTGCACTGATCCAGCAGGGAAAGGGCGTCCCGCAGGCCGCCGTCCGCCAGCCGGGCCAGAAGGTCTGCGGCGGGGCCAGCGAGGCGAATGCCCTCCTGCTCCGCCACGCGGCCCAGGTGCTCGGCAATGGCTCTGGGCGTGATGCGCTTGAAGGCGAACTGCTGGCAGCGAGACTTGATGGTTGCGGGGACCTTATGCAGCTCGGTGGTGGCCAGAATGAACATCAGGTGGGCGGGCGGCTCCTCCAAGATCTTCAGCAGCGCATTGAAGGCCGGGGTGGAGAGCATGTGGACCTCATCCACGATGTAAACGCGCTTGCGGACCGCCGCGGGGGTGTAGATCGCCTCGTCCCGCAGGGCGCGGATCTGATCCACGCCGTTGTTGGAGGCGGCGTCCAGCTCCAGCACGTCCAGGATCGCGCCGCTCTCGATCCCCAGGCAGGCGGGACAGCGGTTGCAGGGGTTGCCGTCCACGGGGGCCTCGCAGTTCACCGCCCGGGCCAGGATCTTGGCGCAGGTGGTCTTGCCCGTTCCCCGGGTCCCGGTGAAGAGATAGGCATGGGACAGGCGGCCGGTGGCCACCTGACGCTTCAGCGTCTCTGTGATATGGGCCTGCCCCACCACATCGTCGAAGGTGCGGGGCCGCCATTTGCGGTAAAGAGCCTGATACAACTGCCTTCCTCCTTATTTTACAACAAAACGAGCCTGCCTGATCCATTCGGCATCCGGCAGGACCGCACACCGGCCTTTGAAGAACCTCTTATCCCTGTCTCACCGCCAGCCAGCTCAAAACCGGCATACCTGCGGCACACACAGCGTTCTGCTTAGTGCTGCTCGGTTCCCCGCCTGACACGGTTCACAGTGCTGCGTTGCGCAGGACCGATTTATCATCACCACTTAACGGCAACTAACAAAACAAGAGGCCTCCGGGGGTCCGGGATTCATCCCTGCTACAGCGGATTGCAGGTATAGGGCACCGCTATCTCCCCGACTAGTGCGGCCATGCCCGACACCGACACGGCATCCGGCAGACTCTGCAAGGTATCATACACTATTTTTTCAAAATAATCAAGAATCTCGCCGCAGATTCTTGATTATTTTGAAAAAGTCTTCCTCATAGACTGAACAGGAGCCTCACGCGCGCCCGCCTCAAAAATCCCGTCTTCCGCTTGCTATGCGCCGGGCTTTGTGCTATACTGCCCACTTGTGAGTCTTTCTTTTTGCAGATCTCCGGGTATGGGTCCACCATATCCGGTATTTTTCTCTCAACACGGAGGGATCGACATGCAGCTGGATTTTATTTTCTTCTTCAACAGCATCCTTTTGGGCGTGGGCCTCGCCATGGACGCCTTTTCGGTCTCGCTGGCCAACGGGCTGAACGAGCCCCAGATGGGCCGGGGGAAGCTGTGCGCCATCGCCGGGACCTTCGGCCTCTTCCAGGCTCTCATGCCCATGCTGGGCTGGATCTGCGTCCACAGCATCGTCCGGCATTTCCGGGCCTTTGAGGTCCTCATCCCCTGGATCGCCCTGGCGCTGCTGGGCACCATCGGCGGTAAGATGCTCTACGAAGGGATCCAACGCGGCGGCGGAGAGGAGACGCACCCCGGCGTGGGCTTTGGCGCGCTGATGCTCCAAGGAGTGGCCACCTCCATCGACGCCCTTTCGGTGGGGTTCACCATCGCAGCGTACGATGTACTCTCCGCCGTTCTGGCGGCGCTGCTCATCGCCGTGGTCACCTTCCTCCTCTGCGTGATCGGTCTGGCCATCGGAAAGAAGGCAGGGACCAGGCTGGCCGACGCCGCCAGCGTGTTGGGCGGCGTCATCCTGATCTTCATCGGCCTGGAGATCTTTATCACCAGTTGGCTTGGGTGAGGCGTGGGCCTCCCATTACATCTGCTCCACGATGGGTTCCAGGATCTCGCAGAGGCGCTTTGCCTCCTCGCAGTCTCCCGCCTGGAGGCTGAGGGCGATCTTGGTCTCCAGCTCTGATTTCTTCGCGTCCAGCTCCAAATAGTCCCGACTGAAGTGATGCTTGTAGATCATTTTCCGAAACGCCCTGTGGCTCATGGGACGCAGGGTGCCGTTGTCCACGTAGAGAATGGTATCCGCGCAGCGAACGATGCTGTAAAAATCATGGGAGACCATGAGGACCGCGCCCTGGTACTCGGCCAGGGCCTTTTCCAGCGCCAGCTGGGCGTAGGCATCCAGGTGGCTGGACGGCTCGTCCAGCAGCAGGAGGTTGGCCTCCCCCGCCGAGAGCTTGGCCAGCTGCAATAGGTTCTTCTCCCCGCCGGAGAGCTGGCCGATGGGCCGGTCGAGGCTTTCCGGGGCGAAGCAGTAGCGCTCCAGATACGCCTCCACGCTGCGCGGCGTTTCAAACCCGAGCTCGTAGAACTCCTGATAGACGGTGTTTTTTTCGTTCAGGGTCTCCTCTTGCAGCTGGGAGAAGAAGCCCACCTTGGCCTTGTCGCTGTACTGAACGGACGGGTCCTCCCCTGCCCACAGCGCCCGCAGGAGGCTGGTTTTGCCCGTGCCGTTGGCCCCCACGATGGCCACCTTCTCATGGGCGCGGACGGAGAAGGTCACGTGCTCCAGCAGTGCCTCCTCAAACGCCAGGCGATACCCGGTCACCTGGAGCAGCACCGCATCGTCCTCCGATGCCTCCACCTCCGGCAAATGGATCTCCGGCTGGCGAAGCTCCACGAAGGGGGCCTTGAGGTTGCGGGCCTCCAGCCGCCCCAGGTAGGAGACCTTTGCCTTCAAGGCCCGGCCCTTCCCCGGCTCGGAGACCAGGGTCGCCTCCTCGCGCAGGCGCTCCACCATTTCCTCGGTCCGCTGGATCTCCGCCGCGTTCGCCGCGGCGGCCTCTTGCAGCTCGATCTTGCCTTGGAGCAGGGAGAAGTTATAGGCCTGGAAGCTGCCCGCAAACTCTTGCAGATCGGCATTTTCCAGATGCCAGATCTGGTCAAAGCAGTGGGCGAGGAGGAAGCGGCTGTGCGTCACGACCAGCAGCGTCCCCTCGTAGGCGTTGATGAGGTCCCGCAGGCCGTTCAGGTTTTCAAAATCCAGGAACACGTCCGGCTCATCCATGATGAGCAGCCCCGGGCGGCGCAGCATCTGGCGGATGACTTGCACCAGCTTATACTCACCGCCGCTCAGGTCGGACAGCGCCAGCGCGGCCTTGTCCTCCAGCTCCGCCAGGCGCAGCTGCCGCCGGATGTTCTGCTCATAGTGGTCCGCGTCCATGGACTCTCCCTCATCCAGCAGGCGCTGGTAGCGCGTCAGAAGGTCGTCCAGCTCCTCCGCAGTCTCCATCTCTGCGCAGACGGCGGCGGCCTCCTCCTCCAGACGGAGGAAGTCCTCGCTGAGATAGTCCAAGACGGTGACGTGCTGCCCCTTTTCCCGGCTGGCAAACTGACTGGCATACCCGATCCGGCCAACGCCGTCCAGCAGGAGCTTTCCGTCAAACAGATAGTCCTCCGGCCGCCGGATCAGATCCACCAGGGTCGTCTTTCCCGTGCCGTTGCTGCCGATCAGCGCGCAGTGCCGCCCCGCCGCCAGGGTAAAAGAGATATTTTTATACAGGTCCTTTTCGGGAAATCCAAAGGACAGGTTTTCCGCTGCGATCATGTGCATCCCTCACTCCGATGTAATTGCTGGCATCATTATAATAAGAAACGGTTTGCTTGACAAGCTTCCTTTTCAAATAGAACGGCGCCTGCCCGAAGCCACGCTTCCGGCAGGCGCTGTTTCCTGTTTTTCAGTTTTGGGAGGCCAGATATTCGTCGGCATAGTGGGACGCCACCGCGCCGTCCGCCGCCGCCGTGATGACCTGCCGCAAGACCTTGGTCCGCACATCGCCCACAGCAAAGACCCCGGGCAGGCTGGTCCGGGTGGACTCGTCCGCCTTGATATACCCGGCCTCGTCCAGCGCCAGCACCCCTTTCACCAGGTCCGAGGCGGGCGCTCTGCCGATGCTGACAAAGAGTCCGTCGCAGGGGATCTCCGTTTCCTCCCCCGTGACGACATCCTTCACCTTCACGCCGGTCAAGCGGCCCTCCTGGAGCAGCTCCGTGACCGTGCTGTTCCAGCAGAAGGAGACGTTCTCCGCCTCCATGAGGGGCTTGTGGTAGACCTTTGTGGCGCGCAGGGTATCCCGCCGATGGACCAGGATCACCTTCTCGCACACGCGGGAGAGGACCATAGCATCTGCCGCAGCCGAGTTCCCGCCGCCCACCACCACCACGGTCTTTCCGCGGAAAAACATCCCGTCGCAGGTGGCGCAGTAGCTGATGCCCCGACCCACCAGCGCCTTCTCGCCGGGAAGGCCCAGCTCCCGGGTGGCGGCCCCCGTGGCCAGGATCACGACGCGCCCCAGGACGGTCCCGCCGCTGGTCTCCACCGCTTTGACCTCGCCCTCCAGCCGCACGGACAGAACGTCCGCCGTCCGGGTCTCGGCCCCGAAGCGCTCCGCGCCGTTTTTCATCTGCTGACCCAAGGTGAAGCCGTCTACCCCCTGGTCAAAGCCCGGATAATTGTCGATCTGCTCGGTCAGGGTCATCTGGCCGCCGGGCATCATCTTTTCCAAGATCACGGTATGCAGCCCGGCCCGGGCGCAGTAAAGGGCCGCCGTATAGCCGCCGGGGCCGCCGCCGATCACGATGACGTCATAGATCTCTTTCATGGGAAAACCTCCTTCTGCCTGTCCTTTGTTTTTTTGTTCAGTATATCCGCAAACCTCCGCCGTTTCCGTGATAACATCACGTAGGCGCGGTTTCTTTCGCTTTTCTTGACAGGCGGACAGCGGACGGGGTAAAATACCCCCCAGGAGGTTTGTCCCCATGATTCTGATCGTATGCGTTGACAACCAAAACGGGATGCTGTTCAACCACCGCAGGCAGAGTCAGGACCGCGCGCTGCGGGCGCGTATCCTGGCGCGGAGCGCCCACTCCCGCCTGTGGATGAACGCCTATTCCGCAAAGCAATTTGACCCGACCGCGCCGCAGGTCACGGTATCGGAGGCGTTTCTCTCCCAGGCAACTGCGGGAGAATACTGCTTCCTGGAAAACACCGACCCTGCCCCCTGCCTGGACAGGCTGGAGCAGGTGATCCTCTACCGCTGGAACCGCGATTACCCCGCAGACGTCCGGTTCACCCTGGACCTGTCCGGCTTCCGGCTGCATCAGCGGGTGGATTTTGCCGGTTCCTCCCATGAAACCATTACAGAGGAGATCTACATCCCATGCGAAAACTGACGTCCCTTTTTGCTCTTCTGCTGACGCTCTGCGTCGCGCTGACCGCCTGCACCACCGTGCAGCTCTCCGCCCCCACCATCACCCTGGACGACATCCCCTCCTATGCCGGGGAGCCCTACGTGGTCGTCAACGGGAACCAGCCCTTCTTTGACGAGTCTGACCTGACCACCACGTCCTTTGAATCCTACAGCAGCCTGGACGCCTGGAACCGCTGCGGCGTGGCTATGGCCAGCGTCTGCCCGGACACCATGCCCTCAGAAGCACGCGGAAGCATCGGCCAGGTGAAGCCATCCGGCTGGCACACCGTCAAGTACGACTGCGTGGAGGGGCGGTATCTCTACAACCGCTGCCACCTCATCGGCTTCCAGCTCACCGGGGAGAACGCCAACAACCAGAATCTCATCACCGGCACCCGGTACCTGAATGTGGACGGGATGCTCCCCTTTGAAAACATGGTGGCCGACTACGTGCAGGAGACCGGGAACCACGTGCTCTACCGCGTCACCCCCCTGTTTGAGGAGGAGGAACTCGTGGCCCGCGGGGTGCTGATGGAGGCCGAGTCCGTGGAGGACCGGGGCGAGAGCATCTGCTTCAACGTCTACTGCTATAACGTCCAGCCCGGCGTGGTCATCGACTATGCCACCGGCGAGAGCTGGCTGGAGGGCAGCGCCCCCACCGAAGCCGCGCCGACAGAATATGTGGTCAACACGAACAGCGGCAAGTTCCACAAGCCCGCCTGCTCCAGCGCGAAAACGCTGTCCGAAGAGGACAAGCTGTGTTACGCCGGGAGCCGGGACGACCTGATCGACCAGGGCTATAGCCCCTGCGGCAGGTGCAAGCCCTGACTGCCCAAACCCAATGCGACAGAGACCTTCATGGCCTCTGTCGCATTGTTTTACCCCCTTCCCCACCGTCGTTGAGCGCGATGTCCGCCAGATGACAGATGACTGCCTGCATCTGGGGGGAGATCCACTTGTCCCGATGGTAGAGCAGCTGCTTCCACAGGTCCGGCTGGAAGCCCTCCAGCTCCAGCCGCACAAGGCTCCCCTGGCGGACAGCGGACTCCGTCACATAGTCCGGCAGAAAGGACATCCCTAAGCCCTGCTCCACCAGCCCGCAGATCAGGTCCGCGCTGGCGACCTCCAAGATCGGTTGGATCTCCTTCCCGTCCCGCGCCAGCCACTCGTCCAGCAGACGGCGGTAGCTCATTCCCGGCTCCGTCAGAAAAAAGGTCTGGGCCAGCAGGTCATCCCGCGTGAGCCAGCCCACCTTGGCCAGCGGGCTGGCCGAGGAGACCACGAAATGCACGCCGATCTTCTCCTCGTGGGCGACCACATAGTTCGTGTTGTAAATGGGACTGTCCAGGGTGCAGACGAGGTCGATCTCGTTGTGGTCCAGCATCCGAAACAAGGCGTCCGTTCCGCCCGTGCTCACGTGGATGGAAATGTTGGGGCAGTGCTCCCGAAAGCTGGCGAAATGCCTGCTGATCAGCGCGGCGCACAGGGAGTCGGCCATGCCAAAGCGGACGTCCCCCCGCACTTCATTTTGCTGCGCGCCGCTCAGGACCATTTCCTGGCACATTCGGCAGATGCGCTGGGCGTGGAGGAGCGCATCCCGCCCTCGGTCGGTGAGGCGGACGGTGTGGCCGATGCGGTCAAACAGCGTGACCCCAAGCTCCTTTTCCAGCTGCTTGATCTGGACCGAAATGGTGGGCTGGGAATACCCCAGCTTTTCCGCAGCCCGCGTAAAGCTGTTGGATTCCGCCACCTGAATAAATGTCGTTAAGCTTCTCAGATCCATAGTGCCCTCATTCGATTATTTCTTTTAATCTATCCGATAAAAACTATTGATTTGACAAATGCTGCTTCTTATTATAAGTTTGTATGGCATGGTGTCAAGCGGAAGTTTGATGCCGCGCAAAATCGTTCGACGCAATACAAGGAGGACTCGGTCCATGAACCATAAAAAGCATTCCATGTTTTCCAGCCGATGGGGCTTCATCCTCGCGGCAGTTGGCTCTGCCGTCGGCATGGCAAACGTCTGGGGCTTCCCCGCGAAAATGGGCACCAACGGCGGCGGCGCCTTCCTGGTGGCCTACCTGATCTTCATCGCGCTCTTCAGCGCGGTGGGCCTCTCCGCCGAGTATGCCATCGGACGCCGCGCCCGCACCGGCACCCTCGGCTCCTACCGCAACGCCTGGTCCACCCGCGGCGAGCGCATGGGCAAGGCCGGCGGGGTGCTGGGCTGGCTGCCTCTGGCCGGTTCCATGTGCATCGCCATCGGCTACGCCTGCATCATCGCCTATGTGTTGAAGGCCTTTTTCAACTCCCTCACCGGCGAGCTGATGACCGTGGACACCGGGTCCTGGTTTGAATCCTTCGCCATGAACGACCATTCCGTCGTCCCCTTCCATATCATCGTGGTGGTCGGCACCCTGCTGACTCTGCTGCTGGGAGCCAAGAGCATCGAGAAGAGCAACAAGATCATGATGCCCCTCTTCTTCATCATCTTCGTCATCCTGGCTGTCCGCGTGGCCATGCTGCCCGGTGCCATCGAGGGCTATCGCTTCATGTTCACTCCCCGTTGGGAGGCTTTGAAGGACCCCATGGTCTGGGTCTGGGCCATGGGCCAGGCCTTCTTCTCTCTGTCCGTCACGGGCAGCGGCATGATCGTCTACGGTGCGTACCTGGGCGAGGAGGAGGACGTGGTCCACATCGCCGTTCGCACCGCCATCTTCGATACCATCGCCGCCCTGGTCGCCGCCCTGGTCATCATCCCCGCCTGCTTCGCCTATGGGCTGGATGTGGGCGCGGGCCCCTCTCTGCTGTTTGTGACCCTGCCCCGCATCCTCCAGGATATTCCCCTGGGTCAGGGCTTCGCCATCATCCTGTACACCGCGATGACCTTTGCCGGTGTCAGCTCCCTGCAAAATATGTTTGAGGCCGTGGGGGAGTCCCTCCAGCACCGCTTCCCCAAGCTCAGCCGCAAGCTCGTGCTGCTGCTGCTGTGCGTTGTTTGCCTTGGCTTCGGCCTGCAGATGGAGACCATTACCAAGTGGGGTCCCTGGATGGACATCGTCTCCATCTACATCATCCCCATCGGCGCGACTCTGGGCGCGCTGTCCTGGTTCTGGGTGATGAAGAAGGACGAGATCTTGGCCGAGATCAACAAGGGCGTCTCCCGCCCCCATGGCAAGCTCTGGCACAATGCAGGCCGTTATCTCTATGTTCCCTGCGCGATCATCCTCTGCTGTGTCGCCCTCGGCATGAAGGTCGCATTTTAACCGGATCATAAAACTGAGGCTGCGCCCTGGCAGCCTCAGTTTTTTTCTCGCTTTGCTGTTAAGATCGTCAGCTCGCGCGCCGACACTGCCCGCCCGGAGGCGTTCAGTCTGCCCAGCGGGATGTCCTTCGCCGCGCCGTGGTAGTCGCTGCCGCCGCTGACCAGCAGGCCGTGGGCCTTCGCCTGCGCCAGAAGAAACGCCGTCTCTTCCTCCGGGTAGCGGGAGTAGTAGCATTCCATTCCCTGGATCCCCAGCGCCAGCAGGACCTCCAGCTGCGCCGAGAATTCCGCCCGGGACAGCGGTGTTTCCCCCTCCCCACCCAGGGGATGGGCCCAGACGGGGACGCCCCCGCCCCCTAAGATGCCCTCGATGGCGATGCGTGCGTCAATGCGGTCGTCGCCGCCCTCGCATCCGTCGAGGTAGGTTTGAATGGCCTCTGTCCGCGTGGCCGCCCGCCCCTGCTTTAGGATGAGCGCGGCCAAGTGGGGCTTGCCCGGACTGTCGAGGTGATGCAGCCAGTCCAGCTCCTCCTGGGAAAAGCGGATGTCGTGCACCTCGCGCAGGTGCCTCAGCCGCCGGGACAGCTTGGCCAGGCGCAGGGCTCTGCCCGCTTCCAGGGCATGGACCATAGACGGCGCGGACAGCGCGTAGCCATAGCCAAGGATATGGCATTTTCCCGCCGGGGTCACGCAGGAAAACTCGACCCCGCGCAGGAAGGACCCGTCGTCCGGCACGAGGGCCTCCAGCGCGGCGCACCCCGCTATGGAGTCGTGGTCCGTCAGGGAAAAGGTTTTGATGCCCGCCCTGCGGACCTTCTCCCACAGCTCCTCCGGCGTGTCGGTGCCATCCGAAGCCGTGCTGTGCATGTGCAGATCAACGCTGCTTCTCACGTTCTCCCTCCGTTCTCGTTTGAATCTTTATTGATTATACGACAGAATCACCTGGAAAGGAAGTCCGGCCATGAAAATCATCACCACCGAAGAACACGTCGCCATCCCTCTGCTGGCGCAGGCCCTGCGGAAGTATCCCTCCCCGGACGCGCAGCACAGCGCCGCCGCCACGACGCCCGACCTGCCCTTCTGCCCGGATCAGGCGCTGTTTCGGGACATGGGCAGCCTGCGCATCACCGATATGGACGCCCACGGCATCACAAGGCAGATCCTCTCCTGTCCGCTGCCAGCCCAACGGCTCCCGGCCGAGGAGGCGGTCTCCGTGGTCCGGGACGCCAACGACCTTCTGGCGCACGCCGTTTCCCAGCATCCGGATCGCTTCTCTGCCCTGGCTGTCCTCCCCTGGTCCGCCCCCGAAGCCGCCGCCGAGGAGCTGACGCGCGCGGTCACTCGCTTGGGATGCAAGGGGGCCATTCTGGCGGGCAGAGCCTCCGGGGAAGCCGCCTTTCTGGACGACCCCCGCTTCTCCCCCATCCTGGAGGCCGCCCAGGACCTCGACGTTCCCATCTATATGCACCCGTCCGCCACCATGCGCCAGGTGCAGACGCTCTACTATGGCGGGCTGGGCGACCAGCTCAGCGCCAGGCTCTCCCTCTTCGGTTGGGGCTGGCACCACGAAGCGGGGGTGCAGATCCTGCGTATGATCCTCTCTGGCGCGTTGGAGCGCTACCCCAACCTACAGCTGATCGCCGGGCACTGGGGTGAGATGATCCCCTTCTATCTCTCCCGCCTGGACCAGGCCCTTCCTCAGAAGGTGACCAAGCTGCGGCGGACCATCACGGAGACCTTTGCCCAAAACGTCTACGTAACGCCCGGCGGGATCTTCGAGTATCCCCAGCTCCAGTTCGTGATGCAGACGGTGGGGAGCGCGCGGCTCCTCCACGCTGCGGATTTCCCCTTCCTGGAAAATGACGGCGCAAGGCGTTTTGTGGAGGAAGCCCCTATCTCCGAGGCGGAGAAGGCCCAGTTCGCCTATCAAAATGCGGAGCGGCTCTTCCGGCTCTAACCGGACAAAAAAATCCGCACGAGACCCTTGCACAAGCAGACAGGCGGGTGTATAATCCTAGGCAGAACTGGACAGCGGGGAGCTTGTGTGACAGGCTGAGAGGAAGGTGTTACCTTCGACCCATAAACCTGATTTGGATAATGCCAACGTAGGGATGCCTGCCTTTGCGCGTATGCTGAGCGGGAAGTTACCAAATCGGTAGCTTCCCGCTTTTTATATCCGGGAGGTGTACCCATGATAAAAATCAACGGCGTCAGCATCGACGCTGACGGAAAGACCCTGGCGCAGTATTTGCAGACCACCGACTACGACCCCAAGCGGATCGCGGTGGAGCGAAACGGCGAGATCGTGCTGAAGGCGCAGTACAGCCAGACCATCCTGCGGGATGGGGATGTGCTTGAGATCGTCAGCTTCGTGGGGGGTGGTTGAACTGCGCCCACTCCCGACCCAAGCGGAAATGAGGGCCGCCCTGGAGGCCCGCCACGGCAAGGTCTTGCAGGACAAGCTGGCGCGCGCTGTCGTGGCCATCTGCGGCCTGGGCGGTCTCGGCTCCAACATCGCCATCTCCCTGGCCCGGGCCGGCGTCGGCAAGCTGATCCTCATCGACTTTGACCAGGTGGATATCACAAACCTCCATCGACAGCAGTACAGGCCCCGTCAGATCGGCCAGTACAAAACCGACGCGCTGGCCGAAACCCTGCGGGAGATCGCCCCCTATGTCGAGCTGACCACCCACACCCTACGCCTCACGGAGGAGAACTTCGCCGCGCTCCTCTCCGGGGCGGACGTCATCTGCGAGGCCTTTGACAACGCAGAGGCCAAGGCCATGCTCGTCAACGGTGTCCTGGAGACCCTGCCGGAGGCCTACCTGGTGGCCGCCTCCGGCATGGCCGGTCTGGGTTCGGCGAACGCCATCCAGACCCGAAGGATCGCGAAGCGGTTCTATCTCTGCGGGGACGGCGTCAGCGACGTTGTCGACGGAATGGGGCTGGTATCCTCCCGCGTCATGCTGTGCGCGGCCCATGAAGCCCACGCGGTCCTCCGCATCCTTGCGGAAGAATATGAGACATAACGGAAAGAAGGCTCTTTTTTATGCAGAATTCTGACAAATTGATCCTCGGCGGGCATGAATTCAACTCCCGCTTCATCCTCGGCTCCGGGAAATACTCCCTGAAGCTCATCGAAGCCGCCGTCCGGGACGCCGGAGCGGAGCTCATCACCCTGGCCGTCCGCCGGGCCAACACCAAGAAGCACGAAAACATCCTGGACTACATCCCCAAGGGCGTGACCCTCCTGCCCAACACCTCCGGCGCGCGCAACGCGGAGGAGGCCGTCCGCATCGCCCGTCTGGCACGGGAGCTGGGCTGCGGTGATTTTGTGAAGGTGGAGATCATGCGGGACTCCAAGTACCTGCTGCCCGACAACTACGAGACCGTCCGGGCCACGGAGATCCTGGCCAAGGAGGGCTTCGTGGTCATGCCCTACATGTACCCCGACCTGAACGTGGCCCGCGACCTCGTGAACGCGGGCGCAGCGGCCGTGATGCCGCTGGCCTCCCCCATCGGCTCCAACAAGGGCCTGGCCACCCGGGAGTTCATCCAGATCCTGATCGACGAGATCGACCTGCCTATTATCGTGGACGCCGGCATCGGCCGTCCCTCCCAGGCCTGCGAGGCCATGGAGATGGGCGCCGCCGCCATCATGGCCAACACCGCCCTGGCAACGGCCGGTGACCTGCCCATGATGGCCTCCGCCTTCCGCCAGGCCATCGAGGCCGGACGCAAGGCCTACCTGTCCGGTCTGGGCCGTGTGCTGGTCCGCGGTGCGGCCGCCTCTGACCCCCTCACCGGCTTCCTGCATGACTGAGAGGCGCCCCATGGAAAATCAATTCTTTGTTGACTCGGAACACCTCTCCCCGGAAGCGCTGGCCAAAAAGCACCGGCTGGAGACCGACCCCTCTTCCCGGAAGGACCCCATGGAATACCTGCCGGGGATGGAGCAGATCTCATCCGACGTCTGCGAAAACGTCATGGCTCAGGTGCAGTCCTACGACTACGCCAAGTACACCGCCAAGGACGTCAAGGCCGCCCTGGAGCACGACACCTGCACCGTAGAGGACTTTAAGGCCCTGCTCTCCCCTGCGGCCGCGCCCTTTCTGGAGGAGATGGCCCAGAAGGCCAGACTTGAGACCGGCAAGCACTTTGGCAACACGGTCTATCTCTTCACGCCCCTCTACATCGCCAACTACTGCGAGAACTACTGCGTCTACTGCGGCTTCAACTGCTACAACCACATCCACCGCATGAAGCTGACTCTGGAGCAGATCGAGCATGAGATGCAGGTCATTGCCGACTCCGGCATGGAGGAGATCCTCATCCTCACCGGAGAAAGCCGCGCCCAAAGCAACGTGGAGTACATCGGAGCAGCCTGCAAGCTGGCCCGGAAATACTTCCGCATGGTGGGCCTGGAGATCTACCCCGTAAACACCGAGGAGTATCGCTACCTGCACGAATGCGGCGCGGACTACGTGACCGTCTTCCAGGAGACCTATGACACCGAGACGTATGAGAAGCTCCATCTGCTCGGCCACAAGCGGGTCTGGCCCTATCGGTTCAATGCCCAGGAGCGCGCCCTTATGGGCGGTATGCGCGGCGTGGCCTTCTCCGCCCTGCTGGGTCTGTCCGATTTCCGCAAGGACGCGCTGGCCAGCGCGCTGCACGTCTACTACCTCCAGCGGAAGTACCCCCACGCGGAGATGTCCCTCTCCTGCCCGCGTCTGCGCCCCATCATCAATAACGACAAGATCAATCCCCTGGACGTGGGGGAGGCACAGCTCTGCCAGGTCATCTGCGCCTATCGCATCTTCCTGCCCTTCGTGGGCATCACGGTCTCCTCCCGGGAGCGGGCCGGGTTCCGCGACGGCATCGTAAAGATCGCCGCCACCAAGGTCTCCGCCGGGGTCTCCACCGGCATCGGCGACCACGAGAGCAAGTACACCGGCAAGCAGGCCGACGCCGACCAAGGCGACGAGCAGTTTGAGATCGACGATGCCCGCAGCTTTGCAACCATGTACCGCGACATCTCCGAGGAGGGGCTTCAGCCCGTCCTGAACGACTACCTCTATGTCTGAGATCCTATGCGTCACCAACCGCGCCCTCTGTCGGGGTGACTTTCTCCAGCGCCTGGAGGAGATCGCCGCCGCAGGGCCTGCCGGGATCATTCTGCGGGAAAAGGACCTGACGGAAGCGGAGTACCTGGCGCTGGCCCGCCAGGTCCTGCCGCTCTGCCGGGCGCACCAGGTCCCCTGTATCCTCCACAGCTTCGTCGGCGCAGCCAGGGAGCTGGGCGGGGACGCCATCCATCTGCCCCTGCCCCTTCTGCGAACCATGACGGACGAGGAAAAGGCCGCCTTCCGCACCATCGGGGCCTCCTGCCACAGCGTGGAGGAGGCCCAGGAGGCCCAGCAGCTCGGCTGCACCTACCTCACCGCCGGTCATATCTTCGAGACCGACTGCAAACGGGGGCTGCCGGGGCGGGGCTTGGACTTTCTGCGCCGCGTCTGCCAGGCCGTCTCCCTCCCCGTGTATGCCATCGGCGGCATCTCCGCCGACAACCTTGCGGCGGTGCGCGGCGCGGGCGCGCGGGGGGCCTGCGTGATGAGCGGCCTCATGCAATGCGAGAATGTTTCCGCATATTTCACTGCGTTAGAAAGGGCAGGCGAACACAATGTCCATCCGTAAAGAGCAATTGCTGCTATATGCCGTGACCGACCGGGCCTGGGTCGGCAGGCAGACCCTGCTGGAACAGATCGAGGACGCCCTCAAGGGCGGCGTAACGCTGGTCCAGCTGCGGGAAAAGAATCTGGAGGAGGAGGCCTTCCTCCAGGAAGCCATCCAGGTCAAGGAGCTCTGCCGCCGCTACCACGTGCCGCTGATCATCAACGACAACGTGACCGTCGCCCTGAAAAGTGGCGCGGACGGGGTCCACGTGGGCATCGAAGACGCCCCCGTGGCCGAGATCCGAAGGCAGACAGGGAAGGCGTTCCTCATCGGCGCGACGGCCAAGACCATCCAACAGGCCCAGCTGGCCGAGGCCAGCGGCGCCGACTACCTGGGCGTGGGCGCGGTCTTCCCCTCCCCCACCAAGCAGAGCGCCCTCCGCATCACCAACGAGCAGTTAAACGAGATCTGCGCCTCCGTCTCCATTCCCGCCGTGGCCATCGGCGGCATCAACCGAGACAATCTGTCCCAGCTGAAGGGCAGCCGGATCGACGGCGTTGCCGTGGTATCCGCCCTGTTCGCGGCAGAGGACATCAAGGTGGCCGCAGAACAACTAAAACAGGAAGTTCTCAGCGTGGTCTCGCGCTGATCCTTCAGCGGCAGATCGGGGGCACCACCTTCTGTCGCTCAATAAAAATAATGCTGTGATTTGAAAGGAGAACCTCATTGAAGAAAGCATTATCGATCGCTGGCAGTGATTGCAGCGGAGGCGCCGGTATCCAAGCTGACATCAAGACCATGTCCGCCCATGGCATCTATGCCATGAGCGTCATCACGGCCTTGACAGCCCAAAACACGACCGGCGTCACAGACATTTTAGAGGCAACCCCCGACTTTCTATCCGCCCAGCTGGACGCCGTCTTTTCTGACATTTTTCCAGACGCGGTGAAGATCGGCATGGTTTCCTCTGCCGCCCTCATCGACGGCATCGCCCAAAAGCTGCGCCAGTACCAGGCGCGGCACATCGTGGTGGACCCTGTCATGGTATCCACCTCCGGCTCCAAGCTGCTTCAGGACGAAGCCCTGGAGGCCCTGACGACCCAGCTCCTGCCCCTGGCGGAGGTGGTCACCCCCAACATCCCCGAAGCGGAGATCCTCGCCGGGCGGAAGATCGAAAGCCCCGCCGACATGGAGGCCGCCGCCAAGGCCATCAGCGAGCAGTACCACTGCGCCGTGCTCTGCAAGGGCGGCCATGACTTGAACGACGCCAACGACCTGCTCTGGAAGGACGGCGCGGGCCAGTGGTTCAAGGGCGAGCGCATCGACAACCCCAACACCCACGGCACCGGCTGCACGCTCTCCAGCGCCATCGCCTCCAACCTGGCCCTCGGCATGGAGCTGGAGGAGGCCGTCCGCCGGGCCAAGGCGTATATCTCCGGGGCGCTGGCCGCCATGCTGGACCTGGGCAAGGGCCGCGGTCCCATGAACCACCTCTTCGACCTGCACAGCCAGTTCATCCAGGAGGTGATGTGAGATGGCAGGACCCGTCACGTCCCGACTTCACGAGGCCGCCGCGCCCATCTGGCAGGCCTGCCTGGACCATCCCTTTGTCACCGGCATCGGGGACGGCTCCCTTCCGGTGGAGAAGTTCCGGCATTTCATGCTCCAGGACTACCTCTACCTCTTTGACTATGCCCGGGTGTTTGCCCTGGGCGTGGTAAAGGCCCGGGACCCGGCGCTGATGCGGACCTTTGCCGAGAACGTGGACGCGATCCTCGGCGGAGAAATGGAGATCCACCGGGCGTATATGAAGCGTCTGGGCATCACGGAGGAGCAGGTCTTTCAGGTAAAGCCCGCCCTCGACAACCTTTCCTACACCAACTACATGCTCGCCGCGGCCAACGCGGGCGGGCCCATGGAGATCGTGGCCGCCATCCTGGCCTGCTCCTGGAGCTACGCGGAGATCGGCCAAACGCTGGCCGCTCGGCCCGGCGCGGCAGACCACCCCTTCTACGGCGAATGGATCCGAGGCTATGCCTCGGAGGAATACGCCGCCACCAACCAGGCTCTGATCGAGCTGATGGACCGCTTGGCGGCCGACGCCAGCGAAGCGCAGCTCGCCTACCTCACGGACATCTTCCTGCATTGCAGCCGCTATGAGCTCGGCTTTTGGGACATGTCCTGGGAGCTTCGCCTATGAGCATCCTGGAGTTCGACCGGGTCTCCTACCGATACCCCGTCGAGTCGTTTGACATCATCGACCAGCTCTCCTTTTCCGTAGAGCCGGGGTCCTTCCACTGTATGCTGGGGATCAGCGGCTGCGGAAAGAGCACCATCTTCCGCATGACCAACGGTCTGCTCCAGCCGAAGTCCGGTACCATCCGGGTGGGCGGCAGGCCCATCGGGGCGCAGAAGCACTACTGCGGCTACATGCCCCAGAAGGACCTGCTCTTCCCCTGGCGGACCATCGGGGAAAACCTGGCCCTGCCGATGGAGATCCAGGGCGGGTTTTCCAAGCGGGAACAGCGGGAGCGCATCGACGCAGCCCTGGCCGATGTCGGGCTGGCAGGCTGCCGCGACAAGCGGCCCACGGAGCTCTCCGGCGGGATGCGTCAGCGGGCAGCCTTCGCCCGCACCATGCTCACGGGAAGCGACCTGCTCCTGCTGGACGAACCCTTCTCCGCGCTGGACTTTCTGACCCGCATCTCCATGCAGGAGTGGCTGCTCGACCAATGGCAGCGCCATCGAAAGACCATCCTCTTCATCACCCATGACGTGGAGGAGGCCCTCTTCCTCTCCTCCAGCGTGCTGGTGGTGGAGTCCAGCCCCATCCGCGCCCTGCGGGAGGTCCCGGTCCCCCTGGACGAACCCCGCAGCCGCCACGACCTGACCCGTCCCGCGCTCGTAGAGCTGCGGGAGGGCCTGGTGGAGCTGCTGAGAAAGCAGGTGAAGGAATGAAGAAAGCCAACCGAAGCAATCTTCCGGCGCTGATCTTCCTCTTCGCCCTGCTGATGCTGTGGCAGCTGGGGGCCATGAAGGTAAACGCCGCCTACATCCTGCCCACCCCCATCCAGATCCTGCAAAAGCTCTGGGCGCTGCGGACGATCCTGTTTACCGTTCATCTCCCGGCCACCATGCTGGTGACCCTGGTGGGCCTTGCCATCTCCCTGGCCCTTGGCCTCGGACTGGCCATCCTCATGGACGCCAGCCCCTTTTGGCAGAAGGCGCTCTACCCCGTGGTGGTGGCCTCACAGACCATCCCCACCACCGCCATCGCTCCGCTCTTCGTGCTCTGGTTTGGGTATGGGATCTGGAGCAAGGTCCTCGTGACCGTCCTCATCACCTTCTTCCCCATCACCATCACGGTGTATGACGGGCTCCAATCGGCCAAGGTGGAAATGACCGAGCTGCTGCTGACCTACGGCGCGACCAAACAGGACGTCTTTTTTAAGATCAAGGTCCCCTGCACCCTCCCCTACTTCTTCTCCGCCATCAAAATGGCCATCCCCATGAGCATCATCGGCGCCGCCATCGGAGAATGGCTGGGCGCGCAGAGTGGTCTGGGTTACTTCTCCCGCCGGATGATGACGCAGCTGGACGGCGCCGGGGTCTTCGCCCCCATCGTCCTGCTGTCTGCGGTCGCCATGCTGGCGGTGGCCCTGATCTCCCTGCTGGAAAAGCGCGTGGTGCGCTGGCGGGGAGAATTCTAACAACGACTTACAATGCAAAGGAAAGGTTATTCATTATGAAACGTTTACTCTCTCTCATCCTGGCTCTGTCCTTCCTGCTGCTGTGCGGCTGCGGCGCGGCAGAAACCACCCCCACCCAGGAGGGCGCCGCAAACGACCTGAAGGAACTCGATGTGGTCCTGGACTGGTACCCCAACGCCCTCCACGCCTTCCTCTACGTTGCCATTGACAAGGGCTACTACGAGGAGGAAGGCTTGAAGGTAAATATCCGCTTCCCCTCCAACGCCAACGACGCCATCTCCCTCGTCGCCGCCGGGCAGGCGGATATCGGCCTGTACTATCAGCAGGACGTCATCCAGGCCCGCGCCGAGCAGAACGTCCCCGTGAAGTCGATCGGCGCGGTGGTGCAGGGTCCCCTGAACATCATCCTGTCTCTCAAGGAGAAGAACATCACCTCCCCGGAGGACCTGGTCGGCAAGACCATCGGCTATGCCGGTACCGAGCTCTCCGAGGCCCTGGTCCGCAGCATCATGGAGTACACCGGCGCTGACTACAGCGACGTGACCATGATCGACGTGGGCTTCGACCTGATGAGCTCCATGACCACCGGCAACGTAGACGCCACCATCGGCTGCCTGGTCAACCACGAGGTCCCCCAGATGGAGGAAGAGGGCTTCGCCGTCAACTGGTTCGCTCCGGATGATTACGGCGTTCCCACCTACTATGAGGGAGTGTTCCTGGCCAACGACGAAATGATCGCCAACGACAGCGAGACCCTGGCCGCCTTCCTGCGGGCTTCCGCCCGCGGCTTCGCGGACATGAAGGCCGATCCCGAGGAAGCCCTCAAGATCCTCCTGGCCAACCAGAACGAGGAAAACTTCCCCCTGTCCGAGACCGTGGAACGCAAGAGCATGGCGACCCTTCTGCCCATGATGGAGACTGCTGACGCGGCCTTCCTGACCCAGACCGACGCCTGCTGGCAGAAGAACATCGACTGGATGCTCGCCCAGGATCTGATCAAGCACACCGTTGCCCTCGACGACGTTCGTGTGAATCTGGAATACTGAGCCATACACGGCCCCGAGGTGATGCACCCGTCTCACCTCGGGGCTCTTTCTGTTTGCTCCAGTGCCGCACCCGTCGGAGCATACCCCGCCGCTGCGGGGGACATACTAGCTCTGAACTTTGGCCAACCGCAAAGACAGGAGCGACAGTATGGAACAACAACATCCTTCCCATTCCATGAGAGGTTTTATCCCCTACGGAGCAGCCGCCTTCCTGGTCGGGATCGTGGGCGGGTTTACCACCGTGCTCTCACCGGCCTTCGTCCAGGATATCGGCCTTGCCTACAACAACACCACCTGGGCCGCGCTGGCCCTCGCCATCTCCACCGCGACCTTCGCGCCCATTCTGGGGAAGCTGTGCGACCTGATCGGTCGCCGCACCACTCTGCTCTTGGGGATCGCCGTCTTTACCCTCGGCAATGTCCTGACCGCGCTGGCCCGCTCCCTGGCCTTTATGCTGGCGGCCCGCTTCGTCGTCGGGATCGGCACCGCAGCCGTCGCACCCGTGATCCTCTCCTACATTGTCACGGAGTTTCCTCCCAACGCCATGGCAAAGGGCTTTTCCCTCTACATGCTCATCGCCAGCGGCGCGGTCATCTTTGGCCCCACCCTGGGCGGGTGGATGCTCCAAGCGGCCGGTTGGCGGTTTATGATGTGGGTGTGCGCGGCCATCAGCGGGTTGGTCTTCCTTTTTTGCCTGTTCACCTGCAAAAAGACGGTCTCCGCGCACAAGCCCCTGACAGACTTCGATGGCGCCGGCGCTGTCTTCCTCGTTCTCTTCTTCAGCCTGGCCCTCTGCGTCCCCTCCTTCGGGCAAAACTTCGGCTGGCGCTCCCCTGCCTTTTGGGGCGTGCTGGCCGCCGCCATCCTCGCCCTACGGCTTCTCATCGCCGTGGAAGCGCGGGCGGAAAGCCCGATCCTGCGGCGCGGCTTTCTGGCCCGGAAGGCCTTCGTCCTGCCCGTCCTGGCCCTCTTCCTGACCCAGGGTCTGATGCAGGCCAACATGACCAACCTCATCGTCTTTGTCAACTACACCCAGCCGGAGAACACCATGCTCTCCAGCTATGCCATTTCGATCCTCTATCTGGGCATGTCCCTGGGCGCGATCCTCCTCGGCCCCCTGGCAGACCGCTGGGAGCCTCGGACCATCCTGACCGGCTCGCTGATGCTGACCGGTCTTGGCTGCGCGGTGATGCTCCTTTTCTCAGCGGAAGCCTCGGGCTGCTTGCTGGCAAGCGCACTGGGCATTCTCGGTCTCGGCCTGGGCGGAAACGGAACGCTCTTTATGAACGTTGTCCTCTCCGGCCTGCCTGCCGAGGAGGCGGGCGCGGGAACGGGGACCTACGGCTTGTTTCGCGACCTCTCCGCCCCCTTTGGTGTGGCCGTCTTTGTCCCCATGTTCACCAATCGCATCCCTACCAACGCCCCCGCCGACCTGGCGGCCGCCGCGGCCGTCCGGTCCATCCATCTCCTCGCTCTGGTGGAGCTGCTCTGTGTCGTCCTCGGGGTCGGGGTCGTGCGTATGCTGCCCAAGATCCACACGGGGACACGGAAAGATCAGACAGGAAGAAACAACTGTCGCAGGGAAAGGTCTTGACAGGGAAAAATGATTCGTGTACCCTTTTTCATGGGATAGACGATACGAACGATGGAGGGCCTTGTATGAAAACACAAGAGAAAGAAAATACAGGGATTTCCCTATTAAAACGAAAGCAATACGGCCTGCTGCGCGCCCTGTTCAGTCGGCTTGGGATCATTGTTCTCCTCCTGCTGCTCCAGGTCTTCGCGTTGCTGTTTCTAACCTGGCGATTTGAGGACTACGCCCCCCACGTCTACACCGCCATGACCGTGCTTGCCATTGCCGTGGTCCTGTATCTCATCAACAGCAGCATTGACCCCACAGCAAAGCTCACCTGGCTTATCATTATCACGCTCACGCCGGTCTTCGGCGGCCTGCTCCTGCTGTATACGCAGATGGACATTGGCCACCGGGCAGTGAAGTCCGTGACCAGCCGGATGGTCAACAGCACCCGGACCGCGATCCCCCAAGACCCTACGGCCATGGAAGCGTTGGAGCGGGAAAGTCCCGCGTCCGCGGCGCTGGCGCGCTACATCAGCCGCAGCGGCTGCTACCCCGCGTATGCCAACACGGACGTGACCTACTTCCCCCTGGGCGAGGACAAGTTCGCGGCGCTTTTAACGCAGCTTGAGCGCGCGGAGCGCTTTATTTTCCTGGAATACTTCATCATTGACGAGGGTCTGATGTGGGGCCGTGTGCTGGAGATCCTGGCCCGCAAGGCCAAGGCGGGCGTGGACGTGCGGGTGATGTATGACGGGACCTGTGAGTTTTCCACCCTCTCCCGGGACTACCCCCAGCGCTTGCAGGCGCTGGGCATCCAGTGCAAGGTGTTTTCTCCCGCGACCCCCTTCCTCTCCACCCACTACAATTACCGGGACCATCGAAAGATCCTGGTGATCGACGGCCACACCGCCTTCACCGGCGGCGTCAACCTGGCCGACGAGTACATCAACCGCATCGAAAAGCACGGCCACTGGAAGGACACGGCGATCATGCTCCAGGGCGAAGCCGTCAGGAGCTTTACCCTGATGTTCCTCCAGATCTGGAATATCTTCGAGAAGGAGCCGGAGTACGCCGCCTTCCTCTCCTGCCCCACCTATCCGCCCAAAAACGCGCAGGGCTTTGTCATCCCCTATGGCGATTGCCCCCTGGACCAGGACAAGGTCGGCGAGCGGGTCTACATGGATATTCTGAACCGGGCGCAGACCTACGTGCATATCATGTCTCCCTACCTGATCCTGGATGGCGAGATGGAAACCGCGCTGAAGTTCGCTGCGGAGCGCGGGGTGGACGTCGCCCTGATCCTGCCCGCCGTCCCAGACAAGAAAATGCCCTTTGCGCTGGCCATGACCCACTACGCCTCGCTCATGGAGTCCGGGGTGCGGCTCTACGAATACACCCCCGGCTTTGTCCACGCGAAGGTGTTTGTCAGCGACGACTGCAAGGCCGTGGTCGGAACCATCAACATGGACTACCGCAGCTTCTATCATCACTTTGAGTGCGCGGCCTATCTGTACAAAAGCGCCTGCATCCCCGCCATTGAAGCGGATTTCCAGGACACTTTGAAAAAATGCAGGCGTGTCAACTGGGACACCCTGCACCACGGGAATATGAAGCGGAGGCTGACGGGCCTGCTCTGTAAGGCCGTGGCCCCGCTGATGTAAACGGCAGCCCCTTCGGACAAGACCGAAGGGGCTGCTTCCTCTTTCGCGTGTTCCCACGGGTCAGAGCATGTCGATCTGACACATGGTCATGGCGGACAGGGCATTTTCGTGGCTTTCCGGCGTCACGCCCGCGCAGCAGGCCTTCCAAACGCCGATGGGGGTCTCCCACAGCCGCGACTTCAGGCACAGCGCGTTGGAAATGACGCAGATGTCCGTGCAGAGCCCCAGCAGCTCAATGGCAGCATAGCCCCCGGCAGCCGCGAAGTCGCAAAGCGCCTCGGAGCCGAAGGTCGGCTTGTCGATGACCGCGACGGTCTTGCCCTCCCCGGCGGCAAACACCCCGGGATGGATCTGCCAACCATCGCTCCCGCGGAGGCAGTGCGGGACCGGCAGCTTCTTCCCCTCCGCGCTGTCCAGATAGGTTTCCTCGTGGGTGTCGCGGGTGTAGACCACGTCTCCGTCAAAGGCCTTGATCTTCTCGATCACAGCCGGGACAATGGCCTCCGCCTCCTTGGTCCCCAGCGCACCGTCGATAAAATCCGCCTGCATGTCAATGACAACCAGCAGCTTCTTCATCCTATGCGTCCTCCCTTCCGGTTCGTATCTTTTGTTTCATTATAGCATTGGGTGCTCTGCATGTAAAGGTTGCGTGTATCACTGAAAATGCTGGAAGAGTGCCAATGCGTCTGATAGAAGAGCGGCCATTTCTTCCGGTGTCTTTTGGTCATGCAGCTCCAACCACAGACGGATGATGTTGTAGTGCTCGATGCTGATGGTCATCAGGAAAACGCGCTCGATCTCCTCGTCCTCACAAAATGGACCGCCCCAGATCTCATCCCGGCAAGCAGCTAGGTGCTGGTCGAAAAAGTCAATGACCAGATGATCCAATCGGTTCCGTTTCAAGCATCGGAAAAACTCCAAATGCTGATTGACAAATGTGACGACCGCAACCGCAAGATATTCCCTCGTTTTAGCCGGTTGATGCTTGATCGCAGCGATATAATCCGGGAAAATGCGTTCAAACAGATAGAGGATACTATCCTGCTTGCTCTCAAAGGCCCTGTAAAATGTTCGCCTGGAAAGATCGGCCTTTTGCGCGATCTCAGAAACCGTTATGCTGTCATAGTCTTTCTTTTGGAGCAGCGCATAAAAGGCGTCCGCGATCCACGCCTTGCTAAGCTCCTTCTGTCTTTCCTGATGCGTCATGATGCCCTCCTGTCACAAAAAACGATTCTTGTAGCACTTGCCTCGAAAGCGTTGAACAAACCTTTCCGATATTATACAATGAAGGCCATGATGACACAAGTGTGACACCGAAGTTTCCTCCGCAGGGACTTTGGGAGGTTGCAAGGTTTGACGGGAAAGGGACGAAACATGAAGATAATTTATCGTGACGGCACGGTCAGCCCGTGCCCCGAAAAGGATGCGCTGCATATTCTGCGGCATACCGCCGCGCACATCATGGCGCAGGCGGTGAAAAGGCGATACCCCCACGCCCTCTTTGCGTATGGTCCCGCCAATGAAAAGGGATTTTACTATGACGTTGATTTGGGCGATACCAAGCTCTCCGAGGACGACTTACCTGCGATCGAGGCGGAAATGCGGACGATCGTCAAAGAAAATCTTCCGCTCAAACCCTTCGTCCTTTCGCGCAGCGAAGCCGTTTCCCTCATGGAGCAGCGAGGTGAAGCTTACAAAGTCGAGCACATCGGCGAGCTGCCGGACGACGCAGTGATCAGCTTTTATCAGCAGGGGGACTATGTGGACCTGTGTGTCGGCCCCCATCTCTGCTATACCAAGGCGCTGAAAGCCTTTAAGCTGCTGGCTGTATCGGGTGCCTACTGGAAAAACGACAGCAGCAACAAAATGCTGACCCGCATTCGCGGCACGGCTTTTCCCACTCAGAATGAACTTGACCGATACTTGGTGCTATTGACAGAAGCAGAAAAGCGTGACCATCGCCGCATCGGAAAAGAAATGGGCTTATTTCTCTTCCGCGAGGAAGCTCCCGGCTTCCCGTTTTTCTTGCCGAAAGGAATGCTTTTGAAAAACGCATTGATCGATTACTGGCGGGAGATCCACGGACGGGAAAACTACGCAGAGGTTTCCACGCCGCTGATCATGAACCGCAGGCTGTGGGAGACCAGCGGCCATTGGGATCATTATAAAAACAATATGTACGCCACAACGATCGATGAGGAGGCTTATTGCGTCAAGCCCATGAATTGTCCCGGCGGGGTTTTGGTGTATCGCAGCCAGCCCCACAGCTACCGCGAATTGCCTCTCCGGATCGGTGAACTTGGCTTGGTACACCGGCACGAACTGCGGGGCGCGCTGCACGGCCTCTTCCGCGTCCGCTGCTTTACGCAGGATGACGCCCATATTTTCATGCGGCGAGAGCAGGTCACCAGCGAAATCATGCAGATCGTGCATTTGATCGACGAGGTTTATAGAACCTTTGGCTTCCAATACTCCGTGGAACTCTCCACCCGGCCCGCAGACAGTATGGGCAGCGATGAGGATTGGGAAGCCGCAACAAACGGATTGAAGCAGGCGCTTGCCCTCGTGGAGCTCCCGTATACGATCAACGAGGGGGATGGCGCGTTCTACGGACCAAAAATCGACTTTCATTTAGAGGATTCCCTTGGGCGCACCTGGCAGTGCGGCACGATCCAGTTGGATTTTCAGATGCCGTTGCGCTTTGGCTTGGAATACATCGACGAGAAGGGGGAAAAGCAGCGCCCGATCATGATACACCGCGTCTGCTTCGGGTCGATCGAGCGCTTTATCGGCATCCTGACCGAGCATTACGCGGGGAAATTCCCCGTATGGTTGGCTCCTACACAGGTCAAGGTACTGCTGGTGTCCGAAAAGAGCGCGGAATACGGGCGGGAAGTCTATGCCGCGCTCCGCAGCGCGAAGATCCGCTGTGAATTGGATGCCCGAAATGAAACAATCGGCTATTTGATCCGGGAGGCGCAGCTCGTTGACCGTGTTCCGTATATGATCATTATCGGGCAAAGGGAGGCAGAGGAAAGGACAATCTCCGTTCGCAGCAGAGACACCGCGAAGACAGAAAGAATGCCGCTTGATGATTTCATAGATCAACTTTGCGGTGAGATCGAGCAGCGCCGATAAGCAGGCGAAAAGAGGTAGGGCCGATGACTCGTGCTGCCGTTGGCACACGGATCATCGGCCCTGCTTTTCTTTCTTCTTTAGAAGCTCCTTGCTTAGCCATAGACATTGTAATGGTTACAAAGCAAATTCATGCCTTTCAGCAGCTTATGGGAATAGATAAATGGGCCGACCACGATGAAGGAGCCCAAAACGCACCATCCCCAGAACGTGCCCGCGCCGAACTTAAAATCAATGCCTCTCCGAACCAACTCGGCGCCGATCCTGTTGGAGATCCGATGGCTCCAAACAAGAGGAACGATCCCCAGCGTCAACCAAGAAAAGATAAACGTCACCAAACAATAGTGCATGGTCTTCTTTCCGTCGTATCTGCTTGCGATCGTATTGATGTCAGAGCTGATCCCCGACAGGACCACGATCCCATAAATGCCAAAGGTAATGATGGATAAAAGAACAAATTTCGGCAAGCTGCGATTGGTTTTCAGCTGTCCCACGGGGGGCGGCGTGGGCGCTCGGGGAGCATCTTTTAGTTTGCTTCCGCAGTGTAAGCAGAAGGCCGCCCCATCGTTCACTTCTCTTCCGCAATTCGAGCAATACTTCATACCCTGTCTCCTCTCTGATCCGTTCTTTTCCGATAAGCGGACGGAGGCTTATTTCTCATCCATGCAGAGCAGGCAGATCCCGGCAACCATGTTGACAAACAGCAGCGTGCAGACCTTCATCGCCGTGCTGATCGGCTGCCCGGTTTTCAGGCAGTTGAAGATCTTGACTGTCATGGGGATACACCACGCCAACGGAATGAGGAGCCATCCCTGCGATACGCAGCCCAAAATCAGAAAAGCCTTGATGACAACGCTCAGCGTATCATCCCTGCTCTGTGCGGCAGGGGTCCTCCCTTCCACCGCGCGTCCGCAGTGCACGCAGACCACTGCGTCATCATGTATTTGCGCGCCGCAATGTGTACAAAACATAGACATCCCTCCACTTCCCTCTGCTTCGCGGCAGCCAACCAGAAAACAGAGGCGGTTTTTGTAGAATTTTCCTGTCAGTTTATCATATCATGCCAGGTACGCATTGGCAACTAAAATCGTGGTAATAACCGGCGACACGTTCCTCTTCTCCCATCCTGCTCTCTTTTCCGTACCTCTCAGCCATCCCTCCTCCCCGCGTGAGACGCTCCTTGCAGATGGAGAAGAGGGACCAGCCCCCGCTTGGCGGGCGGCGCGTTTCCGCGCTGTGCCAAGCGGGGGCTGGGAGGCGGTCAATCGGCGACGGTCGCGTTGGCAACAGCCACGTCAAAGGCCTCGAAATCATCCTTCTCACATTTCATGGTCATTTGGATCGCGGTATCGCCCTTATAGACCCTGACGATCTTGCAGAAATACTCGTTCTCGCCGCCCATCGCGTTGCGCGTGTGGGCCGTTCAGGTGATCGTGTGCATGTCGTAGGTATCCGCGAGCTTCCCCGCCACGGGGTCGCCGACGTCACGGAAGGAAGCGTCATCCTCAATAGATTGCTTGAAATACGTCGCCGCACTCTCCAGGGAATCCTCAGGATCGTTCAGATAGAAGTTCTCGAACGACCTCAAATCCAATTTGTACTTCGAGCCGTTTAAGCTAAGCTCTTCGTAGATCGCATGGTCGTCGGAAAGCGTTACGTCCTCCGCCTTCCAGCTGGCCGGGATCTCCATGGTGATGCCCTGGAAGGTGATGGTTTGGGTCTTACCCATATCCTGGGTCCCAGCCTCACCCCCGCCTTCCCCTCCGCCGCAGGCGGCCAAGCCCAGGCTGAGCAGCAGAACACACGTCAAAGCAACAATTCGTCTCATCTTCATTTCTTCCCTATCCTACATTTCTCGATTGGACCGTTAAAAGCGCCGCGTTCAGCGCTGCCTTACCACTGCCCGGACGGAAGGTTCATCACGTCAGGCGCGGGCTTATTCTGGCGGATCAGCGGCAAATACCAGTCCATATAATGCGGCGGCCAGTATTCTTCTTGGCCTAGATGATCCCAAGTTCCACCCCAGGGGATCAAGAAGATATTGAAGTTGTAGCTGCCACGTTCCGTTTGGTAAAACCCGTCCTGAACTCCCACCGAAGTATCTCTTTCAGTGTGCTTCATAAAATAAAACTCGTCGCCACTCATCTCAGCATCCATAAACCATCCCGACTCTACGACCAATGCCCCGCCGCCTTTATTATCCACAAGCTGTACCTGAAGCTCGGCTACCGCGTCGTATTTGGGCAGATCATGATCCCAGATGATCACCGTGCCTTTGCCGTTTGCATCCAGGTTGACGCTCGCGCAGCAATCCCAGAGTCTTTTCTCCATAGTCTCCGCATACTTGCCGGTCGCGTTATAGGTCTGCCACCAGCCATACCACTGGCCATTCCAGTTGGAGGGCGTAGCGGGAGAGATGTCTATCCCAAAGCCGCTGGAATAGACGAGCGCCGTCTGGGTCACCGCATTGTAATCCACGCGGAAGCCCAGGCTGTTCCCAAGGTCTCGGAGCTTGAAGAAGTTGCTGCCCCCGATGTTGTACACGGACAAGTTGCTGACCCTTCGCCCGTCGATCAGGATCGTCTGGCTGCTACGCACCGCAGTGGACGAGAGGTCTCTTCCCGTCTTCAGCTCCGTGCCGTTGGCTCGGTAGGCCGCGCCCGTGGAAATGGTCACCGTGTTCGAGCGGGCGTCCCAGCCAACGCTGAACTGGCTCTTCGTTCCGTTGAGCAGGTAGGCCAGGTCTCTCAGCTTAAAGTAGTTTGACCCGTCAATGTTGTACTTTTCGCAGGAAATGAACTTTGCATCGACAGAAAGATATTGCTTCGACAGGCTAACGGACGGACGCCCGCCCGCAGCCATTGCCGGTGTGACCAGCAATCCGGCAATGAAAACGAGGCTCAAGAGAAGAGACATCGCTTTCTTCATTCTGTTCATTTTCATGATAACACCTCCAAATTTCATAATCACTCATGTCGGCATGGTCTGATCTATGCCTGGGTTTATTTTAGCAAAAGAAACGATGGTTGTATATGGGAATCCGCAAAATAACCGTGCCAAATTTCTGGCACAAGTCATGCCATTTTCAAAAAACTATAGTTTTCTCCACCAATCCATTTGAGTGTCGTGTTCCTTTTTGAACACTAGAATACAGATTCCCTGGAGCATGGCTGAACCAAGACTCCAGGGAGGCGTTTTGGCTTTTTGCCTCTTTTGGCGTTTCCTACAGCTAGCGATCTGCGTCCACGCATGGCAACATGTTGTGGACGCAATTTTTATATTTATTACAATTCGTTGCTTTTTCGTTCCTGTTTTGTCATTTTTCAAGGGTTTGCGATCATCACTCCGAAATTATTCTTGATTTTTTCTTACGAAGGCGTTACAATATGGTTACAATCGTAAATATTTGGATACAGGAGTCGAATTCGCTATGAAAAAACACCTACCCAGTGCCGTCATTTTATCGGCGCTCCTTCTGGTGCTTTGCCTGCACGCACTTGCCGCAGAAAATGGATCCTTCGATTCCGGAACACGTACGTTGGCTTCCTCCGGGGCGGGCTATCTCTTCACCGGCCCCCAAGAGACCGTATACACCGATTACGCAGATGTGCTCCCCCCCGTCACCAGCACGCACATCAACGCGACCCTGCGTACCGAACCGGATATTACCGTCAACGGCACCTCCATCGGCCACATGACCGCCCGCGCCACCGTGGATAGCCTTGTCTATGTGTCTGTCACCCCTGTCCTGCAAAGTCTTTACCCGAACCTCGTCCTGTCTCTTCAGGACGGCCATCTGACCGCCGCGACCGAAGGGATGACCCTCCACGCCGTGGCCGGAGATGCTTACTTCCAGGTCAACGAACGCTACCTCTATGTCCCTGGCACGGTGGTCCAGCAGGACGGCGATCTGCTCTTGCCGGTCCGGACGCTGTGCAAGGCCCTGGGCTGCTCCGTTCTGGGCGACCTGGAAGGGCAGGATATCACGATCCGCCAAGTGGCCCCCCCTGTCACCGCCCCCTCCTATAAAAAGAATGACCTTTACTGGCTCTCCCGCGCCATCTACGCGGAGTCGGGCAACCAGCCCATGAAGGGCCGCATCGCCGTGGGGACCGTCATTCTGAACCGCGTGGAGGATCCCTCCTTCCCGGACAGCATCGAAGATGTCATTTTCGCCCCCGGTCAGTTCTCCCCGGTGGCCAACGGCACCATTTACCGGGAGCCGGACAAGGACAGCCTGGTGGCTGCCAAGCTCTGCCTGGACGGTGTGCGGGAAGCCGACGACTGTCTCTACTTCAATGTGACCTCCATGTATTCCTGGGCGGACAGGTCCAGGACCTACTACTGCACCATCGGCGGACACAACTTCTATCTGTGACCGCCGGGTCCATCCTTTCCCAGGACCATTTTGACGCGATCAGGAAGTGCCACGGGAGGAGTCCCGATCCCCGTGGTTTGCCCCTCCATGGTCGCGTCAAAATTTTTTGAAATTTTTTAAAATTACCCCTTGACTTTTTCCCAAGACTTGCTATAATAGCATCGTTGTCTGCGAGAGACAGCGGCACAACAGAAGATAAGTAGATGGAGAAGTCGCGTAGTCCGGCCGAGCGCGCACGATTGGAAATCGTGTAGGCCCCAAAAGGGTCTCGAGGGTTCAAATCCCTCCTTCTCCGCCAAACAAAAAACCGTTGAGATGCAAATCTCAACGGTTTTTTGTCGTCCCCGGAGGGTGCTGTGTGGTTCTATCCCCTCTCGTCCAGCCTTGCCTCCAGCCAGCGGAAAAGGTCTTCATAGACGGTTTGGCGGTCCAACTCATGCAGGATCTCGTGGCGGTCGCCGGGATAGAGCTTCCAGTCCACCCGCTCCATGCCCACGTCCCGGAACATCTCCACGACCCGCAGGACCCCTTTGGAGAAGTCCCCCACCGGGTCCTCCGCACCTGCCACGAAAAACACCGGCAGGTCCTTGGGCATCCTGTCCAGCAGGGCCCGGTCATACAGGCGGTCGATCCCGGTGAACATACTGTGATATGCATTGAGCGTAAAGAGGAAGGAACAGCGCTCGTCCGCGATATAGGCATCCACGCTCTTCTCGTCCTTGGTCAGCCAATCTCTGGGCGTTCTGGCCGGTGTAAACCGCTTGTTATAGCCCCCAAAGGCCAAATCATCCACAAAGCGGCTGCGGTGCCGCCATCCCTTGAAGCGGGCGAGCAGGGCGCACAGGGCTTTCCCCGTCCGCACGAGCGCCCGGGGCTGGCAGCCCGTCCCCATAAGGATGGCGCCGTCCAGCTCCCGGCCGTATTCACACAGGTACTGCCGGGCATAGAAGGAGCCCATGCTGTGCCCCAGGAGAAAGTAAGGGCGATCGGGCCAGGCCGCCTTGGTGATCTGCGTCAGTCGGTAGAGGTCGGCAAGCACCGCGCCGTTGCCGTCCGGCTCCGCAAAGTAGCCATAGTCCTCTTTGCTCCGAATCGAAGCGCCGTGGCCCAAATGGTCGTTGCCGGTGACCAGGATGCCTCTCTCCGCCAAATAGCGGGCGAAGTCCTCATACCGCTCGATATACTCCACCATGCCGTGGGAGATCTGCAACACCCCGCGGATCTCCCCCTCGGGAAGATAGCGGACCCCGTGGATCTCCGCACCGCCGAAAACCGACGGAAACGCAAAGCTCTCTTTTCTCACCACAAAGATACCTCCCCATCATTCTGTAAGTGAATCCGTCGGAAAGCCGGAGGAAGGGAGCTTCGAGCCGTCCGCCAGGATAAAGAGGGCCTCCACGCCATCCAAGGATTCGATCAGCGCCAAGCCCTTCTCCCGGCCCAGCAGCAGGCAAGAGGTGGAAAGGGCGTCGCCCTGGGCGGAAGAGTCCGAGAGGATGGTCACCGAGGCGACCCCGTTCTCCGCCGGAAAGCCGGTGAAGGGGTCCAGAATGTGATGATAGTGTTTCCCTTCATAGGTGAAATATCTCTCGTTGACGCCAGAGGTCACGATGCTTCGGTCCGAAACCGGAAGGGAGCCGACCAGTTTCTCTTCCTGGCTGTTTGGGTCGATGATGCCAATGTTAAAATCATCGTCGTCGGTCTTTCCGCCAATGAGGAGAACATTCCGGCCCAGATCCAAGGTCGCGTGACGGACGCCGTTTTCCATCAAAACCTCCTTGACCTTGTCGGCAATGTATCCCTTGGCGATGGCACCCAGGTTGACCTTCATGCCCTCCCGCGCCAGGAAGGCTTTCCTGTCCTCCACCAGCAGCGCGTCGCTGTCGATCAGGGGCAGGACGGCGTCCAGCTCCTCCTGCGTGGGGTAGTGCCCTTCCCCGTTGTGGATGCCCCAAAGGTCAATGAGGGGACCGGCCGTCACGTCAAAATATCCCTCGGAGAGGGCCGTATACTCCTTGGCCAGGCGCAGGACCTCCTGGGTCTCTGGCGCGATCTCCACCCATTCCTTTCCGGCTGCCTGGTTCAGGCGGTCCAGGTCGCTCCCCTCCTTGGTCGCGCTGAGCAGGTCCTCCAAACGGGCGATCTCGTCAAAGGCCAGCTCCAGCGCGGAGGGGTCCGCGTCATCGTCGTACAGGGATATGGTGACGACGGTATCCAGCATGAGATTGGTCTTAGAAACCGGCTCCGCCGTCCGGGTCGGGCCGCATCCCGCAGCCGTCAGCACCAGCACAGCGGCAAGCAGCAGGGTCAGAATTCTTTTCATGGGGCTTCCTCCACTTGATTGAAATTGCTTTCATTATATCCGAAGGCGGACGGACATGCAAGAACCTCCCACCCTCCGCATACCCTTTACTGGTTTTCGTAGTTTACGGGAGGTGTTTGGTATGAAGCGAAAGGGCGCGCATTGGTTGGAGTCTCTCGTTCTGCTGGCCCTCACCGGCCTGCTGTTCCTCTTTCCCGCGCAGAGTTCCCAAGCGGCCCAGGCAGGCGTGACCCTCTGCCTGGATCTTCTGATCCCGTCCCTCTTCCCCTTCTTCGTCCTTTCCTCCCTGTTCATCGCCACGGGGATGGCTGGCGCCTGCGCGCGGCGCGTCCAGCGGCCCATGTCCCGGCTCTTTGGCGTGGGCGGCGCGGGAAGTTCCGCCTTCATTCTGGGCGCTGTGGGCGGGTATCCCGTGGGTCCGCGCACCCTGGCCCAGCTGACCGAACGGAAGGAATGCTCCCAAGCGGAGGCCCAGCGCCTGGCGCTCTTCTGCAACAACTGCGGGCCGGCATTCTTTATCGGCGCGGTCGGCGTGGGGATCTTCGGCTCCAAGGAGGCCGGCTTCCTCCTGCTGGCCTGCAACCTGCTCGCCGCCCTCCTCATTGGGCTTTCCCTGCACATCCTCCTCGATCGCAAGGGCAGGAAGCCAACTACGCTTTCCCGAACGGGGCAGGCTGCTTCCCTGTCCGCTGTGCTGCCGGACTGTGTGCGGTCGTCCTTTCTCTCCACCCTCAACGTCTGCGCGTATGTGATCCTCTTCTCCGTGGTCACTGCTTTGGCCGACTGCTCCGGCCTGCTGCCCGCTCTGGTCCATGCTCTGACCGCCCTTCTTCCCGGAGAACAGACCGCCGCCCTTTGCCGGAGCCTTCTGATCGGACTGCTGGAAATTTCCACCGGGACAGCGTCTTTAAACGACGGGATCTCCTCCGCCGCCGCCCTGCCCCTGGCGGCCTTCCTCTTGGGTTGGGGCGGGCTGTCTGTCCATTGCCAGTCTCTGTCCTTCCTGCAAACGGCAGGCGTCTCCGCCAAGCCATACCTTGCCGCAAAGCTGGTGCAGGGCGTGCTGGCCGCTCTGCTCACCGCGTGGGGCGCGGCGCGCTTTCCGATGTCTCTGCCCGTCATGGCGCAAACCGCTTCCTTTTCCGCTCCCAGTCTGGTGGGGCGGGAGCTTCTGGCGCTGTGGTTCCTGGCCGGGGGATATTTTCTCCTCACCTACAAAAAAGGGTAGAAAAAGACGAGCAGACACGCTATAATACTCTCTGCTGGATCAAGCCAACTATGCTTATGATACGGGAGGAGATCCCATGCTCTTTACCAAAAAGATCGAACCCAACTGCGCCTACTGTAAACGGGGGAAGGCCATTGATCCCGAGACCGTCCTCTGCAAAAAGAAGGGCGTCATTCCCCCGGAGGGGGCTTGCTCCGCCTTCCGCTATGATCCCTTAAAGCGAGTCCCCCCGCGTCCCGTGGTCCCGGATTTCAGCCGGTTGAAGACGGAGGACTTTACCCTTTGACGAAGCGCAGCCCTTTTTATCCGCAGAAAAAGCCGCCCGATGGGCGGCTTTTTGGCGTCAGACTATACATTGGGTTGGCGCGACGGGCGGTCCCGGCATGAACTGGCCGGGACTGCCCGCAACGGGATCTGTCAGACGAGAGTATCCGGGTGCAGACCAAAGCTAACGGCGATCGCGGCGTCCACCTGATGCATCAGAGGACCATCCACGCGGCCCATATGCTCCCGCAGGCGCTTTTTGTCCAGGGTGCGGATCTGTTCCAGCAGAACCACGGAATCCTTGGGCAGGCCATACCGGCGGGCGGCCAACTCGATATGGGTGGGCAGCTTCGCCTTCCCGGTCTGGGAGGTGATGGCCGCCGCGATGACGGTAGGGCTATGGCGATTGCCGGTGTCGTTCTGGACGATCAGCACCGGACGCACGCCCCCTTGCTCACTGCCCACCACGGGGCTGAGGTCGGCATAAAAGATATCTCCGCGCTTTACGCTATTGTCCACAGTGCTCACACTCCGCCGGAAAGTAGGATCCTGCGTTACATGGCATGGAAACCATCCTATGTAACGCGGGTCACTATGATTCTCCCACGGATCGGCGCCCTTTATACCCCTCGGGCAAAAATTCGGCGCCTCGGCCCAGGCGCGGCGTCCCGCGCCTTCTTCCCACGGCCTATCCTATGCGGTGGGCGTTTTTTCGGGAACTGTGTCAGAGATAGATCCGATGGATCCGCTTGGCCAGCACACACAGAAGCTCGTACGAAATGGTCTTCATCACTTCTGCGCCCTCTTCCACGGACTGGTTCTCGCCGTAAAGGACCGCCACATCGCCTTCCTTCACATTGGGGATGTCGGTCACATCCACCATGCACATATCCATGCAGACGCGGCCGGTGATGGGCGCTTTCTGTCCATCGACCAGGATGGAGAGCTGATTGGAGAATCCGCGGCAGTAGCCGTCGCCATATCCCACGGGAATGATCGCCAGGCGGGAGTCTCTATCCAGGGTGTGGGTCCTGCCGTAGCTGACGGGGGTACCGGCGGGGACGTCGCGGACGGTGGCCACGCGGCTCTTCAGCTCCAGAACGGGAAGCAGGTCGCAGAGGTCCGGGTCCATGGAGGCATCGGGCAGATGGCCGTAGAGAACGATGCCGGGCCGGACCATGTCCAAATAGGTCGCAGGATACAGCAGGGTCGCCGCGCTGTTGGCGCAGTGGCGAATGGCAAACTCGTAGCCCAGGGCCTTCACTCGGTCGATGATCTCCAAAAAGCGGCTGAACTGCATCATGGTGTATTCTTCGCTGCCGTCGGAGTCGGAGAAGTGGGTAAAGATCCCCTCCGCCACCAGGCCGGGCAGGTTCACCGCCTCATAGATCTCCTGGGCCGCCTTCTCCATGGTGTCCTCGTGACACAGGAAGCCCAGGCGGGTCATACCAGTGTCGCACTGGATGTGGACCTTCAACTCGCTGCCCGTCTTGCCCACAATGGCAGACAGCTCCTTTGCGTATTCCAAGTCGTAGCAGGCCTGGGTGATATCATACTTCACCAGCTCGACCGCATAGATGGAAGAGGTACAACCCAAAATCAGGATAGGCATCTCAACGCCAGCCTCCCGGAGCTCCACAGCCTCGTCCAGGCAGGCAACGCCCAAGTAATCCGCGCCCAGCTCTTCCAGCTTCATTGCCACCGGCACCGCCCCGTGCCCGTAAGCATCCGCCTTCACCAGCCCCATGAACTTGGTCCCGTAGGGCGTCAGGTTTCGCAGCGCGTGATAGTTGTGCTCCAACCGCTCCATGGACACTTCTGCCCAGGTGCGCTTCATCCAGCTCCGCCCGGAATTCATCCAGGTTCCTTTCATTTGTGCTCTCATTGTCATACGACCTTTCTATGTATTGGATTGCTTCAATATAAAGGCAGAAAACTCGCATTGAATCACAGTGAACCCATCGCTGCGAACCTCTCCTCGCCGCAAAGTTTTCTGGGCTTTATCAAACCATAATACCGTCTCCAGCCCCTGGCCGGGCTCTGTCTCAGGGTCCCGGCAGCAGATCCGCAGGACTTCGGTCTCCCCCATCCGCTCGCTGCCCGTTTCCGCAATGTAACCGGAGTCCATCGCCGTCAGGAAGGTGGGCAGGGCGTCCAAGGGGGACAGCCCATCCGCGTTGACAGGGCCGGTCTCCAGCCGGACCCCATCGTATTCCAGGCAAGTTTGTCCTTCGCGGATGCTTGCGGTGATCCCCGCCACCTCTTCCGGCGCAGTAATGACCAGGGTCATACCGTCCTTCACAGTGCCGCTGAAGTCCACGGTGTACGTATACACCCGCTGACCGTAATCGGCCGTCAGCTCCATGACGCCGGAACATCCTTCTCGGGAAAGGAAGTCCGACCGAAGCTCCAGGGTCAGATCGTTGTCGCTGTCTGCTCCCGCGCATCCGCAGAGAAGGCACAGGAGCAGGCTTATCATTCGTGTGCAAACTTTCTTTGCACCCAAGGGAAATTCCTCCTACTCGCTTGGTCTGGCGGTCACCCCATCACGCCCCGGATGGCAGAGGGGATCTCCTCCAGCAGGTCTGTGGGCGTCATGCCATACTCTCCCAGGCGGGCAGCCGACAGGTCACCGGCCCGGCCATGGAGCCAGACCGCCCCGGGAACGGCCTTCTTCGGCGCGATCCCCTGGCCCAGCAGGGAGAGGAGCATACCCGCCAGCACATCGCCGCTGCCCCCCTTGGCCATGCCGGGGTTTCCCGTGGTGTTGACGAAGGTCTCTCCGTCCGGGAAGGCCGTAATGGTTCGGTGGCCTTTCAGCACCAGCACGCAGCCGTGCTGACGGGCAAATGCCGCAGCGGCGCCCTCCCGATCAGGGCCAATGGCCTTCCCCTGCGTCAGCCGGAGAAATTCCCCATCGTGAGGCGTCAAGACCGTCAGTCGGCCGCGTCTGGCGTCCAGAACATCTATATGTTCCGCCACCGCGTTTATGCCGTCGGCGTCCAGCACCAGAGGGGACCGGACCTTCTCCACCAGACGAAGGGTGCGCACGTCGGTCTTTCTGCTTCGGCCCAAGCCGGGGCCGATCAGGACCGCGTCGCTGGCATTCATCTTATCCAGCAGGACGGGAAAGGGCGGCACGGGCGCAGGCATCGCTTCCCTGCTCTTGCCCGCCATCACAGGCCAGATCTCTTTCGGAACGGAAAGAAAGACCAGACCGGACCCGGTGCGGACCGCAGCATGGGACGCGAACATAGGCGCCCCGGTGAACGCCACAGAACCCGCTAAAATATGCACCTTGCCAAAGGTCCCCTTGTGCCCATTTCGGTCCCGGACCGGCAAGCAGTCCCGCACGAACGCCTCCGTTACTTGGCCCATGGTATTTCCCTCCCATCGTTTCAAAGGATAGCAAACGCTTCGTGTAAAAGGATGAACAAATCGGAAAGAATTCAGCAACTTGGCAAAAAATCCTTCTCTAACTCTTGATTATAGGTTTTTCCATCTTGATTTTCAAGCTTTTTTATGGTAAAGTTGTTGCACTGCAAAAAACTGTGAAGGGGAAAATAGCGGAGCTGACCTCTCAGAGAGGGACGACCATTGGCTGGAAGCTGTCCTGTGTGTTCTGCCGCTTGGTTCGCCCTGGAGTTTCGGTGGGGAAAGACGCCGGCGGATGGTCCACCGTTATCGGACGATGAAGCGCACGCGATCCTCGCGTGAAGTTCGGGTGGTACCGCGGAAGACCTTGCCTTTCGTCCCGTTTGTCGGGATGGGGGCTTTTTTTATTGCTATGCAGCCGATCAGCGATCGTAGCGATATAGTTTGGAGGAAGCAAAATGAAAGCACAACTGGAAAGCATCAAACAGAAGGCCCTCGCGGCTCTGGCCGAGGCCAAGGAGTCTGCGGAGCTGGAAAGCCTCCGGGTCAAGTACCTGGGCAAGAAGGGCGAGCTCACCGCCGTCCTGAAGCAAATGGGCAAGCTCTCCGCAGAGGAGCGTCCCGTCATCGGCCAGCTGGCCAACGACGTGCGGGAGCTGCTCACCGCAGAGATCGAGGCCCAGAAGGCCAAGCTGGAGGAGATCAAGCTGGAGGCCCGCCTGAAGGACGAGGCTGTGGACGTGACCATCCCCGGCGAGGAGAAAAAGCTGGGCCACCAGCACCCCATGTACATCGCCCTGGAAGAGATCAAGGAGATCTTTGTGGGCATGGGCTTTACCATCCTGGACGGCCCCGAGGTGGAGCTGGCTTACTACAACTTTGACCGTCTGAACGCGGAGGAAGGCCACCCCTCCCGAGACTGGTCCGACACCTTTTACTTTGACGAGGACAGCCGCGTGATGCTCCGCAGCCAGACCTCCCCCATGCAGGTCCACGCCATGGAGACCAAGCCGCTGCCGATCCGCATCCTGGCGCCCGGCCGCGTCTACCGCAAGGACGAGGTGGACGCCACCCACTCCCCCATGTTCCATCAGGTGGAGGGCATGGTCATCGACAAGAACATCACCATGGCCGATCTGAAGGGCACCCTCACCGCCGTCATGGAGCAGCTCTACGGCGAGGGCACCAAGACCCGTTTCCGTCCCCACCACTTCCCCTTCACCGAGCCCTCCTGTGAGATGGACGTTCAGTGCCACAAGTGCGGCGGCGTTGGCTGCCCCACCTGCAAGGGCGAAGGCTGGATCGAGATCCTGGGCGCCGGTATGATCCACCCCAAGGTCCTGGAGATGTCCGGCATCGACTCCGAGGAATACTCCGGCTGGGCCTTCGGCATGGGTCTGGAGCGCATGGCCATGCGCCGCTTCAAGATCTCCGACCTGCGCCTGATCTTTGAAAACGACGTCCGCTTCCTTGAGCAGTTCTGAGAAAGGAGAGAGAACCTATGTTACTGTCTAGAAAATGGCTGAATGAATTTGTCCGCATCGACGCGAACGACCACGATTTTTCGGAAGATATGACTCTCTCCGGCTCCAAGGTCGAGGTCACCGAGGTCGAGGGCGCTGAGATCTCCAACGTGGTGGTAGGCCGCGTGGAGGAGATCGTCCGCCACGAAAACTCCGATCACATGTGGATCTGCCAGGTCGATGTGGGCGAGGGCGAACTGACCCAGATCGTCACCGGCGCGCAGAACGTGAAGAAGGGCGACCTGGTCCCCGTGGCCAAGCACAACAGCACTCTGCCCGGCGGTATCCACATCAAGAAGGGCAAGCTCCGCGGCGAGTCCTCCAGCGGTATGCTCTGCTCCTTCAAGGAGCTGGGGCTGGACAACCGGGACTTCCCCGCCGCCTGCGAGGACGGGATCTGGATCCTGTCCGACGACCCCGAGCTGGCCGGTCTGGAAGTTGGCCAGGATATCTGCGCCGCCGTGGGCCTAAATGACCACGTGGTGGAGTTTGAGATCACCCCCAACCGTCCCGACTGCCTGTCCGTCATCGGTCTGGCCCGCGAGGCCGCCGCGACCTATGACAAGGCGCTCACCCTCCACGAACCCGTAGTCAAGGGCGAAGGCCCCGGCGACCTGTTTGCCCTGCTGGACGTGGAGACGCCCGCCGACGACCTCTGCCCCCGCTACACCGCCCGGATGGTCCGCAATGTGAAGATCGGTCCCTCCCCCAAGTGGATGCGCGAGCGCCTGCGCGCCTCCGGTGTGCGCCCCATCAACAACATCGTCGATATCACCAACTACGTCATGCTGGAGTACGGCCAGCCCATGCACGCCTTTGACTACCGCTATGTGAAGGGCGGCAAGATCGTCGTCCGCCGGGCCGAGGACGGCGAGTCCCTCACCACCCTGGACGGCAACGTGCGCGAGCTGAACAGCTCCATGCTGGTCATCGCCGACGACACCCGCGCTGTGGGTCTGGCCGGTATCATGGGCGGCGAGAACAGCGAGATCGTGGAGGACACCGTAGACGTGGTCTTCGAGTCCGCCAACTTCAACGGCACCTGCATCCGCCGCACTGCCCTGGCTCTGGGTATGCGCACCGAGGCGTCCGCCAAGTTCGAAAAGGGCCTCGATATCCTGAACACCCTGCCCGCCGTCAACCGCGCCTGCGAGCTGGTGGAGCTGCTGGGCGCCGGTGAAGTTCTGGACGGCGTCATCGACATCCTGAACTACGTTCCCCAGCCCAAGACCCTGAAGCTGCGCCCCGAGAAAATCAACGCCCTGCTGGGCACCGAGCTCGACACCCCGGAGATGTGCCGCATCCTGACCAAGCTGGGCTTCGGCGTGGACGGCGACGACGTCACCGTTCCCTCCTGGCGCGGTGACGTGGAGCACTACTCCGACCTGGCCGAGGAGGTGGCACGCTTCTTCGGGTACAACCAGATCCCCACCACCGCCATGCGGGGCGTGACCACCCAGGGCGGCTACAGCAAGGAGCAATGCATGGAGCGCGACCTGGGCGTCGTCTGCCGTAGCATGGGCTTTGACGAGATCATCACCTACTCCTTCATCAGCCCCACCTACTATGACAATATCCGCTGGGCTGCCGACGATCCCCGCCGCAAGTCCATGAAGATCATGAATCCCCTGGGCGAGGACACCTCCATCATGCGCACCACGGTGCTGCCCTCCATGCTGGAGATCCTCACCAGAAACTACAACTACCGCAACAAGTCCGCCTATCTCTATGAACTGGGCCGCACCTATTTCCTGCGGGAGGACGGTCTGGCCGATGAACCCAAGATCCTCTCCCTGGGGCTCTATGGTCCCAGCGAATCCTTCTTCACCCTGAAGGGGGCTGTGGAGACCATCCTGGCCAGCATCCGCGCAGAGAAGGTCTCCTTTGAGCCAGAGCAGACCAACCCCTCCTATCACCCCGGCCGCTGCGCGAAGGTCTTTGTGAACGGCCAGGAGATCGGCGTTCTGGGTCAGATCCATCCTCTGGTGGCCGCCAACTACGGCGTAGACACCGAGCTGTTCTGCGCGGAGCTGAAGTTCGACGCGCTCTTCGCCGCCCGCGGCGCCGATCCCGTGTACGCGCCTCTGCCCAAGTTCCCCGCCGTCACCCGTGACATCGCAGTGCTGGTGGACGCCGACATCACCGTCGGCGCGCTGGAGGACTGTATCCGCACCGCGGCCAAGGGACTGCTGAAGGATGTGACGCTCTTTGACATCTACAAGGGCGCCAACCTGCCCAAGGGCAAAAAATCCGTGGCCTTCAACCTGATCCTCCGGGCAGATGACCGCAGCCTGACCGCGCAGGAGGCAGACGACGAGGTCAAGGTCGTGCTGGACGCCCTGGAAAAGGACTTGGGCGCGACGCTGCGATAATTTTTCCTTTAATTTTCTCCTTTCCCCCTTTACTTTCTGCGCCTTGCGTAGTATGATTATTTTGATTTATTTTTATTTTCGTAATAGGGGGGATATCCATGGATTCCGAGTTCACCCGGAAGTTTCAGGTGCCGCAGGAGCGCAGCAGCGAGATGAAAGCCATCCTCATGTCCGTTTATGACTCTTTAAAGGAAAAAGGGTATAATCCCATCAACCAAATCGTGGGATATATCCTCTCGGAGGATCCGACCTATATTACGAACCACAACAACGCACGTACCCTGATTCGGAAGCTAGATCGAGATGAACTTCTCCAGGAGCTTGTTCGGCAGTACCTGTCCAACTGAATGGAAACAAAACCGCCCGGCTGTCTAGGCAGCCAGGCGGTTTCGTAAATTGAAGCAAGTTATCTCCTGTCCCCCGCCCTGCGCCGGGACAGGGGCCTGAAAACGTCAACAGAGAGGACCTTTCCCATGGAACACAATCAACTGACCGGCCATTTGGCCGCCCTGCTCACCATCTTCATCTGGGGGACCACCTTCATCTCCACCAAGATCCTGCTGGCTGACTTCCAGCCGCTGGAGATTCTGGTCCTCCGCTTCCTGCTTGGCTTTTTCGCTCTGCTGATAGTCTGCCCCAAGTCCCTGGGAAAGACCACGAAGCGGCAGGAAGGGATGTTCGCCCTGGCCGGCCTGTGCGGGGTCTGCCTGTACTACCTGCTGGAAAACATCGCCCTGACCTGCACCATGGCCTCCAATGTGGGCGTGATCGTCTCCGTCTCCCCCTTCTTTACCGCCCTGCTGACCCCCTTCTTTTTCAGAGGCGCTGAAGCCATCGGGCGGCGCTTCTTCGTCGGCTTCCTCGTGGCCATGACCGGGATCTTCCTCATCAGCTTCCAAGGCTCCGCCCTGGAGGTCAGCCCCAAGGGGGATCTCCTGTCTCTCCTGGCGGCCATCATCTGGGCCTTTTACGCCCTGTTGACCAAGCAGCTCGGCGAATTCGGCTTCCCCACCGTTCTGGTCACCCGGCGCATCTTCTTCTACGGTCTGCTCTTCATGTTGCCGACCCTGCCCCTGTTCGGCTTTTCCCCGGACCTGACCCGTCTGGCCGACCCGGTCATCCTGGGCAACCTGCTCTTCCTCGGCCTGGGTGCGTCCGCCCTCTGCTTCGTCACCTGGAACTTCTCGGTAAAGACCATGGGAGCGGTGAAAACCAGTCTGTACATCTACGTGGTCCCTGTGGTCACCGTGGTCTGCTCCATGCTCGTCCTCCACGAGTTCCTCACCCCGCTGGCTTGGCTGGGCGTCGGGCTGACCTTGTCGGGCCTGTTCCTGTCTCAGCAAAGATCCCCCCAGACAAAGCAAGCACAAACCTGACCGCTCTGAGCGCAACACCCCTTGATGCAGTTTCCTGCATCAAGGGGTGTTTTTTCGGGGAACTGTCTTTTATCAGCCTTCCAGGTAAGCCCGGTGGAAGACCTTTTTGCCCTTCTTGATGACCAGGCCCTCGCCGGAGAGCTGCTCTGCGGTAAAGGTGGCGCCGATGTCCGCGACCTTCTCCCCGGCCACTTCCACGCCGCCCTGCTGGATGAGGCGTCGGGCCTCGCCCTTGGAGGGGACGATGCCGCACTTGAGCATCATATCCATGATGGCGATGACGCCGTCATGCAGGTCCTCGGCGCTCAGGCCAGTGGCGGGCATGTTGGCAATGTCACCGCCCTTGGAGAACAGGCCCCGGGCAGTCTCCTGCGCCTTCGTCGCCTCTTCCTCGCCGTGGACCAGCTTGGTCAGCTCGTAAGCCAGGACCTCCTTGGCGGTGTTCAGCTGCGCGCCCTCCCAGGCGTCCATCTTGTCGATCTCCTCCAGGGGCAGGAAGGTCAGCATCCGGATGCACTTGAGCACATCGGCGTCGCCCACATTCCGCCAGTACTGGTAGAACTCATAGGGAGAGGTCTTGTTGGGGTCCAGCCAGACCGCGCCGGAGGCGGTCTTGCCCATCTTCTTGCCCTCAGAGTTCATGAGCAGGGTGATGGTCATGGCATAGGCGTCCTTGCCCAGCTTGCGACGGATCAGCTCCGTGCCGCCCAGCATGTTGGACCACTGATCGTCTCCGCCAAACTGCATGTTGCAGCCATATTCCTGGAAGAGATGATAAAAGTCATAGGACTGCATGATCATGTAGTTGAATTCCAGGAAGGACAGGCCCTTCTCCATGCGCTGCTTGTAGCACTCAGCCCGGAGCATGTTGTTCACGGAGAAGCAGGCGCCCACATCCCGCAGCAGGTCAATGTAATTCAGCTTCAGCAGCCAGTCGGCGTTGTTGACCATGATGGCCTTGCCCTCGCCAAAGTCAATGAAGCGCTCCATCTGCTTTTTGAAGCAGTCGCAGTTGTGCTGGATGGTCTCGGGGGTCATCATCGAACGCATATCCGTCCGCCCGGAGGGATCGCCGATATAGCCGGTGCCGCCGCCCACCAGAACGACGGGGCGGTTGCCTGCCATCTGCAAGCGCTTCATCAGGCACAGGGCCATAAAATGCCCCACGTGGAGCGAGTCGGCGGTGGGGTCAAAGCCAATGTAGAAGGTCGCCTTGCCGTTGTTGACCAGTTCCCGGATCTCTTCCTCGTCCGTGACCTGCGCGATCAGGCCGCGGGCTCTCAGTTCTTCGTAAATACCCATGGTGTTGTCTCCTTTTTCGTTGGTTGTTCGACAGAGGAGAGGAAAAAACGTCCTCTGTCACCGAAATGACAGAGGACGATAAAATCGTGGTACCACCTCTATTTACCCCTTCCTCACGAAAGGAGCCTCAGCGGGTCAGACACTAACCCTGCGCGCGATAACGGGCGCACCCGACATACCCTACTGCTCCCAAGTGGCCGGAGGTTCAGGCAGCTGCTCCGGGAGGTAACTTCACCCACGACCCTCTCCCCCTTTCACCGAACAGGGGCTCTCTGCACAGGGCAACGCGGGCTACTTCTTCCCTTCATCACAGTAACAATATTGCAGTAGCTGCAATTTTACACCATTTCCCACCGGTTGTCAACCATTCGATCCGCGAAAGCGTGACTTATACGCCTCCGCCTCTCGGAGAAGCTCCTCGGCCCCCTCCAGAATGGCGGCGGAGGTGCGGACGCCGCCGGTGAGGCGGGCCAGCTCCTGCTTTCGTCCCGCGCGGTCCAGCGTCATGACATTCGTGTAGGTCCGGCCGTCCTTCTCCTCCTTCTGGACGGAATAATGGCTGTCGGACATGGCCGCGATCTGAGCCAGGTGGGTGACGCAGAGGACCTGACAGGTCTGGGAGAGGCGGCTCATTTTCTCGGCCACCTTCCCGGCGGCCCGGCCGCTGACCCCAGCGTCTACCTCGTCAAAGATCAGGGTCATGATGCTGTCGTTTTCTGCCAGGACATTTTTCAGGGCCAGCATGATGCGGCTCAGCTCGCCGCCGGAGGCCACCTTGGCGATGGGCTTCAAATTCTCGCCCACATTGGCGGACATGAGAAAGCGCACCTCGTCCATGCCGGTCTCATCCAGGCCCAGGTCACCAGACTTGGGCAAAAATTCCGTTTCAAACCGCACTTTGGGCATGTCCAGCTGGCGCAGCTCCCCCTCGATGCGGTCTTTCAAGGTCTGCGCCGCGGCCTGACGCTTGCGCGAGAGCGCCTCGGCTTCCTTCCTCACCGTTTCCAAACGCTTGAGCCGCTGCTTCTCCAGCTTTAGGATGGCATCCTCCGCCATCTCGATCCGGTCCAGCTCGGCTTTGCTGCGCGCCAAGTAGGCCAGCATCTCTTGGGTGGTGGCGCCGTACTTCTTTTTGAGTCGATAGAGCAGGTCCAGGCGGCTTTCCACCTCGTCCAACTCCTGGGGCGAGAAATCAAAGCTGTCCCGCAGGTCCCGCAGGCGCTCGGCGGCGTCCTCCGCCGCATAGCGCAGGTCGGCCAGGACGTCGGAGAGCTGGGACAGCTCCCCGGAAACGTCCGCCACCCGGGCCACCGCGCTCTCGGCCTCGGCCAGGAGGCTGGCCGCGCCGTCCCGGTCCTCGTCTCCAAAGACCGCGCCATAGGCCCCCTCCACCGCTGCCATGAGCTGGTCCGCGCTGCGGAGGAGCTTTTTTCGCTCGTTCAGCGCCTCCTCCTCTCCGGGACGCAGCGCGGCGCGCTCCAGCTCCGCGATCTGATATTGCAGGGTGTCGATCCGCCGGGCCTTCTCTGCCTCGTTCATTTGCAGGGCCGCGATCTGGCGGCGAAGCTCGGTCAGCTTTTGATACTCCGCCCGGTAGGCCGCCCTGTCTGCCTCCAACTGACCAAAGCTGTCCAGGTAGCCCAGGTGACAACTCTCGTCCAGCAGCTGCTGGCCGTCGTGCTGGCCGTGGATGTCGATGAGTTGGCCGCCCAGGGCCTTCAGCTGGACCACGGTGCAGGGCTTTCCGGCCACCCGGCAGAGATTCTTGCCGTCGGCCTGGATCTTTCGGGACAAGATCAGCTCCCCGTTTTCATCCGGTCCCAGGCCGGTCTCCCGAAACCAGGGCAGGTCGGGCAGATCCCGGAAGATGGCGGTCACCAGGGCCGACTTCTCTCCCGTGCGGATGAGATCCCGGCTTGTTCGCTCGCCCATCACCGCGCTGATGGCGTCGATGATGATGGATTTACCCGCGCCGGTCTCGCCGGTCAGGACGTTAAAGCCCGGACCGAAGGAGAGGTCCGCCTCATCGATCAGGGCGATATTCTCAATATGCAGCAGAGAAAGCAAGGGTCAGCCCTCCCTTCCGATCAATTCGTTTCTTGTCATTTCTTGTCCAGCATCTTGACGATCTCCAGGCAGAGTTCCTCGGCGTCCTGGATGGTGCGCATGATGAGGATGGCCGTGTCGTCGCCCGCCAGACTGCCCACCATGTTGGGCAGGTGCATCCCGTCGATGGCAGAGCAGGCCGCAGAAGCCAAGCCGGGCATGGTCTTGAGAACCACGATATTCTGCGCGCTGTCAAAGGAGGTCACGCTCTCCCGGAAAATATTGTTCAGGCGACCGGCTACGTTCAGAGAGGTCTTTCGCTCACTGACCGCGTATTTGTAGGTGCTGTGGCCAGTGAGCTCCTTCACCAGATGAAGCTCCTTGATGTCCCGGGAAATGGTCGCCTGGGTGGATTTCATCCCCTTCTCCCGCAATTTTTCCAGGAGCTGGTCCTGGGTCTCAATGTCGTGCTCCTGGATGATTGCGAGGATCTCAGCCTGTCTTCTGGCCTTCATAGGCGGTTTCTCCTTTCCAGCTTTTGGTTGATCAACTCGTAGAAACTCTTTTCAAAAAACTTCACCAGGCACAGGGACCGCCGGGACCGGGTGACCTGCACGGTATCGCCGGAAAACAGCTTGAACGCCTTTCCGCCATCCACAGAGAGGTAGGCTATCTTTCGGCTCTGCTTGGGGACCGTCACGTCGATCAGGCGGCTCTTGTCCAACACCATGGCCTTGGCCTGGATGGTGTGGGCGCTGATGGGGGTCATGATGATGTTTTCTGCCGTCGGCTCCACAATGGGTCCGCCCGCCGACAGGGAGTAGGCGGTGGAGCCTGTGGGCGTCGCCATGATCACGCCGTCGCCAAAGATATTGGCCACCAGGACCTTGTCGCTGAATACCTGCAAGTCAATGACCCGGGCCACCGCGCCCTTGGTCACCACGGCGTCGTTGAGCGCGGTGCTGCGGAAGAGGGTGCGACCGTCCCGGATGACCCGCACATCCAAAAGCATCCGGTTCTCCAGGGTGTACTCCCCGCTGATCAGGCGCGTCAGCTGGAGCAGCTCGCTCTGCTCCAGCTCTGCCATGAAGCCGACGCTGCCCATGTTCACCCCAATGATGGGGACGCCAAAGTTGCTGGCGTCTTTGGCCGCGTGGAGGATGGTCCCGTCGCCGCCGAAGCAAACCAGGAAATTCGCGTCAGCCAGCTCGGTCTTCAGATCCTTGATCCGGATGCTGGGGTCCAAATCTCCCAAAATAGACTTATCCACCGGGAAGGGAAAGCAATATTCCGTTTTTACACCTGCTGCGCTCAAAAGCCGCTCGGTGCTCTTGGCCGCATGTAATCCTTTGTCACGGAAAGGATTGGGACAGAGAATGATTTTCAATGGGACGCTCCTTCCAGTCGCGCATGGGACGCTTCCACCAAGGCAGCCAGGTCTCCCCCATAGGGAGGCTGCTCTGCCACGGTCAGCTGTCCCAAATACTCGATGTTCCCCTCCGGCCCACGGATGGGCGAGAAGGTGATGTCTTTCACATAGAAGTTACACTCGCTGGCATGGCGGAGAAACTGCTCCAGGATCTCCAGATGGACCGCCTTGTCCCGCACCACGCCCTTCTTCCCCACCTTTTCCTTCCCGGCCTCGAACTGGGGCTTGATGAGGCAGACCAGTTGGCCGCTCTCCTTCATCAGAGGCCGCAGGGCGGGCAGGATCAGGCGCAGAGAGATGAAGGACACATCTACACTGCCAAAATCCAAGGACTCCGGAATGGTCTCGCTGGTGAGGTAGCGGACGTTGGTGCGCTCCATGCACACCACGCGGGGATCGTTGCGCAGGCTCCAGGCCAGTTGTCCGTAGCCCACATCCACCGCGTAGACCTTGGCCGCCCCGTTCTGGAGCATACAGTCCGTGAAGCCGCCGGTGGACGCGCCCGCGTCGATGGCCACGGCCCCCTCCAGGGAGGGAAGGTCGAAGGTCTCCATCGCCTTTTCCAGCTTTAAGCCGCCGCGGCTCACATACTTCAGGGTCTGACCATGGATCTCCAGGTTGGCGTCCTCGGGCACCGAAGCACCGGCCTTATCCATGCGCTTTCCCTCCCAGAAGACCTGCCCGGCCATGATGATGGCCTGGGCCTTTTGGCGGCTTTCCGCCATTCCGCGCTCTGTCAGCAGAACATCCAGCCGTTTTTTAGTTGCCATCGCGCATCACCTCCAAGGCTTTTTGATACAAAGCTTCCACATCCAGCCCGCAGAGGCCGCGCAGCTGCGGGATCGTCCCGTGGGGGACAAAGCCTTCGCCGCAGGAGCAAAGCGCGGCGCCCCGCAGCGCGATCCCAGCCGCCGCAGCGGCCGCCATGACGACCTCGCCGGGGCCGCCCATGGAGACGCACTCCTGGGCCAGCAGCAGTCGGCCGGTCTTTTTCAGCGACGTCAGCACGGTCTCTGTGGGCAGCGGAACGATTTGATTCAGCTTCACAACTTCCGCAGAGATCCCGTCCTGGGCCAGGCGAGCTGCGACCTGGAGGATGCTCCCGGTCAGGGAACCGAAGGTCACCAGGGTGAGGTCGCTCCCCTGGCGCAGGATGCAGGCGGGCTCCTGGCTGTGGTCCTCACTATACTGGTTTTCCCCGCCTCTGGGGTAACGAACCGCCACCGGACCGGAAATTTCATGGACGGCCCGTTTCAGCATGGAGGAGAGTTCGTCCAGGCTGGCGGGGCTCAGAACGGTGATGCCGGGGACCGTCTTTAAAAAGCCCAGGTCAAAGAGGCCGTGGTGGGTCTCCCCATCGTCGCCCACCAGACCGGCCCGGTCCACGCAGAACACCGCGTGGAGCTTGTCGATGGCAATGTCGTGGATGAGCATGTCGTAGCTGCGCTGGAAGAAGGTGGAATACACCGCAAAGACGGGGATCAGCCCCTGCTTGGCCATGCCTGCCGTCATGGAGACTGCGTGCTCCTCGGCAATGCCCACGTCAAAGAAGCGGTCCGGGAATTCCTCGGCAAATCCCGAAAGCCCCGTCCCCGATGTCATGGCCGCCGTCAGGGCGCAGAGGCGCTCATCCTCCCGCGCCAGGGCGCAGAGCTCTTTGCCGAATCGGTCGGAGAAGGACTCCTCCTTGCTGGGGCAGCGCAGCGCGCCGTCTTCCCTTCGGAACGGACCCGTGCCGTGATAGGCGTCGGGATTCTTCTCCGCCGGGCCGTATCCCTTGCCCTTCATGGTCTTCACGTGCAGAAGGACCGGGCCGTTGACCCGGGAGGCATAGCTCAGCTGCCGGGTCAACGCCTTCACGTCATGCCCGTCCACCGGTCCCATGTACTGAAAGCCCATGTTCTCAAACATGCTGCACGGCAGCAGAGTCGCCTTCACGGCCTCCTTGATCCGGTGGATGACGCGGTAGAGTCCCCTGCCCGGCGGGGTGGCGTGCATGATCTTGCGATAGATCTCCTTGCCGCGCAAATAGGGCGGCTTCAGGCGCTGCTTTGCCAAGTGCTGGGCAACGCCGCCCATGCTGGCGTCAATGGACATGCCGTTGTCATTGAGGATAATGACCAGAGGCTCGCCGCTCTGCCCGGCCATGGACAGCCCCTCGTAAGCCAGGCCGCCCGTGAGGGAGCCGTCGCCCAGAAGGGCAACGACCTTATAGTCGTCCCCCAACCTGGTTCGGGCCACTGCCATGCCGAGTGCCGTGGACACCGCCGTGGAAGCGTGGCCCGCGATGCAGGCGTCGTGCTCAGACTCCGAGGGTTTGGGAAAGCCAGCGATCCCGCCAAAGGTCCGGAGGGTCTCCATCCGGGCGTTGCGCCCGGTGAGCATTTTATGGATATAGCATTGATGCCCCACATCAAAGACCAGCCGATCCCTGCCCGTGTCGTATACCCGGTGCAGGGCCACCGTCAGCTCCACCGCCCCCAGATTGGAGGCCAGGTGGCCGCCGGTCTGGGAGACCACGTCAATGACCCGGTCTCGCAGTTCCTGGCAGAGTTCCTCCGCCTGACGGTCGCTGATCTTGTGCAGGGAGGGAAATTCTTTCAAAAAAATTCCTCCTTAGGACGTTCTGTGGGCAGGAATTTACTTGGTTCGTCCTGCCAGCATCCGGGCAAGCTCGCAGAGGAATTCACTGCCGGGGTAAGATGCCAAGGCCGCGAAGGCCCCCTCTGTCAGCTCCTCAATGAGAGCTTCACAGCCCTCGATGCCCTTCAAGCCCACAAAGGTGGATTTCTGGTTCTCCTGGTCCGAGCCAATGGGCTTGCCCAGCTCGGCCTCATCGCCCAGCACATCCAGAACATCGTCCCGAATTTGGAAGGCGAGGCCGAGCTTGCGGGCATACGCCGCCACGGCCTCCTCCTCTTCGCGCGTACTTCCGGCGGCAATGGCGCCCAGCCGGGCGGCCGCCTCGATCATGCAGCCGGTCTTCAAGGTTTGGATCTGAATGATCTCGTCGTAGGTCAAGGTCTTCCCCTCCCCCAAGAGGTCCAGGACCTGTCCGCCTGCCATACCGGCAGGCCCGGCCGCCTGGGACAGGCAGGCCACGCCCCGGACGATCTGCTCCGGCGACAGCTCGGCCTGGGCCAGCACGCCGAAGGCGGCGGTCAGCAGGCTGTCTCCGGCCAGGACCGCCGTGGCCTCCCCGTAGACCTTGTGGTTGGTGGGCTTGCCCCGCCGGATATCGTCGTCGTCCATGCAGGGCAGGTCATCGTGGATGAGGGAATAGGTGTGGATCATCTCCAGGCCGCAGGCAAAGGGCAGGGCCTTTTCCGCCTGGCCGCCAAAGAGACGGCAGGCAGCCAGCGTCAGCACCGGGCGGATCCGCTTCCCGCCGGACAGAAGACTATAGGCCATGGCCTTTTGCAGGTCGCCCAAGGCAGGCCACTGCTCCGCGTAACGGGCCAGAGCCGCTTCCACCAGCGCCTGATCTGCGGCCAACTGTGTTTTCATATCCATGATTCTCACTCCTTGGGTGCAAAGGGTTCGGAGACAAGCTCGCCGTTGGCGTCGGTGCGCAGCTTCAGCACCTTCTGCTCGGCCTTGTCCAGCATAGCGGCGCACTGCTTCATCAGCTTCGCTCCCTCTTCATAGAGGGAGAGGGCATTTTCCAGGGAATGGTCGCCCGCTTCCAGTTGCGCCACGATCTCCTCCAAGCGGCCCATGGCTTGCTCAAAGGTCAGCTTCTTTTCCGCCATTTGGTCTTCTCCTTTCCCTCTGCGGTGCAGGTGAGGGTCCCATCGGAAAGACGGACGCGGAGGGTGTCCCCCAGCTTCACCTGCCCTATGGTCGAGACGACGGTCCCGTCGTCAGTTTGTGCAATGGAATAGCCCCGGCTCAGGACCTTAAAGGGGCTCAGCGCGTCCAGCGAGGCCGCCAGGCGGCTCATCCACTGCCGGTTCTCCCCCACCCGCAGTTCCATGCTGTGGAGCAGCCGCTGCTGCTGGTAGTCCAGAAGCATCCGCTTTTCCTGAATGGTCCGCAGAGGAGACTGCAGGAAGGGACTGCTCCCCAAGCGCTGCAAGGCCTCCCGCCGGACCTGGAGCTTGCGGTCCATCCCGTTTTCCAGTCTGGCCTGCAAATGGGCCAGGGTGTCCCGCAGGTCGGCCTGGTCGGGCACCGCCAGCTCCGCGGCATTGGAGGGCGTGGAGGCCCGCAGGTCGGCCACGAAGTCGGCAATGGTCACATCGGGCTCATGCCCCACGGCAGAGATCACAGGGATCCCAGAGCGGTAGATGGCCCGGGCCACCCGCTCGTCGTTGAAGGCCCAAAGGTCCTCCATGGAGCCGCCGCCCCGCCCGGTGATGATAAGGTCCGCCATCTGACAGGCGTTCACAAGGTCCAGACCCTGGGCGATCTCCTCCGGCGCTTCCTCTCCCTGGACCCGCACCGGCACCACCAGGACCTGAGCCATGGGGTAGCGAGCGCCCAGAATGCGGATCATATCCCGCACCGCCGCCCCGGCGGGAGAGGTCACCAGCGCAATGGTCTTGGGATACGCCGGGATGGGCTTTTTATGGGCGGGGTCAAACAGCCCCTCCTTATACAGTCGGCCCTTCAGCTGCTCAAAGGCAAAGGCCAGCTCGCCGATCCCGTCCGGGACCATCCGGGCGCAGTAGAGCTGATAGGCTCCGTCCCGGGGGAAGACGGACACCCGGCCCGACACCACCACCTTCATGCCGTTCTCCGGCCGGAACCGGAGAGACAGGGCCTCCCGGCGGAACATAACGCAGCGGATGCTGCTCTCCGCGTCCTTCAGGGAAAAATAGTGGTGGCCCGAGGGGTAGACTTTATAGTTGGAAATTTCACTGCGCACCAGCACGTTAGCCAGCACCCGGTCTCGGTCCAGGAGCTGCTTGACATACTGGTTGAGGGCAGTGACGGTGATCGGTTCAGTCATGACGGTCCCCTTCATGGAGCCGCCGCCAGGTCAGAATGGCGACGCCCATGGCATTGTCGGTCGAAAAACGCGGTTCGGCAAAGACCGCGCCGCAGGTCTTTATCATGGTCTCCCGCAGCAGCTGGTTGGACGCCACGCCACCGGCGCAGAGCACCGGCAGGCCGGGATACTGCTTCAACGCCTGCTTCGTGGCCTTCTCCACCCCATGGATGACGGAGGCCAGCACATACCAGCAGATATCGGCGGGCGCCCAGCCCTGCTCTGCCAGGGCGTTCATCTTGTTCTCCACCCCGGAGAAGGAAAAGGCGCAGTCCTTCACCTTCACGGCGAACCATTCCTTTTTCTCCGCCTGGAGAGAGAGGGCGTCCACCGCCTTCCCGGCGGGGAAGGCCAACCCCAGCTTTTTCCCCGTCCGGTCGATGAGCTGACCGGCGGAGATGTCCGTAGTCCCGCCGATACACGCCGCCCGCACCATCACCCCATCGGGGATGACATGGAGCAGCTCCGTGGTCCCGCCAGACAGGTGCCACACCAGATGCGGCTTGTCCAGCAGGTCCATGCGCCCGGCGGACCAGGCCGCCGCCGCGATATGGCCCTGCTGATGGGAGCAGGCGTAAAAGGGCCGCGCCAGGGTTGTCGCCATGCCCCTGGCCTGGGATTCTCCCGCCAGGAAGCAGGGCATGTAGGAGCCCTCCACCTCCCGGGGCCGGGTGCTGGCCCCCAAGGCCGTCAGTTCGGCGGGCAGGCCGGTCTCCTTGAGCCTGGCCAGGATCTCCGGCATCCGCTTGACGTGCTGAAAGAGGGCCTCGCTCTGGCGCAGACCCAGAGCGCCCTCCGGCACCTCCAGAAGCTTTCCGGCGTTGTCCCCCCGCTCCCCGTCAAACCAGGCCGCAGAGGTGGTGTAGTTGCTGGTATCCAGCCCCAGTACAGCGCTCACGGTCAGGCCTCCTCGGATGGGGTGTCCGCCTTGGCGGCGAACTCCTCGGGAAACTCCGTGCGGACAAAGACGCCGAGGATGCCATTTACGAAGGAGACGACCTTTTCGTCCTCATATTTCTTGGCGATCTCCACCGCGTCGTTGATGGCGGCCGCCTTGGGGATGGCGGGCATGTAGAGGATCTCATACATGGCCACGCGCATGATCGCGGCGGCCGTCCGGGGAATGCGGGCAAAGGTCCAGTTCTTGGAATACTGCGCGATGTACTGGTCCAGCTCGGGACCGTGGACAGCGACGCCGCGGACCAATTCCCGAATATATTGCATCTGCTTCTCGTTGGGATATTCCTTATACATCTCGTTTTCTTCGCCCCAGCGAAGAAAATTCTCCCGATCCAGCCGTTCCTCCAGGAATTCGTCGGGGGTCTGGTGGGAAAATCCCAGGGAATAGGAGCAGTGAATGGCGATTTCTCTCGCGGTTGATCTGGTCATGTTCGTTCCTCCAAATCCAGAATATGCACGTCTTTTGTATATTCGTATATTCTTATTATACAATCCAGTATGCAAAAAAGGAAGTCCTATCCTTCTCTTTTTCTGAGAAGTTTTTTATCCAAAAGAAGGACCCGCAGTGAAAACCACCGCGGGTCCCTACCGGTTCCGTTTCTTACTCCTCAGCCTTATCGAAGGTGACGCCGCCCACACGAACGTTGACCGCGGTGACCTGCATCCCACTGGTGGCCTCCACGTTGGCGATGATGGCCTCCTGGACCTTCTTTGCCACCTCGGGAATGATGCTGCCGTAGCTGATCTGAATGGCCACATCAATGGTGATATTGTCGGACTCCCAAAGGATGCTGATCCCCTTGGACAGCTTCTTGCGGCCCAGGATCTGGTCGCTGACGCTGCCGCCGGCCAGGCCGGAGACCCCTTCCACTTCCAGGGTCGCCGCACCGGCGATCATCTCCAGGACCTCTTCGGAAATATAGACGTCGCCGTGCTCTTCGCTGCGGGAGTAGTATTCTCTGCTTTCGCTCATGGTGATATCCTCCGTTGCTGTAAGGATTGGGTTTGCACTAAATTCAATTGATTATAGCATATCCCACGCAAAGGGGCAAGCCCCCATTTACCCCTGACGCTTCCGGGCGGACAAGAGGGTGTTCTTCATCAGCATGGCCCGGGTCATGGGACCCACGCCGCCGGGAACGGGGGTGATGGCAGAGGCCACGTCCTTGGCCGCCGCGAAGTCCACGTCGCCGCAGAGTTTACCGGCGTCGTTGTGGTTCATCGCCACGTCGATGACCACGGCGCCGGGCTTGATCATGTCGGCAGTCACGATGTTGACCTTGCCCACGGCGGCCACCAGGATGTCGGCGGTCCGGCAGACCTCCGCCAGGTTCGGGGTACGGGAATGGCAGATGGTCACCGTTCCGTGGCGCTGCAAGAGCAGGATGGCCATGGGCTTGCCCACGATGTTCGAGCGGCCGACGACCACGCACTGCTTGCCCTTGGGGTCGATGCCGTACTCGTCCAGGATCTCCATGATGCCATAGGGGGTGCAGGGCAGGAAGCCGTCCTTGCCGATGAGCAGCGCGCCCATGTTCATGGGGTGGAAGCCGTCCACATCCTTCTCCGGGTCGATGGCCATGAGGACAGCCTCCTCGTTGATGCCCTCGGGCAGGGGCAGCTGGCACAGGATGCCGTCGATGTCCTCCCGGGCGTTGAGTTCCTGGATCAGGGCGATCAGCTCGGCCTCGGTGGTCTCTTCGGGCAGGGCGTACTCCTCACTCAGGAAGCCGCACTCCTCGCAGTCCTTCCGCTTGCTGTTGACATAGACGCGGCTGGCAGGGTTGTTGCCCACGATGATCACAGCCAGACCCGGGGCCCTCTTGAGGGCTTCCGCTTCCTTCCTGACCGTTTCCTTGCACTTTTGGGCCAGTGCCTTGCCGTCTAAGATGATTGCCATATTACGCAGTCTCCTCTCCTGTTTTGTTGATTTGATTCACGTACAGATCCTTTGGATCTGGTTTCTTTCTAAGCTTCCACAGGAGCAGCCCGACGGCCACGGCGCAGCTCACAAAGCCCACCATCTGCGATGTGCGGATGCCTGTGGAGAAAAAGTAGAGGCTGTCGGTGCGAAGCCCTTCGATCAGCCCCCGGCCAAAGCCGTACCAGGCCACATAGAGCAGGAAGAGCATCCCGTCAAACTTCCGCAGGCCCTTGCAGAGGACCAGCAGAAGCAGACAGAAGCCCAGCAGGTTCCACAGCGATTCATACAGGAAGGTCGGGTGGACCTCCATGTATTGCTTCACACCCCCTGCCGTGCCTTCGATCCCCATACGCCAGGGCAGGTCGGTCTCCCGGCCATAGGCCTCCACGTTGACAAAGTTCCCCCACCGTCCGGCGATCTGGCCGATCAGCAGGCCGAAGGCGCTCCCGTCCGCCAGGACGGGAAAGGGGATCTTCTTGCGCCGGGCCACCCACCACGCAATGAGAACGCCGAAGATGATCCCGCCATAAATGGCCAGGCCGCCGTTGTGCACGTTGAAGCAGGCCTTGATATTCCAGCTCCCGTCCGCGTTTTGGTAGAGCGACGGATTGAAGACGATGTAGTAGAGCCGGGCGCCGAGGATGCCGCCGGGCGCGGCAAAGAGCAGCATATCCAGAATGTCATCCGGGCGCAGCCCGAACTTTTTGGCCTGGAGGCAGCAGAAGCCGCCCCCCAGCACAAATCCAAGGGCAATGATGACGCCGTACCAATAGATGTGAAAGTCTCCCAGAGAGAAGGCCTCCCGGTTCAGGTGAAAGGTCAGGCCGAGGCCGGGAAAAGTTACCGTGTTCACTGCGCTCCCCCCTCGGGACGAACGACCACCAGCGCGGTCTGTTCCGGTCGGAACCAGGTGCGGACGAAGGCCTCCGCGTCCTCCCGGGTGATGGAATCGTACACCGCCGGGAAGGTCCAGGGGTCCTGTCCGTCGAAATAGCCCTGGGCCTGCTCCACGCAGAGGGTTTCAAAGGAATTCAGCGACCGGACAAAGCTGCCATACGCCGACTTTTTCAGGCGGGTGAAGAGGCCGTCATCCAGCCCTTCCCGGGCGACACGGGCGGCCTCCTCCAGGATGGCGTCCCGGACGGCTTCCGGCGCTTTGCTCTCGCCACCGGCCACCAGGAAGGCGCAGCCGGGATAGTCCATATAGCCGCAGTAGAAGCTGCCGTTGATGACGCCCTGGCTATAGAGCCTGCTGTAGAGGGGGCTGGACGATCCCATGATGGCCTCGCACACCAGATCCCCCAGAAGCTTTTGACGGAACTGGCTGGCGCCATCCTCTTCGGGCCGGAGCTTGAGCCCCACCTGGAACAGGGGGGCGGCCACCGCCATGGCCTTGCTGCTCTCCCGCTGAAAAACCTCCCCAGGCTCGTCCGCCCCGCGGTCTCGGGGAATGGCGGGCCTGGCCTGCCTCGGCAGGATCTCCCGCGCCATGGCGCAGACCCGCTCCGGGTCCACATTCCCAGCCACGCACAGGACCATGTTGGACGGGGTATAAAAGGCCTCGTGACAATGATATAAGGTATCCGCAGTGATCTGGGCAATGGACTCCACAGAGCCCGCCACGGAGTTGCGGATGGGGTGGTGCTGGTACAGAGCCTCCAGCAGCAGACGGTAGGACTGCCGGTTGGGGTTGTCCTCCATCATGCGGATCTCCTGGCCGATAATCCCCTGCTCCTTCCGGACACTCTCCTCTGTGAAGTAGGGCACGGAGACAAACTCCAGCAGGGTGCGCAGGTTCTCCCAGAAGAGGTCGGTACACTCAAAATGATAGCCGGTGATGGCGCTGCTGGTAAAGGCGTTGGGGGACGCGCCGGTGGCCGAGAGCTTTTGCAGGGCGTTGCCGCCGTCGGGGGTGTCGAACATCTTGTGCTCCAGGTAGTGGGCAATGCCCATGGGCGTGTCCAGCCACTGGCCGTCCCGCTGAAAGCGGGTATCCATGCCGCCGTAACGGGTGGCGAAGAAGGCATAGCTCTTGCCAAAGTCAGGCTTGGGAAACACGTAGACGCGCAGGCCGTTTTCCAGGGTCTCCTCCCAGAGGGTCTCCCCAATTCGTTCGTAGGTGTGCTTGATCATGGCTTACCCCTCCTTTCCCCGCAGCGTGTACACACTGTCCAGGCGGATCTTTCGGGCCGTCTCCACCAGCTCTGCCAGGGTGACGGTTTCGATCTCCGCCGCCAGCTCTTCCGGAGTATAGTCGGTGCCGGTCACAAAGCGGTTGAGCCAGTACTCCTCCAGCCGCCCCTGGGCGTCCAGCGCGGAGCGCAGACTGCCGACCGCAGAGCGCCGGGCAGCTTCCAGCTCTTCCGGGGTGATCTCCCCCTTCCGGCAGGCCTCCAGCTGGGCCAGGATCTCGTCCTCCGCTTTTTGGAAGTTGGCAAACTCCACCCCGGAGTAGACCAGCATGATCCCCTTGTTCATGGCCAGGGAGGAGCTGGCGAAATAACAGAGCGACAGCTTTTCCCGCACATTTAAAAACAGCTTGGAGTTGGTGCTGCCGCCATAGATGGCGTTGAGCAGGAAGAAGCGGGCCACGGTCTCCTTGTCCCGGAAGCCGCCGCCCAGCCGAAAGCCCATGGTCAGCTTGCCCTGGGTCACATCCATGGCGTCGGAAAAGCGACGCACCGCCCCCTTGGGCGCCGCCACGGAAACGGTCTCCGGGACCGGCTGCCGCTGGGTCCGGGGCAGGTCCGCAAAGGCCGCGCGGAAGGCCGCCTCCACCCGGTCAATGTCGGCCGAGCCGCAATAATAAAGGTAGATGGGCGCAGTCTCCAGCAGCTGCCGATAGCGGGCATAGAGGGCCGCCCCGGTGATGGCCTGGGCCTGCGCTTCGCTGCCCAGCTTGCCAATGCCATAGGCCTCCCCCTGGCACATGAGCCGACGCAGGCGCGCCAGAGAGCATTGGAGCTTGTCGTTGATCTCGCTTCGAATCCGGTCGATCAGGTTGGCCTTCTCGCTCTCCACATAGGCGGGCAGAAAGGAGGCGCCGTCACCGGCGGGCCGGAGGATCATCTCCCCAAACAGCTCCGCGGCAGACTCCAGGATGCGGCTGCCCTCCGGCACGAAGGCATCGTCCAAAAAGCTGCCCCAGAAGCCGACGCACTGGACCTCGCCCTTTTTCCGAATGATCGGCTCGATGCCGCCGCCGTAGAGGTCATCCAGGGCCGCGGACAGGGATTCCATATCGGGGTGGGCCTGGGTGCCCCGCCGCAGGACCTTGGGCAGCAGGGCGTTCAGGGACGCCGTCTCCTCCCGCAGAGGCTCGAGAAAGGTCACCCCCAGCATGGATGTTTTGAATTTTTGGGTCTGGACTGCCCGGAGCACAACGCCGGGCGCCAGGACACGTTCTGTGATCGGGAGCATATGCTCTCCTCCTTCGGGGTCAAAAATCGTGCCATATGGGCACAATACGCTCATGTTATTGTACCATGATTTTCCGGAAAGTAAAGATGTGGTAAGTTTCATAATAGGATACTCTCCAAAATTTCAAGTTTTGATACAATTTTCCCTTGACAAATTCCGTCCTCTGGGTTAGGATAGTCACTGTTGTAAAGGAAATCAACTTTACACGCCGCGCACAGGAGGGCCGAAACATGAAAAACCAAGCGTATCGAATGGCCATGCTCTTCGATTTCTATGGCGATTTGCTCACTGAGCGGCAGAAAGAGTTTTACGACCTATACTACAACGATGACCTGTCCCTGGCCGAGATCGCGGAGAACTACGACATCACCCGCCAGGGCGTTCGGGACATCATCGTCCGGGCGGAAAAGACGTTGGAGGACATCGAGGAAAAAACCGGTCTGATCCAGCGCTACCACCGCACCCGGGCCACCACGGCAACGCTCAAGGCGATTTGCGAGCAGCTCCAGGCCCTCAACCGGGAGCGGCTGCGGGACGGCGAGCTGAACGTCCTCTGCGCACAGCTGAGCGAAGCCATCGACGACCTTGGGAGGGAGTGAGTTTCATGGCATTTGAAGGTTTGACAGAAAAACTCTCCTCCGCGTTCAAAAAACTGCGGAACAAGGGCCGCCTCACTGAGGCCGACGTAAAGGAGGCCATGCGTGAGATCCGCCTGGCCCTGCTGGAGGCCGACGTCAGCTATAAAGTCGTCAAGGACTTTATCAAGCGCGTCACCGAAAAGGCCGTGGGCGCCGAGGTCCTGGAGAGCCTGACCCCCGCCCAGGCCATTGTCAAGATCGTGAACCATGAGCTCATCGAGCTCATGGGCGGCGGCGCAGCCAAGATCTCCATCGCGTCCCAGCCCCCCACCGTCGTGATGATGGTCGGTCTTCAGGGCGCGGGCAAGACCACCAACGCCGCCAAGCTGGCCGGTCTCATGCGGAAGCAGAACGGCAAGCGTCCCCTGCTGGCCGCCTGCGATATCTACCGCCCCGCTGCCATCCAACAGCTGGAGGTGGTGGGCGAACAGCTGAACATCCCCGTCTTCCAGATGGGCCAGGAAGACCCCGTCACCATTGCGAAAGAGGCCATCGCGCACGCCAAGAAGCACGGCAACGACATGGTCTTCTTGGATACCGCCGGACGACTCCACGTGGACGAAGCCCTCATGGATGAACTGCGCTCCATCAAGGAGGCGGTCGAGCCAGACGAGATCCTGCTGGTGGTGGACGCCATGATCGGTCAGGACGCTGTCAACGCCGCCAAGGCCTTCGACGACGCGCTGGACATCGACGGCATCGTCCTCACCAAGCTGGACGGCGATGCCCGCGGCGGTGCGGCCCTGTCTATCAAGGCCGTCACCGGCAAGCCCATCAAGTTCGTGGGCATGGGCGAAAAGCTGGACAACATCGAGCCCTTCCACCCCGATCGGATGGCCTCCCGCATCCTGGGCATGGGCGACGTGCTCACCCTCATCGAAAAGGCCGAGCAGCAGTTCGACATGCAGAAGGCCCAGGAGCTGGCGGAGAAGCTGAAGAAAAATCGCTTCACCCTCCAGGACTACTACGATCAGCTGGTCCAGGTCAAGGGCATGGGTTCCATGGACGAGCTGCTGGGCATGATGCCCGGCATGAACGCCAAGGCGCTGGAGGGCGTCTCCATCAACGAGAAGGCGCTGGCCCACACCGAGGCCATCATCCTCTCCATGACCCCGCAGGAGCGAGAGAACCCCTCGATCCTCAACAGCAGCCGCAAAAAGCGCATCGCCGCCGGCTGCGGCCTGCAAGTGGTCTCTGTGAACCGTCTGCTGAAGGAATTCGACATGATGCAGCAGATGACCAAGCAGATGTCCAAAATGGCGGGCAAACGCCGAAAAGGTAAGTTCGGCAAACTCCCCGGTGGTTTCCCCGGCGGAATGCCCGGCCTCCCCTTTTAAGTAAACGCATGGTTTCCGCTTCTGCGGTTCCATAAACAATGTATATCATTTGGAGGTGAAAGTAACATGGTTAAGATCAGACTTCGCAGAATGGGCTCCAAGAAGAACCCCTTCTATCGTATTGTGGTCGCCGACTCCCGTTATCCCCGTAACGGCCGCTTCATCGAGGAGATCGGTACGTATGATCCCCTGCAGGAGCCCGCTGTTATCAAGGTTGACGCAGAGCGCGCTCAGGCTTGGATCAAGACCGGCGCACAGCCCACCGAAACCGTCAAGGCTCTGCTGAAAAAGGCTAACGCCATCTGATTTGGAGGGCACATGAAGGACTTGCTCACTTATATCGCCCAAAATCTGGTGGAACACCCCCAGGCCGTGGACGTACAGGAGACGGAAACGGACGGTAATGTTGTGCTTGAGCTCCGGGTCGATCCCAGCGATATGGGAAAGGTGATCGGCCGCCAAGGTCGGATCGCCAAGGAAATCCGCACACTGATGCGCTCTGTGGCTCAGCGGCAGGGCAAAAAGGTTTCCGTCGAAATTATGGACTAACGGCAGGCGTTCGCTTGCCAAAGAATGGCGGCGCGCTTTGCGTCCGCCATTTTTTCCTTTTATGTTAAGGAGGCGTTCCCTTGAAGAACCGTTTTTTGGAAACTGGCAAGATCGTCAACACCCACGGCATCGCCGGAGAGGTCAAGATCGTGCCCTGGGCCGATGCGCCGGAATTTTTATTGGCCTTTGACACCCTCTACATCGACGGCCAGCCCGTCAAAGTGGCCTCCGCCCGGGTCCACAAAAACAGCGTGCTGGTCAAGTTCCAGGGGGTGAACGATATCAACGCCGCCGTAAAGTACCGCGACAAGGTGGTTTGCATCGACCGGACCGACGCGGCGCTGGAGGACGGCGCCTTCTTCCTGGCCGACCTCATGGGTCTGGAGGTCCGGGACGCCGACAGCGGCGAGGTCCTGGGCAAGATCGCGGATGTGCTCACGCCCCCGGCCAGCAACGTCTACGTGGTCCGGGGCGGCAAGCGGGAGCACATGATCCCCGCCGTGGAGGAGTTCGTAGTGGAGACCAACGTGGACGAGGGCTATCTCCGGGTCCGCCTCATCGAAGGGATGTGACCCCATGGCCTTTCAATATCACATCCACATCATGACCCTCTTCCCCGATGTGGTGGGGGACATGCTGTGTGAATCCATCCTGGGCCGGGCCCAGGAGCGGGACATCATCCGCATCGACTGCCACCAGATCCGGGACTACACCCGGAACAAGCAGAAGCAGGTGGACGACTACCCCTACGGCGGCGGCCACGGGGCCGTCATGCAGGCCGACCCCCTCTACCAGTGCTGGAAGCACATCTGCGACGAGGCAGGCAAGCGCCTGCACACCATCTACCTCTCCCCTGCCGGGACCGTGTTCAAGCAGGAGGACGCCAAGCGCCTCCAGCGCGAGTTCGACGGACTCATCCTGGTCTGCGGCCACTACGAGGGGATCGACGAGCGCTTCATCGAGGAATGCGTGGACGAGGAGATCTCCCTCGGCGACTTCGTCCTCACCGGCGGTGAGATCCCCGCCATGGCCGTGGCAGACGCCGTCTGCCGTCTGGTCCCCGGCGTCCTCTCCGACCCTGAGTGCTTCACCGAGGAGAGCCATTGGGACGGCCTGCTGGAGTGCCCCCAATACTCCCGCCCGGAAGTCTGGCACGACAGGCGAGTCCCCCCCGTCCTCCTCTCCGGCCACCACGCCAACATCGCCAAGTGGCGGCGGAAGCAGGCCATCCTCCGCACCCGGGACCGCCGCCCGGACATGTACGAGAAGCTGGACCTCTCCTCCAAGTCGGATAAGAAGCTGCTCAAGGAGATCGCGGCAGAGGAAGCTGAATCCAAAGGTGAATAATATCGAGATCCCCTGCCGTTCTATGCAGAACAGCAGGGGATCGTTTCATTTCCAGTGGATCTCCGTATCCGTCCGGCAGAAGAAGTTGCTTTCTCCCACCTGGTAGGTGGTGAACACCTCGTCGGCCCGGTCATAGAGCGACCGCTCCACGGTCTGCTCCCCGGACTTGCTCTGGCGATGGGTCTCCAGGATGAGGTAGGCCGTATCGCGCGCCGGGGCAAACTCTGCCGGGGCCTGGCCGGGAAGAAATTCCTCCCTGCCCAGGACCTGGTCGTTCCCGTCCATCTGGATCAGAACGTCCTTCTCCACGGGATCGGCAAAGGTCACCGTGGCCTTGACCTCACACCGATACCGGGTTGCCTCTCCGCGGAGAGCCACCTCGACGGTCTCCGCCGCCGTCAGCGTCAGGGCGCTTCCCACCTTCTCCGTGCTCCGGCCGCTCTGGCCGACGCCGCTGCCGCTCATCAGATAGATCTCGCCCGCCTCCGTCCGGTAGATGGGGTTGGCATAGAAGTTCTGCTCGCCATCCTGCGCGGCCACACACAGCTCCGATGTGAGGACCATGCTCTCTCCGCCATCCTCTACCGTGTAGCCGTAATGCGTCCAGGCCTCCGGTGCCTCGCTGGGCGTCCAGCAATAGACGTCGCTCTCATCAGGCTCCGGCAGGGGGACGCAGTAGACCGGGACTCCCTCGATGCCGGGAAACCGGTAGTCCGGCCGCTGCGGGTCCTTCGAGACATCCTCGGCGTAGAGCCGCCCCTGGTAGGCGCTGGTGTCCCCTGCCACGGTGCGTGGCCTATTCTCCCAATCGTTCTGGTGGTCGCTGACGTAGGCCTGCACGTCCATCAGATCCAGGTACTCGGTGGTGATAAAGACCCCCACCAGCTGGTCCTGGGAGGACTCTCCCCGGTCGCTGGCCAGCTGACAGCCCGTCAGCAGCAAAAGTGCACCCATCAGCAACAAAGATGCAAACAGTTTTCTCATGGTTCTTCCTCCAATTCTCCGTCAAATTTCAGGATGTCGCCTACGTCGCAGTCCAAATAGTAGCAGATCCGGTTCAGGGTGTGGAAGCGGACGCCCTTGGCCTTTCCGCTGCGGAGGATGGACAGGTTGGCCTCGGTGATCCCCACCTTGGCGCAGAGCTCCTTGGAGGTCATCCCCCTCTCCTTCAGCACCCGTTCCAGACAGACCGCAATGCCCATGGTGATCTCCCCTTCTCAGATAAACAGATCGTTGTCTTCCTTGAGCTGCCGGTTCTCCCCGATGAACTGGACCAGGAGCAGCACCCCCAGCACGAAGGCGAGGGAGAGCAGCGGCAGGTAGACCGTCACGCGGAGGGTATACAGCGACCCAAGAAAGAGCAGCTGGAGAAGGTTCAGCGCCACGGTGACCACCACGGTGATCGCCAGACTCACCACGCACAGGCGGGAGAGCCTCTGCGCCGCCGCCGCGACCGCCTCGGAATAGCGGTCGGTCCGCATATGCTCCAGCAGGTCCAGGGCCGCCAGGATGACCGCTACGTCCAGCACATAGGGCAGCGCCGCCGCCAGCCAGCGAAGAAAGAGAAAGCCATAGCTGAGCGGCAGCGCCCCCTCATTGCCCCGGTTCCCCTCCCGCAGCGCGGCCAGCGCGGTCAGGAAGTCCTGGAAACAGGCGCAGAACGCCAGGTAAACGAAGACCACCGCCAGGAACTTGAGCAGGAGGAGAAGGTAGGCTTGCAGCTTGCTCCGGTCCGCCTTCACAAAGCGCCCCAGCAGCCGCAGGACGGCGTATCCAAAGAAGAGCGCATACACCGCGCCGCCGAACAGGCCCTTGCAGGAGCCCCCGTCGATCCACCCCTGCGGCACGGGGATCAGACCGGGGTTGACCATGTAGTACATCACGACGAAAAGCAGGACGCTCAGCAGGACCAGCATCCCGTCCTCCCCGCAGAGGGAGCGCTTCCGGCTGAGGAGAAAAAGCGCGGCTACGGGAAGCAGGCACAGCACTGCGTAGACCAGCAGGGCAAGGGCATTGCCCACTCCCCCGCGCAGGGAGAGGATCCGCAGGCCCGCGCCGAGCTGCTCAAAGGGAAAGGCCAGCGCGCTGGAGAACCAGGCTTGCCTCGCGTACCCCGCCCAGCAGAGGAGCAGGAGGACGAGGGCCTCCAAGCCCAAAAGGGCCGCAAATGGATACCGTTTCACGTTCATGGAACACCTCCAAATAGAATCTGATTATTGTTTTTCGATAATTTCCATCTTGAGCGTACCACACAAATTATCGTTTGTCAATAATTTTTTGAGAATCAGAAAAGGCGGGCCGGGGTAAGGCTGATATGCTCCCCAGCTCGCCTTTTGGGTAGCGAAGGGACGCACCGTTCTCCGGTGCGTCCCTTCGCGCTTGTCGTTTGCTTTGTCCGGATCAAGTGCCCAGGTAGGCCTTCTTGATGTCCTCGTTCACCAGCAGCTCCTTGCCGGGGCCGGACATGGTGATGCGGCCGGTCTCCAGCACGTAGCCCATGTCTGCGATCTTCAGGGCCATGTTCGCGTTCTGCTCGATGAGAAGGATGGTAACGCCCTGCTTGTTGACCTCCTCAATGATACGGAAGATCTCCCGGACCACCAGAGGGGCCAGACCCAGAGAGGGTTCGTCCATCATCATGACCTTCGGGCGGCTCATGAGGGCGCGGCCCACGGCCAGCATCTGCTGCTCGCCGCCGGAGAGCGTACCGCCCGCCTGCCATTCTCTCTCCCGCAGGCGCGGGAAGAGGTCAAAGACCCACTCCATATCCGCGCTGATGTCATCCTTGCGCAGGTAAGCGCCGATGCGCAGGTTCTCCTTAACGGTCAGGTCCGGGAAAATGCGGCGGCCTTCCGGAACCAGGGTGATACCCCGGGAAACCATCTCCGTGGGGTTCTTGCCCGTGATATCCTCTCCCTTGAAGAGGATCTTGCCGCTCTTGGGCTTCACCAGGCCGGAGATGGCGCGCAGCGTGGAGCTCTTGCCCGCGCCGTTGGCGCCGATCAAGGTAACGATCTCCCCTTCGGGCACGTCGAAGGAAACACCCTTCACGGCTTCAATGCCGCCATAATTGACCTGTAAATTCTGAATACTGAGAATGGGTTCACTCATCTTCTACTACCCCCAGATAGGCGTCGATCACGTGCTGATTCTTCTGGATCTCTGCGGGCAGGCCCTGTGCGATCAGGCTGCCAAAGTCCAGAACGTAGATGCGGTCAGAGATGTTCATGACCAGATCCATGTGGTGCTCGATCAGCAGAATGGTCAGGTTGTACTTGTCTCGAATGTCATGGATAAAGTCGGCCAGCTCCAGGGTCTCCTGGGGGTTCATACCGGCCGCAGGCTCATCCAACAGCAACAGCTTGGGATCGGTGGCCAAAGCGCGGGCGATCTCCAGACGGCGCTGATAGCCATAGGGCAGGCTGGTTGCCAACTCATCCTTCAGGTGCCACAGGCCCTGCTCGCGCAGCAGCGCCTCGGTCTCCTCCCGCATCCGCGCCTCTTCCTTGCGGCTCAGACGAAACGTAGAGCTGAAAACGCTGTGCTTGGCGCGCATATGCTTGGCGATGATGACGTTTTCAAAGACCGTCATGCTCTTCCACAGGCGGATGTTCTGGAAGGTACGGGCAATGCCCAGCTTGGTGATGTGGTCGGGGGTGGGGTCCAGGACGTGGCTGCTGAACGCATAGTGGTCGCGCTCTTTCTGCGCCTTTTTCCAGACCTTCTCCTCCTGCTTCCGCTCTGCGGCGGCAGCTTCTTTCGCTTCCTCTGCCACGTCCTGGTCCGCTTCCGGGCGCTCGTGCTTATACTCGCTGGTATACATCAGAGGGTTCTGGCCCTTGTAGAGCTTCTTCATCTTACCCTGAGGGTGGTTCCGCACCATCGGCTTGCCCTGGAAGGAGATGAGGCCGTTGGTGGGCTGGTAGACGCCGGTAATGACGTTGAACGCGGTGGTCTTGCCCGCGCCGTTGGGGCCGATCAGGGCAACGATCTCCCCCTGGTTCACCTCCAGGGACAGGTTGTTGACTGCCACGACGCCGCCAAACTGCATCGTCGCGTTCTCGACCCGCAGGACATTCTGTCGATCACTCATTGTTCGTCACCCTCCTTCCCCGCAGCGGCCTTGGCCACTTTGACTTGCTTTTTCTTTTTGATTTTTCGGATCATTCCCGCAAACGACAGCTCCTTATCGCCCATGATACCTCTGGAGAAGAAGAGGACGATGATCATGATGACCACGGAGAAGACGACCTTGCGGAAGCCATCGCGGAAGAAGGGGACCTGGATGCCCGCAACGGAACCGCTGTCCAGGAAGCGCAGCCACCACTCGGAGCTGGCGATGTACAGGAAGGAGGCGATGCAGCTGCCGGAGATAGAGCCGATGCCGCCGATGACCACCATGAGGAGGATCTCATAGGTCATGGAGGAACGGAAGGGCGCGGCCTGCACGGTAGTCTGGTACATGGCCAGCAGCGCGCCGCTCACGCCGGCAAAGAAGCTGGAGATCACGAAGGAGAGCATCTTGTGCTTGAAGAGGTTGACGCCCATGGCCTCCGCGGCGACCTCATCGTCACGGATGGACTTGAAGGCGCGGCCGTAGGAGGAGTTCACCAGCAGGACAATGATCAGGATACTGAGAGTCGCAATGAAGAAGGGGAAGATGGTGTCCAGCTGATAGATCATGCCGCCGACCTGGATCTTGATGTTGTGGAAGTTGATGTACTTGCGCAGCAGGTTGGAGCCGTTGGTGATCTTGCCCAGGCCATCCCACTGGAAGAAGGCGCGGATGATCTCCGCAAAGCCCAGGGTCGCAATGGCCAGGTAGTCGCTCTTCAGACGCAGAACGGGGATGCCGATCAGCGCCGCAAAAATTGCCGCCACGGCACCGGCGATGATGATGCAGATGATAGCGCCCAGGAAGGCACCGGCGTTTTCACCCAGCGCGCCGCTGAGCATCTCAGGGATGGAGAACTGGATGGCGCCACCCTCAAAGTACTGATAAACGGCGGCGTGCTGGGCCTCAGGAATGCAGAAGATCGCATAGGCGTACGCGCCGATCAGCATGAAGCCCGCCTGGCCCAGAGAGAACAGGCCCGTAAAGCCGTTCAGAAGGTTCATGGACACGCAGACCAGCGCATAGATCGCGCTCTTTTGCAGCACCGGGATCAGCATAACGGTGGTGGGGCTGGTGGGGATCGCGTTGTCCAGCGCAAACAAAAAGATGTACAGTGCCGCCAGCAGGACGATGGTAATGATGGCGCCCGCTTTCTGCTCGGGTGCTGCCTTGGCTTTTAAATTTTTTCCCATGGTCAACACCTCACACCTTATCCGTGGACTTCTCACCGAAGATACCGGTGGGCTTGACCAGCAGGATGACGATCAGCAGGACGAAGGTGAACGCGTCGGAGAAGACGGTCAGGCCCATGCCCTTGATGATATTCTCGCAAATACCGATGATGAACGCGCCGATGACCGCGCCGGGAACCGAGCCGATGCCGCCAAAGACCGCCGCCACGAAGGCCTTCAGGCCGGGCATAGCGCCGGAGGTGGGGACAACGGAGGGGTAGTTGGAGAAATACAGCAGGGAGCCGACGGCCGCCAGGAAGCAGCCGATGACGAAGGTCATGCTGATGACGTTGTTGATCTTGATCCCCATGAGCTCACTGGTCTCGAAGTCTCTGGAGACCGCGCGCATGGCCATGCCGACCTTGGTCTTCTTGATCAGGAAGACCAGGACAAAGACCAGGATCAGGGTCAGGATGGGGGTGATGACCGTGACCATCTTGGTGGGGGCAGAGCCGATGGTGATGACCTTGGACAGGAAGGGGATGGTGGGATAGATCTGGGGCAGACCGCCGGTGATATACAGGGCGCAGTTTTGCAGCAGATAGGACACGCCGATGGCGGAGATCATAACCGACATACGGGGCGCCGAACGCAGGGGTTTGTAGGCCACTTTTTCAATGACCACACCCAAGACGACCGTAAACACCAGCACGAGGATGATGGAAACGTAGATGGGCAGGGACGCCGTTGCATAGACCATGATGAGGCCGGCCACCATGAACACATCGCCGTGGGCGAAGTTGATCAGGCGAAGGATGCCGTACACCATGGTGTAGCCAATGGCGATCAGCGCATACTGGCCGCCGACGGAAATACCGGCGAGCAAATATGGCAGATTGGCGGAAATCATTTCAGACATTGCAGTCTATTCTCCTTCTCTCTTTAAGTTTTGGAACGCATCAATCCGTTTCACGGAAGGTTCTGTGGAACGCATTCATACGTTCCCTTCCTAGGGAAAACACGCTCTGGACGGAAGAATCTGTCGAATCCAGAAGGACAGCCGTGGCGGGAGCACCTGGTACCCCCGCCACAGACTGACTAGACTCGTTGAATGGGCTGTATGGAAGAAATACAGCGAAAATTACTCGACGCCCTGAACGGCAACGAAGTCCCAAACGTTGTCGGTCACATTGGCAGTCTTGATGAAGGCGCTGTCACGAATCGCATCGCCAGTCTCATTGAATGCAATGGAGCCGGAAACGCCGGTGTAGGTGACGTTGGGCAGAGCTGCCATCACAGCTGCGGGATCAGCGGAGGCAGCGGCCTTGATCGCTTCCAGCGCGGTGAAGTATGCATCGTAACCCATGACGGTAACAGCAGCCAGCATGTCGTTGCCGCCGTTGTTGGACAGGTTGGCGGAGTCGCCGTTGATCCACTCCTTGATGCCTGCTTCAAAGTCGGGGTCGCCGCCCTCAGCATAGAAGGTGGAAACATAGATCTCCAGGTTCTTACCCTGTGCAGCGCCCAGGATCACGTTGGAGTCCCAGGTGTCGGGAGCCAGCAGAGGCATGGTGATGCCCTTAGCGGCAGCCTGCTCAACGATCAGCTGTGCGTAGCTGATGGAGGTGGGAGCGAAGATCACGTCGCAGCCAGCGTTCTTTGCGTTGGTCAGGTAGGAGTTGAAGTCGGAGTTGTTCTCGGGGAAGGACTCGACGACGCACTCAATGCCTGCTGCCTCGGCAGCCTGCTTGAAGTAGTTCATCAGGCCCTGGTCATAGTCGTTGCCCAGCTGGCCCAGGCAGTAGACCTTGGTCGCATTCAGCTCGTCCTTTGCAAAGTTTGCCAGGACGGTGCCCTGGAAGGGATCCAGGAAGCAGATGCGGAAGTAGTGGTCGTTGCCCTCGGTGACCTGGGGGTTGGTGCAGGTAACGCCCATGGCGGGGATGCCAGCCTGCGCGAAGGTCTCGGACGCAGCGATGGACACGCCGGAGCCATAGGAACCCAGGATGATGGAGGGGTTCTTGGAGATCAGGGTCTTTGCTGCGGAGACGGCCTTGTCGTTAGAGGACTCGTTATCCGCGATGGCCAGCTTGACGTTGTAGGTCTTGCCGTCGATCTCCACGGTGGGGGCGACATAGTTTGCGTACTGCATACCCAGGATCTCCTGCTTGCCGCCTGCGCCGTTGTCGCCGGTCTGGGGCTCGAACACGCCGATGGTGATGGTATCCCCGCTGGCAGCAGCGGTATCGCCATCTCCGGCGGGCTGGGGATCCGCAGCGGTGCCGCAGGCGCACAGGGCGAGCGCCATGCAGCCAGCAAGCAAGAGTGCAAGAATCTTCTTCATAGTTTTTACCTCCTTAAATTTGTTAGAGAGTCCGCCGTAAGCGGACACATGTTTTTCTCTAACATTGCTATCTAGTTTACTATAATTTCACCGTTTTTGCAACTTGTTTTTACGATTTCACGATACCTCGCGCAAAATATTCTCTTGAGGGAAGGATCTCTTCCCGGATTTAGGGGGCGAGGCGGACGGTGCTGCTGCCGCCGCGGGTCTTGGAGACCACGATCTGCCGGTCGATCCGCGCCTTCAAAGACGAGACGTGGGAGATGATCCCCACCAGCTTATTCCCCTCCGTGAGGCCGTTCAGCGTGCGCACGGCCTGCTCCAGGGCCTCGTCATCCAAGGAGCCGAAGCCCTCATCGACAAAGAGGGCGTCCAGGCGGATGCCCCCGGCCGCCGCCTGCATCTCGTCGGCCAGCCCCAGCGCCAAAGCCAGAGACGCCTGGAAGGACTCCCCGCCGGACAGGGTCTTGACGCTTCGTTCCGCGCCCTTGTAGTGGTCGAGTACGTTCAGCTCCAATCCGCTTCGGCCGCGCTGATCCGCCGCCTCGCGCCGCCGCCGCAGCTCGTACCGTCCGCTGGTCATGGTCATGAGGCGGACGTTGGCCCGGGCCAGGATGCGCTCAAACCACGTCATCTGGATATAGGTTTCCAGCATGATCTTGTCCTTGCCCGCCACCGTTCCGTTGGCCGTGTTGGACAGCGCCCGTACCCAGGTCCACCGCCGCTCGGTCTCCTTCCGCTTCTCCATCTCGCGGGAAATGCCCTCCCTGGCCCGCCGATTGGCATCCGCCTCGGTGACATGTGCCTCCCGGGCCGCCACGTTGCGCTGCTGTTTGGCGCGGAGGTCGTCTGCCCACTGTTTCAGGACCTCCAATTTCTCGTCCTCTTCGCCCCGAAGCTGTTCCTCCAAGGTCTTGACCTTGGTCTCCACCTGGGCAAGCTCACGGCAACAGGCCTCGTAGGCCTCCTTGGCCTCGGCCAAGGCCTGCTCCCCCGCCTGGAGCGTGGTTTGCAGGGCTTCGATGCGCGCCTCCGCCGCCTGACGGGTCGGAAACTCCAGGCGCTCCGCCTGCTTTTCCAACTGGGCCGTGAGGGACGTCAGCCGCGCCTCCAGCCCGGCCCGCACCGTTTCCGCCTCCAGCACCCTCTGCTGGTTTTGCGTCTCCTGCGCCTCCAACTGGGGGATCGCTTCCTCCACCTGTCCGCGCCGCGCCAGCCTGCGCTCCAAATGGGCCTCCTCCGCGCGGAGGCTCTCCGCTTCCGCTTGCAGCGCCTCGACTGCCTGGCTCAGGCGGGTCGGCAGGTCATCAACGGTGGTCTCTCCAAAGAGCGCGCCTGCCCAGTCCCGGAGCTGCCGCCGCGCCTCTTCGCCGCGCTCCCGCGCAAGGCCAGAGGCCTGGCTGGCCTGAGCGGCGGCGGCTTCCAGCCGCTCGGTCTCGCCCTTCTGCTCCTCCAGCGCCTCCTTGGTCGGTGTCTCTCCGGCGCAAACCGCCGGGGCCGGATGGTGGAGCGAGCCGCACACCGGGCACGGCTCCCCTTCCCGCAAAAAGCTGGCCAGGTAGCCCGCCTGCCCATCCAGGAAGGCCCGCTCCAAGCGGATGTAGGCCCGCCGGGCCGTCTCCGCCTCCTCCGCCGCAGCCACGTACTCTTCCAGCGCGTCCCGCTGGGCCGTTTCCTGCCGAGTGCAGCGCTCAAGCAGCGTTTGCAGCTTTTCCAGCCCGGCTTCCTTGGTCTCCGCATCCTCTTTCCGCCGCCGGAGGACCTCCGCCTGCTGCGGCAGGCCTTCCAGCCCGGCCAACTCCCTGCGAAGGGCTTCCAGCTCTTCGTGAAAGGTCCGGGCCTGTTCCGCCGCTGCTCCGGCCGCCTTCTCCGTCTTGGCCAGCGCGGCCCTGCTCTCCTTCTCCTGCTCGCACAGCGCCTCCCGTTCCTCATAGGCGGGCAGCTGGCGGGTGCGGGTCTCGATCTCCACGGCCAGCTGTTTCAGCGCCTGCTCTTCTCCTTGGGCGTGCTCCCACTGCTGCCGCAGTTCCTCCTGCCGCGCAGTCAATCCCGGCAGACGTGCCCGCGCCTGGTTCCAGTCCTGCCGGGCTTTTTCCCGGGTCTCCTCCTTCCCGATGCGGCGGTCCAGGTACTCCAGTTCCTGGCGGAGCAGCCCTTCCTCGCGCTCCAACGCCTTCAACGCCTTGTCCGTGCGGGACAAGAAGGTATCCAGCAGAGGCAGGACGTCCTCGGAGGCCACAGCCTCCTCCCAGTGTTCCCGCTCGTCCTCCGGCGGGCGAACGCTGTCGATGTGCTGGCGGATGCGCTCGGACAGGGCTTCGTAGGCAAGCTTCTGCTTTCCGGCCTCGGCCTTTAAGGTCTCCTGGAGCTGCTGGTAGGGTCTGGTGTGGAAGATCTCCCGAAAGATCTTGCTCCTCTCCTCGGTTTTGGCCAAAAGCAGGTTCAGGAACTCCCCTTGCGCGATCATGGCGACCCGGGAAAACTGCGCCTGATCCAGGCCCACGACCTCACAGACGGCCTTGGTCACGTCCCGTATACCGGTCACCGGCTCCCGGCCATCGAAAAAGGTCAGCAGAGCGTCCGCCTTTTCCGTGACCAGCTTGTCCCCCCGCTTTGCCGGGCGGAGATACTCCGGATTCCGGCGGACCCGATAGGTCTGCTCCCCGCACTGAAACAGCATCTCCACAAAGGTGGGCGCGGCAGGCTGGGCATAGCTGCTGCGGAGCATGGACGGCTCCCGGTTCGAGCCACTGGCCTCGCCATAGAGCGCAAAGGTGATGGCGTCAAAAATACTGGTCTTTCCCGCGCCGGTGTCCCCGGTGATGAGGTAGAGGCCCCGCTGGCCCAGGCGCGAAAAATCCACCGTGACCTCGTCCCCGTAGGGGCCGAAGGCGGACATCGTCAAGGTGATCGGTCTCATGGCTCTCCCTCCCAAATGCGCTCCATGCACCCCAGGAGAAAGTCCTCCTGCTCCTGGCTCATGGGTCGGTTGTTTTGCAGCTCGTAAAACGCCTGAAAGAGCGCCAAGGGAGATCGCGTTTCCGGCTGTTCCGCCGCCCCGATCTCCTGACTGCTCTGGGTGCGCAGGTTGTCATAGCTCAGCTTCATCACGTTGGGATAGATGGCCCGCAGCCGCCCCATGGCTTCCGGCACATCCTCCTGGTCGGTGAGGATCACGTGGAGATAGTCCTCCGTGCTGCTCCCCTCGTAAAAGGAGCGCGCGGTCACCTCGTCGTAGGTCCCACGGATCTCCCTTAGATCCCGAAGCGGCTGGAGGGGAACGGTGCGGACCGTGACCTTCCCCTTCTCCCCAAACTCCACCAAGCAGGCGGACTTCTGGTGGCGGCACTCGGAAAAGGAGTATTTCAGCGGGGTCCCGCAGTAGCGCAGGGTCTCCCGCCCGATCTGCTGGGGGCCATGGAGGTGGCCCAGGGCCACATAGTCAAAGGCATCGAAAATGTGGGCGCTGATCTGGTCCAGGCCGCCCACGGAGAGTTCCTCCGACTCACAGGTCCTCCCGCCCACCACGAACTGATGGGCCACCAGAACATTTCGCTGGGTCCGATCAATCTCCCATCGAGCGATGGCATAGGCGACCGCGTCCTCATAGCTGCTCACCTCCGCCTCGGGAGAAACATGCCGGAGAAGGGCGGGCTTCAGATAGGGCAGCAGATAGATGTTCAGGGGGCCATGGGCATCCCGGAGAACGATCGGCGCCCGCGCGTCCTGGTAGAGGGCCGCCAGATGGATCCCCGTCTCCTCCATGAGGCGGCTGCCAAAGTTCAGCCGCTCCGGAGAGTCATGGTTGCCGCTGATGGCAAAGACCGGGATGTTCGCCCGGGACAGGCCCGTGAAAAACTCGTCCACCAGGCTCACCGCCTCTGCCGGGGGAACGGGCTTATCGTAGAGGTCTCCCGCCAAGAGGACACCGTCCACACTTTCTTCGATGGCCAGCGCCTGCAACTTATTTAATATGTAGCGTTGGTCGTCCAGCATGGAATATTCATTGACCCGCTTTCCCACGTGCAGGTCCGAAAGATGGAGGAGTTTCATCCGCAGCGCTCCTTTCCTGATCCAGGTTTGTTGCTTGGGGCCCCACCGGGGCCCGGAGAAACGAAGAGGACTGCCTTGGCGGCAGTCCCCCTTCTATGCGCGTTTTCCGCGCGGCCCAATTATTTTGCCGCGATCACTTCGATCTCCACCAGCGCGTCCTTGGGCAGATGTGCCACAGCAAAGCAGGAGCGGGCAGGCTTGCTCTTGACAAAGTAGCGGGAATAGATCTCGTTGAACAGGGAGAAGTCCTCCATGCTCTTCAGGTAGCAGGTGGTCTTCACCACGTGGTCCAGGGTCAGCCCGGCTGCCTTCAGGACCGCCGTCACATTCTCCAAAGCCTGGACGGTCTGCGCTGCCATGTTGTGCGCCAATGCGCCGGTGTCGGGAATGATACCCAGCTGACCGGAGGTGAAAACAAATCCATTGACCTCAATGGCCTGAGAATAGGGACCAATGGCTGCGGGTGCCTTGTCGGTGTGCAGAATTTCCATACTAAGTTTCCTTTCTTTGCTGAATGTATTTCTTATGTCCCGGGCAGTCAGGTTCCCCGGACGGCTTGCAATGCTGCTGTGATCTGGTCCGCCGCCCGCTGGATGGTCTGCCAGGGCGCCGCCAGGTTCAGACGGATATGAGCGTCGTCAGATCGTTCGTTTTCCGGGAAGAACCAGTGTCCGTAGTCCGGCGCGATGGCGCACTGGTTTTGGACGAAGGCGTGAAGGTCCTGGCGGGAGATCATGCCGCCAAAATCGACCCACATGAGATAGGTCCCCTCCAACGGCGAGACCGTAACGCCCTCAAACGGGGACAGGGCTCGGCACATGCGCTGGTAATTGCCCTGGACCTCCGCCAGGACAGCGTCCAGCCAAGCCTCGCCGCCTTCAAAGGCCGCCGCGACCGCGACAAAATCCAGGGTGCTTCCCAGTCCGGTCCCGAGCGTCTTCTCGAATGCGTCAAACTTCTCCCGCTGCGCCTCCTCCGGAAGCACCAGCACGGAGTTCTTCATGCCGGCCAGGTTGAAGGTCTTGCTGGCGGAGAAAAAGGTGATGGGCTTATGCTCCCCCTCCCACAGGCTGGCCGCCGGGATGTGGGTGTGACCGGGCATAATGAGGTCGTGATGGATCTCGTCCGCCACCACCTGCACGCCATGACGGCGGCAGCAGGCCAGCATCCCCTCCAGCTCCGCCCGGCTCCAAACGCGACCCACCGGATTGTGGGGCGAGCAGAGAAGGAAGATCTTCACCGCGTTGTCAAGCAGTCTTTGCTCAAAGTCTGCCAGATCCACGGTATAGACCCCGTTTTCCTGGCGGAGGGGCTGATAGACCGCCTTCCGGCCGGTGTGACCGATGACCCGGTAGAAGGGATAATAGACCGGCGTTTGGACCATGATGGCATCCCCTGGCTGGGTCAGGGCCTGCACCAGATGGAAGAGGCCGGACACCACGCCGGAGGTGCTTCGGAGCCATTCTCGTTCCAGATGGTTGTTATGGCGGCGCTTTTCCCAGGCTAAAATGCTCTCATAGTAGCGGTCCGGGACCTGATAGTAGCCGAACACGCCCTGGTCCACCGCTTGGCGAAGGGCCTGACGCACACACTGGGGCGCTTTGAAATCCATGTCCGCCACCCACATGGGCAGCAGGTCTTCCTGATGAAAGGTCTCCCACAGGGAATCCCACTTGGCGCAGTCCGTATGTCTCCGGTCGAGCAAGCGAATTTCCTGTATCAGCGTCTCGTCCATGCCGTTCCCTCCTCTTCATTTTTTCAAATTGTACCCCACCTTTTCAGCCGATGCAAGGGACATTCCCATTTCTGGAAAAACCTTGGGCAGGAAGCCAAAACCGCCCCGGTTTCCTTCTCTGCCTTGTTTCATTCTGACGAGAAAAAAACTGGGATTTCAAGCACTCTTCCCTTGCTGTCCTGCACCGCCTGTGATACAATGACACCGTAAAATTTTTCCTGCGGCCGTTTTTCTCTGAAAGACAAAGGGCCGTGGGACAACACACACGACGACAAGAATAGGAGTGATTTCCATGAAATATACCTTCGGACTCATTGGCTCCGGCAACATGGGCGGCGCCATCGCCCACGCGGTCAGCCAGACCCTGAAAGACGGGATCTTGGCCGACTCCAGCCTGGAAAAGGCCCAGGCGCTGGCCCAGGCGCTGGACTTCCAGGCCGGCAGCAACGAGGAAGCCGCCCAGAACAGCCGCTACCTTTTCCTGGGAGTCAAGCCCCATCTGATGGGCGGTATGCTGGCGTCCATTCGCCCCGCCCTGGAGGCCCGTAAGGAGCCGCCGGTGCTGGTCTCCATGGCGGCGGGTCTCTCCATCGCGCAGATCCAGGAAATGGCCGGTCAGGCGTATCCTGTTGTCCGCATCATGCCCAACACCCCGGTGGCGGTGGGGCAGGGGGTCGTCCTCTATGAAGCCAGCGAGACCGTGACCGCCGATATGCTGGACGGCTTCCTGGCCGTCATGGCAAAGGCCGGTAAGCTCTACCACATCGCGGAGTCCTTGATGGATGTGGGCGCATCCGTCTCCGGCTGCGGCCCCGCCTTCGTCTATCTGATCCTGGACGCCATCGCCGACGGCGGCGTGGCCTGCGGTCTGCCCCGTCCCGACGCGGTGCGCTATGCCGCCCAGACCATGCTGGGCGCCGCGCAGATGGTCCTGGAAACCGGGAAGCACCCCGCGCAGCTGAAAAACGAAGTGTGCAGCCCCGGCGGCTCCACCATCCAGGGCGTTCGCACCCTGGAGCAGCGGGCCGTTCCCGCCGCGTTCATGGACGCGGTCATCTCCGCCTGCGACAAAAATGCCGCGCTGGGCAAGTAAACTCCACCACGAATAAAGGATCCCCTGGCAAAGCCAGGGGATCCTTTATTCGTTTCCTTGGGACAATGCTCTCCCAAACGCGGTGTTCCCCAGCCACTTCTGCCAAAAGGTTACTGCCAGCAAAGCGCAGGCTGATCCCACCAGGGCACCGCCCAAAACATCGGTGGGAAAATGGACATAGAGATACAGCCGCGAAAAGGCGATCAAAAGAGCCAAGGTCAATGCCGCCCATCTGCCCCGCCACTTGGTCAGGACCAGGACCATCGCCGCCGCAAAAGACGCCGAGGTATGCCCGGACGGGAAGGACGGGTCCCTGGGACGGTGGATCAGCAGGTCCACCAGCCCCTTGCAATCACAGGGCCGGATCCGGCCCACAGCCTCTTTCAAGATCAGGTTGCAGATGAGCAGGCTCAGCAGCAATGCTATCAGCACCTGCAATCCGGTGGCACGTTCCTTCCTGCTGAACAGGAGAATGGCCAAGCCCAACAGGATCCAAACCATGCCGCTGTCGCCCAGGCGCGTGATGGCCGGCATGAGGACGTCCATCCAAGCGCTATGACAGTGGGCCGCGATCCAATCCAGGATACCCAGCTCCGCCGCAGACAATGGATCCATCCTGCCGCCCCCCCTTCTCTTCGTGAAAATTGAAGATATTTTAACACAGGAAGGCGCGCTGGGCAAGCATTTCTCAGACAGCCACGTCCGGCAGGGAGAGGATCTCCTCCGCCGTCCGCATTTCCACTTCCTGCGCGCGGCTGAAATCCATGTGGGGATGGTAGAGTTCTTCCAGGGCATCATGGTGGGCCTTGGCCTGGGCCAGGTGTTCCACCGCCTCCGCCAGCAATTCCTCCGCCACGCGGTTGGACAGGCGGAGGAAGCTCCTCCCCTCCTGCCAGGCTGCCTTCTCCACAAAGCTCTCGGTACGAACGCTTCGGAAGTCCTTCCGCGTCACCGGGCCGCAGACAAAGGCCAAGGACCGCGCCGGGATCAGCAGGTGCGCCAAGCGGTTTGGGTTTACAGGATCGGGGCAAGCGATCACATCGTAGCCACTTTCCAGAAATCCCGCTTCCAGATGCCGCAAGAACACCCCAGCCAGGCCGCACGTATCCCGGATCTCGTACCCGCGCTCGCACAGGGTGGAAAGCGTCTCTTCCAGCAGGATGCGCCCCTGGCAGGTCACGCCGCCAAGGAAGCGGCGGGCTCGTCTTCCGGTTCCTGTCCGGTCTCCTTTTCGCTCACGCGAAAGAAGCCCGGACGCCCGTTTTCTGGCTTTCTCCAAGGTCTCCTCTGTGTGCAGGGGCAAACGCCCCCGTCTCCAGCTCTCCTCCGCCCCGCGGATGCAGCGGTACGACTGCGGATAGCAGGCCCGGTAGGCCTGCGCCGCCTCGATGATCTCTTCTCGCATGAGGAAGAGGGCCTTTCGGTCGTATCCCTCCCCCAGGTCGATGTAATGTCCTGTCGCCCCCGTGAACGCGGGGTCCATTCCGTGGGGAGCCGTGCCATCCACCATGGCCGCACCCTTTTGAGGGATGAAGATGCCGTCCAGCGAGTCGGGATCGCCGGAACAGCGGATGTACTCCACGGCATAGCCTTCCGCCTCCATGTCTCGCGCTACGCGCCCCATGAGCGTGGATTTCCCACAGCCCGCGCCGCCCTTGATGACATAGAACGCCTGGATGCTCCGCTGGTCGATCCACTGATCGTACAGGGACGAAAATCCCTCCGCGGAGTTGGCCCCCAGGAAAAATTGCACACGATGTGTTAAGTCCGTCATACGCCGCCCTCCTGCCATGAAATTTCGTTCATTTCATCGTATGCTTCTCTCTCCCCGTCGGTCACAGGGGAGACAGGACGTCCGCATTACAACCAGTCTTCTACCACCTCCCGCAAGGTACAGGGCGTCACACCGCCTAGGATCAGGCGATCTGCCAATTCTTCGATCCGCTCCGGACGCGTTGTGATGTCCCAGAGCTCTTCCTTCTCCCCCGTTTGTGATATCACGATCCCTATACCATAACTTTCACAGTTCAATGGCGGCAGAAGCGTCCGAACTAAGAGATGGTATTGACAGGTCACGGGTCTCCCTGTCAACTCTGTCAAGTCAGACTCTCCAAGCAAAATCTGCCGTTTCATAAGTTCTCCTCCCATAAATTTTATTTTGTAACCTTTTGCAGTTTTATTGTAACTATAAACAATGCTCTTGAAAAGGATTTTCGCTCGACAGCGTTCTCCCTGTTTCGCTGTTCTTCGACCAATGCGGCCAAATATATCCTTGTTCCCCCTCTGTTTTGCGCGCTTTCTGTCGAACGATTTTTCCTTTTTCCCGGGCAAAATCTCTTTTCCGACCGCCATCCCAGCTTTTCCCAGGCGTTTTTTCGCCCCAAAAGCAGAAATTCGAGCGATAGCCCGCGCCGCGCCTGCCGCGTCTTGCGATAAATTTCTCCCAATCTTTTCACGAATTTCAGTTGACAAGGGCACGGGAATATGTTATTATGATTCTCGCATCTAACCGAAGGAAACGGAGAGATGTCCGAGTGGTTTAAGGAGCCGGTCTTGAAAACCGGTGACCCGAAAGGGCCGTGGGTTCGAATCCCACTCTCTCCGCCACTTTCACTTTTGTAAAACTCTTTTTAACATTGGACTTGGAGAAGTACCCAAGAGGCCGAAGGGGCTCCCCTGCTAAGGGAGTAGGGCGTGTCGAGCGTCGCGAGGGTTCAAATCCCTCCTTCTCCGCCAAGGAAACACCTTGCATAACGCAGGGTGTTTCTTTTTTTGCAGAGCGGAAAGGGCAGCCGAGCGATCGACTGCCCTTCCGTCTATAGCTGCGTTCCTTTTTACTTCGCGAGTTCAAGCATACGCATGAATACCGCGGCTGCCTGGGCTCTTGTCGCATTTGATTTCGGGGCAAAGCTGCCGTTTGCATTGCCTGTCATAAGCGACTTGTCCGCTGCCCAGCGGATGGCCTCTTTCGCGTAATCGGAGATCGCGCCCTCATCCGGATAGGCGGCATTTTCGCTCGCTTTGGTGTCGTATCCCTTGAAGGACGCATAGCGGTAGAGGATCGCCGCCATCTGTTCGCGGGTGATCGGCTCGTTCGGCGCAAACCGGTCTTTGGACACCCCGGAAATGATGCCGTTCGCGCTGGCCCATGCGACCGCCTGGGCATAGTAGCTGCCGCCCGTAATGTCAATAAATACAGAGCTTCCTGCTTGCGGCTCCTTCTCTATGCGATAGAGGATCGTTACGAACATGGCTCTGGTAACATCGGCATCCGGCGAAAATTCCGCGTCTGAAATGCCCTTCATCAGTCCGGATTCATAGGCGAATTTCACAGAGGCGTAAAACCAGTCTCTGTCCTTAACGTCGCCAAACGGATTTTCCCAGGGCATGTCGGGCGTTTCATGGATCTCCTTCTGCTTCTTTTCCATTATGATGCCCAGGACCGCGTCGATGCGATACATCCACTGCGTCTTCGCGCTGGCAAAGACGAGACGATAGTACGGGCTTTTGATCCCGCCGTCTACCAGAGTCTCCTCGGTAAAGATGACCTTGTCCGTGCAACCGGAATCCTCCAGGGCGATCTTTTTGGCATCAGACAGCAGGATATATTTTTGCGCGAAGATCACAGCGCCTGTCTTCGCGTCGATCTGGTAGAAATACTGATTCGTTCCGGTATAAAACTCCAACAGGTAGCAGGGCTTTCCCTGGTTGCGATTCAGTTCGACCTTGGTAAACACGATCTTTTG
>CAKTLJ010000002.1 GCA_934572535.1 uncultured Eubacteriales bacterium
TGAGGAAATAGCACCCCGCCACGACCACAAGGATCACAACGACCGCCAAACCAGCGACTGTTCTCTTTTTCAACATATGAAACACGCTCCCTTTCCCCATGCTATTATGTTATATAGAAATTATTTAAATACCCATGTAACATTATCGTAGCGCATTTGGGGATCGGCATCTTTAATTGCGCCGAGAGCCCAATTATAGAGAGTTACGTTATAGCAAGTGTCCCAATTTTTTGTGTACTTAGTCTTGTTGATAAAACTATCTACCTTCTTGTCCTGTTGTCCGCTCGAACGAAAATAGGCCCAAACCGCAGCCTTATTGATCCACAACTTTTGAGAAACACAACCTTCCATCCAAGCTGAATTCCTGGAAATTGCCGTGTGTTTGACCAGTTTATCGTAGAACATCGTAGTGTAGCTCCAGTCATCCTTCGTTCCCTTGGCCACAGTCGCGTTAGTCTGACTTAAGTAATAATCGAAAAGCGAGGCTCCTGTAGCTACATAAGCAACGGGTCCTTCAAACACGCTAAACACAGTCAACACGAATGTCTTTGCTGCTCCTAATTTATCCTTTGTCGTAGCGCCTTTGGTCGAAATAGGCTTGAACGATGCGTTTCGGATTTCCTCATAGGTATTTCTATAGTTGTCGCCATTGACAGTGACATATTCGGTCATATTAGGGTTAATTGCATACAACGATATTTCCAGCTCATTGTTATCATTTTCTTCCGCATAAGCGATACTCTCCTGAATATTGTCCAGAGCCGTTTCGCTAATATCGTATTCTTCAAACACAGCGGCCTCTCTATCGAAATTCTTCACATCAACATCAATGCGGTCCATCTGAATGTAATTTGAGCCCTCTGCCTTGCCCAAATAGGTATTATCAGAAAGCTGCAACATTTCACCATCATGGAGGCTTTTCGCGTATACTACAGGTTCAGATTGTGCACAGGTCCGGGTGCCCTCTGTCGCTACCAAAGAATATTTACCCTCTGAAACTCGTTGGAGAGCGACAGACGTTCCGGTTGCGAGATTAATAGAGTCCAATGTGTTTTCGGCCTTTACAACATTAGCTGCGCCAACGGGGATTGCCAACGAAAGCGCGAGGCTCAGTGCTATACCTAAGCTAACGATACGGTTCTTCATGGGTGTTCCTCCTTAATATTTTTTCATTTGGGTTTATGTGGTCCTCGTTTTTATTAAGCCTCATCCCCTTTCCCTTGCCACAAAAGTTTTATGGGCAAGTTCCTGTGGCGGTCTTCGTTGACTGCCTTACCCCGTTGATGGTCGAATCCATCGTCAGCTTGTACGACTGTCCTTTCACAACGGAAACCGTCTCCTTCATGCGAATCGCATAAGTCCCTCTTTGGGTCCAGGTCTCAATCACTCGTCCGTTATGCCACAGCTTCATGGTTACAGAAACCTTGTCCGTTGCCACGTCTGTCTGCAAGGTAGCTCTACATATCGCCGTTGTCCCCTGGAAGCTTATTGTCACATTCTTTGTTGGGATCCGCAGGGGAGCCGTCGCTTGGGCCGTGATACCTAAGGCAAACACCAAAATCAGAGCCAGGGCCGCTGCCTTCTTCCACATAAAATCACCTCCCTTCTTTCGTTTCTACTCATAGTAACGAAAGAGGGAGGCGATTTTGGACACTTCATTTGAAATTTTTTAAAAATTTTTATTTTTCTTCTCGGACCACACTTTCTGCCAGTTGGATCAAGTAGTCTTCCTCAAAGAATCCAGAGATGTAGAGGAGCGCTCCGGTCTCCATATCCTGCCAGACCAGGGTGCTGGACACGTCCTCGCTGGCAGAGGGGTAGAATTCCGCCGGTTTCCCGTTTACGGAAACCATCCGTTTTTCCCCGGACCCATCAGCGGACAACCACATTTCTCCGGCGCTTTCTCCTATCATATATTCAAACCTGAATCCCAGCCCAGCTTCGTTTACATAGCACAGAGAAACAAAGCCGTTGTCATCGTCATAGAGATCATAAGGCTCATATCCCGCAGGGATCTCCGGCAGAACATACCGCACATCCTCCGGGGAAATGACACTTCTGCCCCGATGGAAATAGTGGTAGTCTCTGCCCTGCCATTCACTCACCCACCCGAACACGATCTCGCGCGCTTCGGCGTTGACGGTGAGGAAGGTCCCGCTGGAGAGCAGGAGGATCAGGAGGAGGCAGGCCACCCGTTTCAATCCCTGATACAGCCCCCAGTGGCGGCTGCGGCGGAGGAGGCGGTCCATCTTGCGCTCAAACTCCGGGGAAAAGTCGTGATGACAGTCCTCCGGCTCCGGGAGGCTGTCGAGCATGGCCTGGCTGAGGGCCCGGGCAGCGGTCCGCAAGCGCTCCTCTGGGATCATAGTACGCCCGCCTCCTTGCAAATGGTCTCCAGGCTTTTCTTGGCCCGCTGCTCCAGCTTATAGGCCGCGGACATGGACAGGCTCATCATCTGAGCCACCTCCTTTCTCGTATAATCGTGCGCGTAGCGGAGAAGGAGGATCTGGCGATGCCGGTCGGACAGTTGTGCCATGCACCGGGCCAGCTCGTCGTCTCCGATATACTCCACGGAGAACCCCGCCGTCTCCTCCGACAGCGCCCCCGTGGGGTGGCGCTGCCGCCTGCGATAGAGGTCGATGGCTTTGTTCTCAACAATAGTAACGACGTAGGCCCTGGTTTTTGGACGCTCCACGGCAGAAATTTTTTTAATATTTCTCGCGATGGCCAAAAAAGCGTCGTGAACGGCGTCCTCCGCGTCCTGTTCGTTGCCGAGGACCCGGTAGGCCGTGTAGTGCATGAGGTCTCTGTACTTGGTATAGAGCTGCTCAAACTTCGTCCGATCTTCCGGCCCATCGAGCATGGAAAGGTAGATGAGCATGGCCGGTCAGAAGGTCTCCTCGTCCTTGGGCGGCTGGGGCGGGGCCGCGTCGGCGGGCGCGGGAGGCTCCGCCTGCGGGGACACCGGCGCTTCCGCCGCGGTCAGATAGGGGGACTCCACGGCGGTGGGGTCCCGGCCCTCGATGATGGCCACCATCTCGCCGCCGGTGATGGTCTCCTTTTCCAGCAGATAGGCCACCACCCGGTCCATGTCCGCCCGGTTCTCCCGGACGACCCGGACCGCGTCCTGGTAGCAGGTGTCCAGCAGCGCCTTCACCGCCTGGTCCATGCGGGCGGCGGTGTCCTGGGCGCAGTCCATGCCATAGCCGCCGTCCAGATACTGGCTCCGGCGGGAGGCCAGGGCCATCATGCCGAACTCGTCGCTCATGCCGAACATGGCCACCATGTTCCGCGCCACGCCCGTGGCGTCCTGGATGTCCTGCGCCGCGCCGTTGGTCATGGTGTTCAGCACCACTTCCTCGGCGGCCCGGCCGCCCATCGACACGGCGATGCGGGCCATCAGCTCCTCCTTGGTGCGCAGCTCGGTCTTATCCTCCTCGGGCATGAGGAGGGTGTAGCCCAGGGAGCCTTGGGTGTGGGGGACGATGGTGATCTTCTGGACCGGTTCGGAGTTCTTCTGCTTGTAGGCCACCATGGCGTGGCCCACCTCGTGGTAGGCCACGAGCTTCTTTTCAAACTCGGTCAGGACGCTGCCCTTCTTCTCCGTGCCGGCGATGACCAGCTCGAAGGCGGTCAGCAGGTCCTGCTGGTTCACGGCCTTGCGCCCCAGGCGGACGGCCCGCAGGGCGGCCTCGTTGACCAGGTTGGCCAGGTCGGCCCCCACGCACCCGGCTGTGGCCAGGGCGACTTTGCGCAGGTCCACGTCCTCCGCCAGGCGGATGCGGCGGGTGTGGACCTGGAGGGTCGCCAGACGGCCCGCCAGGTTGGGCCGGTCGATGGTGATGCGCCGGTCGAAGCGTCCGGGCCGCAGAAGGGCCTGGTCCAGGACCTCGGGCCGGTTCGTCGCGGCCAGGAGGATGACCCCCTTGGTGGGGTCAAAGCCGTCCATCTCCGCCAGCAGCTGGTTCAGGGTCTGCTCCCGCTCGTCGTTGCCGCCCATGCGGTTGTCGCGGGACTTGCCGATGGTGTCGATCTCGTCGATGAAGACGATGCAGGGGGCCACCTTGCTGGCCTCCTTGAAGAGGTCCCGGACGCGGGACGCGCCCACGCCCACGAACATCTCCACAAAGTCCGAGCCGGAGATGGAGAAGAAGGGGACGTTGGCCTCCCCCGCCACGGCCTTGGCCAGCAGGGTCTTGCCGGTGCCGGGCGGGCCGACCAGCAGCGCGCCCTTGGGGAGCTTCGCGCCGATCTCGGTGTATTTGCCGGGGTTGTGGAGGAAGTCGATGATCTCCTCCAGGGACTCCTTGGCCTCGTCCTGCCCGGCCACGTTGGCAAAGGTCACGCCGGTGGATTTTTCCATGTAGACCTTGGCGTTGGACTTGCCCACGCCGCCCAGTCCGCCCATGCCGCCCATGCGGCGCATGAGGAAGATCAGCAGACCCACCATGAGGACCATGGGGACCAGGTAGCTCAGCAGCAGACTCATGAGGTAGGAGGATTCCTCCTGCATCTCCGCGTAGAACTTTACGTCGTGCTCCTTGAGCAGGGGGATCAGCTCGGTGTCCTCGGCGGGGATGGCCGCGGTGACGTAGGTGGTCGCGCCGCCCTCCTCCATCTGCTTGGCCAGGACCTGGGCCAGGTCCTCGCTGTCCGCGCCCTGCGGCATATCCTCCTTCAAGTAGAAGGTGTATTTGCTGCTGGCCAGCTCCACCGTGGCCACCTTGTCATCCTCGATCATCTGGACGAACTCGGAATAGGGGACCTCCTGGGTCCCGGCGTTGGAGATCTTCGCGGCCAGGAAGTTGAAAAAGATGACGATGGCCACCGCCCAAAGGATCGCGCTCACAATGCCGCGCTTTTTGGGCGGCTGCGGGCCGCCGCCTTGGTTGCCGTTGTTCGGATTGGAATTCAAGGTATCTGCCCTCCTTGTTCCGGCGGGTCAAACGCGCCGGTCCTGGTTTATGTCGTTCGGGAAGAAGATATGTGCTGCCCTGCGGGAAGGGCACTTTTTTCCTTTTACGCAAAATGTATGCTATCATATTTCCCCTTGATTTTCAAGGAACGGACCCGGTCCGGGGTGTAAAGTTTCTGTGAATGGGCGCAAGGGACCCCCGAAGGCGCGCCTTCGGGGGTCCCTTCCTTTTCTTCTATGCGGCCCGCGCCGCGGGCGTTCTCAGCAGAGCTTGGCCCCGGCGGGGATGGCGTCGTCCAGCATGAGCAGGTTCAGCTTCTCCTCGCCGTTCTCCTTGTGGACGGCGGAGAGGAGCATCCCGCAGGAGTCCAGGCCCATCATCTTTCTGGGGGGCAGGTTGACGATGGCCACCAGGGTCTTGCCGACCAGGTCCTCCGGCTTGTAGAACATGGAGATGCCGGAGAGGATCTGGCGGTCGGCGCCGGTGCCGTCGTCCAGGGTGAACTTGAGCAGCTTCTTGGACTTCTTCACCGCCTCGCAGGCCTTGACCTTCACCACGCGGAAGTCGGACTTGGCAAAGGTGTCGAAGTCCACGTCCTCCTCCCAAGGCTCCAGCTCGATGGCGGGCTTGGCAGGCTCTGCGGCGGCCTGACGGGCCGCTTCCAGCTCCTCCAGGGCCTTTTCCATGTCGATGCGGGGGAAGAGGTTCTCGCCCTTGGTGACGGCGGCGCCCTCCTCCCGGCTGCCCCAGACGGCGGCGGATGCCCAGGTCTGGGCCTCGGGCGCGGCCCCGATCTGCGCGAAGATCTTCTCGCAGGAGGCGGGGATGAAGGGGGAGAGCAGCACGCCGCAGATGCGGGTGGCCTCCAGCAGGTTATACAGGACGTGGGCCAGGCGGCCGCCGTTGGCCTCCATGTCCTTGGCCAGGGTCCAGGGGGTGGACTCGTCGATGTACTTGTTGGCGCGCTGGATGACCTTGAAGACCTCGTCCAGGGCCTTGTGGGGGGCGCAGGCCTCCATGTTCTCCTCATAGCGCTCCCGCAGGGTGGAGGCCAGGGAGATCAGGTCGGTGTCGAAGGGCTCGGGGCTTGCCCAGACCTTGCACCCGGCGGGCAGGACGCCGCCGAAATACTTCTGGACCATGGCGGTGGTGCGGCTGACCAGGTTGCCCAGGTCGTTGGCCAGGTCCACGTTGATGGTCTGGATGAGCAGCTCGTTGGAGAAGTTGCCGTCGGAGCCGAAGGGGAAGGTCCGCATCAGGAAGAAGCGCAGCGTGTCCACGCCGAACTTCTCGGCCAGGATGTAGGGGTCCACCACGTTGCCCTTGGACTTGGACATCTTGCCGCCGTCCAGCAGCAGCCAGCCGTGGCCAAAGACCCGCTTGGGCAGGGGCATCTCCATGCTCATCAGCATGGCGGGCCAGATGATGGAGTGGAAGCGGACGATCTCCTTGCCCACGAAGTGGTAGTCCGCAGGCCAGTAGCGGTCGTAGTCGTCATATTTGTCGTTGTACAGGCCCAGGGCGGTGGTGTAGTTGAAGAGGGCGTCCACCCACACGTAGACCACGTGGCCGGGGTCGAAGTCCACGGGCACGCCCCAGGAGAAGGAGGTGCGGGAGACGCACAGGTCCTCCAGGCCGGGCTTGATGAAGTTGTTCACCATCTCGTGGACGCGGGAGCGGGGCTGGAGGAAGTCGGTGTTCTCCAGCAGGTCCTGGATGCGGTCGGCGTACTTGGACAGGCGGAAGAAGTAGGCCTCCTCCTCGGCGTCCTGGACCTCGCGGCCGCAGTCGGGGCACTTGCCCTCCACCAGCTGGCTCTCGGTCCAGAAGGACTCGCAGGGCTTGCAGTACTTGCCCACGTACTTGCCCTTGTAGATGTCGCCCTTCTCGTACATCTTCTTAAAGATCTTCTGGATGGCGGCCACGTGGTAGTCGTCGGTGGTGCGGATGAAGCGGTCGTTGGAGATGTTCATCAGCTTCCACAGGTCCAGAACGCCCCGCTCACCGGTGACGATGTTGTCCACGAATTCCTGGGGGGTCACGCCGGCCTCCTTGGCCTTGTCCTCGATCTTCTGGCCGTGCTCGTCGGTGCCGGTGAGGAACATGACGTCGTAGCCCTGGAGCCGCTTATAGCGGGCCATGGCGTCGGTGGCCACGGTGCAGTAGGTGTGGCCGATGTGCAGCTTGTCCGAGGGGTAGTAGATGGGGGTGGTGATATAAAATTTCTTCTTCTGATCTCTTTCCATTGTGTATTCCTCCATGCGCGCAGCGCGCTGATTTTTTCGTTTGGGGCCGCTCAGGGCTGGTTCGTCTCCGGGGCCGGGCCGCAGCCGGTGCAGCCCTGGCAGGACCCGCCGCAGCCGGGCGCGCCCTCGGGGGGCTGGGGCTTGGCGTCGTTGGTCAGCAGGATGGACGCCGTGGACAGCAGGTAAAAGAGCATGGCCAGGAGCAGGGACAGGTCGCACAGGGGCAGGCCGTCTCCCAGGGCCATGACGCAGAAGGCCGCCCCCAGCAGGCTGACGAAGAGGGTCCCGATCACCCTCCCCTTGCCAAAGGCGAAGCCCGGCAGGAAGTAGCCGGTCAGCATGGACAGCATCACCGCCAGCAGGGGGACGACGTACTTCTCCGTCACCGGGTCCTGCGCCCAGCTCTGGTAGTTGGACATGACCCAAAGGCAGCCCACCAGACCGGGCAGCAGCACCAAGACGGACTTCACCTGCCGGCCGCTCTTCATCTTCTGGACGGTGAGCCAGGTCCCCGCGGCGGCCAGCAGGCAGGCCACGGCCAGGAAGGGGCGCACGATGCTCACGGTGCGCGCGCCGGTGAAGAGGTCTATCGGAGCGGAGCGAAAGGCCTCCACGTTGAAGAAGCCCGCCGCCACCAGCAGGACCGCCCCGGCCATCAGCCCGGAGAGCTGGACCAGCGAGGTGGTGCGGAAGGCGCTGGTGTAGCATTTCTCAAAGGTACGGTGCTCACCTCGGAGCAGGACGAGGATCGCCAGCGCGGTGAGCGCCGCCACCGCCCAGAAGGCATAGGTAGCCGGTTGGCCGGCAATGGGCAGGCCGGTGCCCGGCTCGAAGGCAGTGCTCAGCTGGACGCGGCGCACCGCCAGCCCGACAACGCCCCCCACCACGGAGACGACGGGCAAGACCACAGGTTTACGCATACGCAAAGAACTCCTTTCACGGGGAAACAAGAAGGGTTCCATCTCCCAAAAAATCGGTACTCTACATCTTATCACAGAATACGGAAAAACGCACGGAGATTTTATGGTTTTGAAGAAAATTTCCCCGGGGGGCCTCTCCCGCCGGGCCGAAAGGGCTTTTCGCGCCGTTTTGCAAACTGCTATCCTTCCTCTTGCAACCAGGCCCTTGTTGTGATATGATTCGTATATTATAAAAGTATTTTAACCATTAGCTGCCGCTCTCTCGAAACCCGGCAGAACAAAGGACTTGTTTTATGGAAATCAACGGCATTGAGGTCGAACTGGACCTCCGATACAGCGAAATGCATCTCTCCGAGGGGATCATGAAGGCCCTGGAGCAGAAGGGCTTCACCCTGGCCACCCCCGTGCAGGCCGGGGCCATCCCCTTTTTCAAAGACGGCAAGGACGTGATGGCCAAGGCCCCCACCGGCTCCGGCAAGACCTTCGCCTTCGGCATCCCCATGATCGAGGACGCCGACCCCGAGGGGACCGACATCACCGGCCTCATCCTCGCCCCCACCCGGGAGCTGGCCCTCCAGATCCAGGACGAGCTGCGCTCCCTCTGCGCCTACCTGCCGGGCATCCGCATCGCCTGCCTCTACGGCGGCCAGCCCATCGACCGGCAGATCACCACCCTGAAAAAGCGCCCCCAGATCATCGTGGCCACCCCCGGCCGCCTCATGGACCACATGAAGCGCCGCACCGTCCGCCTGGGCAAGGTGCGCACCGTGGTCCTCGACGAGGCCGACCGGATGCTGGACATGGGCTTTATCAAGGACGTGACCCACATCTTGAAGCAGATCCCCAACCGAAAGAACATGGGCCTCTTCTCGGCCACCATCTCCCGGGAGGTCATGGACATCTCCTGGGTCTACCAGCGCGACCCGGCGGAGATCGTCGTCCGCCCCGTGGAGGAGAACAAGCCCAACATCAGCCAGTACCGCATCAAGGTGGACATGGGCGGCAAGGTGGATCTGCTGGCCAGCATCCTGGACAAGAAGCACCTGGACCGGGTCATCGTCTTCTGCAACACGAAGAACACCACCGACCGCATCACCGGCCTTTTGAAGATGAAGGGCGTCTCCGCCCAGTGCATCCACGGCGACCTGAGCCAGAAGGTCCGGGAAAAGGTCCTCTCCTCCTTCCGCAAGGGCGACCTGCGGGTCCTGGTGGCCACCGATGTGGCCGCCCGCGGCCTGGACATCGACGATGTGGACGCCGTCATCAACTATGACATCCCCGAGGAAGGGGAATACTATATCCACCGCATCGGCCGCACCGGCCGGGCCAAGAACCAGGGCGCGGCCTACAACCTGCTCTCCTCCGTCACCGAGGAGATCCGGCTGGACGCCATCGCCCGCAACAACCAGTACGAGATCGAACCCATTACGATTTGACCCCGTTTCTGCGGGCCCCTGACACTGTGTATGATCCCTTTTCACACTCCCGTCCCCTCTGACCGCTGCTGGGCCACCGCCCTGGCCGCCCTGGAGGGAACGCCCCTCTGCGACTATAGCTTTCCCGTCCTCTTCTGCTGGCAGCAGACCTACGACATCCAGATCGCCCGGCTGGACCGGCGGATGCTGGTGCGGCTGGACTCCTCCCGGGGTCCGGCCTATCTGTGGCCCGTGGGAGAGGGCGACCCCACCCCGGCTCTGGAGGCCCTCACCCGCGAGGCCCACAGCCAGGGCCATCCTCTGCGCCTGATCTGCCTGGGCCAGTACCACAAAAACTGGCTGGACGACCGCTATCCCGGCCGCTTCGCCTTTTCCGAGGTCCGGGACAGCTTCGACTACCTCTACTCCGTGGACCGTCTGGCCGACCTGCCCGGCAAAAAGCTCCACGCCAAGCGCAACCACATCCACCGGCTGGACGAGCACTGCCCCGGCTGGACCTGGTCGCCTCTGACCGAGGCGGACCTGCCCGACTGCCTGGCCATGAGCGAGGCCTGGTACCAGGAGGCCCGGCTCCGGGACGCCCCCGAAGCCCTTTCCTCCCTGGAGGACGAGCACCGGGCCTTGGGCCTGGCCATGCAGCACCGGCGCGCCCTGGGCCTGGAGGGCGTTGTCCTCCGCTGGCAGGGTGAGGTCTTCGCCTTCGCGCTGGGCGCGCCCCTGACGGACGCCGTCTTCGACGTCCACTTTGAGCGGGCCAGAAACGACATCCAGGGGGCCTACCCCGCCGTGAACCGGTCCTTCGCCCAGTACGTGCGGGACCGCTATCCCCGGATCCGCTACCTGAACCGGGAGGACGACATGGGCATTGCGGGCCTGCGCAGGGCCAAGCTGTCCTACTACCCAGACTATCTCCAAGTAAACTTCTGCGCCGTGGAAACGGAGGCAGTTTAATTAGGGTATGTCACCGAAGATCGAAGGGTCCTCCTTGACAAAGCCCCTATCTTTGCGTAAGGAGGAAATCAACATGATACACATTCGCCAAGCAACGCCCGACGAGCTCCCCCAGATCAAGGATCTGTGGAAGAAGTGCTTCGGGGACCCCAGCGCCTACATCGACGTTTTCTTCCGAAAGTTTGCCGCTGTCGATCAGGTCCTGGTGGTGGAGGAGGCGGGAGAGATCAACTCCATGGCCGTCATGCTCCCCTCCACCCTGGAACTGTCCGACGGCAGTGAGGTCCCTGTGGGATATGTCTACGCCCTGGCCACCAACCCCTACATGCAGGGCAAGGGCCACGCCCGCCAGCTGCTGGCCTACGCCGACCAGTATCTGGAGGAAAACGGCATGAAGGCCATGGTCCTGGTCCCCGCCTCCCCCTCTCTCCACCGCTTCTTCGAGGCCCTGGGGATGGACGAGGGCTTTTCCACCCGGAAGGTGGAGATCCTGACCTCCAACCTCACCGGCGACACCGAGGGGACCACCATGGAGGTCATCTCCCCTAGCGAGTACAACGAGATCCGGGAGCGGCTGCTCGCGCACACCGTCCACATGACCTACTCCGACCACATGATCGAGTTCCAGCAGATCGGCAGCCACCTGGCCGGCGGCGATCTGTACCGCATCGAGGTGGACGGCGCGGTGGGCTGCGCCGCCATTGAGTACGTCCAGCAGCGCCGCCTGCTGGTGAAGGAGCTTGTCCTCCCCCACGAGAAGATGGCCAAGGCGGTGGAGATCATCGCCAGCCGGATGCCGGCCTCCCGCTACCACGTCCGCACCCCGGCCTTCTGGGACGGCCTGCCCGGCAACTACCTCCAGTCCTTCGGCATGATCAAGTGGTACGACCACGACCTGAAGAACAAGTGGGCCTTCCGGCAGGACGCCTACCTGGGGCTGGCCTTCGACTAACTTTCCCGCAGTTCAAGAGACGCTGTCCACACAGCAGAGACGCTGTCCGCACAGCGTCTCTTTTTTGTGCTTCTTAATATAGTAAGGCGAAGAGGTTCGCGCCCACCACGGTGAGCAGACCGGCCACCACGATGGACAGGCTGCTCATGGCCCCCTGGACCTGGCCCATCTCCATGGCCCGGGCAGTCCCCACGGCGTGGGTGGCGGTGCCGATGCTCACGCCCTGGGCGATGGGGTCGGTGATCCGCAGGAGCTTACAGAAGCCCTCGGCAAAGATATTGCCCAGCACCCCCGTGATGATGATGACCACCACCGCCAGGGAGACATGGCCGCCCAGGATCTCCGTGACCCCGATGCCGATGGCGGTGGTGATGGACTTGGGCAGAAGGGTCACGTACATGGCGTGCTCCATGCGGAAGAAGATCGCCAGCAGCAGGATGCAGCAGAGGCTGGCGAGCACCCCGGCCAGGATCCCCAGGCCCACCGCCTTGGCGTTTTTCCGCAGAAGGGCAAACTGCTCATACAGGGGCACCGCCAGGCAGACCGTGGCCGGGGTGAGCAGGTAGCTCAGGTACTTCGCCCCCTCGTTGTAGACCTGGTAGTCCATCCCGGTCGCCAGCAGAAAGACGATGACCAGCACAATGGCCACCAGCAGGGGGTTGCAGATGGCCAGCTTACACCGCTTTTTCAGGGCCAGGCCCACCCCGTAGGCAGCCAGAGAGAGGAAGAACCCGAAGAAGAGGGACTCCGCCAGCAGCTCAGACATCCTCCTCGCCTCCCTTCTTTCCCCGGCGGATGACCGCCTGGGTCACCAGGCCCGCCGACCCCATCACCACGAAGGTGGAGAGCACCGTAATGACGGCGATGGGCACCAGGTTGGGCTTCAGCACGTCCCAGGCCTCCAGCAGGCCCACGGCGGCGGGCAGGAAGAGGATGGGCATGATCTCAATGAGAAAGGCGCTGGTCTCCCGGATGGAGGCCAGCTTCAGCAGCCCCGATCGCAGGCAGGCAAAGAGGATGACGATGCCATAGATGCTGGCCGGGACGGGCAGGGGCAAGAGCTGGTGGAGGACCTCCCCCAGGCAGGAGATGGCCAAAATCACGCCAAACTGTTTCAGGTATTTCAAACAAACGCGCCTTCTTTCTGTTTTTTCGCACCAGAGCATCATAGCACGGAAGGCGGCGGAAAGGCAACGCCTTTTTCCCCTTCCCGCGCATAGAAAAACAGAGAAGGGGGCTTCCCTTCTCTGTCGCGCGTCAACTCAAATGGGTCTGTTCAGGACATCGCCATGGCCTGGGCGATCATGCAGCCGGCGGTCGCTTCCTCTTCCTCCGCGCCGGAGAGGACGCTCACCAGCCGGGAGACGCCGGTCTCGTCGGCGGCGGCTTCGGGCAGCTCCAGGGTCACAGGAGAGGCCTCCACGGCCACGTCGGGGGTGACGACATACCAGTAGGCATAGGAGTTCTCCACGCGGGTGCCGTGGGCCTGGTCGATGGGGATGCGGCCGGGGGCAATGTTCTGGGCGGGGTCGGCACAGTAGAACACCCCGTCGGTGTAGTCGGTGAGCAGGATGCCGTGGGGCACGCCGGGGGCGTGGAGGACAAAGCCCTCGGGATGCTCGGCCAGCAGGTCGATGAGGAGCTGGCGGTTGGCCTCGCCGCCGGGCAGGCGGCCGTGGTTGACCGTCATGCCATCATACTCGAAGCGATAGGGCAGGCCGCGCCCGGAGAGCCAGAAGGCTGCCCGGCAGGAGGCCTCCGTGATGGACGCCCAGTCCTGGTCGCCCCGGAGCATTGCGGTTCTTCTGAGCATCATGGCGGTGGAGGCCAGGGTGCAGGTTCCTCTGCGCTCCTGCTTCAAAAAGACCTGGTCTTGGTTGATGTCCTCCAGGGTGGCTGCCATGGCGGCGGGCACCAGGGAGAAGGTCATGATTACCGTCAGTACAATGCTCAAAATGCGAACTCGCATCCAATCACTCCAATGCAAACAAAGAATTTCAAAAAATAAGCGTTCATTGTTACAATTTCAAGAATTCGTGTAACAATTGTTACCGCTTTGTAATCATAGCACAGTTCTTTTGGAATGGGAACCCCCTGAACGCAACTTTTTTCGAAATTTTGTTTCCAAATTGTAAATTTCCCGGGACAAAATCCTGGCGCTTTGTCGGCCTGCACAATCCAATCTGTATACTCCATCAAATGATTGGGTATTTTGGCAGGCCCCCTTTTTTATTCCTCGGGGAGCAGGACCGGGCGGAAGGCCGCCAGAGCGGCCGTGTCCTCCCCGCTCGCCCAGACCCGGGCGAAGGTGGCCAGCAGCCCGGCCGTCTGGCCGCTTTGGGGGGCCAGCGCCCCGTCATCCGCCTCCCCCTTCACCGACAGGAGGACGGGTCGGTCCGCCAAGGCCCCCTGGAGCCGACGGCAGAAGGTCTCCAGGGCCTCCGCCCGTTCCGTGCGCTGGGGCAGAGATGCCTGGTCCCCGCCGGTCGGCCAGCAGCAGTGGGTCAGCAGGATCTCGTCAAAGCCCAGCTGGGCCAGCTCCCGGCAGATCCCGATGAGGTAGTCCTGGACCTCCGGCCGGGTGGGGTCCAGCCAGCCGGTGTGGGTCTCGTCCAGCCAGGGGGAGCCGCTGACCCGCGCCAGCGCCATGCCGTCGGCCTGGGCGGCCGCTCCATCCCGCAGGCAGGAGACCAGCGCCACCGTATGCAGGTCCGGGCTGTGGTTCAGGACCGCGAGGGCGGCGTTGCGGGCCGGGTCCCCCGAGGAGGCCCCCAGGTCCGCCGCCAGCGGCAGGGCGGAGACATAGCCCAGGCTGCCGTCCCCCGCCTTCATGGTCACCACCACCGCCCCGGACGCCGGCGCCTGGTCCAGCTCCTCCGGGGCGAGAAAGACCGCCCGGGTGGGGAGAGGCGCCGCCTCCACCCGGATCGCCGCCGGGGCGGAGGCCGACTGGGCGGGCTCCTGCCCGCGCAGCGCCGCCGGGTCCAGATAGCCGCGGCGGCAGAGCAGAAGAAACCCGCCGGAGAGCACCCCGGCGGCACACAATAGAATAAGGAAGCATTTTCCCAGACGGGAGAGGAAGGGGTGGTGCATAGAAGCTCCTTTCACGACCGCGCCCTCTGCCGAGGGGACAAGACCAAGCTTATGTACCCGCCCATTTCAGCAGGAGCAGCAGCCCCAGCCCCGGAACGCCCAGCAGGCCCAGGGTCAGGGCGTTGAAGGCGTTGACCCCCAGGGCCAGACCGGCGGCCAGGCCACTCTGGGACCAGAGGGCCAAAAAGCCCAGGCCCACCGCCGACCGGGCCAGGAGCTTCAGCAGCCACTTGAGGGGCCGGTGGAACACGGCCAGGAGCAGCAGGCTGAACATGAGGATGGACAGCCAGGGTCCTTCGGTAAGCGTCATAGACCTTCCTCCTTTTCCAGGGTCTTCATCTGCCGCAGCAGATAGGTGTGTTTGGCCCGCAGCGCGCTGACCTCATAGAGGTAGTACTCCAGCAGGTCCCGGTCCGCCGTCTCATCAAAGCCCGCCCGGGCGGCGGACAGGGCCCGGTTGGTCTCCTCCAACCCCAGCCGCAGCCGCTGAGAGCGGGACGCCTTTTTGACCATGGCGCATCCCTCCCTGTCCTTTCAATATATGGATAGCCTGCGCGGATATGCCCGGGAATATGCGGGGCGCGACAAATTTCAAAAAAGCCCTTCCCAGAAAATTTCTATGTGCTATAATGAGGTCATATCTTATAAACCCCACCACATGACGAAGAGGTACTTACCATGAAAACACACCTGCACAAATCCCTCTCTCTCCTGCTGTCGCTGGTCCTGGCGCTGAGCCTGACGGTCCCCGCCCTGGCGGCGGCGGTCCCCGTCACCGGCATCACCCTGGATCAGACCAGCCTCACCCTGACCCCCGGCGGAAAGGCCAAGCTGAAGGCGACCGTCCAGCCGGACAACGCCACGAATCAGACCGTCCTCTGGTCCTCCAACCGGGAGTCCGTCGCCAAGGTCTCCAAGACCGGCGAAGTCACCGCCGTGGCAGAAGGCACCGCCGCCATCACCGCCCAGACCCAGGACGGCAAATGGCCCGCCATCTGCACCGTCACCGTGGAAAAGAACTACGTCACCGGCGTGACCATCGCCCCCGCAGGTCCTGAGAGCCTGCCCGTGGGGACCACCCGCCAGCTCTCCGCCACCGTCGCCTATGCCCACGGCACCGGCGACCAGAGCGTCACCTGGAGCTCCACCGCCCCCACCGTGGCCACGGTGTCCTCCACCGGCCTGGTCACCGCCGTGAAGGAGGGGACGGCTGCCATCACCGCCCAGACCACGGGCACCGGGCAGAAGGGCGGCACCCTCTCCGCCATCTACCAGGTCACCGTCACCAAGAACGACCCCAACGCCTCCAAGGACGCCATCTCTCTGTCCGCCTCCTCGGTCACCAGCCAGAGCGGCCTGCTCCAGCCCAAGACCCTGAAGGCCCCCACCGTCACCATCAAGAACGGGGACACCGACGTGACCGCCAACTACACCATCGGCTACAGCTGGATCGGCGGCGACAACAAGCCCCTCTCCGGCGATCAGACCGCCGTGGTCACGCCCCTGACCCTGGCGGATCACCACGCCACCTGCGTGGTGGCCGCCGTCAGCAAGACGGACAGCACCAAGACCCTCACCGCCTCCTGCGCCTACACCGTCAGGGTCCTCCCCAGCACCGTCGTGGGGGCCACGCTGGCGGTAGACGGCGGCGCGAAGTCCTTCCGTGACCTGAAGAGCCTGGACGGCCATACCCTCCTCGACCAGCTCACCAAGGGCGTGCCCGAGGAAGACCTCACCCCCGCCATCCCGGGCCTGACCCACGTGATCTTTGACCTGGGCTCCGTCACCGGGGCCGACGCGGGCCGTCTGGCCGTGGAGGCCAACACCCCCTACGTCCTCTCCGGCGAGGGCAAGGCCCTGGCCGACGTGACCTTCCTGCCCGCCAAGGCAGGGACCTATGAGATCGAGTTCACCGCCTATGGCGAGAAGGCCTACCACGGACAGCTGGAGATCGTGGTCACCGGCCAGGAGACCCCGAGCACGAGCGACATCTCCTGCGACAGCTCCGGCTTCACCTTCACCGGCTCGGACTTCTTCCACAGCAGCGATGCCGACCCCGTGATCTCCATGGTCTTCGGCACCCCCACCGCCGGTAAGCTCCTGCGCAACTTCATCAAGGGCAGCGGCACCCCCGACGCCGGCGCCCGGTACTACACCGACTCCGCCGCGAACGGGGACTACCACGTCTCCACCCTGTCCTACCTGCCCTCCGCCGGATACTCCGGCCTGGCGGAGATCCCCGTGACCCTCACCACCCGCTCCGGCCAGACCATCCGGAAGACCATCGTGGTCAACGTCCTGAGCAAGATCACCTCCGCCCAGTTCACCGACGTCACCCCCAACACCGTGGGCAACTGGGCGGCCAACGCCGTGGACTTCGCCTACGGCTGCGGCCTGGTCAACGGCGTGGAGGCCACCCTCTTTGGCCCCAACACCTCCATGACCCGCGCCATGCTGGTCACCGTCCTCTACCGGGCGGCGGGCAGCCCCCAGGTGACCGTCACCACCAACTTCACCGATCTGGACGTGGGCAGCTACTACTATAACGCCGTGGTCTGGGCCAACGTGAAGGGCATCGTCAACGGCACCTCCGACACCACCTTCAGCCCCAACGCCCCCGTGACCCGCCAGCAGATCGCCGCCATCCTCTATCGGTACGCGGACGCCATGGGCGCCCTCACCTCCTTCCAGGGCAGCCTGAACGCCTACACCGACAAGAACAAGGTGGACACCTACGCCGTCACGCCCATGACCTGGGCCGTGAGCAAGGGCATCATCTCCGGCATGACCGGCTCCACGCTGGAGCCGCAGGGCAACGCCACCCGCGCCCAGGTGGTGGTCATCCTCCACCGCTACCTCATCGGCCAGTGACCCAGCCCCCTGCAACAGGAAAAACGGATGCCCTATCGTCTCCCTCGGGACGATAGGGCATCCGTTTCGCGTTCTTACCGCGCGGTCCTCTGCCTGGAGAGAATCACGCCTTCCCCTTCCAGCAGCGCTCTCTTCCTGTCCAGGCCGCCGGCATAGCCGGTCAGGCTGCCGTCCGCGCCGATGACGCGGTGGCAGGGGATGAGGATGGAGATCGCGTTGTGTCCCACGGCCCCGCCGACCGCCTGCGCGGACATCCGGGCAAGCCCCCGCTGCTTCGCAAGCTGCCGCGCGATCTCGCCATAGGTCGTGGTCTGCCCGTAGGGGATCTGCAGGAGAAGCGCCCACACAGCCAGCCGGAAGTCGGAGCCAACGGGATGCAGCGGCGGCATAAAATCGGGGCTTTGTCCGCCAAAATAAGTATCCAGCCAGCGCCTGGTCGCCGCGAGGACTGGTCCCTCCCCCTCCCTGTGCTCCGCGGGAAGGGTCGAGGCAAGGTGTGCTTCCCCCTCAAACCACAGGCCGGTCAGGCCGATCTCATCCGCCGCCAGCAGGAGCCTGCCCAGCGGGGCGTCGTAATGCTGGAGCAATGTCATCGCGTTTCCCTCCCATCCGCGTTTTTTCGTCTTTCTACGCAAATCATACGACAGATCCCGGGGCCGCGCAAGCCGCAGACTTTGATTTTTTTGTCCCTCCCCTCCCCGTGAGGCAGGCCCTTCCCCTTGACATGAAACGCAACCATGGATTATGATAAAAGGTAATGAATGAATAGACTGGGTCTTTGGGACCCTCGACAAGGAGAACTTCCATGGCAAACACCAAGCAGGAATACGGCAACGAATCCATCTCCATGCTGGAGGGCGCGGACCGCGTCCGAAAGCGCCCCGGCGTCATCTTCGGCTCCGACGGGCTGGAGGGCTGTGAGCACGCCGTGTTCGAGATCCTCTCCAACGCCATCGACGAAGCCCGGGAGGGCTACGGCACTGAGATCGTCGTCACCCGCTACCGGGACGGACGCATCCAGGTGGAGGACTTCGGCCGGGGCTGCCCCGTGGACTGGAACGAAAAGATGGGCAAGTTCAACTGGGAGCTGGTCTTCTGCGAGCTCTACGCCGGCGGCAAGTACGAAAACGCCTCCGGCGAGAACTACGAATACTCCCTGGGCCTCAACGGCCTGGGCGCCTGCGCCACCCAGTACGCCTCCGCCTTCATGGATGTGACCGTCCGCCGGGACGGCAAGCGCTATGACCTCCACTTTGAAAAAGGCAGCCTGGTGGGCGAGATGAAGGTCTCCCCCGCCGACCGGAAGAAGACCGGCACCTCCATCACGTGGCTGCCCGACCTGGAGGTCTTCACCCAGACTGACATCCCCGCCGACTACTTCACCGACGTCCTCCACCGCCAGGCGGTGGTCAACGCCGGGGTGGTCTTCCGCTTCAAAAACCAGGCGGAAAAGGGCTTTGAGGAGACCGTCTTCACCTATGAGCACGGCATCGCCGACTACGTGGCCGAGCTGGCCGGAGAGCAGCCGCACACCCCCATCCAGTTCTGGTCGGGAGAGCGGGTGGGCCGGGACCGGGCCGACAAGGCCGAATACAAGGTCAAGCTCTCCTGCGCCTTCTGCTTCTGCCCGACGGTCAAGGTGGTGGAGCACTACCACAACTCCTCCTGGCTGGAGCACGGCGGCGCGCCGGAAAAGGCCATGCGCTCGGCCTTCCTCTCCGCCATGGACGGCTGGCTGAAGCAGAACGGCAAGTACAACAAGAACGAGGCCAAGATCACCTGGCCCGACATCCAGGAGACCCTGATCTTCGTCTCCAACAACCTCTCCACCCAGACCTCCTACGAGAACCAGACCAAGAAGGCGGTGAACAACCGCTTCATCCAGGAGGGCATGACCGACTTTCTCCGGGAGCACTTGCAGATCTTCCTCCTGGAAAACCCCCAGGCCGTGGAGGAGGCCGCCCGGCAGATCCTGGTGAGCAAGCGCAGCCGGGAGGCCGGGGAAAAGGCCCGCCTCACCATCAAGAGCAAGAGCCTGGCCGGGTCCGTGGACATCGCCAACCGGGTCCAGAAATTCGTGGACTGCCGCACCAAGGACGTGACCCGCCGCGAGCTGTACATCGTGGAGGGCGACTCCGCCCTGGGCTCCGTCAAGCTGGGCCGGGACGCGGAGTTTCAGGGCATCATGCCCGTCCGGGGCAAGATCCTGAACTGCCTCAAGGCCGACTACGGAAAGATCTTCAAGAGCGAGATCATCACCGACCTGCTGAAGGTGGTGGGCTGCGGCGTGGAGGTCCACGACAAGCGCAACAAGGACCTCTCCCTCTTCAACCTCGACAACCTCCGGTGGAACAAGATCGTCATCTGCACCGACGCCGACGTGGACGGCTACCAGATCCGCACCCTCATCCTCACCATGCTCTGGCGCCTGACCCCCACCCTCATCGAGAAGGGCTACGTCTACATCGCCGAGTCCCCCCTCTACGAGGTCACCGCCGGGGGCAAGACCTGGTTTGCCTACACCGAAAAGGAAAAGGCCGACATCCTGGGCAAGCTCGCGGGCAAAAAGCCCCTCATCCAGCGCTCCAAGGGTCTGGGTGAAAACGACCCGGAGATGATGTGGATGACCACCATGAACCCGGAGACCCGGCGGCTCATCCGGGTCATGCCCACCGACGCCGAGGCCACCGCCCAGGTCTTCGACCTGCTGCTGGGAGAGAACGCCCAGGGAAGAAAAGAGCACATTGCCGAAAACGGCTACAAATATCTGGAGCTGGCAGACATCTCCTGAGCCTGCCGCCTCCACCGCCATCCAGACCGTCAGCCCCCCCTCCAGGCCCCGCCAAAGGGGCCGCGGCGGGAGGTCTGGCTGTCTCACAGAAAGGATACGTTCCCATGGATAACAAGCAAGCGCGAAAGACCGGCCGGACCATCATCGTCTGCGGCTGCGTCTTCATCATCCTCTCCAAGCTCTGGCTCGGCCTGGCCTTCATCGCCGTCGGCCTCCTGTGCATGGCCATCCTGGGCCGGTGTCCCCACTGCGGCCGGCAGCTCATCACCCTGCCCCCCAACGTGCGCCAGTGCCCCAAGTGCCACAAACCCTTATAACGGAACCAGGCTCCCTCGGATGAGGGAGCCTCCGCTTGTCGAAAAAGGCCTTTTCCGACAGAGGGGGATGTCAGGCCTGCGGGCCGCGAACTCTGCGAGGCTTTTTGACCAGTCTCAGCCTGAGCCACTATATTGCAACATGATCCTGAGGTAACAACAGCTATGGCAAAAAAGAAGAATCCGGACCAGGGAAAGAAGCGGGCGAATCCCGAAGGGGTCATGGGCCTGAAGGCCCAGGTCCTGGAACAGCCCATCACCGACACCCTGGAAATCAACTACATGCCCTACGCCATGTCGGTCATCATCTCCCGGGCCATCCCGGAGATCGACGGCTTCAAGCCGTCCCACCGGAAGCTCCTGTACACCATGTACCAGATGAAGCTCCTCTCGGGCGGCCGCACCAAGTCGGCCAACGTGGTCGGGGCCACCATGAAGCTCAACCCCCACGGGGACAGCGCCATCTACGAGACCATGGTCCGCCTGTCCAAGGGCTACGGCGCCCTGCTCCACCCCCCGGTGGACTCCAAGGGCAACTTCGGCAAGGTCTACTCCCGGGACATGGCCTACGCCGCCTCCCGTTACACCGAGGTCAAGCTGGACGGGGTCTGCGAGGAGCTCTTTAAGGACATCGACAAAAACGTGGTGGACTTCGTCCCCAACTACGACGGGACCCTCACCGAACCCGTCCTCCTGCCCACCACCTTCCCCAACATCCTGGTCTCCGCCAACATGGGCATCGCCGTGGGCATGGCCTCCAACCTCTGCGGCTTCAACCTGGGGGAGGTCTGCGACGCCACCATCGCCCGCATCAAACGCCCGGAGACCGACCTGCTGGACGTCTTGAAGGCCCCGGACTTTCCCACCGGCGGCCAGCTGCTCTACGACCGGCGGGAGATGGACACCATCTACCGCACCGGCCGCGGCTCCTTCAAGGTCCGGGCCAAGTGGCGCTATGTGAAGGCGGAAAACCTCATCGAGATCTACGAGATCCCCTACACCACCACCGCTGAGGCCATCATCGACAAGGTGGCCGAGCTCATCAAGGCGGGCAAGATCCGCGAGATCTCCGACATGCGGGACGAGACCGACCTGTCCGGCCTGAAGCTGGCCATCGACCTCAAGCGGGGGACCGATCCGGACAAGCTCATGCAGAAGCTCTTCCGCTCCACCCCGCTCCAGGACTCCTTCTCCTGCAACTTCAACATCCTCCTCGATGGGATGCCCAAGGTCCTGGGCGTGGGCGAGATCCTGGACCACTGGACCCAGTGGCGGTCGGACTGCGTCCGCCGGGCGGCCCAGTTCACCCTGGCGCAGAAGCAGGACAAGCTCCACCTCCTGCGGGGTCTGGCTGCCATCCTGCTGGACATTGACAAGGCCATCGCCATCATCCGGAACACCGAGCTGGATGCCATGGTCGTCCCCAACCTGATGGACGGCTTCTCCCTGGACCGGGTCCAGGCGGAGTACGTGGCGGACATCCGCCTGCGGAACATCAACCAGGAGTACATCCTCAAGCGCACCGCCGAGACCGAGCAGCTGGAGAAGGACATCGCCGACCTGGAGGACCTGATCGCCAAGCCCGCCCGCATCCGCAGAGAGATCGTCAAGGAGCTGGAGCGGGTCAAGAAAAAGCACGCCACCCCCCGCCGCACCGAGATCCTCTACGAGGACCAGCTGGCCGAGAGCGAGCCGGAGGAGGAGAGCGTGCCCGCCTATCCCGTCCACCTCTTCCTGTCCAGGGAGGGGTATTTCAAAAAGATCACCCCCCAGTCCCTGCGCATGTCCGGGGAGCAGAAGTACAAGGAGGGGGACGGCCCGGCCTTCCACTGGGAAGCCACCAACGCCGCCGAACTGATGCTCTTCACCGACAGGCAGCAGTGCTACAAGACCTGGGTAAATACCTTCGACGACGCCAAGGCCAGCGTCCTGGGGGACTATCTGCCCGCCAAGCTCGAAATGGAGGAGGGCGAGACCATCCTCTGGGCCTGCCTGCCCGGCCAGTACGCCGGTCATCTGCTCTTCTTCTTTGAAAACGGCAAGGTGGCCCGGGTCCCCCTGTCCGCCTACCAGACGGTGACCAAGCGGAAGAAGCTCACCGGCGCGTATTCGGACAAGAGCCCCTTGAAGGCCGTCCTCTTCCTTCCCGAGGAGACCGAGGAGCAGGTCGTCCTCTACTCCACCGAGGGCCGCGCCCTGCTCTTTGGCACCGACCAGGTGCCGCTCAAGACCACCCGCTCCACCCTGGGCGTCCAGGTGATGACCCTGAAAAAATCCAACACCGTCCAGACCGCCCAGCCCCTGTCGGAGACCCCCATCGTGAACAAGACCCGCTACAAGGCCCGCAGTCTGCCGGCCGCCGGCGCCCTGCTGAAGGCCGAGGACCAGGGGGACACCCAGCTGTCGCTGCTCTGACCCCCATATCGACCCTGCCGAAAGGAGGCGGACCCATGAGAAACCCCATCCTGCTCCTCCTGCTGGCGGCCTGTCTCCTGCTGGCAGGCTGCGGCTCCATGCTGGAGCGAAGCTACGCCTCCACCATCCCCCACGTGCAGTTCTCCGACGAGGACCAGGACCCCTCCATCCTCCGGGCAGAGACGTACCAGGGGCTGGTCTCCGCCCTCCTGCATCTGGTGGGCCAGGGCGAGGAGGAAGGCGTCGTCCGGCTGTATCAGTACGTGAGCGTCACCGGCTCCGCCGCCAGCGACGTGGACCGCGCCTGCCTGGAGGTCACCCAGGAGGACCCCCTGGGGGCCTGGGCCGTGGACTACATCAAGTACGACGTGGACCAGACCACCGCCTACTACCAGGTCACGGTGAAGCTGGCCTACACCAAGACCCCCGAGGAGATCAAGCAGGTCATCTCGGTGACCGGCTCCTCGGCCATCGCCCAGGAGCTGACCACCCTGCTGCCCACCCTGCCCACCCAGGCGGTCTTCCGCATCAGCTACTTCACCGAGGCGGACAACGCCGAGGTGATCCGCCAGGCAGTCCTACAGGCCTACGCCGCCCAGTCCCGTCCTCTGCCGCCCTTGGAGGAGATCCGCGTGAACCTCTACCCCGACCGGGGGGAGCAGCGGGTGGCCGAGATCCTCCTCACCTGGGGCCAGCGCTCCTCCCGCGAAAAATTTTAAACTTTTCGCAAAAAAGTTGTTGACAAATCGACATGAAAATGATATTATACTTCTTGTCGATGCGAGTGTAGCTCATCTGGTAGAGCGCCACCTTGCCAAGGTGGAGGTAGCGAGTTCGAGCCTCGTCACTCGCTCCAGGAACAAAAACCACGTCCTTTTGGACGTGGTTTTTTTGTTCCTGGTGACCTGTGGTCATTTGACGTGCTCAGGCGAAATGAATTCGCCCTGCGCCAAGCGTTTGGGCCGCGCCCAAACTGCTTGTACGGCACTGCCGTCCCGCCGTGCGGGTCCCGATCTCCCTGTCCCTTTGGATGGAAATTTTTTGATATGCAAGATTCTTTTTGAATCTTGCATATCCCTCCGATCTGGCGTATGATAAGGGGGAATCCTTTACCCCTTAGCACAAAAATGGCAGTTGATGGAACCCGACGTATCTCAAATGGAGGAAATGACCATGAACAAACAGATCATCACCATCGGACGACAGTGCGGAAGCGGAGGACACATCATTGGACGGGAGCTCGCCCAGAAGCTGGGCATCCCCTTCTACGACAAAGAATTTTTGGAAACGGAAGCCCTGCGGGAGGAGGCCCGGGAGCCTTCCTCCACCAGTCTGCTCTTCAGCCTGGCCGCAGGCATGTATGACGGATACTTCCTCAGCAAGCCGGAGACCCTCTCCCCGGCGGAGCAGGCCGACGCCTACCTGGCCGACCTCATACGAAAGCTGGCCGCCCAAGGCCCCTGCGTGATCGTGGGCCGGTGCGCCGACTTTATCCTCCGGGACCGGGCGGACTGCCTGCGGGTTTTCGTCCACGGCGACCTGGAGGACCGGGTCCAGCGCCTGATCGCGCAGGAGCACCTCTCCCAGGAGGATGCCCAGCGCCAGATCAGGAGCAAGGACGCCATGCGGGCCAGACACTATAAATTCGTCACCGATCAGGTCTGGGGGCGGTCAGAAAACTACCACCTCACCCTGGACAGCAGCGTTTTGGGCATTGAGCGCTGCATTGAACTGATCCTGGCCTGCTGCGGGTGAGCTCCGCCCGAAGAACGGCAAGGTCGCCCTTATTTCCGAACCGCTACCTCCTCCGGCGGGACGCCCAGCATGAGCTGGACGCCCGCGCAGGCCAGCACGTGCAGGGGCGGGACGTCCCCCGGGGAGAGGAAAAACTCCTGGCAGTCCAGGCACTCCCCCGCCAGGGTCAGCACCTCCCGCTGGAGGACCAGCCCCATCCCCTCCTGCCCCAGGCTGGACAGGGTCAGGGAGTCCTTGGGGTTCATCCCATAGCTGACCGCCCAACCGGCGGTCAGCTCTCCGGCCAGGGGGGACAGCCGCCCCGGCACCAGCAGCGCCCGGCAGCGCAGGGGCAGGCTGCCCTCCTCCCGCCGCAGGTCCGGGGAGACCACCAGCAGGTCGGCCTCCTCTTCCCTGGACAGACAGGCGGCGGGACAAAGCGCTACCCGCTCCCGCAGGTGCTCCGGCAGGCTGCCGGCCAAACAGGCCGACAGCCCCGTGCCGCTCTCTAAAATTCCGATGGTAACCAGGTCCATCCCTCCCTTCTTCTCCTAGTATGGGGAAAACCCTGTGGATTTATCCCGGAAAGCGCGGATATCCTTGACTTTTTTCCCCATCAGTCATACAATATTCTTTATCCGTACACAGAAACCTCTTCATGAGATCTTCATAAAAAAGGATGGAACATTATGGCTAAGGACAACAAGAAGAAAGTAGAACAGATCACCGACATGGAGGTGGACTTCGCCCAGTGGTACACCGATGTGTGCAAGAAGGCCGAGCTCATCGACTACTCCTCCATCAAGGGCATGTTCATCTACCGCCCCTATGGCTACGCCATTTGGGAAAACATCCAGAAGGAACTCGATCGCCGCTTTAAGGAGACCGGCCACGAGAACGTGGCCATGCCCATGCTGATCCCCGAGTCCCTCCTGCAAAAGGAGAAGGACCACGTGGAGGGCTTCGCGCCCGAGTGCGCCTGGGTCACCTACGGCGGCAGCGACCCCCTGGAGGAGCGCTACTGCATCCGCCCCACCTCCGAGACCCTCTTCTGCGAGCACTTTAAGAACATCATCCAGTCCCACCGGGATCTGCCTAAGCTCTACAACCAGTGGTGCTCCGTCCTGCGCTGGGAGAAGACCTCCCGTCCCTTCCTGCGTCACCGCGAGTTCCTGTGGCAGGAGGGCCACACCATGCACGCCACCGCCGAGGAGGCCAAGGCCGAGACCCAGCAGATGCTGAACGTCTACGCCGACTTCCTGGAAAACGTGCTGGCCATGCCCGTGGTCAAGGGCCAGAAGACCGAGAAGGAGAAGTTCAACGGCGCGGAGGAGACCTACACCGTGGAGTGCATGATGCACGACCGCAAGGCCCTCCAGTCCGGCACCAGCCACTACTTCGGCGACGGCTTCGCCAAGGCCTTTGACATCACCTTCACCGGCAAGGACAACACCCTCCACCACCCCCACCAGACCTCCTGGGGCGTGTCCACCCGCATGATCGGCGGCATCATCATGACCCACGGCGACAACAGCGGCCTGGTGCTTCCCCCCCGCATCGCCCCCATCCAGGCCATGGTCATTCCCGTGGCCCAGCACAAGGAGGGCGTCCTCGACGCCGCCAGCGCCCTGATGGCGCGCCTCCAGGCCGCCGGCATCCGCGCCAAGATGGACGACTCCGACCAGTCCATGGGCTGGAAGGCCGCCGAGTACGAGATGAAGGGCATCCCCCTGCGGGTCGAGATCGGTCCCAAGGACATCGAGAAGAACCAGTGCGTCCTCGTCCGCCGGGACAGCGGCGAGAAGGTCTTCGTGAGCCTGGACGAGCTGGAGAGCACCGCCCTGGCCCTGCTGGACTCCATCCACGAGGGGCTGTTCAACCGGGCCAAGAAGAACCTGGAGGACCACATCTTCCCCGCCCACTCCCTGGAGGAGGCAAAGAAGCTCCAGGAGGAGAACGGCGGCTTCATCAAGACCATGTGGTGCGGCGAGCAGGACTGCGAGCTGAAGATGAAGGAGGAGGGCGGCATGACCTCCCGCTGCATCCCCTTCGAGCAGGAGCACCTGGGCGACACCTGCCCCATCTGCGGCCGCGCCGCCAAGAAGATGATCTACTGGGGCGTCGCCTACTGAGCCAACGAACCAAACAGAGAGAACAGAGACCGCCGCGGGAGCTTCCGCAGCGGTCTCTTTTTCCCGCGCAAAAGCATCCCCGCAGGGCCTTTGCCCTGCGGGGATGTCTGCATCCTTGCTATGTTTTGTTACAGCACCTTGGCCAGGAAGCTCTTGGTGCGCTCCTCCTGGGGGTGGTTGAAGATCTCGGCGGGGCTGTTCTGCTCCACGATCCTGCCGTCCGCCATGAAGAGGACCCGGTCGCCCACCTCCCGGGCAAAGCCCATCTCGTGGGTGACGACCACCATGGTCATGCCGTTCTCGGCCAGCTGCTTCATGACGTCCAGCACCTCGCCGACCATTTCGGGGTCCAGGGCGGAGGTGGGCTCGTCGAAGAGCATCACCTTCGGCTTCATGGCCAGCGCCCGGACGATGGCGATGCGCTGCTTCTGGCCGCCGGAGAGCTGGTTGGGATAGGCGTCGGCCTTGTCCACCAGGTCCACCAGCTTCAGCAGGCGCAGGGCCTCCTCGTCGGCCTCGGCCTGCTTCATCAGGCCGGTCTGGACGGGCGCCAGGGTGATGTTCTTCCGAATGGTCATGTTCGGGAAGAGGTTGAAGTGCTGGAAGACCATGCCCATCCGCTGGCGCATCTTGTTGATGTCGGTCTTGGGGTCCGTGATATCGACCCCCTCAAACGTGATGGTGCCGGAGGTGGGCGTCTCCAACAGGTTCAGGCAGCGCAGGAAGGTGGACTTGCCGGACCCGGACGGCCCGATGACCACCACCTTCTCCCCGGGGTGGATGTGCTCGGAGATGTCCTTCAGGACCTCGTGGTCCCCAAAGGACTTGGAGAGATTTTTAACGTCGATCACCTTGACGCAGCCTCCTTTCCAGAATGCCCAGCAGCCAGGTGAAGATCATCACCAGCACCAGGTAGATCGCGGCAGTGCCCAGCAGGGGGAACATCTGCTCGTAGGTCCGGGTCATGATGCCCCGGGCGGCGTAGAGCAGTTCCTTGCCGCCGATGACCGTGATGAGGGAGGTGTCCTTCAGCAGGACGATGAACTCGTTGCCCAGGGCGGGCAGGATGGCCTTGACGGCCTGGGGGATGACGATGAAGCGCATGGTCTGGATGTAGTTCAGACCCAGGGAGCGCCCGGCCTCCATCTGGCCCTTGTCCACGGACATGAGGCCGCCGCGGATGATCTCGGACACGTAAGCGCCGGAGTTGATGCCCAGGGTGAGGGAACCCACCAGGGTGAAGTTGCGGCTGTTGGCGAAGATGACCATGCCCATGATGAGCAGCTGGACCATCATGGGGGTGCCGCGGATGATGGTGACGTAGATCTTACAGATCAGGTTCAGGATGAACAGGATCGGATTCTTCTGGCCGGAACGCTGCTGATCGTGGGCGGTGCGGATCATGGCGACCAGAACGCCCAGCACGATGCCCAGCGCCAGCGCCATGGCGGTGACCAGCAGGGTGGTCTTCACGCCGTTCAGGTATTGCAGCCAGCGGTCCGACTCAAGGAAGGCCTGATAAAACTTCACGAACACGGTCTGCCAGAAGGTCAGGGTCCCGCCGGAAGCGCTCAGGGCGGTCCAGGTGGTATACATTTGTTCCACAGACATACACCTCTCTTTTTTTCTTGTATTATATGGAACGGTAGGGGTTTGCCGGTTATCGAAGCAAGCTCCGGCGGGGCTTGCTTCGATAACCGGCAAAAAGGGCGGCGAAACGCCGCCCTTTTGCGGGAACGATACAGAGTTTCTCGGGATCACTCCGCCTCAGCGGGGATGTACTTGTCGATGATGCCCTGGATGGTGCCGTCCTCTTTCAGCTCGGCCAGCGCGCCGTTGATGGCCTCCAGCAAAGCGGTGTTGCCCTTGGCCACGCCGATGGCGTAGTCTTCCACAGTGTACTCGGTGTCCAGGATGGTCAGGCCGGTGTTGGCTGCCACGAAGGCCTTGGCGGGGGCCTCGTCGATGACCACGCAGTCCACCTGGCCGTTCATCAGGGCCTGGACCGCGGTGATGCCGTCGTCATAGGCGGTAACATGGTCTTCGCCGTAGTCCTCGCTGCAGAAGAGGTAGCCGGTGGTGCCGCGCTGGGTGCCGATCATCTGGTCGCCCAGGTTGTCCAGGGTCACGTCGGAGCCTTCCTTCACGATGACCACCTGCACGCCGGTGGCATAGCTCTCGGAGAAGTCCATGGTCAGCAGACGCTCTTCGCTCACGGTGACGCCAGCCATGACCATGTCGCTCTTGCCGCTCTGGACGGCCATCAGGGAGGCGTCAAAGTCCATGTCGTCGATCTTGAGCTCCAGGCCCAGCTTGTCGGCGATGGCCTGGGCGATCTCCACGTCGATGCCCTCGATCTCACCGGCGTCGTTGGTCATCTCATAGGGGGGGAAGGCCGCGTTGGTGGACATGGTCAGCACGCCCTTCTTGACGGTGGACAGGGTGTCGTCCTCCGTGGCGGCCTCGGTGCCTTCGGTCGCGGGTGCGGGCTCTTCCTGGCCGCCGCAGGCGGTCAGCGCACAGACGGACAGCAGCATCGCTGCGACCATCAGGAAAGAAAGAAACTTCTTCATGATATAACCTCTTTTCCAATTTTCATTCGCCGGGGCGGGCCTCGGCTTTTAGAATACTTGGATTATACGCACGATTTAATAAAAATGCAAGGGGAACCGTGTCTTTCCCCACTATATTCAGCAAAATGCAAGAAAAGGGCAGCATGGCTTTTGCCATACTGCCCAATTTCCACAAGATAAATATTCATACTGAATGAATATTGCATGTCCTCTGCCTCCGCAGAGGGGCGAGCGTGCGCTTACACGAAGTTCGGCTTCTGCTTTGCCAGGAAGGCAGCCAGACCCTCGTCGCCGTTGGGATGCAGACGAGCAGCGGCCTGGGCCTCGGTCTCCTCCTTCAGCAGGTCCTCCAGGTTGGTCTCGAAGGACTTGTTCAGGATGAGCTTGGAGCTGCTGTAGCAGTTCAGGGGGCCGCGAGCGATCTTGTTGGCCAGCTTCATGGCCTCGTCCATCAGCTGATCCTTGGGATAGACGTGGTTGCACAGGCCCAGCTCCTTCATCTCGGGAGCCTTCACAGCGCGCTGGGTCATCATCAGCTCCTTGGCCATGTTCAGGCCGCAGGCGCGGGGCAGCAGCCAGTGACCGGCGCAGTCGGGGATCAGGCCCACGGCGCCGAAGGCCACCATGAACATTGCGTCGTCAGCGACCAGAGCGATATCGCCAGCCAGCAGCAGGGAGGTGCCAGCGCCAGCGATGGCGCCGTGTGCCACGGTGATGGTGGGCTTGACGAAGTTGATCATCTTCTTCATGAAGATGCCAGCCACGTTGTAGAAGTCGAAGACGGCCTCGGGGGTGTCCAGGCCCTTCATCTCGGGGATGTCGCCGCCGGCGCAGAAGGCGCGGCCCTCTGCGTTGACGATCACGCAGCGGACGGTGTCGTCCTTCTCAGCCTCGTCGAAGGCGGTGGTCAGATCCACGAAGATCTGCTTGCTCATGGCGTTGAGGGCCTTGGTGCGGTTGAGGCTGACGATGCCGACGTTGCCTTCCACACGATACAGTACGGTTTCGAGTTCCATGGGGATCATTCTCCTTTTTTATCATTTCCTGGGATTCTTAGGGTTCACCCATTCTAATACAGTTGGATTATAACACACCCGGAATGGGTTGAAAAGAGAAAAATGGAAAATCGCTCACTTTACCATCTTTTCCAGGAGCGCCTTGGTGTCGCCCACGATCTCGTCGATGACGGCCTGCACGGTGGGGATGTCGTGGATGCGGCCCACCACCTCGCCGCAGGGGATGACGCCGCCCTCGGTGTCGCCGCTGTCGTAGCACTTCTTCTGGCGCTTGCCGTTGACCAGGCTGAACACCTCGTCAAAGGTGGGGTCGCCCTTCTCCAGCTCCACCACTTCCATGGTGGTGGCGTTTTTCAGGTTCCGGTGGGGGTTCTTGATGGACCGCTGCACCACCACGGTGGAGCGCTCGTCGGCCTGCATCATCCGCTCCTTGAAGTTCTCGTGGAGCATACACTCCTGGGTCGCCATGAAGCGGGTGCCCAGGACCGCGCCCTCCGCGCCCAGGGCGCGGACCGCCAGGTAGCTGCGCGCGTCGCAGACGCCGCCGCCGCCGATGACCGGCAGGTCCACCGCGTCCACCACGGAGGGGATCAGGACCATGGTGGTCACGTCGTCGTTGCCGGGCGCGCCGCCGCACTCATAGCCCACCACGGAGACCGCGTCCACCCCGGCGGCCTCGGCCTTCTTGGCGAAGCGGACGGCGGTGGACTTGTGGATCACCTTGCAGCCGGCGGCCTTCAGGGTGGGCACATAGTCCTTGGGGTCGCGGCCGGACAGCTCTACCACGGGGACCTTGGACTCGCAGCAGGCGTGGATGAAGTCCCAGGTGGCCTCTCCCTCGACCACCTCGGGGAACATGGAAATGTTGACGCAGAAGGTGTTCTCCGTCAGGGAACGGGTGCGGGCGATGGCCTCCAGCAGCTCCTCCTTGGAGTGATACAGGGAGGCACTGATGGTTCCCAGGCCACCGGCGTTGGACACTGCCGCGGCCAGCTCCGGGGTGGCCAGCCACTGGAAGGCCCCCTGCATGATCGGATACTTGATATTCAGCAGTTCACATAATTCGGATCTCATAACGCTACTCCTTCAACCTTATATTGCAGAGGAACCCTGTCATCCGACAGACGTGCAAAGGGCCGCCGGGTTCCCCGGCGGTCCTCCTCTTCTAAGGGCATGGGTCGATCTGCTTCTCTATCGTATACTCTAACATACGCCCTCTGGGTTGTCAAATCTTCCCACCCGTGAATGGTTTCTCCGCCGGTGGCCTCACTTCAAAACCATCCGCAGGAGCCTTTCGTTGACCTTTCGGTAGGGCAGATACCGCATGGGCAGGTCCATCCAGGTGGCCTTGTCCACAATGGAGCGGTAGTGCGTGAAGGTATCGAAGCTCTGCTTTCCGTGGTAGCTGCCCATGCCGCTGGCTCCCACGCCGCCGAAGCCCATGTGGTGGTTGGCTAGGTGGATGACGGTGTCGTTGACGCAGCCGCCGCCGAAGGAGCAGTGGCCCATGACCTGGTCCACCGTCCGCTTGGACTTGGTGAAGAGATACAGGGCCAGGGGCTTTTCCCGGTCGTTGACGAAGGTTATGGCCTGGTCCAGGCGCTCGTAGGGGATGATGGGCAGGATGGGGCCAAAGATCTCCTCGCCCATGGGCTTCGAGTTCGCCTGCAAGGTGTCCGCGACCAGGGTGGGCGCGATCCAGCCGCTCTCCCCCTTGGGGTCGTCCCGGTGGCCGCCGCCGAAGAGGATGTGCTCCCCCTCCAGCAGGCCCTGGAGGCGGTCGAAGTGCTTGCGGTTGATGATGCGGACGAACTCGGGGTTCTCCATGGGCCGCTTGCCCAGCATCCGCACGAACTGCTTTTTCAGCTGGGCCACCAGCTCGTCCTTCACCGCCTGGTCCACCAGGCAGTAGTCGGGGGCCACGCAGGTCTGCCCGGCGTTCAGGAGCTTGCCAAAGGCCAGCCGCTTGGCGGTGAGGGGGATGTTGGCGGTCCTGTCCACGATGACGGGGCTCTTGCCCCCCAGCTCCAGGGTCACGGGGGTCAGGTGCTTGCTGGCCTTTTCCATGACCAGCTTGCCCACGTCCACGCTGCCGGTGAAGAAGATATAGTCAAAGCGCTGCTCCAGAAGGGCCGAGTTCTGCGCCCGGCCCCCCTCGATCACGTCCACCCACTCCGGCGGGAAGACGGCGGCGATCAGGTCGGCCAGGGCGTGGCTCACGTTGGGGGCGTAGGCGCTGGGCTTCAGCACCACGCAGTTGCCCGCGGCCACCGCCCCGAAGAGGGGGTCCAGGCTCAGCAGGCAGGGATAGTTCCACGGGGACATGATGAGGGTCACGCCGTAAGGCTCGGGCAGCTCGTAGCTCTTGGCGGCAAACTGGGCGAGGGGGGTGGGCTTTCCCTGGGGCCTGGCCCAGCGGGGAAGCTTTTTGATCAGGTAGCGCAGCTCGTCCAGGGCCAGGCCCACCTCGCACATGTAGCCCTCGAAGTGGGACTTGTGCAGGTCGGCCCACAGGGCGTCCAGCAGGATGGTCTCCCGGGCGACGATCTCCGCCCGGAGCCGTTCCAGCGCCTTGAGGCGGACGGACGTCGGCCGGGTCGCGCCGGTGCGGAAATAGGCCCGCTGCCGGGCGACGATCTTTTCAATGGTTTCCACATGGGTGTTGTTCATGACCAGACCTCCTTGAGAATGGCGATGATATCGGAATAGTCCGCCTGCGCGGGATTGACTACGATGGCCCCGTCGTTCATGGCCGTGCGGGCAATGGCGTCGAAGTCGGCCGGGCTCACCTTCCCGGTGTCCCGGAGGCAGGTGGGCAGGCCGCAGAGTTCGGACAGCTCCTGGCGAAGCGCGCTCAAGCAGTCGATGGTCTTCCGCGCCCGCTGCTGGGCGGGGGTCTGCGCGTAGACCTCCGGTCCGGCCAGGTGGAGCAGCAGCTCGCCGTAGCGCTCCTGGCACACGGGCAGGTTGTACTCCATCACGGCGGGCAGCAGGATGGTCATGGCGTCGCCGTGGGCCACCCGGCACACGCCCCCCAGGGCATGGCCGATGGCGTGGACCAGGCCCACCATGGAGTTGGAAAAGGCCGCGCCGGCCAGCAGACTGCCGTTGGCCATCACCATCCGGGCGGTGCGGTCCCTGCCCGCCCGGACGGCCACGGGCAGCGCCCGGACGATCTGGCCCATGGACTTCTCCGCGAAGGCGTCGCTGACCGGGTTGCGCTGGAGGCAGGTGGCCGCCTCGATCGCGTGGACCAGGGCATCGAAGCCGGTGGAGGCGGTGATCCTGGGCGGCAGGCTCTCGGTCATCCGCGGGTCCAGCACCGCCACGTCGGGCAGGAGATGGTAGCTGATGAACTCCATCTTCACCTTGGTCTCAGGGTTGGCGATCACGGCCACCAGCGTGGCCTCGCTGCCGGTCCCGGCGGTGGTGGGCACGGCCACGAAGGGGACGTGGTCGCCCCGGGGCAGGACCTCGCAGCCGGCGGATTCCAGCAGGTCGTGGCCCTCCTGGGCCAGGACCATCCCCACCCCCTTGGCGGTGTCGATGACCGAGCCGCCGCCCAGGGAAATGAGGGCGTCGCAGCCCAGCTGGCGGTACAGGGCGGCCACCTGGTTCACCACATGGATCGAGGAGTCCGGCGGGATGTGGCAAAAGGTCTCCACGGCCGTCATGCCCCCCTGGGCCAGGGCCTCCAGGAGGATCTTCACCGCGCCCACCTTTTCCAGACCCTCGTCGCTGAGCAGGAGGGGCCGGAAGGCCCCCAGGGTGTTCAGCTCATGGGGGATGTGCTCCAACGCGTCCGTCCCGGACAGGATCTTGCTGGGCAGCTTGAATTCGTAGTAGGCTCCCATCCCGGTTTACCTCCCCAGCAGCACCGCCTGGTAGACCCGGGCGGCGCGGACCTCTTTTTTCGGCAGGCGTTTCAGCAGCCGCCTGGCCCAGAAGGACGGGAAGAGATACCCCTCCGTGACGTCGATGCAGCGGACGAAGGGCATGGCAAGCCCCATGTCGCCCCGCAGGACGAATTTATGCTGGGCGTAGGCCTGGGCCACGCTGAGCTGCCCGGTGAAGACCCGGAAGGCGTCCGCCGGGCTCTTGAAGCGGATGGTCACATCCCCCGGGGTCTGCTTCGGCAGCGCTTGGAAGCCCTCCTTGCCGCCGGTGATGGTGAAGCCGGAGGCGCCGGGGACCTCCAGACGCAGGGTCTTGCCCTGGGGCCAGTTCGTTGCCTCCGCCCGGACCTTGCTGTCCTTCCGGGACAGGTACTTTAAGGCGCGCAGCAGGCAGCCGGAGACCAGGCTACAGGTGGCGCACTGAAAACAGGTTTTCAAAGATCCATGGAACACGGATCGCTCCCTCCTTCGATATCCAAGGTTTTATTGATAATATATAATACTACGAATTAGATAAGATTGCAAGAGAAATGAGCTGCACCAAAGAAAATCTTTCTGAAACGAGTAACATTTTCTCCGTTTCTGTGTTTAACTATATAGAAACCAGAGAGAAAGGCAGGGGACGCCATGGAGAAGAAGAATCAGGGACCCGTTCTGACGGAAGAGGCCCTTTTGGGCGAGTACAAGGCGGTCTACCGGTATGTCCTGACGCTCTGCCGGAACGAAGCCCAGGCCCAGGACCTCACGCAGGAGACCTTTTGGAAGGCCGTGAAGTCCATCGGACAGCTCCGGCATACGGGCAGTCTCTACGCCTGGCTGTGTACCATCGCCAAGAACCAATGGCTGAACCAATGCCGGCGGCAGAACCGGGAGGCTCCCCTTCCCGACCAGCCTCTCCCCAGCGGGGAGCTGTCCCTGGAGGAGCGGATGCTGGACAAGGATGCCTCCCGGGCCATCCACCGTGTCCTTCACGGGATGAAGGAGCCCCACAAGGAGGTCTTTACCCTCCGGGTCTTCGGAGAGCTTTCCTTCGGAGAGATCGCTGAGCTCTTCGGCCGAACGGAAAGCTGGGCCCGGGTGACCTATCACCGAGCCAGAAAGACGATCCTCGAAATACTGAGAAAGGAAGGAATGGTATGAGTAAGCTGACCTGTCCCATCGTCCGGGACCTGCTGCCCCTATACATCGACCAGGTCACCAGCGCCGAGACCACCCAGGCGGTGGAGGAGCACCTGGCCGCCTGCCCGGCCTGCCACCGGGAGCGGGATGCGCTGCAAGGGGACCTTCCGAAGCCCCCGCCCCAGGAGACCGACACCGCCCGGCAGTTCGGGACCATGATGCGGAGGATCAAGCGGAAGCAGGCTTGGAAGGCCTCCCTGGCCGTTCTGCTGGTCGTTGTCGTCGTCGTTGGGGGATTGTTCCTGCTCTTCGGCCATCCCCTGCTCGTCATCGACAATGAGGGCGCGAAGATCCATCGCCTCTATCCCTATGAGGACAGCCGCGGGAACAAACGCTTCTTTGTGCTCTACGAAAGGCCCCTTTTCCTCGGCTGCGACGAACTGGCCGCCTCGGTCAAGCAGGAGGGCGGCAAGGACATCCTCCAGTTGAACATGAAGCGAGGTCTGTTCAGCAGACCTGCGCGGGAGCATCTGGAGTGGAACGAAAGCGTTGTTCTCCCCGACTGGGCCGACATCGCCGAGGTCCGGCTGGGAGACGAAGTCCTCTGGACCAAGGAGGGCAGCGGCGGCGACCCGGTCCCCGACTATGTGTACACCTACGACGAGGTCGGCTCCAGCCAGAGGCTCCTGAGCTGGTCCGTGGAGCTGGACGGCGAGGAGAACTACAGCGACTGCCCGGCCCCCTTTGTCCAGGCGATCTACAGGGACGGCAGCCAGATCATCTGGGACCTGGACGGGAACGTGCTGCAGGAAACGCCGTGACAAAGGAAGCGCGCCCAGCGCCAGGCATACAAAAAGCCTCCCGGGTGGGAGGCTTTTTGCTGGCTCAGAACCGGAAGTCTCTCCGGTTGGAGTTTTTGATGTCCTTGATGTGCTGCGCGGCGATGGCGCGGACCTTCTCCTTGGGGATGCGCTGAAGCTCCCGCTCGATCATCTCGTAGCCCACCGTCTTGGTCTCCTCGGAGGCGTAGTCCTCCAGGTACTCCATGAGGGTCATGAGGGCGTTGGGATGGCAGCAGTTCAGGATCTGGCCGTTCTTACATAGGGCCATGAACCGGTCGCCGGTGCGGCCCTCGCGGTAGCAGGCGGTGCAGAAGGAGGGGATGTGCCCGCTGTCCATGAGCCACTTGACCACCTCGTCCAGGGAGCGCTGGTCGGACACGTCGAACTGCTCGGTGTCGTGGGGCCGCTCGGCCTCGGTGTATCCGCCCACGGAGGTGCGGGAGCCGCCGCTGACCTGGGAAATGCCCAGCCGCAGGAGCTTGGAGCGGACCGCCTCGGACTCCCGGGTGGAGATGATCATGCCGGTGTAGGGCACCGCCAGGCGGATGCAGGCGGTGATCTTGGCAAAGGTCTCGTCGTCGATGGAGTTGTCAAAGGCGTCGGGGTCGATGTCGTCGGCCTTCTTCACCCGGGGGACGCTGATGGTGTGGGGGCCGACCCCCTGGGCGGCCTCCAGGTGCTCGGCGTGCATGATGAGCCCGGCGAACTCGTACTTGTAGCCCTCCAGCCCGAAGAGGACCCCCAGGCCCACATCGTCGATGCCGCCCTCCATGGCCCGGTCCATGGCCTCGGTGTGGTAGGCGTAGTCGTGCTTGGGTCCGGTGGGGTGGAGCTGCTCGTAGCTTTCCTTGTTATAGGTCTCCTGGAAGAGGATGTAGGTGCCGATGCCGGCGTCCTTGAGCTTGCGGTAGTTCTCCACGGTGGTGGCGGCGATGTTCACGTTCACCCGGCGGATGTCCCCGTTCTTGTGGTGGACGCTGTAGATGGTCTCAATGCACTCCAGGATGTACTCGATGGGGTTGTTCTTGGGGTCCTCCCCGGCCTCGATGGCCAGGCGCTTGTGGCCCATGTCCTGAAGGGCGATGACCTCCTGACGGACCTCCTCCTGGGTGAGCTTTTTCCGGGGGATGGTCTTGTTCTTCAGGTGGTAGGGACAGTAGAGGCAGCCGTTGACGCAGTAGTTGGACAGGTAGAGGGGGGCGAAGATGACGATGCGGTTGCCATAAAAGGCCAGCTTGATCTCCTCGGCGATCCGGTACATCTCCTCGATCTTCTCGGGGATCTCGCAGGCCAGCAGCAGGGAGGCCTCCCGGTGGGTCAGCCCCTGGCAGGTGACGCCGTTGCCGTTGGGCTTGGGGCGGGCCTTTTCCAGGATCTCGTCGATGAGGGCCACGTTGTCCTTGTTGGCCTCGGCCCAGGCCATGGTGTCCAGGATCTCCTGGTGGTTGATAAATTCCTCTGCTTTCAGGGATTTGGGATCATAGATTGCCATAGTGTTTCTTCCTTTCTGTTGGGTCAGGGCCTGCCTTCCCCATTAGAGTCTTTTCGGCGGTCCCCTCGATGGGACACGATGCGGCAGCCCACCGCGCGCATCCGCTGATCCAGCTCCGCCAGGTGCTGGGCGGACTCGGCCCCGGTGGCCAGCTTGTTGTCATACAGGGCGTACTTGGCCCGCGTCGCGGGCGGGGACAGGTTGGGCATCACCACGTTGGCCCCGGCCAACACGCCCAGCTCCCGCCCCGTGGGGTGGATGGTCCCCAGCGCCGTGGTGGCCGGGAGCAAAATGGAGGGGGAGATGAGGCGGATGAGGGAGAGCAGATAGCAGGTCAGCTCCACGCTCCCCGGCGGGCAGGCCCGGAAGGGGGTGTCCCGGTGGGGGATGAAGGGGCCGACGCCGCACATGTCCGGCTGGAAGGTCTCGATGAATTTCAGGTCCTTGGCCAGCAGCGCCGGGGTCTGCCCCGGGGAGGCCACCATGAAGCCGCAGCCCACCTGGTAGCCGATCTCCTTCAGGTCCCGCAGGCAGTCCATCCGGCGGGCGAAGGACATGGCGGGGGGATGGAGGCTTTGGTAGTGGGCTTCGTCGGCGGTCTCGTGGCGGAGGAGGTAGCGGTCCGCCCCCGCGTCGTAAAGGGCCTGATAGCTCTCCCGGGACCGCTCCCCCAGGGAGAGGGTCACGGCGCAGCCGGGGTAACGCGCCTTGATCTGCCGGATCAGGGGGCAGAGGCCCTCGTCGGTGAACGCGCCGTCCTCGCCGCCCTGGAGGACAAAGGTGCGAAAGCCCAGGGCGTAGCCCTCCTCGCAGCAGGCCAGGATGTCCGCCGGGGTCAGGCGGTAGCGCTCGCAGTTGGCGTTGCTGCCCCGGATGCCGCAGTAGAGGCAGTCGTTTTTGCAGATGTTGCTGATCTCGATGAGCCCCCGGATGTAGACGTCCCTGCCATAGACGGTCTCCCGGGCGGCCCGGGCCTCTTCCGCCAGCAGCGCGGCGGCCTCCGGGTCCCGGTGGACGAGGAGGTGTTCGTAGTCCTCCAAAGCCAGGCGGTGGTCCCGGGCCAAGGCCCGGATGAGGGCGCGGGTCTTAGTCTCCATGGCTGATGACGTTGGAAAAGGCGGTCTTCACGCTGACCCCGGAAAGCTTGCCGATCTTTCCGGACAGGGCGGAGATCACATCCTGGGGCGCGTCAATGGCGATGCTGATGATGTTGATCCTCCGCTGACGGTAGGGAATGCCCATGCGGCCAATGATGTACTGGCCGTAGTCGTGCAGGATGGCGTTGATGGTCTCGGCGCTCTCGCCGTCCTCCACGATGATGGACATGACGGCCACTCTGGTTTCCATGGCGATACCTCCTCTGGACTTGGGGGGGGGATTGGGGTCCACCGGGCACAACAAAACCCCGCTTTTCCGGGAAAGGCGGGGCAAAAAATGTAGAGCAAAGCCAGCGGGGACCCATTCCCCCGCAGATGTTCTGTATCGCCCGCACCTTTCACGCAGAGGGTCAGTCTTTGTGTCAGGTCGATTCAGAGTCATTGTACCACAGCATAAAATGCAAGTCAAGAAAAGTATGCCGTCAAAATGGCGGCCGCCACCTCCCCCAGGGCCGCGCCGCTGCCCCCCTGCTCGGCCACGATGGCCAGGGCGATCTGCGGCGCGTCATAGGGGGCAAAGCAGACCAGCACCGCGTTGGCCAGCTCCGCTCCGTCCACCTGGGCGGAGCCTGTCTTGGCCCCGGCCTCCACCGGCAGGTCCCGAAAGGCCCCGGCCAGGGACCCGGTCCGGGTCACGGCCAGCATCCCCGCCTTGATGGCCTCCAGGTTCTTCTGGGCTAGCTCCACCTTCCCCAGGGAGACCGTCTCATAGGGCCGCTCCCCTTCCGCTTTTTTCAAAATGTGGACCTGCCGCCGCTCTCCGCCGCCCAGGAGGGTGGCGGTCATGTGGGCCAGCTGGAGGGGGGTGAAGCGGTTGTTCTCCTGGCCGATGGCGGCGGAGAGCACGCTGCCCTCATACCAGGTGCCCCCTACGGAGGCGGTGTAGGCCGGTCCGGCCACCACCCCGGCCTGCTCCCCGGCCAGCTCCACGCCGGTCCTCTCTCCCAGGCCCAGGGCGTGGGCGTAGCGGCCCAGGGTCTCGATGCCCACCCGGCGGCCCGCGTCGTAGAAGAAGATGTTGCAGGAGTCGGCGAGGGCCTCGGCCAGGGTCTCCAGGCCGTGGGTCCTACCCTCCTGGCGGTAGAGCCAGCACTGGGGCTGGGGGCTTTTGTAATAGGTGTAGCGTCCGGTGTCCAGGATGCGCGTCTCCGGGGTCAGGTAGCCCTCCTCCAGCGCCGCCGCGGCCGTGACCAGCTTGAAGGTGGAGCCGGGGGCATACAGGCCCTGGACCGCCCGGTTCACCAGGGGCGTGTTCGGGTCCCGGACCAGGGCCTCGTAGTCGGCGGAAAAGGAGGCCGTGTCGTAGTCCGGCAGGCTGACCATGGCCAGCACCCCGCCGTCGGAGACATCCAGGACCACCGCCGCCCCGCCGGTGGCCTGGGGATGGCCGTCCAGAAAGCTCTGAAGGGCTTCCCGCGCCGCCGCTTGCAGGTCCCTGTCCAGGGTGAGGGTCACGTCCTGCCCCGCTTGGGGCATCACGGCGTAGCGCGTCCCGGTGACCTGTCCGCTCCTGTCGGTCTCCAGGACTCTGGTGCCGGGAACGCCGTGGAGGCGGGCCTCGAAGGCGGCCTCGGCCCCGTCCTTGCCCACCTGGGCGTCCATGGCGTAGCCCGCCGCCTGGCAGACCGCCCACTCCTCGGGACTCATCGGCCCCACCCGGCCCAGCAGGTGGGGGGCCAGGCTGCCGCTGCCCGTCCGGGTGACGGCGGGGGTGAAGGTCACTCCCCTCAGCCCCTCCTCCCGGACGCGGGCCAGCAGGCGCGCGGGGGCGCGCTCAATGGGTCCCTCTCCGCTCCAGACCACCGCTTCCTCCCGGCAGAGGACCTTGAGCCGCCGCAGAACGGCCGCGTCGCAGCCTTCGGCCAGGTCGGCCCGCCAGGCGACCGCGTCCTGGGCGAGGATCTTTCCGTTTCGGTCCAGGAGCTTGCCCCGGGCGGCGGGGACCGTTTCCACCTGCGCGATGCTCCGCTGGGCGCGGTCGTAGTAGGCCGCCCCGGAGACCACCTGGAGGTTCCAGAGCAGCCCCGCGAAGACGAGCAAAAGCCCCCCGAACAAGAGGGCGGCAGAGACAAGACGAGCAGACATGGCGACTCCTTTCCATTCAAACGCGGCGGGCCCTGCCCCCAAAGACCAGCTTCCCGAGCAGCGCCGCCAGGGGATAACTGGCCAGGGCCAGCAGAAGCTCCGGCCAGGCCACGCGCAGGGCGGCGGCAAGCCGGTCCCCCGCCATCCAGTGGCCCAGGACCAGCGCAGCTTCCATCCCCGCCAGCAGCGGGACGGCGCGCAGCCACTTTCCCCAAAATCCCTGGGCATTGTGGAAAACCGCGCCGGAAATTCCCCCGACCAGGGGATAGAGGGCCAGCATCCAGGGGGAAGTCCCGCTCAACAGGCACAAAAGTCCACCAAGCAGTCCACACGCCGCGCCCCGGTCCGCGCCTTGGGTCATGCCGAGGAAGCAGAGCAGCGGCGGCAGGAGCAGGGGGACCGTCCCCCAAAGCGTCCCCTGGGACAGCAGGCAGCGCTGGAGCAGGAAGGCCAGGCACACCGCCAGGCAGCACCGCACCCGCTCCATCACCTGTCCTCCCAGAAGTCGGTGACGACGAAGACCTCGCTGAGCCGGTCCAGGTCCGCCGCCGGGGTGAGCAGGCCGGACTGGGTCAGACCGCCAGGGTCGTCCGTCCGGCCCGTTACCGTCCCCACCACCAGGCCGGAGGGGTAGCTCTCCTGGGCGGCGAAGGTCACCACCCCCTCCCCCAGCTGAAGGGGGTCGGCCTGGGTCAGGCCGGAGAAGCGCACCTCCCCCGTGGTCATCCAGTCCAGCGCGCCCTCCACGGACCCCAGGACCCCGGAGTGGGTCCCCATACCCGCCAGCTGGAAGGCGGGGTCGGTGAGAAGGCAGACCTGGCACCAGCGCTTCCCGGCCTGGCTGACCCGGCCCACCAAGGCCCCGTGCGCGTCCACCACGCACTGCCCCGCCCGGACCCCGGCGCTTGTCCCCTTGTCCAGGGTGACGGACCGCTGCCAGTTGTCCGGGGGCCGGGCCACCACCCAGGCGGCTTCCAGGGTGAGGCCCTGGGCGGCGGGGTCCAGCGCCAGCAGGGCCCGCAGGCGCTGGTTCTCCTGCTGGGCCAGCCTTCCCGTCATGGCCGCCTGCTCCAGCGCGGCCAGCTCCTCCCGCAAGGCCGCGTTCTCCGCCCGGAGGCCCTCCATCCCCCGCGCCCAGGTCTGCGCCTGGTGAACTTTCTCGGAAAGGGGGGAGAGCAGGCGAAGAAACGGCCGCGACACCGTCTCCATTCCGCTGCGCAGCGGCCCGGCGGTCCCGTTCAGGACCAGCGTCAGAGCCGCCGCCAGCAGACTCAGAGACAGAGCCGCGGCGATGATGGCTATCCACTTGTGTCGGAATGGTTTTTTCAAAGGGTGTCCTCCTCCCGCTCTGCGGAGAGAGCGAGGCAGTCCACGCCGAACTCGAGCAGCATCCGGCCCAGACGGCACACGGGCAGGCCCACCACGCTGCTGTAGTCCCCCTGGATGCGCTCCACCAGGAGCGCGCCGTAGCCCTGGATGCCGTAAGCCCCGGCCTTGTCCATCGGCTCTCCGGTGCGAACGTACCGGCGGACCTCCTCCGGGGTCAGGCTGCGGAAGGTCACCTGCGTCTCCTCCACCTGGGAGACCACCCGGTCCCCCTGGCAGACGGTGACGCCGGTGCAGACCGCGTGGCTGCGGCCGGAGAGGGCGATGAGCATCGCCTCCGCCTGCCCGGCGGAGGCGGGCTTGCCCAGGACCGTTCCGTCCAGGACCACCACGGTGTCCGAGCCGATGACGATGGCGTCGGGGTCCTCCCCCCGGGCGATGTGCAGGGCCTTCTCCCGGGAGAGGGCCTTCACCAGCTCCCGCGCGGGCAGGCCGCGGATGGCTTCCTCGTCGATTTCCGGCGATTTGGTTGTAAACTCCAGTCCCATCTTCCCCAGCAGCTCCCGGCGGCGGGGGGATTGGGACGCTAAGACTATTTTCATGGTTTGACTCCGTTTTTTCCATCGAATTTGGGGAGGGCGTACTCTTTTTTTCAACGCGGCGCGTCACTCCACGCCCCGGTAGTACAGCCCTCGGGTGAAGCCCTCGGGGGCCTGGCCCTCGCCGGTGCGGTAGGCGCGGAAGACGCGGGCACATTCCCGGCCGGACTCGCGCAGGAAGGACAGGCGGCCATAGGTCACCCCGGTCCGCTGCCAGTCGGCCTGCTTATCCGCCAGCCACAGGACCTTCGCGTTGAACAGCTCATTGCGGCAGCCCCAGGCCCGCTCCACGGGGAAGTCCTCCCCCTTCCGGTCCCGGAGGGAGAGGGGCTTTTCGTGACAGTGACAGTGACAGCCCTTGCCCCGGTTCTTCAGGATGCAGTTCTCGGTGAGCATCAGGGGCAGGCGGCCATAGACCAGCAGCTCGGTGTCCAGGGGCTTGCTGAGGTCCCGGATCTGGGCCAGCTTACTCTCGAAGGACACGGTGGCCGACCGGAAGCCCAGCCGGGCCAGCTCCCCGGCGGTCAGGTCGTTGACCAGCCCCAGGCCAAAGTCGCCCCGGGGCGTGAAGCCGTACGCCCTGGCCAGGGCCAGCTGGCCCACGTGGCTGAGAAGGGCCTCGGTGACGCCAGCCGACCGGGCGGCGTCCAGCTCCTGCTTCAGGCGGTCCCGTTCCCGGTCCCACACGATCCGGGGCAGGACCACCCCGAATTTCACCTGGGGATAGGCCTTCCTCCACGCCGCCAGCGCCTGGGCGTGGGCGGCGATCTCCTGGCTGGGCAGGTAGACCAGGGCGGGGCCCTGGTCCAGGCTCTCCCGGGACAGCTGCTCCCAGCTTCGGAAGGACAGGGACCAGGCCGGCGCGGCCGCGGGCGGGCGCACCTTCTCCGGCGGGCTCCAGGGCAGGATCCGCCGCGCGGGGATGGCCGTGCGGGCGGCGTCCAACCCGGCCAGCACCTCCCGGCGCAGGCCGTTCAGCGCGGCCATGGGGACGGACAGGCCGGGGTCCACCTCCGCCGTGATCGCTTGCGCCTGGTAGACCGTGCCGCCGGTCTTGGCCAGCTGAGTCTCGATCTGCTCCGCCGTCACCGCCCGGCTGCGGGCGGCCTCGGGGACCTCGCCCCGGGCGGCGGCCTCGTGGCCCGCGTCGTCCCAGGCGGTGACGGCGAGGGGCTCCCCCGCCTTCACCCGCGCGGCAAACCACACGGGGGCCTGCCTGTGCTCCCCGCGTCCGTACTGCCGCCGGGCCTCCTCGAAGAGCTCCGTGGGGTCCTTGCTCCCCTCGGGGCGGGTGCCGAACATGGCCGGGCCCTTTTGGTCGTTGTAATAGCCCTGGGTGAAGCCCTGGCGGGAGAAGGCGGCCTCCAAGCGGCGCAGCTCCTCCCGGGTCGGCTCCCGGTTTTCCCGCAGCGCGGCGGCGTAGATCCCCGTGACGACGGAGACATACTCCGCCCGCTTCATGCGGCCCTCGATCTTCAGGCAGGCCACGCCCATCTCCCGCAGGTCCCGCAGCTCTCCGGCCAGGGACATGTCCTTCAGGGACAGGGGGTGCCCGGCCTGCCGCTCGCCCGGCCAGCGGAAGGCCAGGCGGCAGGGCTGGGCGCACAAGCCCCGGTTGCCGCTGCGCCCGCCCAGGACGGCGGACAGAAAGCACTGGCCGCTGTAGCACATGCACAAGGCCCCGTGGACGAAGATCTCCAGCTCCACAGGGGATCGGGCGCACAGGCCCTCGATGGCGGACTTGGACAGCTCCCGGGAGAGGACCACCCGGGTCATGCCCAGGTCCGCGCAGGCCTTGACCCCGTCCAGATCGTGGACGGTCATCTGGGTGGAGGCGTGCAGGTCCACGTCGGGGACGGTGTCCCGCAGGAGCTTGGCCACCCCCAGGTCCTGGACCAGGATGGCGTCCACGCCGACCTCCGAGGCGAAGGCGGCGGTCTCCGCCGCCAGGGAAAGCTCCCGCTGGGAGAGCAGGGTGTTCAGGGTGAGGTAGACCTTCGTCCCCCGTAGGTGGCAGTAGGCCACCGCCTGGGCCAGCTGCTCCCGGGTGAAGTTTTTCGCGTTGCGGCGGGCATTCAGGGGGCCGTAGCCCAGGTAGACCGCGTCCGCCCCGGCCTGGACCGCAGCGGTCAAGGCCTCGGGGGAACCGGCCGGCGCGAGAAGTTCCATCATGGGCGCTCCTTACTTCTTTTCTTCCTTGGAGGCGGCGGCCTTGGCGGCCTTCCTGGCCTCCTTCCTCAGGTCGGACAGCTCCCTGGCCAGGCGGGCGTTTTCGTCCAGGGCCAGCTTCAGCTGGGCGCGCAGATTGTCGGAGACCTGCCGCTCCTTGCTGTATTTGTCGGCAACGTTCAGGGCGGTGAGGACCGCGCCGTCGGTGATGGAGAGGGCGGTGTCGGCCATGGCCTTGTCCAGCTCGCTCTTGACGATCTCCGCGCACTGCTGGATGTATCTCTCGTCCTCTTCGGCCAGGATCTTGTAATTCTGGTTGTGGATACGGATGGTCACCCGGTTTGCCATATCGGATTCCTCCTTTGAGGGTAATTTCTGCTTTGGTAGGCTATTATACCACATTTCGACAGGGTTTGGTAGACCTTTCCCCGCCTCCAGGGTCCTTGCTGGGACAGCTGCGCATAAGAATCGCTTTACGAAACGTCGGTTTTCCTGTAAAATAGGCTTCGATCCCAACCAACGAAAGGAGGCGGCGCTATGCCCACCGACCTGTTTTCACCCGGCACCATCCTCGCCCTCCACCGCAAGGCGGCGGACCGGCTCCTGGCGGCGGACAACGGGGATGCCGCCCTTCTCTACCTCTGCCTGCTGGCGGAAAAGGACGGCACTTCTCTCAAGTGGGACGCCCCCCGGCTGGAGGCGGCCCACAAGGCCCTCATCGACATGAAGCTGGTCAAGCCGAGCCAGCCGGTGCTCTCCGAACCGGCGCGGAAGCTGGAGGACGACCGGCCCCCCGACTACACCAGCGAGGACATCGCGGCCGCCCTGCAAAGCGGCAGCGGCTTCGCCGGGCTGGTCCCCGAGGTGGAGTCCCTTCTGGGCAAGTTCCTCTCCCCCGCGGACCTGAAGTCCCTCTATCTGCTCGCCGACTTCTACGCCCTGCCCCCGGAGGTCATCCTGACGCTGGTGGGCTGGTGCGCGGAAAAGACCGCGAAGAAATACGGCGCGGGCCGCAAGCCCACCATGCCCCAGATCAAGCGGGAGGGGCAGAAGTGGTACAAGGCCGGGGTGACCACGCTGGACGCCGCCGACGCCTACCTGCGCCGACAGCAGCTGCTGGGCGCGCGGGGCGTGGAGATCCTCGCCATCCTGGGCATCCGGGACCGGGGTCCCGTCTCCCGGGAGGAGGAATACCTCAGCGAGTGGATCCCCATGGGCTTCCCCGACGACGTCCTTCGCCTGGCCTACGAGCGCACGGTCTTCCAGACCGGCGAGTTCCGCTGGGCCTACATGAACAGCATCCTGAAGAGCTGGGACCAGCAGGGACTCAAGACGGTCGCCGCCATCGAGTCCGGCGAGCCCCGGCGGAGACCCCAGTTCCACCGACCCAAGGCCCAGGAGACCAACGTCATGCCCTCGGACGACATCGGCCACATGATCGAGGCCTCCCGGCGCCCCAGTCCACCCACCCAAGACAAGGAGGGATAATTTTTGGCATACAGTGAAGAGATCCTTTCCCGGGCAGAGCTGCGCCTGAAGCAGGACCAGCAGGCCCACCGAGACAGACAAGCCGCCCTGCGCCGCGAGATCCATCAAAAAATTCCCCGGACCGGGGAGATCGACCGGCTCCTGCGGCAGACCGCCCCCCGGGTCCTGGCCGCCTCCCTGCGAAACGGCCTGGATCAGCAGGCGTCGCTGGACGCCCTGCGCCGGGAAAACCTGGCCCTCCAGGACGAGGAGGCCGCCCTGCTGGCCAAGGCCGGGTACGAGCCGGACGCCCTGGACGAGACCCCCTACTGCCCCCTCTGCAACGACCGGGGCTGGCAGGGCCCGACCATGTGCCGGTGCCTGAAGGACCTGTGCCGCCAGGAGCAGATCAAAAGCCTCTCCTCCCTGCTGGACCTGGGCGGACAGTCCTTCGATACCTTCCGCCTGGACTACTACGACCGGATCGTGTGGCAGGACTTCCGCCGCTCGCCCCGGGAGAACATGGAGTTCGTCCTCTCCGCCTGCCGCAGCTACGCGGAGTTCTTCGGGACCGCCGCCCCCCAAAACCTCTTTCTCAACGGCACCCCCGGCCTGGGCAAGACCTTCCTGTCGGCCTGCATCGCCCGGGTCGTCTCCGAGAAGGGCTACTCGGTGGTGTACGACACCGCCGCCAACATCTTCTCCCGGTTCGAGACCAGAAAGTTCGCCAGGGACGGCGAGGAGGCCCGCCAGGCCGACCGGGACGCCCGGCGGTATCTCCGCTGCGACCTGCTGATCCTGGACGACCTGGGCAGCGAGTTCACCACCCCCTTCGTCCAGGCCGCCCTCTATGAGCTCATCAACACCCGGCTGGTGGAGGGGAAGCACACCGTCATCTCCTCCAACCTGAACCTGGGCGGGATCCGCCAGCGCTACACCCCCCAGGTCGCCTCCCGGCTGGAGGGGGAATACCTCTCCCTCCCCTTCTTCGGCCAGGACATCCGGCAGCTGAAAAAGCAGCGCGGAGGCCCGGCCCAGGACGGCGCCCGCTGAACAAACGAAGCCCCCTCTCGGCAGACGAGAGGGGGCTTTGTTATCCCAATACGATGTGTCTGTATTCCTCCACGGACCGGACCTGGCCCACAGCGGAGAGGGAGACCTGGTCCCACTGGAAGATCTCCCGGGCCAGCTGCACGACGTCCTCCCGGGTGACGGCGTCGTAGGCGGCGATGATCTCCTCGGCGGAGAGGATCCTGTCCATGGACAGCAGGGACCGCCCCGCGTGGCTCATCAACGCCTGGGTGGATTCCAGGCCCATGACCACGTTGGCCTTGGACTGCTCCCGGGCCAGCTCCAGCTCCTCGTCGGTGGGGCCCTCCTCCTTGAATTCGGTGATGATCCGGCGGATGGTCTCCAGCGCCTTGGCCTCCGTCTCCCGGTTCAGGGCGGTGTAGACGCAGAAGACCCCGGTGTCCTGGTGGCCCGCGCCGTAGGAGTAGATGGCGTAGCACAGGCCCCGCTGCTCCCGGACCTGCTGAAAGAGGCGGGAGGACACGCCGCCGCCCAAAATGGAGGAGAGCAGCTGGAGGGCGAAGCGCTTGGGCGAGGCATAGGTCAGGCCGGGAAAGGCCAGGATCAGGTGGTTCTGCTCGATGGGCTTGCTGGTGGCCACGAAGGCGGGGGTGTAGGCTGCCCGCTCGATCCCGGGCGTCTTTCCGGCCTCCAGGACGGAGAAGCGCCGGCGGATGTCCTCCAGGACCTCCTCCGTAAAGCTTCCGGCCAGGGCCACCACCGTGTTGTCCGCCCGGTAGTGGCGGCGGTGGTAGTCCTTCAGGGAGGCCCCGGTCATCCGGGCCAGCGACTCCTTGCTGCCCAGGATGGGCCGGGCCAGGGAGCTGCCCTGAAAGACCTCGGCGAAGAGCTTTTCCGCGCAGAGGTCGTCGGGGGTGTCCTCGTACATGTCGATCTCCTCCAGGATGACCCCCCGCTCGGTCTCCACCGCCCCCTGGGCGAAGGAGGAGCGGTAGACCATGTCCCAGAGGATGTCCAGCGCGTGGGGCAGGTGGTCGTCCAGCACCCGGCCATAGAAGCAGGTGCACTCCTTGGTCGTGAAGGCGTTCATCTGGCCGCCGATGGCGTCGGTCTCCCGGGCGATGTCCGCGGCGGAGCGGGTCTCGGTCCCCTTGAAGAGCATGTGCTCGATGAAATGGGCCGCGCCGGACTCCTGGGGGCTTTCCTCGCGGGAGCCGCCCCCCACCCAGACGCCCAGGGCGGCGGACCGGACCGTGTCGATTTTTTCCGTGACAATGCGCACCCCGTTGGGGAGGGTTTCGATGTGGACCATTGGGTGTTTCTCCTTTTGCGCTAAAATCGCGTTCGTCCCCGGGCTGGACGCGGTGCTCCAGCCGCGCGGCTCAGCGTTTTCTCTCCATGGTGGTGCCCAGGGACTTTTCCGAGATGGACTCCAGCAGCACCGCGTGCTCCATGCGGCCGTCCAGGACGGTGACGGAGCCAACGCCGTGCTCCACGGCGTGGATGCAGTTCATGGTCTTGGGGATCATGCCCCCGGCGATCAGGCCGCTGTCGATGAGCTCCTTGGCCCGGGCCACGTCGATCTTGGCGATGCGGGTGGACTGGTTGTGGCTGTCCACCAGGATGCCGTCGGTGTCGGTGAGGAAGACCAGCTTGTCCGCCCCCACCGCCTCCGCCACGGCCCGGGCGGCGTCGTCGGCGTTGCAGTTGAGGGCCGCGCCGTTCTCGCCCCGGGCAATGGGAGAGACCACGGGCAGGTAGCCGCCGTCCAGCAGGGTGGTCAGCAGGCGGGGGTCCACCTTGGTGATGGCGCCCACCAGGCCCAGGGCCTCGTCCTTCTGCCGGGCGGTGATGAGGCCGCCGTCCCGGCCGGAGATGCCGCAGGCCTTCGCGCCGATGCGGTCCAAGGCCCCCACGATGGACTTGTTCACCCGGGCGGAGAGGGCCATCTCGGCCCCATCCAGGACGGCCTGGTCGGTGACGCGGTAGCCGCCCTCAAACTTGGTCTCCACCTCCATGCGCTCCAGCAGCGCGGAGATCTCCTTGCCGCCGCCGTGGACCAGGATGACCCGCACGCCCACGGACTGGAGGGCGGCGGCGTCCTCCAGGATGGTGTCGGTGGAGGAGGCGTCCAGGGCGGAGCCGCCGTACTTGATGACCATGGTGCGGCCCTCGTAGCGGCGGAGGAGGGGAAGCACGTCCAGCAGGGCGCGGACCTTGCTCATGCCGTCCATGCCGTGCTGCACGTCGTACTCGTGGAGGAACTGCTTGGCGTACTCCACGTCGGAGGGGCAGTCGATGTATTCGATGCCCCGCTTCTGGCGGGTCTCGGCGCCCTTGCCGGTGAGCAGGATGATGGTGGGCTCCTGACTGCCCAGCACGGCCTGGCGGATGGCCTCGCCCCGGTCGGGGACGATGCTGTAGTCACAGCCCTCTTTTTCCACATACTGTGCAATATCCTTGCAAATATTCTCCACGGGCTCCTCGCCGGGGTCCTCCTCGGTGAGGATGACAAGGTCCGAGTATCTGCCCGAAATTTCGCCCAGGTCCTTCCGGCGGTCGTAGGCCTTGTAGCCGGGGCAGCCGAAGATGGTCACCACCCGGCGGCCGGGGTACTCCTCCTTGACGGACTGGAAGAGGGTCTCGAAGGAGAGCTTGTTGTGGGCGTAGTCCACGATGACCGAGACCTTCTCGTCGGCGTTGGAGTAGATCTCCATCCGGCCGGGGACCCGGGCCTTCATGAGCCCGGCGAAGGCATACTGCTCGGGGATGCCCAGGGCCTCGCAGACCGCCAGGGCGGCCAGGGCGTTCTGGACGTTGAAGAGGCCGGGCATGGTCAGGCGGAACTCCCGGCTGTAGCGGGGGGTCTTGACCTTAAAGAGGATGTCCGCGCCCACCTTGCGGATCTGAGAGCCGTAGATGGTGGCGGAGGGGTCCTTGGTGGAGAAGGTGATCATCCGGGAGCAGCTCTTCCGGGCGGCTTCCAGCACCCGGTCGGCGTGGTCGGAGTCCAGATTCACGCAGGCGGCGGCCGCCTGGGCGAAGATGCGCAGCTTGGAGGCGAAGTAGTCCTCAAAGTCGGGGTGCTCGATGGGAGAGATGTGGTCGGTGCCGATGTTCAGGAAGACGGCGGCGGCGAACTCCACGTTGAGCACCCGGTCGTACTTCAGCGCCTGGCTGGAGACCTCCATGGTCAGGTAGCGCATGTCGGTGGACACGCCGTTGGCAAAGTGCCGCTCCAGGTCCAGCGGCTCGGGGGTGGTCAAATGGGCCTCGAACCGCTCCACCCCGTCGTAGGTCTCGATGCCGCCGATGACCCCGCTGGGCTTCTGTTTCTTGGCCGCCAGATACTCGTCAAAGATATACTTTAAGTAGTAGGTGGTGGAGGACTTGCCCTTGGTGCCGGTGATGCCCACCACGCCGAGCTTTCCGGAGGGGTGGTTATAGTAGAAGTCCGCCAGCAGGGCCATGGTCAGCCGGACGTTGGTGACCTGCAAGCAGGGCAGGTCCACGCCCTCGTAGGGCTTTTCGGCGATGTAGGCAAAGGCCCCCTGCTCCATGGCGGACTGAAGAAATTCGACTTTGAAATGGGCGCCCTTGCAGATGAACAGGGTGCCGGGAACGACCTGGCGGGAGTCACAGCTCACCAGAGAGACCTCTCGGGTGAGGGGCGCGCCGGAGAAGTTGGTCAGCAGGCTGTGCTTTTGCAGCAGCTGGATGTAATCCCCCAGGGGATAAAGGGTCAGGTTCATAGATCATAGTCCTTTCTGTCGTAAGGGTCGCGATCAAATATTCCGCAGCTGTTTGCCGCAGCGGAGGATGGCCTGCTCGGCCAGGACCTCCATGGCGTCGATATAGTAAGGGGGCAGGCTGTGGAGGACCCGGTAGACCGACAGCTCCGTGCAGCCCAGGATGGCGCAGTCGCAGCCCGCCTCCCGCAGGAAGGCGTCGATCTCGGCGAACTTTTCCCGGGAGCCGGTCTCCCCCCGCTTGATCTCGTCGTAAATGATGGACATGATGGTCTTCTGGATGCCCTCCGGCGGCGTCACCGCCGTGAGCCCGGCCTTTTCCAGCTCCTTCTGGTAGATCCCCGTCTGGATGGTGCCGTCGGTGGCCAGGATGCCCACGGTCTTCTTCCCGGCGGCCTGGATGGCCTTTACGGTCTCGCGGGGCATGTGGATGATGGGGATGCTCAGCGCCCCCTGGATGCGGTCCGCGAAAAAGTGGCTGGTGTTGCAGGGGATGGCCAGGTGGGTGCAGCCGGCCCGCTCCAGAAGCTTGGCGTCGTCCAGGAGATGCTGAAAGACCGCCTCCTCCCGTCCGCCCAGGATCCCGGCGGTGCGGTCGGGGATCTTGGCGTCGCTCCAGATGAGGACCCGCAGGTGCTCCTGGTCGGTCTCTGCCTGGGTGCGGTCGATGATCCGCTGATAAAAGGTGTTGGTGGCCTGGGGGCCCATGCCGCCCAGGACGCCCAGGATGCCTTCTTTGTTTGACATAGATAGTTCCTCGATCAAATGGTCTTTGGGATGGGATAGGTCTCAGCGTTTCTTCTCGTAATACTGCTTGAACTTCTTGAAGTGGCCCAGCAGATTTTTCTTCATGCGCAGGGTCCGGGCAAGGGCCTTGTCCTTTTCGTAGAAGAGGGGGGTGACTTCCCGGCCCTCGTCCATCCGGGCCTTCATCTCCGCGTGGTAGTCGGAGACGATGTAGTCAAAGGCGACCTTCCGGGGGACCACCCGCCACAGGCTGGGGTTGTCCGCCAGGACGAAGGGCAGGTCCCGGCCCTCGACCCGGTCCTCCACCAGCAGCCTGGCGATGTTGTAGCCCGCGCCGGTGACGTAGTAGTTGCTGCGGCCCTGCCGGCAGTTGATCTCAAAGGCCTTGAACTTCCCGTCCCGGGGGTCGTACTTGATGTCGAAGTTGGAGAAGCCCACGTAATGCAGGTCCTCCAGAAAGGCCTTGAAGCGCTGGCACAGCGCCTCGTTGACCTCGGTGAGGATGACCGCGTGGTTGCCGATGCCGTGGGGGGTGTGCTCCTCCAGGAGCACATGGCCCAGGCACATGAGCTTCACCTTCGCGTTGCGGTCAGAGTAGCAGGTGAGCACCCGCATGTTGCTGTCGTCGCCGGGGATGAAGTCCTGGATGATCATGGTGTCGGGGTATCCGGCGGCGTAGACCTTGTCCAGGACCTCCTCCAGGTTCTTCCGGTCGGGGCAGGTGAAGACCTTCTCGTTGCCGGGGAAGGGATGCTCCCAGTAGGCCACGCCGTTGGAGGGCTTGCAGATGTAGGGCGGCTGGAAGGGCAGGTCAAAGTCGTGACCCATCTCCTTCCGGTAGACAAAGGTGCCGGGGTGGTCGATGCCGTGCTTGTCGCACAGCTCGTAGAACTTTTCCTTGTTGATGAGGGTGTTGATGAGGTCGCCGTCGATGTAGGCGGCCACACAGTTGGCCGGGAAGGCGTCCTTGTTCTCCGCGGCCAGCTTCACATAGCTGTCGCCGCAGCCGATGACCAGGACGGTCTTGTCGGCAAACGCCCGGGCCACCTCGGCCACGTTCCGGCGAAAGGTCTCCGCGTCCTCGTTCTGGGGACAGACCCGGTAGTCGATGATGCTGGAGCCATAGGCCGGGCCGGAGGCAAACTTGCCAAAGCAGACCGACTTCACGCCGTAGGCCTCGTGAAAGGCCCGGGCTACGCTGTACACGTTGATATCCCCGCCGAAGAGCAGGGGCTGGAAGGTATGTTCCATAGTTGATGCGCTTCCTTATGTCAATTTTTTATTTTCCTACCCAGAAAAGCAGGAGCCGAACAGGGGCCCGGCTCCTTTTTGTTTTCCCGAATTTTTCGCGGTTATGCAGGCCGCCGCGCGCGCCGGTCAGCCGCTGACCCGGGCCACCTGATACATGCCGTGGACCTGCTGGAGCTTGTTCATGATGCTCGTCACCTCGCCCTGGGTGCGGACCTCCACCACCAGGCTGAACTTGGCGTAGCCGTCGGGCAGGGACTGGGCGTTGAAGGACAGGGTGTTGATCTTTGCAGTGGCCAGGACGGTGGCCACATCCAGGGCCAGACCGCTCCGGTCCTTGCCGATCAGCTCAATGGTGGACTTGTAGGTGTTCAGGCTGCCGGGGTCCCAGCTGACCTTGATCCAGCGGTCCTTCTCGCTCTCCCGGTTCATGCCGCTGATGGCGTTGGGACAGTCGCACCGGTGGACGGACACGCCGTAGCCCCGGGTGATGAAGCCCACGATCTCGTCGCCGGGAACGGGGGTGCAGCACTTGGCGAACTTCACCATACATTCGGTCATGCCGGAGACGATGACGCCGGAGACCGACTTCTTGCTGTTGCCCGGCTTGGCCACGCCGGAGTCCACGGTGGCCCGGGCGGCCTGGGCGGCCTGCTCCTGGGCGGCCTTCTCGGCGGCCAGCCGCTCGGCCTGCTGGCGGTCCTGGTGGACCAGCTCCTCGCGGGCGCGGTTGGCGCACTTCTGCGCGGAGGCGCCGCCGTAGCCGATGGCGGCGTACATCTCCTCCAGGGAGTTGAAGCGGACCTTTTCCAGGATGTGCGGGAGCATGTCCTCGGCGGTGAGCATCCCGATGGTGATGCCCAGGCGCTTGAGCTCGCCCTCGAACATGCCGCGGCCCTGGGCCACGTTCTCCTCCCGCTTCTCCCGCTTGAACCACTGGCGGATCTTGGTGTGGGCCTGGTTGCTCTTGGCCAGCTTCATCCAGTCCCGGCTGGGGCCCTTGGCGTTCTTGGAGGTGATGACCTCCACGATCTCGCCGGATTTCAGCTGGTAGTCAAAGCCCACGATGCGGCCGTTGACCTTGGCCCCGGTCATGGAGTTGCCCACCCCGGAGTGGATGGCGTAGGCAAAGTCGATGGGGGTGGCCCCGGCGGGCAGGTTGATGACGTCGGCGTTGGGGGTGAAGACGAAGACCTCGTCGGCAAAGAGGTCCACCTTCAGGGTGCGGATGTATTCCTCCGCGTCGGTGTCCTGCTGGCTCTCCAGCAGGCGGCGGACCCAGGCGAAGGTCTCCTCGGTGCCCAGCTGTTTGTTGCTCATGCCCTGCTTGTACTTCCAGTGGGCGGCGATGCCGTATTCCGCCATGTGGTGCATCTCCCAGGTGCGGATCTGGACCTCGAAGGGGATGCCCTCGGTGCCGATGACCGTGGTGTGGAGAGACTGGTACATATTGGGCTTGGGGGTGCCGATATAGTCCTTGAACCGGCCCAGGACGGCCTTGTACATGTCGTGGATGCAGCCCAGGACGGAGTAGCAGGTGGGGATGTCGTCCACGATGACCCGGAAGGCGTACAGGTCGAAGATCTCGCTGAACGTCTTGTTCTGGGCGTACATCTTGCGGTAGATGGAGTAGATGTGCTTCACCCGGCCGTAGACCGTGGCCTGGATGCCCTCCTTCTCCAGGCGGGCGGTGATCTCGTTCTGGATCTTCTCCATGAAGGCGGCGTGCGTCTTGGCCTGGTGGTCCAGCTCGTCGTCGATCTCCTTGTAGGCGATGGGGTCCAGGTACTTCAGGGAGAGGTCCTCCATCTCCCACTTCATGCGCTGCATCCCCAGCCGGTGGGCGATGGGGGCGTAGACCTCCAGGGTCTCCAGGGATTTCTCCCGCCGCTTCCGCTCGGACTGAAACTCCATGGTGCGGATGTTGTGGACGCGGTCGCAGATCTTGATGAGCATGACGCGGACGTCCTTGGCCATGGCCATGAGCATCTTGCGCAAGTTCTCCATCTGCTTTTCCTCGATGGAGGTGTACTTCACCTTGTCCAACTTGGTGACGCCCTCCACCAGGTCGGCCACCGCCGGGGAGAAGCGCTTGGCCACCTCCTCATAGGTGGCGTTGGTGTCCTCGATGGTGTCGTGGAGCAGGGCGGCCATGATGGAGTCCGCGTCCAGACCCAGCTCGGCCACCAGATGGGCCACCTCCAGGGGGTGGGTGATGTAGGGGGAGCCGTCCTTGCGCAGCTGGCCTTCGTGGTAGGTCTTGGCATACTGATAGGCGTCCCGGACCCGGGCGCGGTCCTCCTCGCTCATATTTTTCAGTTTGTCTTCCAGCTCTTGGAATCGAGCGTCCAATTTGTCCTCCATATACCGGCTTCCTTTCACACGGTGGGTTGTTCTCTCGTCATGGATGTCATAGGCTCCGCGAAGCGCTGCCCGTCAGGCCCGCGCGCCCTTGTGGTCGGTCCAGGCGATGGCTTGCAGCGTTTGGATGATGGGCGCTTCGTAGAGGTTGACCTTCCCCTTGCCCCGGCGCTTGCGGAGCTTTACGCGCAGGGACCCGTCGCTCTCCCGGGTGATGTGCAGCAGGTCCAGCTGCTCCATCACGTCCAGGCAGATCATGGTCCGCAGGGCGGACTCCCACAGGTCGGCCTCGGCGGCCACCTTTCGGGCCAGGCTGGCCGGGGTGTCCACGACCTCGCCGTTGCGGCAGGCCAGGTAACGCCAGATCCCAGCGAACTCATCCCGCTGGGGGATCATAGACCGGGCCTGGCTGGGGGTGATGGGCTTGCCCTGGCGGAAGGTTTCATACAGGGCCCACTCCCCCTTCTGCTTGAGGGAGTAGGACGGGCGCAGGTCTACCAGGTGGATCTGCACCGTCCGCGAGCCGCGATACTCGTTGATCTGGGGGTAGAAGGCCACGTCGGCCTTGTCCCCCACCGACAACCCGGACTTGCTCCGGGTCACCGAGAAGAAGATCATGTCCACGGTCCGGCCGTCCCGGCTGGCCCGCATCTTCAGGTGGCGGCCGCCGCCCACGTCGGCCATGCAGGTCACCGTCACCCCGGACAGGGAGAAGACGGGCTTGGGGTTTCCGGCCCCGTAGGGCTCCAGCATGGACAGGGCTTCCACCTGCTCCACGGTGAGGATGCTGGTGTCCTCGATCTCCCCGTCGATCTGTAGGGTGGAGACCATCCGCTCGCCGCCGGTGCCCTCCCGGACGATCGCTTCCATCCGGGCGCGGAACGGGTCGATGTTCTCCTCCCGGATGGTAAAGCCCGCGGCCAGGGCGTGGCCGCCGTAGCCCTCCAGAAGGTCCGCGCACTGCTCCAGGGCGCAGAAGAGGTTAAAGCCGCCATAGGACCGGCAGGAGCCCTTGCCCCTGCCGTCCTCCTGGAGGCAGATCATAAACACGGGGCAGGCAAACTGCTCGCTCAGGCGGGAGGCCACGATGCCCACCACCCCCTGGTGCCAGGTCTTGTCGGCCAGGACCAGGCAGTCGTACTGCTTCTTCTCCCCCACCCGGCGGATGCACTGGTTGAAGATATCCAGCTCCACCGCCTGTCTCTGGCGGTTGAGCTCGCACAGCTCGTGGGCCAGAAGCTCGGCCCGGGCCGGGTCCTCCGTGAGGATGAGCTCGGCGGCCATGGTGGCCCGGCCCATGCGCCCGGCGGCGTTGATGCGGGGGGAGAGGCAGTAGCCCACGGTGGTGGAGTTGATGGACCGGTTCAGGGTCCCCGCCTCCAGCATGAGGGCGTACAGCCCCTTCCGGCGGGTCTTTTTCAGGTGGTTCAGGCCCACCCGGACGATGGTGCGGTTCTCCCCCAGCAGCTTCATCACGTCGGCCACGGTGCCCACGGCCGCCAGGTCGGCGTACTCATAGAAGAGGGCGCGGTAGTTCTCCTCGCCGCCCAGGGCCATGACGACCTTCAAGGCCACGCCGACCCCGGCCAGGTCCTTGAAGGGATAGGCGCAGTCCTTCCGGTGGGGGTCCACCACGGCCACGGCGTCGGGGATCTCCTCCTTGCACTCGTGGTGATCGGTCACGATCATGTCCAGCCCCAGCGACCGGGCGTACTTCACTTCCTCCACGGCGGTGATGCCGCAGTCCACGGTGATGATCAGCTTGACTCCCTTCTGGGCCAGCCGCTCCACCGCCTGGCGGTTCACGCCGTAGCCCTCGTCCAGGCGGTTGGGGATGTAATAGGTCACGCTGCCCCCCCGGCTGCGGAGGTAATGGGTCAGCAGACAGGTGGAGGTGATGCCGTCCACGTCGTAGTCGCCATAGATGGCGATGGTCTCTCCCTGGTCCAAAGCCCGTTGGACGCGGGCCACGGCCCGGTCCATATCCTTCATCAGGAAGGGGTCCTGGAGCTGGCGCTCGCTGCTGGAGAGAAGGTCGTTGGCCTCCTCCACGCTGTCCAGCCCCCGGGCGCAAAGGGTGGTCGCCACCAGGGCTGGGACCCCTCGCTCCCGCATGGCTTTATAAGGTCCTTCGGGCCTGTTTGCGATGTTCCACTGCTGATATTTCATGGTTCGGCCTCAGTTCGAGAAAATTTCTGCCATCGAAACCCTTCGCCCTCTACCGGGGGCGGAAGGAAAAATACAAACAGATATACAACTTATAGAATACCATAAAACCGTCCGTATCTCAAGAGATTCGGACGGTTTTTAAAAATTTTCATGGTCAAAAACGGGGCTGTTCTCCCCCTGCGGGGGGCGTCGCTTCTCACTGCAAAGCCCTGCTTCTGTCGTAAATGGACACATCCTGGAACTGGCGGATCAGGTCCTTGGCCCGCTGGGACGGCTCGGTGGTGTAGACCCCGTTCTCCTTCACCCAACCGGTGGTGTGCATGACGGGCAGGGCCTCGGCCACCTCCCGCTGGGCCTGCATGTAGGCGGAGCCCTCCCAGCCGCACAGGGTAAACAGCTCGTTCATCAGGAAGCAGGGGGACAGGTCCGGCCCCTGCCCCACGAAGGCGCAGCCCAGGGTCTCCTTGGCGGCCTGGTTGCCCCAGATGGCGTACCAGGTGGCGTAGTAGTTCAAAAAGCCCTCCTCGGTGGTCAGGTCCATGTTGATGCCCAGCTCCTCATAGATGGAGCCGCTGTTGCCCATCCAGGGCATGTGGTCCCCGTAGAGAAGCAGGACCACCGGCTCCTCCAGGCGATCCAGGTAGTCGGTCAGGTGGGCCAGGTAGGCGCTGGTGTCCTGGATCGAGTAGAAGTAGTTGTTCAGCGCGTTGTCGATGTGGGCCGGATAGTCCCCGGTGCAGTAGTCGTTGCCCCAGTAGGTAAACTCCGTCTGGTAGGGGCCGTGCCCCTGGTAGGTCACGTTGAAGGAGAAGAGCGGCGCCTCGCTGGAGGCAAAGTGCTCCCCGATGCGCTTTTCCAGGTCGGGGAAGAAGACGTTGTCATAGGCCACGTCCTTGTCGGAGGCCGGGTCGGCGGCGTAGTAGTTCTCCATGAAGAGGTAGTTGTCCAGGCCCAGGTTGGGGTTCACCGTCACCCGGTCGTAGAACCACTCGTGGCTGGGGTGGCCGCCGCCGGTGACGTAGCCCTGGTCCTTCATGTACCAGGCCACGGAGTTGGTCTTGTGGGAGAAGTCCTCGTGGTAGTTCCCCCCGGTCAGAACGGCCCACTCGCTCTCGGTGGTGCCCCCGGCGAAGATGTCGGTCACCAGGGTGCCGGAGTAGCTCTTCGCCAAAAGCTGGTGGAAGTCCCGGTACACGCTGGGGCTGAGGCCCTGGATGCCGAAGGAGGAAAAGTCCGCGAAGGCCTCCAGCTGGATGGTCACGACGGAGACCCTTTTGTCCACAGGGATCGCCCCATCGGTGTACTGGCCCAGGGTCTGCACGGCGTTTTGCTCGCTGTAGCCGTTCCGATAGCCCACATAATCCCCATAGCTGTGGAAAAACGGGTAGACCATGCCGCAGGAGACGTAGGCATTCGTCTGTCTCATGCTGTACTCCCCGGCCATGTGTCTGTACAGGTCGTCGTCGGGATAGACGTCGTAGAAGCAGATCAGCCCGGCCAGGCCCACCGCCGTCAGGGACAGCAGCCGGACCTCCGGCCCGGGGCGGCCCTTGCCAAAGCGGAAGAGAAGGGCCGACAGGACGAAGATGACCGCCAGAAAGAGGTACATGAGGGGGGTGAACCGGACCTCGTACTGCCCGGCCATCTGGGAGGCCTCCTGCAAGAGGTGCAGGTCCTTCCAGGTCAGGGGCGCGCCCCGGAAGAGGAGCTTGAAGTAGTTGCCGCCGCTGAGAAGAAAGACGAGCGCCCCGGTGAGCAGACTGGCCAGCCAGGCCTGCCCGGTGGCCAGCCACAGAAAGCCCAGGACCAGCAGCACCGGCAGGGTGTTCAGGCAGAGCAGCAGGGGGTCGCCTCCCCAGCTGACGCCCTTCAGGCCGGATAGGCCCAGGGACAGAAGGCTGTAGAGCAGGCCGGTGACCAGCAGCAGGGCCAGGGTCAGCCAAGCGGAGCGTTTCGGTTTCAGGAAGGCTTGCATGGGGGTTCCTCCTTGGGAAAAGGGCACGGAGATCCCGTGCCCTTTGGGTTTGTCGCTAAAAATTTTAGAGCAAACGACGTGCGGTCGTCAAGCTCATTTCCCTGGAAAAGGGACCTCAAAAATCCATCTTCTCCATCAGGTAGTCCTTCAGCTCGGCGATGGGCATACGGACCTGCTCCATGGTATCGCGGTCACGGACGGTGACGCAGCCGTCCCCGGCGGTCTCGCCGTCGCCCACGGTCTCGAAGTCCACGGTGATGCAGTAGGGGGTGCCGACCTCGTCCTGACGGCGGTAGCGCTTGCCGATGGAACCGGCCTCGTCGTAGTCCACCATGAAGTACTTGCTCAGCTGCTGCTGGATCTCCAGGGCGGGCTCAGCCAGCTTCTTGGACAGGGGCAGGACGGCGCACTTGAAGGGAGCCAGCGCGGGGTGCAGGCGCAGGACGGTGCGGACGTCGTCGTTGCCCTTCTTGTCCTGGCCCACCACTTCCTCGTCGTAGGCGTCCACCAGGAAGGCCAGGGTCACGCGGTCCGCGCCCAGGGAGGGCTCGATGACGTAGGGGATGTAGTGCTCGTTGGCCTCCTGGTCGAAGTAGGTCTGGTCCTTGCCGGAGGTGTTCTGGTGGGCGGTCAGGTCGTAGTTGGTGCGGGAGGCCACGCCCCACAGCTCGCCCCAGCCGAAGGGGAAGAGGAACTCGAAGTCGGTGGTGGCGTTGGAATAGTGGCTCAGCTCCTCGGGCTCGTGATCGCGCAGGCGCAGGTTCTCGTCGTTCATGCCCAGGTCCTTCAGCCAGTTGTGGCAGTATTCCTTCCAGTAGCTGAACCATTCCAGCTCGGTGCCGGGCTTGCAGAAGAACTCCAGCTCCATCTGCTCGAACTCACGGGTGCGGAAGGTGAAGTTGCCGGGGGTGATCTCGTTGCGGAAGGACTTGCCCACCTGGCAGACGCCGAAGGGCAGCTTCTTCCGGGTGGTGCGCTGGACGTTCTGGAAGTTGACGAAGATGCCCTGCGCGGTCTCAGGCCGCAGGTACACGGTGTTCTTCGCGTCCTCGGTGACGCCCTGGAAGGTCTTGAACATCAGGTTGAACTGACGGATATCGGTCCAGTTGTGCTTGCCGCAGGAGGGGCAGCCGATGTTGTGCTCCTCCACGAAGGTCTTCATCTCCGCCTGGCTCAGCGCGTCCACGGACTTGCCCAGGTCGAAGTTGTTCTCCTCGCACCAGGCCTCGATGACCTTGTCCGCGCGGAAGCGCTCCTTGCACTCCTTGCAGTCCATGAGGGGGTCGGAGAAACCGCCCACGTGGCCGGAGGCCACCCAAACCTGGGGGTTCATCAGGATGGCCGCATCCAGACCCACGTTGTAGGGGTTCTCCTGGACGAACTTCTTCCACCAGGCCTTCTTCACGTTGTTCTTCAGCTCCACACCCAGGGGGCCGTAGTCCCAGGTGTTGGCCAGACCGCCGTAGATCTCACTGCCGGAGAACACGAAGCCGCGGCCCTTGCACAGCGCGACGATTTTTTCCATGGTCTTTTGAGAATTGGAAAGCATAATTTTAACTCCTCCCTCGCCGGTGGTTTCCGGCGATCATGATATTTGGTCGTATAGGAAGCGCCCCGTTTTCGCTCTCTTGGGCGACACACAGCCATAATAGTACAATTATATCCGAAAACCAAACGGTGTCAAGGGATGAAAACTTTCCTAATAGGGGTATAAGAGACTGCTTTGGCCCTTTCGCCAGGGAAGGAGAAAGCAGGCGGTCCGAAGAGACCGCCTGCTTCCGATCAATATCCAAAGCTGAAGGGCCAGTTGCTGCCGCTCTGCTGGTTCTGGCTATACTCCTGCTGTTGCTGCTGCTGCTGATATTCCTGCTGCGCCTGGCTCTGCATGGCCTCCTTCTCGGGGGTGGACTCCTCCAGGGTCACCTTCACGGTGGTGGTCTTCCCGCCGCGGTAGACGGTCAGCTCTATGGTGTCGCCCACCGCGCACTCGTTCTTGGCGCTGATGAGCTCCTCGGCGGAGGTCACCTCCGTGTCGTTGATCTTGGTGATGATGTCGCCCACCTTCAGGCCCCCCTTTTCCGCGCAGAGGCCGGGGGTGACCACGATCACTTCCGCCCCGGCGGGAACGCCGTAGGCCTGGACGTTCTTATCCACGTCGTTGACGGAGATGCCCAGCAGCGGCTTGCCGGTGACGTAGCCGTTGGTCACCAGCTCGTTGACCATCCCCGCCACGTCGTCCATGGGGATGGCAAAGCCCAGACCCTCCACAGAGGCGGCGGAAGAGGAGCCGCTGGAGGAATACTTGGCGGAGACGATGCCGATGACCTCGCCGTGGCTGTTGAAGAGAGGCCCGCCGGAGTTGCCGGAGTTGATGGCGCAGTCGGTCTGGATCATGTTCATCTTCCGGCCGTCGCCCACGGTGATGGAGCGGTTCAGGGCGGAGATGATGCCGGTGGTCTCGGTGAAGGTCAGCTCACCCAGGGGGTTGCCGATGGCGGTCACCTGCTCGCCCACCAGCATGTCATCGGAGGAGCCGATGACCACGGGGGTCAGGCCGGTGGCCTCGATCTTGATGACGGCGATGTCGTTGGACTCCTCGCCGCCCACGTAGGTGGCCGGGTAGCTCTTGCCGTCCACGAAGGTCACGGTGATGGAGTTGGCGTTTTCAATGACATGGTAGTTGGTCAGGATGTAGCCGTCCTCGGTGATGACGAAGCCGGAACCGGCCGCCGCGCCGGTGACGGTCTGGCCGAAGATGTTGGTGCTGACGATGTCCACGGTGATACCCACGGTGGAGCCCACATAGGCCGCGTAGATCTCCGCGGTGGTCATCTCCTTCTCGGTGTTCACCGAGGTCACGTCGATCTTGGTCGGCTCACGGTCGCCCACATAGAGGGTCGTCTCCCCGCGGCCGGAGACCGTTTGATACAGGGGATGGATGGCCGCCCCAAGCAGGGCGCAGACCAGACAGAGGACCACAACCTTGATCGCGCCGCTCTTGACCTTTCTGGGCTTCTTCTTCCGCACCGGATCCGATCCGTTGGGGTCCGTGTGGCCCGCTTCGTGGAAGACGGGGCTGCTCTGAGAATAGCCGCCCGGCACGAAGGGGTCCCGGTTTTCCTTGTTGTAGTCGTTGTTGTCCATATTGACGCCTCCCTGTCAGTTTCATCTGCTCGTTCCACAGCGATGTGGAAAACGGATCTGTTTTTTACTTGCTGTGAGTATACGGGGAATTTATGAAGATTTCGTGACGTCTTCGTAAAGAAATTTTATTTTTTCCCCCCGAGCTCCCGGCTGTGGAGCAGGGCGTGCATGTCTCTGGCCGCCATGGTGACGTCTCCAAAGGTATCCCGGAACATCCCGGCCTGCCAGAGGTTGCGCATCATGATGAGGAGGACGGGGCCCAGGATCATGCCGAGGACCCCCGCGGCCCGCATCCCCACATAGATGGCCAGCAGGGACAGCAGGGGGTGCAGGCCGGTCTGGTTGCCCACGACCTTCGGCTCCACCACCCGCCGGAACAGGCAGATGATCCCCCAGATGACCAGCAGGTAGAAGGCCCGGCTCCAGTCGCCCAGGATCACGTCCACGACCATCCAGGGGACCAGGACCGTGCCCGCCCCCAGGATGGGGATAAAGTCCAGCACCGCCAGCAGGAAGGCCAGGAGCATCCCATAGGGCTGGCGCATGACGGCAAAGCCCACGGCCAGGATGACCATGACCCCCAGGGAGACGATCAGCTCGGCCTTGAGATAGCCCCCAAAGGCCGCCGAGAAGGCCCGGCGAAGCTGCGCCCAGATCTCCCGCAGGCTCTTGGGGGTGCGGTCGGCCACCGTCCTGCGCAGGTTGGGGTAGTCCGAGGCCGTGAAGTACCAGGCCATGAGGAAAAACAGAAACGCCAGCACAAAAGAGGATATGCTCCGGGCCGCCGAGGTAGTCTTGGGAAGGATGCGGGAGGCCCATTCATTCAGCCAGGCCAGCAGCCGGGCCGACAGGTCGTGCATGACCTGCTGGACGTTTTCCGGGAAGTAGGCCAGAATTTTGTCGGTCACGCCGCCCACCTGCAAGTAGATGTTCTGGAAGGAGGTCCACGTCTCGTCCCAGTTTTTATACAGCTCAGAGATCTCGCGCCAGCCCTTCATCACCAGCCCGGTCAGGATGCCGCCCAGGGCGCCCACCACCAGGAGGATCATCACCAGGCACAAAATTCCCCGGGGAATTTTCAACCGGGTGTGGATAAACCGGAGGACAGGCTCCGTGGCCGCGGCAAAGATCAGGGCAAGCAGAAAGGGCATACACAGCTCCAAAACGGGCTTGCCCAGGAGAAACAGGGCCAGGACCACCCCGACAAAGATCAGCAGACGGATGCCCAGCCGCATCCAGAGCATCCGGCGCTGCGGCCGGGTCAAGGGGCTGTTTTCCATAAACGCTCCTCCTTTCCCAATGAGGGTTTGATTCCACCGATTCCTTCCAGTGTACCCATCATTTGTGAAGAAATCGTGACCTGGGCGTGAAAAAATTGCAAGGAACGCTTTTTCCCGACAAATAGAAAAAACCGTCTGAATCTTCAGACGGTTTTTTGCGCACTACATTACTGAGCGATCTTGTTCAGACGCAGGGTCATCTTGCTCTTGCGGTTCGCTGCGGTATTCTTGTGCAGCAGACCGCGGGCAGCAGCCTGATCCACAGCCTTGACGGCCTCTTTGTATCTCTCATCGGCCTCGACGCGGTTGCCTTCCTTGATAGCAGCGTCAAAATACTTCAGCTGAGTCTTGAGTGCGGACTTAGCGGCCTTGTTTCTTGCGGCCTTTGTCTGATTGACCAGAACACGCTTCTTTGCAGACTTGATATTCGGCAAACCAAACACCTCCTCCGATTGGTTCAAATTTAGTCACAAAAGTTCTGTGCAGGAATGTATTTTAGCACAACGCTTTTTTAATTGCAAGCTTTTTTCTCAAAAAATTAGATTTTTTACATATTTTTTTGAGAAATGCTAAGAATAGTGGCAGAAATGCAACACTTCCACCAGATGTGGTGGTCCACAGGAGGGCAAACCCATGACCAACGGCAGAAAGATCGACCTGGCCCTGGAGGCCAAGGAGCTTGCGGAGGGCTCCGCGCAAGAGACCACCCGCCTTTCCGGGGTGCGGGCAGAGGAGGACGTCGTCTTCGGCCTGCCCCTGACCCGGGTGAAGATCCTGGACCGGGCGGGGGAAGCGGCGCTGGGCAGACCCAGGGGGACCTACCTGACTCTGGACCTGCCAGAGCTGCCCCGGGACCGGGAGGAGGTCCTCCGCACCGCCCGGGCGGTGGCCGCCATGCTGGAAAAGCTGCCGGGCCTGCCCCAAACGGGACCCATCCTGGTGACCGGCCTGGGCAACCGCCGGGTCACGCCCGACGCCCTCGGTCCCAAGACCGCCGACGCCCTGCTGGTGACCCGCCACCTGGCCATGACGTGTTCCGAACCTCTCCGTCCGGTGGCGGCGCTGGCCGCCGGGGTCACCGGCTCCACGGGGATGGAGAGCGGCGAGATCATCCGGGCGGTGGTGAAGCAGTTGAAGCCTGCCTGCCTCATCGCCGTGGACGCCCTGGCCGCCCGGCGGCAGGAGCGGGTCTGCCGCACCATCCAGATCGCCGACACGGGGATCGTCCCCGGCTCCGGGGTGGGCAACGCCCGGATGGCTCTGGATGAGAAGAGCCTGGGCATTCCGGTCATCGCCGTGGGGGTCCCCACCGTGGTGGACGCCGGGACGCTCTGCCTGGACTTTCTGGAAGAGGCCGGAGAGACGGCCTTCGACCCCGCCATCTTCCGGGAGGAGGGCGCCGAGTGGTTCGTCACCCCCCGGAACGTGGACAGCCAGGTGGACGTCCTCGCCCGGGTGCTGGGCCTGGGGATCTCTACCGCCCTGCATGTGGAATTTTCGGTGGAAGATGTGGAAAAGTGGACCTTTTAAGGGACTCCTCCCTGCATTTTCTGCGTTTTTTATCCACATTGGGGGGCGATTTTGGGACAATTCCCTGCCTCCTGGCCCGGACGGGCCATACTCAAAACCTTCGGCTCTCGGCCACGGCCAGCTCGTCGCAGCGGTTGTTGTACGGGTTGGAGGCGTGGCCCTTGACCCAGTGATAGGTCAGCTTGTGCGTCTGGGTCAGGCGCAGAAGCTCCTCCCACAGGTCGGGGTTCAGCGCGGGTTTCTTGTCGCTCTTGACCCAGCCCCGCTTCTTCCAGCCCCAGGCCCAGCCCTTTTCCAGGGCGTCGATGACATACTTGGAGTCGGAATAGAGGTCCACCGCGCACGGCTCCTTGAGCAGAGACAGGGCGGCGATCACCGCCGTCAGCTCCATTCGGTTGTTCGTGGTGGCGGGCTCGCCGCCGGAGATCTCCTTCTTGTGCTGGCCGTACAGCAGCACCGCGCCCCAGCCGCCGGGGCCGGGGTTGCCGGAGCAGGCGCCGTCCGTGTAAATGGTGACCTGCTTCACGCGCAGCCCTCCCCCACAAAATGTCCTGCGGATGTCTTTCCCATGCTCGTCTCCTCCTTGGGTTTACGCCTCGGGCCGGGCAGGCGCCTCCTGCTCAGGCTCCTCCTCCTCGTCCATCTCCTTCTCCACGCGGGCCAGGGAGATGACCTTGCTGTCGGGGGAGACCCGCATGACGCGCACGCCCTGGGCCGTGCGGCTGTAGATGTTCACATCGGCGGCGGCCATGCGGATGATGGTGCCGTCGTCGGCGATGATCATGATGTCGTCGTCCTCGTTGACCACCTTGACCCCGGCGGCCTTGCCGGTCTTCTCGGTGATCTGGTAGCCCTTCAGGCCGAAGCCGCCCCGGTGCTGGGGCTCGCCGCCGGAGCGGATATACTCCTCGATGGGCGTGCGCTTGCCATACCCGTTCTCGGTGATGGTCAGCAGGGTCTTGTCCGGATAGGCCCGGACCGCGCCGATGACGTAGTCCCCTTCGCGGAGCTTGATGCCCCGGACGCCCACTGCCGTGCGGCCCATGGGGCGCACGTCGGTCTCCCGGAAGCAGATGGCCATGCCGTCGTGGGTGGCGATGAGGATGTTCATCTCCCCGTCGGTCTCCCGGACGGAGATCAGCTCGTCCCCTTCGTCCAGGGTGAGGACCCGCAGGCCGGAGGTGCGGATGTTGCGGAAGGCGGATTTCTCCGTGCGCTTCACGGTGCCGTGCCGGGTGATCATGAAGAGGTAGCCGTTCTCGTCATAGTCCCGGCCATGGAGCATGGCGGTGACCCGCTCTCCCGGCTCGAACTGGAAGATGTTGTTCAGGTGCGTACCCTTGGCGGTGCGGCTGGACTCGGGGATCTGGTAGCCCTTTTTCTTATACACCCGGCCGGAGCTGGTGAAGAAGAGGATGTTGTCGTGGCTGGAGGCCGTGAAGAGGGTATCCACGTAGTCCTCCTCCCGGAGCGACTGGGCGGAGATGCCCTTGCCGCCCCGCTTCTGGGTGCGGTAGGTGGAGGTCGGCATCCGCTTCATATACCCAGCGGCGGTGAGGGTGAAGACGCACTCCTCCTCCTCGATGAGGTCCTCGATGTCGATCTCGTCCTCCACGTCCTGGATCTCGGTGAGCCGGTCGTCGCCGTACTTGTCGCGGATCTCCACCAGCTCCTCCTTCAGAACGCCCAGGAGCTTGGCCCGGTCGGAGAGCAGCTGCTGGAACCAGGCGATCTTCTCCTCCAGCTCGTCGTACTCCTTCTGGAGCTTTTCCCGGTTCAGACCTTGCAGGGCGATCAGGCGCATATCGCAGATGGCCTGGGCCTGGATCTCGTCCAGGTCGAAGCGGTCCATCAGGTTTTCCCTGGCGTTGTCGTAGCTGGAGCGGATGATCTTGATCACTTCGTCGATGTTGTCCTGGGCGATGAGCAGGCCCTCCAGCAGGTGGGCGCGTTCCTCGGCCTTGCGCTTGTCGAAGCGGGTCCGTCTGGTGATGACCTCCTCCTGGAAGGCGAGGTACTCGTCCAGGATCTGGCGCAGGGACAGGACCTTGGGCTGACGCTGGTTGTCCACCAGGGCCAGCATGTTGATGGCGAAGGTGGTTTGCAGCTGGGTCTGGGTCAGCAGGTGGTTCAGGACCACCTGGGGGTTGGCGTCGTGCTTGAGCTCGATGACCACCCGCATCCCCTTGCGGTCGGACTCATCCCGCAGGTCGGAGATGCCCTCCAGACGCTTTTCCTTCACCTGCTCGGCGATGGCGGCGATGAGCATACGCTTGTTGACCTGGTAAGGAAGCTCGGTGACGATGATGCGGATGCGGTCGTGGTTGCGGCCATACTCCTCGAACTCCGTCCGCGCGCGGACGGTGATCCGGCCCCGGCCGGTGGCGTAGGCGGCCCGGATGCCGGAGCGGCCCATGATGATGCCCTTGGTGGGGAAATCGGGGCCTTTCACATACTGCATCAGGTCGGCCAGGTCGGCCTCGGGGTTGTCCAGCACGCAGACCGCAGCGTCGATGACCTCCCGCAGGTTGTGGGGCGGGATGTTGGTGGCCATGCCGACGGCGATGCCGGAGGAGCCGTTCACCAGCAGGTTGGGGAACCGGGAGGGGAGCACCCGGGGCTCCCGGCGGCTCTCATCGAAGTTGGGGTCCCAGTTCACGGTCTCCTTCTCGATGTCCTTGAGCATATCCCCGGCCATTTTGGCCATGCGGGCCTCGGTGTAACGGTAGGCTGCGGGGGGGTCGCCGTCCACGGAGCCGAAGTTGCCGTGGCCCTCGATGAGGGGGTAGCGCATGGAGAAGTCCTGGGCCAGACGGACCAGGGCGTCGTAGACCGAGGAGTCACCGTGGGGATGGTAGCGGCCCAGCACGTCGCCCACGCAGGTGGCCGACTTTTTGAAGGGCTTTTCGCTGGTCAGACCATCCTCATACATGGCGTAGAGAATGCGGCGGTGGACGGGCTTCAGGCCGTCCCGCACATCGGGCAGGGCGCGGCCCACGATGACGGAGACCGCGTAGTCGATGTAGCTGTCCTTCATCTCCTTGACCAGCTCGGACTCCACGATCACCTGGTCAGGAAAGGTGATGTCCTCCGGTCGGTAGTCTTTGTTCTTACTCATAGCATCGTAGCTCCTTTACAGGAATCGTTTCTCTTACATTGTGACGGGTCCGTCCTCCCGGGCGCTTCGCCGGAGCAGCTTCACCACGTAGATGACCAGGACGAGGAAGTACAGGTAGAAGATCCAGCCAAAGCCCACCAGCAGGAAGTCATAGAGTCCGTGCAGGACGGCGGGCAGCAGGAAGCCCCGCTTCCGCAGGGCAGCCGCCTGTTCAAACTGGCGATGGGCCTCCATCCACTTGGCGGTCCCCAGGCAGGCCCCCATGACCACGCCGAACATGGCGTGGCCCGGGATGGAGAAGACGGCCCGGACCACGGCGGTGGAGAAGCCGTTGGTCAGCACATAGAGCACATTCTCCACGGCGGCGAAGCCCAGGGAGACGAAGACGGCGTAGACCACCGCGTCAAACCGGTAGTCGAAGTTGGGGTCGTTCCAGATCCGGCTCGTCAGGACCCGGTACTTGACCCCCTCCTCAATGAACCCCGGGATCACGAAATAGGCCAGAAACAGGTAGACCAGGGTGCTCCAGGGGAAAAAGTCAATGAATTGGTCGGCCAACAGCTCCAGGATCAGGATGGGGAACATGGCCAAAACGCCCCGGAGAAAGAGCCGCAGCAGCAGGGCGGGCGGCTCCCGCTCGATCTTGTCCATCCGGTAGATGATCCCCAGCAGGAGCAGGGGCGGAAGGAGGGCGGCGAGGACGAGAAAAAGAAGGGAATGGAAGATCATAGGCGCTCCTCTTTCGGCGGCGGGCGGCCCGACCGCCCGCCTGATCTCGTGGGGGGATGCCCCACACCGGTCAGATATCCAGATTCACCACGTACTTGGCGTTTCGCTCGATGAACTCCTTGCGCGGCTCGACCTTTTCGCCCATGAGGATGGTGAAGATCTCGTCGGCCTTCACGGCGTCCTCCAGGGTGATCCGACGGAGGATGCGGGTCTCGGGGTTCATGGTGGTCTCCCACAGCTCGTCGGGGTCCATCTCACCCAGGCCCTTGAAGCGGTTGATCTCCACCTTGGCGTTGGGGTTGTCTCCCTTCATCTCGGCGGAGACCCGGTCCCGCTCCTCGTCGGAGAAGGCCACCCGCTGGGTCTTGCCCCGGTTGAGCTTATACAGGGGGGGCACGGCGGAGTAGACATAGCCCTGCTCGACGAGGGGCCGCATGAACCGGAAGAAGAAGGTCAGCAGCAGGGTGCGGATGTGCGCGCCGTCCACGTCGGCATCGGCCATGATGATGATCTTGTGGTAGCGCAGCTTCTCCGGGTTGAACTCCTCCCCGATGCCCGCGCCCAGGGCGGTGATGACGGGGATGAGCTTTTCGTTGCCGTAGACCTTGTCGGCCCGGGCCTTCTCCACGTTGAGCATCTTGCCCCACAGGGGAAGGATGGCCTGGAAGCGGGCGTCCCGGCCCTGGATGGCGGAGCCGCCGGCGGAGTCGCCCTCGACGATGTAGATCTCTGTGAGGGCGGGGTCCCGCTCGTTGCAGTCCTTCAGCTTGTCGGGCATCTGGCCGGACTCCAGCCCGGTCTTCCGGCGGACGGATTCCCGGGCCTTCCGGGCGGCCTCTCTGGCCCGGGCGGCGGTGAGGGCCTTTTCCAGGATGGCCCGGCCCACGGAGGGGTTCTCCTCAAAAAACTCCTCCAGCTTTTCCGTGACAACGGCGTTGACCAGGGTGCGGATCTCGGAGTTGCCCAGCTTGGCCTTGGTCTGGCCCTCAAACTGGGCCTCGGTGAGCTTGACGGAGATGACGCAGGTCAGACCCTCCCGGCAGTCGTCGCCGGAGACCTTGTCGTCCTCCTTGAGCAGCTTGGCCTTGCGCCCATAGGCGTTGAGCGCGTTGGTCAAGGCCCGCTTAAAGCCCTCCTCGTGCATTCCGCCCTCGGGGGTGTGGACGTTGTTGGCAAAGGAGACGATGATCTCGTTGTAGCTGTCGTTGTACTGGAGGGCGATCTCGGCCATGGCGTCCTCGCGGGAGCCGGACATGTAGATGACCTTCTCGTGGATGGCGGTCTTGTTGCGGTTGATGAAGGTGACAAACTCGCGAATGCCGCCCTCGTAGCACATGGACTCGGAGATCGGCTCCTCTCCCCGCTCGTCGGAGATGACGATGGTGAGCCCGGCGTTCAGGAAGGCCTCCTCCCGCATCCGGGTGTGGAGGGTCTCGTAGTCATACTCGGTGGTCTCGGTGAACATCTCCGGGTCGGGCTTGAAGGTGACCTCGGTGCCGGTGTGGTCGGTCTGGCCGACGATGGTCATGGGCTGGGTCACGTGGCCCCGGGCGAACTTCATCTCGTAGATATTCCCGTTCTTGTGGACCCGGACCTCCAGCCATTGGCTCAGCGCGTTGACCACCGAAGCGCCCACGCCGTGAAGGCCGCCGGAGACCTTGTAGCCGCCGCCGCCGAACTTGCCGCCGGCGTGCAGGATGGTGTAGACCACCTCCAGGGCGGGCTTTCCGGTCTGCTGCTGGATGTCCACGGGGATGCCGCGGCCATTGTCGGTGACGGTGATGATGTTGTTCTTGCCGATGGTCACCGTGATTTTGGTGCAGTACCCGGCCAGGGCCTCGTCGATGGAGTTGTCCACGATCTCATACACCAGATGGTGCAGGCCGCTGGCGGAGGTGGAGCCGATGTACATGCCCGGACGCTTCCGGACGGCCTCCAGGCCCTCCAGCACCTGGATCTCCGAGGCGCCGTATTCATGCTCCACCGTGGTGGCGTTTTTATTTTCCAACTGTTCCATAGTTCCAGTTACCTCCGTAACGCAAGAATGAAAGGGGGTGAGACCGCTCAGAAGGTCTCAAAGCTGCCGGACTCCACACGTTTCAGGAGCGTGGCAGACGAAAGCTGGGAGAGATAGACGGTGTCCCGGCCTGCCTTGTCCCGGCAGAGGAGAAAGGATTTGGGCAGGTCCTCTCCGACGGTGACCACCTGGCCCAGGACCTCCGCCGCGGCGAGAAAATCCCGGGTGATGCGGGAGGCGGTCGTGTTGTCCAGGTCGAAGATGCCCAGGATCTCTCCCTGGGGGACCACCACGGAGGCGCCCAAGTGAAGATACATACCGGACCTTCCTTTCCCATCCTGAGCACAGGATGTATCCAAAGAGCAAAGACGCTCAGACCTCCAGCTTTCCGCCCCGGATGCGGATGAGCTTTCCTTCCCCGGCCTCTCCCTGGGGGACCTCGCAGCCGGTGATGAACACCTGGCCGCCGGTGATCCGCCGGAGGACGAAGTCCTGGCGGCGGGCGTCCAGCTCGGAGAGGACGTCGTCGAGCAGGAGGATGGGCCACTGGCCGGTGTCGTCCTGAAAAAGCTCCCGTTCGGCCAGCTTCAGGGACAGGGCCGCCGTCCGGGTCTGGCCCTGGGAGGCGAACTGCCGGGCGGGCTGGCCGTTGAGCCTGGCCAGCAGGTCGTCCTTATGGGGACCGGACAGGCAGGAGCGCGCCTCCATTTCCGCCCGGGCATGGCTTTGCTGGTGGCGGCGGATGGCCTCGCAGAGTTCCACGGTGGGACCTAAGGGGTCCTGGACAGTGCTTACCGTCTGGTAAGAAATCTCCAGCTCCTCCCGGCCGCCGGAAAACTCCCGCTGGATCTCCGAGGCTCTCTCCGCCAGCTTTCGGACAAAATGGGCGCGGTAGTGGATGACCAAGGCCCCGGCCCGGGCCATGGCCTCGTTGAAGTCCTCCAGCACGTGGAGCAGACCGGGGTTTTTCTCCCAGTCCCGCAGGATGCGGGTCTTGTGCTCCAGCAGCTTGTTGTACTGGGCCAGCGCCTCGGCGTACCGGGGGCGAAGCTGGCAGATGGCGTGGTCCAGGAAGGAGCGCCGCTCCGCCGCCCCGGCCTTGATGAGGGAGAGGTCCTCCGGGCAGAAGAGGACGGTCTGGACGATGCCCGACAGCGCCCCGGCGGTTTGCAGCTTCACGTGGTTCACGAAGAGCTTCCGCCGGACGCCCCGGAAGAGCTGGACCTCGATCAAAAACGCCCGGTCCCGGCTCTCCACCTGGGCCGTGATGCTCCCCCGGTCCCGGTGGAAGGAGATGAGCTCCTTGTCTCCCCTGGCCCGGTGGGACTTGGCCCCGGACAGAAAGCCGATGGCCTCCAGCAAATTGGTCTTTCCCTGGGCATTCTCCCCGCAGATGACGTTCACCCCGGGGGCGAAGGAGACGGAGAAGTCTTCGTAGTTGCGAAATCCGTCCAGAGAAATGGATCGCAGCCTCATTCGACGGTGATCTCCACGCCGGGCAGAACGGCAACGTCGCCGGGCCGGACCTTCTTACCCCGCATGGTGCAGGGTTCGCCGTTGATCCGGACCGCGCCCTCCTGAATGAGGAGCTTGGCCTCCCCGCCGCTGCCCACCACGTTGGCCAGCTTCAGCAGGGAGTCTAACTTGATGAATTCCGTGGTGATGGAAACGGTGATCTTTTCCATAGGACCTCCCAATGTTTTACAGCTTTCGGGTTTCACAGAATTCCGCCTTCCGCAGAAGGCGGAATAAACTGCACTCCAAAAGTCTTGTTTAATAATCTGCCTTCAGCCGGACCGGCAGGACCATGAACAGGAAGTTCTCCTCCCCTTCCGCCGGAACGATGATGCAGGGGGTGATGGCGCTGGACAGCTCCAGGGTGACCTTCTCCATGGGAGCGGCCTTGAGCGCGTCCATCATGTACTTGTTGTTAAAGCCGATCTCCAATCCGCCGCCGCTGCCCTCCACCGGGCAGCAGTCATGGGCGGTGCCGATGGCGGTCTTGGTGGTGATGTCGATCTCCCCGTCGCCGATGACGCAGCGCAGGGGGCTTTTCAGCTTTTCACTCACGATGAGGGACACGCGGTCGATGCAGGAGAGCAGCTGCTTGGTCTCGGCCGTGACCTTGATGGGGTTGTTGCGGGGGATGGCCTGACGCCAGGCCAAAAACTCGCCCTCCAACCGGCGGGAGATGAGGACGGTCGAGCCAATCTTGAAGAGAACGTGGCGGCTGCCCTGGTGGACAGAGACCAGCTCGTCGGTCTCCCGGCAGATCTTCTCCACCTCGGCCAGGGAGGCGCCGGGGACCACGAACTCGAAGGAGCCGTTCTTGCTGGCGACCGCCTCCCGGCGCAGGGCCAGGCGGAAGCCGTCCACCGCCACCAGGGTCAGCCCTTCGTCGTCCACCACGAAGAGGGAGCCGGTGTGGACCGGCCGGCTCTCGTCGCTGCTGACGGCAAAGAGGGTCTGGCCGATCATGGCGCGGAGGGTCTGCTCCTGGATCTCCAGGGAGTTCTGGTATTCCACGGTGGGAAGCTCAGGGAAGTCCTCGGGGTCCATGCCCATGAGGTCGAACTCGCTCATGCCGCAGGAGATATGGACCTTCAGCTTCTCCTCCCGGAAGACCAGGGTGTCGTCGGCCATCTTCCGCACGATCTCGCCGAAGAGGCGGGCGGGAAGGACCATGGACCCGACCTCCGTGACGTCCGCTTGGACGGCGGAGCGGATGCCGGTCTCCTGGTTGTAGCCGGTGATGAATACGGTGCCGGACGCCTCGGCCTCCAGCAGCAGGCCTTCCAGGGCGGGGATGGTGCTCTTGGGAGAGACTGCCCGGGAAGCGGTGAGGATGGCGGTTTGCAGCAGGGCCTTTTCGCAGCTGAATTTCATGAGAAAACCTCCAAACGTTCGAAATGAGGGTGATCTTGGCCTTTCTCCGCCCAATAGGGAGAACAGGATAGATTTGTCGTAATAGTTGCCGTAGGGAATTTTTTTGTGGAAAACCCGAAAAAAGCCAATGTTTTCAGGAGTATTTTGCCAACAGGGCAGGTGGAAAGTTTTTGGCGGATTTTTGGGGCAGTGTGGAAAGAGACGACTTGTCCACACAGGAAGTTCCACTTTTCCACAAAACACGGTGGAATTTTATGTCGGGAAATCGCCGGAAAACTCAGCCGTATCGGTCGTTGACGTTGGAGCGGATGTCCTTCACCACCTCCGCGATCTCGGGGTTGGACTTGCTGAGCTTTTCGATGCGCTCGATGGAGTGGATGACGGTGGTGTGGTCACGGTTCTGGAACTCCTTGCCGATGTCCTTCAGGGAGAGCTTGGTCATGCTTCGGATGAGGTACATGGCGATCTGGCGGGCCTGGGAGGTCTCCTTGGTCCGGCTCTGGCCGCGCAGGGCCTCCTCCTCGATGTTGTAGAACTTACAGACCTCCTCGATGATGACGTCGGCGGAGGGCAGGATGTCGGTGGTGTCCTTGAACATGTCCCGCACGGCCCGGGTGACGGCCTTGGCGTCCACGTTGCTGCCCAGAAGGTCTCGGAAGGCCAGGATCTTGTTCACGGTGCCTTCGATCTGCCGGACGTTGGAGGTGATGTTCTCGGCCACATAGGTCAGGACCTCCTCGGGCAGCTCCACGCCCATGCGGATGGCCTTGTTTTTAATGATGGCCACCCGGGTCTCGTAGTCCGGGGGCTGGATATCGGCCAGCAGGCCCCACTCGAAGCGGGTCTTCAGCCGGTCCTCCAGGCGGAGCATCTCCTTGGGGGGGCGGTCGGAGGTGAAGACGATCTGCTTCTTCTCCTCGTAGAGGTTGTTGAAGGTATGGAACATCTCCTCCTGGGTGGAGTCACGACCGGCGATGAACTGCACGTCGTCCATGAGGAAGACGTCGGCGGAGCGGTACTTGTCGCGGAACTCCTGGTTCTTGCCCTCGCGGATGGCCCGGATGAGCTCGTTGGTGAAGGCGTCGCCCCGGATGTAGACGATCTTGTAGTCGGGGTGGGCGTTGTGGATGGTGTGGGCGATGGCGTAGAGCAGGTGGGTCTTGCCCAGGCCGGACTCGCCGTAGATGAAGAGCGGGTTGTAGCTCTCGGCGGGGCGCTCGGCCACGGCCATGGCGGCGGCGTGGGCGAACTTGTTGGAGTTGCCGACCACGAAGCGCTCGAAGGTGTAGTCCTCGGTGCCGGGCAGGAACCGGGAGGCGCTGTCCCGCTTGGTATACTTCCCCCGCTCGTCCTGGCTGAGGATGACCACGTCCAGGTCGGCGGAGAACAGGTCGTACAGGGCCTTCTTGATGTCGGGCAGGTATCGGTTCTCCACGATCTCCTTCTTAAAATCCGTAGGGATGCACAGAATAAACCGGTTCTCCTCCAGGGCGACGGGTTCCGCGTCGGAGAACCAGGTGGATATGGTGGTTTTGGTCATGGTCTGCTCCATGAGAGACAGTACCCGGTCCCAGATATCGGCAGCGGAATTCATGGGCTCACTCCTTCTCTCGTTTCTATCTACGCAGGGGGGACGGAAACTCCATCCCGAAAAAAATCAAGGGATAACGGGATCTGACTGCCCGCAAAAGGGGGCACTCGTAGATAATAAATTGTATCAGACTTTTTCCACAATGGCAAGTGGATTATATATTCAGATGTGGAAAGAAAGAGACGGAAATGGGACCGTGCCGCCGCCCTGGTTTTTCACGCGGGCGGACGGAAAAGGCGGCACAAAAAAATTTTTCCCGGACCCTGCGGTTTTCAAACAAAGGCTCCACCATATCTTGGGCTTTGCGAAAAAAAACGGGAGTGCTCCCGAAATTCCGTGGAAATTTTGGGTTGACATCGACAATTCCTTTCCGCTATAATAACCTTTGCGTACCTTTGTGTACTTGCAGATACACGGGTCACGCCTTTGTTTGACGACCGCAGCCGGGGCAATTCGGCTGTTGTGGTTGGCGGAAGCTTGCATTCCGCTCGAAATAGATACAGGAGGTGTATCGGAATGGTTCGTACCTATCAGCCTAAGAAGCGTCATCGCTCCAAGGTCCACGGGTTCCGCAAGCGCATGGCTACTGCCAATGGCCGCAAGGTCCTGGCTCGTCGCCGCGCAAGAGGCCGCGCCCGCCTGACCCACTGATGCCAGGGGCAATCGCATAGAGGATACAAAGGGCGGGGAAAGGATTTCCACCGCCCTTATCCAGCATACGGAGAAGTATCCTCTCCGCGCCTGCATCCCGAGACAAAGGAGAACTGAGACCGTGAAATATACCGTCTCCTTAAAGGAAAACAGAGTCTTCCGCCGACTCTATGCCAAGGGCAAGAGCGCGGTGGGTCCCGCCTTGGTCCTTTACTGCCGGAGAAACGGCCGGAAGGAAAATCGCTTTGGCATTACCGTCGGCACCAAGCTGGGCCACGCCGTGGTCCGCAACAAGGTCCGCCGTCGTCTGCGGGAGATCTATCGGCTCAATGAGGACAAGCTGCTGCCCGGTCACGATATTGTCGTCGTGGCCAGGGTCCGGGCGGTCCACAGCCGGTATGCCGATCTGGACAAACAGTTCCTCCGCCTGGCAAAAAAACTCCAGCTCCTTCGCCCCCAGGGAGACCCTCCCCAGGAGAAGGGGCCATGAAGGCTGTCCTTTTATGGATGATCCGGTTTTACCGGACCTATGTCTCACCCGGCCGTCCCCCCTGCTGCCGCTTCATCCCGACCTGCTCGGCGTATGCCCTGGAGGCCGTAGAGAAATACGGCGCGGTGAAAGGGGGATCTCTTGCCCTGCGCAGGATCCTGCGGTGCCACCCCCTGCACAAGCAGGAGAGCATCGAGTATGACCCGGTCCCCTGACGGCAGCCTTCCTCTCCGGCCTGTCACCGGAGCACTCCCGGCCTCCCTGACGGAAGGGTCTTCCCCAGGCGCCGGGAGCCAGACCCCAACCAACACTTGGAGGCATATCAATGAGCATCATCTTAACCCCCTTCGCGAAACTCGTCCTGCTGTTCTATGACCTCACCGGCAGCTACGGCGTTTCCCTGATCCTCTTCTGTTTGGTCATCCGCGCGGTCCTCTTCCCCATTTTCTTAAAGGGCAGAAAGAGTATGCTGGCCATGAACGGCCTGGCCGAGCAGCAGAAGATCCTCCAGCAAAAGTACGCCCGGGACCGGGAGCGCTATGGCATCGAGCTGCAAAAGCTCTATGAACGGGAAGGCGTGAAGCCCTCTGGCGGCTGCCTGTGGTCCATGCTCCCCCTGGTCTTCCTGATGCCTCTGTACGGTATCGTCAGAAAACCTCTGACCTACCTGCTGAGCATGAGCGAGGACACCTTCAACGCCGTGTCCAACCTGCTCTACGGCACGGTCAAGAGCTACTCCACCGATCAGCTTGGCATGGCCCAGGACGTTTTCCTGAACTATGACAAGATCATCTCCGCCATCCCCGAGCTGTCCGGTATGCCCAAGATCGACTTCACCTTCCTGGGCATGAACCTGTCCAACACCCCCCACCTGATGTTCTGGCGGCAGGAGGACGTGGGCGTTGCCTTCGGTCTGTGGATGATCCCCATCATCTCCGCCCTGCTGGGCGTGGTGTCCATGATCGTCACGAACAAGATCAACGCCTACCTCACCGGCGTGACCCGTCCCTCGGACCCCACCACCCGCTCCACCATGCTGCTGATGCCCCTCATGTCCCTGTGGATCTGCTTCACCCTGCCCGCGACCCTGGGTCTGTACTGGGTGGCAAACAGCGTCTTCGCCATCTTCTCCGAGTTCCTGAACATCCCCTTCCTGAAGACCTATCTGAAGAAGATGAAGGAGGACAAGGCCAAACGGATCGAGGAGGAAAAGGAGCGCGTCAAGCACGAGAAGAAGGTCCAGGCCGAGGCCAAGAAAAAGGCCCAGGAGGAGATGCGCCGCATCCAGATGGAGCGCAAGCTCAACAAGAGCATCGCCACCGCCAGCCGCGTGGGCCTGCGGACCTATGCCCGGGGCCGGCTCTATGACCCCGATCGCTACCCCACCTTCCCCTACCGGGACCCCAACGTCCTCTATCGGGAGGAGCGGGACAAGCAGCAGGCAGAGGCGGAGGAGGCCCAGGCAGCCGACCAGGCCGAGCTGGACCAGCCCGCCGCCATGCCGGACCAGGTCGCCGAGACTCCCGTGGAGGAGGCTGTGACCGCGCCCGCGGAGAAGGCTCCCGTCCAGCCCGAAGCGGCTTCGGAGGAGGAGGACTTCGTGGAGGAATCCTTCCTGGAGGCGTCCGAGGACGACCAGGAAGAAGTTTAATCGCTACATCGTTCTAAGAAATAAGGAGAAGAAAGCCTTATGGTAAAATGGATTGAAGCCACGGGCAGAACCGAGGACGCTGCCGTTCAGAACGCCCTGGCAGAGCTGGGCCTGGATCGGGACAGCGTCTCCGTGGAGGTCCTGGAGCGCGCCCGGAGCGGCTTTCTGGGCTTTGGCAGCTCTCCGGCCAAGGTAAAGGTCACCTATGAGGTCCCCGACGAGGTCCCCGCGGCGAAGCCCGCCCCGGCCCCGGCGGAGCCTGCCGTGGCCCCTGCCGCTCCCGTGGAGGAAGAAGCCCCCGCGCCCGCCGCTGAGGAAGCCTCCCCTGCCCCTCAGGCCGTGGTCAACGCCAAGGGCGTGGATCTGGAGGACCGCATCCGCGCCTTCCTGTCCGGCCTGCTGGACCACATGGGGGTGGCGGCGGAGATCAACATCTCCCCCAAGGCGGACAACGGCGTCCTGGTGACCCTGGAAGGCCCCAAGCTGGGCGCTCTCATCGGCCACCGGGGCGAGACCCTGGACGCCATCCAGCAGCTGACCAACTACGCCGTCAACCGGGGCCGCACCCATCGCGTGCGCATCCACATCGACGCCGAGAACTACCGCGCCAAGCGGGAGGAATCCCTCAAGCGCCTGGCCAACAAGGTGGCGGCCAAGGTGGTCAAGTACCGCCGCAACATCACCCTGGAGCCCATGAACGCCTACGAGCGCCATGTGATCCACGAGACCCTTCAGGATTACCCCGATGTAATCACCTATTCCACGGGAACCGAGCCGAACCGCCGCACGGTGGTGGCCTTCTCCCGCGGCAAGCACGCATATTGAACAAGCAACGGCGGGGGAGGGCTGTACTCCCCTGCCGTCTGTTTTTATCACCCATCCACCGGTGGATCGCTTCCGCCGCACCCGTTACCATCAGGAGGGAACCTCTATGACATTCCGAGATCGTATCCACCCCCAGCTCCGGGCCTGGTATGACGACTCTCCCGGCTTCGACTTTGACAACCTGGAGGAGTTCGTGCCCAAGTGCAACGCCGCCGAGCTGGCAAACCTGAAGGAAGATCCCCAGGTCTCCGTCCGCGACCAGATGATCCCCGGCCCCGACGGGGCACCCGACGTGAAGGTCCGCATCTACGAGCCCAAGGACCGGGGGAGCGAGCCGCTGCCCTGCCTCTTCTTCTACCACGGCGGCGGCTTCCTCTTCGGCACCGTCTACCGGCAGGAGACCCTGTGCCAGCAGTACGTAAAGAACGTGGGCTGCGTGGTGGTCTCCGTGGAGTACCGTCTGGCGCCCCAGTGGAAGGCCCCCGCCCCCCTCATGGACTGCTACGCCGCCCTCACCTGGGTCTATGACCAGGGCGCGGCCATCGGCGTGGACAACGCCCGGCTGGCGGTCTCCGGCCTGTCTGCCGGGGGGAACCTGGCGGCGGCCGTGGCCCTCTACGCCCGGGACAAGAAGGGGCCAAAGCTCTGCTTGCAGATGCCCCTCTACGGGGAGCTGGACTACACCCTGGACTCCTTCTCCGCCCATGAGATCACCGACCCCAAGGTCTGGTGCCGGTACAACTGCGAAAAGTCCTGGGAGCACTTCCTGCCCGTGGGCCGGATGCCCAACGAGTACGACTCCCCCACCCTGGCCAAGGACCTGACCGGCCTGCCGCCCCTGTTTTCCTACATCGGCCAGCTGGACCCCGGGCGCAACGAGAACATCGCCTACTGGAACCGGCTGCTGGACGCGGGCGTGGAGGTCGAGTACCACGTCTTCCCCGGCTGCTACCACTGCTTCGAGCTGGGCGTCCCCGACGCCGACTACAGCAAGCGGGCCTACGAGCTGATGTTCGCCGCGCTGCGGAAGGCCTTTGCGGTGGAGTGACAAAACGATCCCCAAATACACGCCCAATGTGGAAAAAAGGAGGGAAGACCCGCCGTGGACCGAGAAGATCAGCTGCGAACCCGCATGAAAAGGCGGCAGTTATCCCACGCCTACCTGCTGGTTGGGGAAAACCGCCGGACCCTGGCGGATACCCTGGCCGCCGCCTGGGTGTGTACGGGGGACGAGCCCCCCTGCGGCCGGTGCGCCGGGTGCCGAAAGGCCAGCCTGGGCATCCATCCCGACATCATCCGGGCCGACCCCGAGGGAGAGGGCCTGAAGGCCGAGGCCGTCCGCGCCCTTCGGTCCGACGCCTACATCCGCCCCAACGAGGCCCCGAAAAAGGTCTACATCCTGGAGCACGGAGAGCTTCTCAACCCAACGGGGCAGAATATCCTGCTCAAGCTCATAGAGGAGGGGCCGTCCTACGCCTGCTTCCTCTTCCTCTCCCCCAACCCTGAGCTGCTGCTGTCCACCATCCGCTCCCGCTGCGAGACCCTTCGGGCCGACGGGGAGGAGGCGGCACGGGCCAGCGAGGCGGGAGAGACCCTGGCCGGGCTCATCCTGTCCGGGGCCGCCCCCCAGGAGACCCTCCCCTTCCTCATCTCGCTGGAGAAGAAGGACCGGGCGGAGATCGCCCTCCTGCTGGAGCAGACCCACGCCCGCCTGGTCCGGGCCTTGCCCCAGCGGCCGGAGCTCATGGGGCTCATCGACAGGCTGGCCCCCATCCGGGCGGCCTGCGAGTTCAACATCAGCGCCGGTCACCTCACCGGCTGGATCGCCTCCGTCCTGTGAGGCCCCCATTCTCATCCTAAGGAGAACACCTATGGCAGAAATCATCAGCGTTCGCTTTCGCAGCGAAGGCAAACAATATTATTTTGACCCCCAGGGGCTGGTGTGCCACCCCGGTGACGGCCTCATCGTAGAGACCGCCAGCGGCATCGAGTTCGCCAACTGCGTCCGGGGGAACTTTACCCTGGCGGAGGCCGAGCTGGCCGCGCCCCTTCGTCCCGTCCTCCGCCAGGCCACCAAGGCAGATATGCAGGTGGTCGAGCGCAACCGGGAGAAGGAAAAGTACGCCTTCAGGATCTGCCAGGAAAAGATCTTGGAGCATGACCTGGAAATGAAGCTGGTCAACGTGGAGTGCAGCTTTGAGGGCACGAAGATCCTCTTCTTCTTCACCTCCGAGGGCCGCGTGGACTTCCGCGGCCTGGTCAAGAGCCTGGCCGCCATCTTCCACACCCGCATCGAGCTGCGCCAGATCGGCATCCGCGACGAGGCCAAGATGCTGGGCGGCCTGGGCATCTGCGGCCGTCCCTTCTGCTGCGCTTCCTTCCTGCGGGACTTTCAGCCCGTGTCCATCAAGATGGCCAAGACCCAGAACCTGTCCCTGAACCCCACCAAGATCTCCGGCACCTGCGGCCGCCTGATGTGCTGCCTGAAGTACGAGCAGGAGGCCTATGAGGACCTCATGAAGGACGCCCCCCGGATGGACTCCTTCGTGGAGACCCCCGACGGCGCGGGCACGATCATCAGCGTGAATACCCTCCGCGAAAAGGTCCGGGTCCGCCTGGACGACGAGCCGGACTCTTTGAAGACCTATCACAACAGCGAGATCCGGGTCGTCCGCAGCGGCAAGGGCAAGCGGCCCGAGGGCTATGTGCAGCCGCCCAAGGAGGAGCTGGCCAAGCTGCGGAAGGTCACCGAGTCCCCCGAGGACCAGTACCGCCGGGAGCAGGCCGCCCTGGCCGCCGCGCTGGACGACTTCCTGGCCGAGCACGGCAGCAGACAGCATCCGGAGCCGCACGCGGGGCACAGTTCCCGCCGCCGCCGCGGCGACAAGGGCAAGAAGGCCGAGCAGGCCGAAAAGGCCCTGGAGGCCGCCGTGGAGCGGGAGAAGGAGAAGCAGGAGGCGAAGGAGAGATCCCGCCGCCGCCGTGGCGGAGGCCACGGGAAGAAGGAGGCCCCCGAGGCCGAGGCCGCCAGACAGCAGCCCGAGGCCCACAAGCCTCCCGTCGAGGGCAAGAAGGAGGGGACCTCCCGCCGCCGTCACCGGGGCGGCCGCGGCCGCGGCCACGGCGCGGGCGCGCCCAACCCGGAGCAGGTCCCGCAGACCGCCCAGGAGAAGGCAAAAAAGCCCCAGAAGCCCAAGACCGACCACCCCGAGGGCAAGGCCGAGGGCGGCAAGGGCGGCCGCCCGCACTGGCACAAGCGGGGCCACCGCCGGAACGACGGTGGCGGCAAGCCCACCCCGCCGGCCGAAGGCTGAGAGCACAACGAAACACCACGCATCGCGCAAGCCTCCCTTGTGAAAAGGGGGGCTTGCTTTTTCGTCCGCGCCCGGCAGGGGGAAAGCCGGGATCTCACAAAAAGCCAGCATACGCCCGGCCCCCATCCCCATTCCCCGGGAAAAGGATCCTCCGCTCAAGGGCCTGCTGGACCGGCTGAAAAAGCGCCGGGCATCTTGACACCCCTGCTCCTACCCCGTATAATCAGGACAAAGATCAAGCGGGATCCCGCGGAAAGAAGGCATACTATGGCTGAGATCATTGATATTTCCGGAACCCCCGAGGAGGAGAACCTCTTCCTGCTGGAGGACGAGAACGGAAACGAAGTTCCCTTTGAGTTTGTGGACCTGATGCAGTACGAGGGGGAGGAGTACCTCTTCCTCCTGCCCGTTCAGGACGACGACGGCGAGGTGGTCATCCTCCACGTGGACACGGTGGAGGGCGACGAAGAGCTGTACAGCGGCGTGGAGAGCGACGAGCTGCTCACCATCCTCTTCAACATGTTCAAGGAAAAGTACCAGGATCTGTACGAGTTTGCGGACGATGAGGACTGATCCCGTCCCGCGTGACCCGTCAACGACAAAAGCCCTTCCTCAGCTGAGGAAGGGCTTTTCTTGTTGGCATTGTTGCAGAGCACGAAAAAAACCGCCCCGTGGAGATTCCACGGAGCGGTTTGTCTATGCAATGAGAGAGCCGGGGGCTGGAGATCAATACTTGTAGAAGCCCTCGCCGGTCTTCTGGCCCAGCAGGCCTGCGCGGACCATCTTCTTCATGGTCAGAGCGGGACGATACTTGGAGTCGCCGGTCTCGGTGAAGATGGTCTCCATGATGGCCAGGCAGATGTCCAGACCAACCAGGTCAGCCAGAGCCAGGGGGCCCATCTTGTGGTTTGCGCCGTACATCATAGCGGTGTCGATGTCTTCCTTGGAAGCGATGCCGTTCTCCAGAACGATGATAGCCTCGTTGATCATGGGGAACAGGATGCGGTTGACAACAAAGCCGGGAGCCTCGCCGACCTCGACGGGGGCCTTGCCGATCTCAGCAGCGCAGTCATAGACAGCCTTGAAGGTCTCGTCGTTGGTACGAGCGCCGCGGATGACCTCGACCAGCTTCATAGCGGGAGCGGGGTTGAAGAAGTGCATACCCAGGACCTTCTCAGGACGCTTGGTAGCAGCAGCGATGGCGGTGATGGAGATGGAGGAGGTGTTGGAAGCCAGGATGGTCTCGGGCTTGCACAGCTCGTCGAGCTCCTTGAAGATGCTCTTCTTGATGTCCAGGACTTCGATAGCAGCCTCGACGACCAGGTCGCAGTCAGCAGCCTCAGCCAGTTCCACGGTGAAGGAGACGCGGCCCAGGACAGCAGCCTTCTGCTCCTCGGTGATCTTGCCCTTGGCGACCTTCTTCTCCATGTTCTTGGTCAGGACGCCCTCGCCGCGCTGGATGAAAGCTTCTGCGATGTCGCGGACGATGACGGTCTTGCCTGCCTCAGCGAAAACCTGAGCGATGCCCATGCCCATGGTGCCAGCGCCCAGGACCATGATCTTATTGATAGCCATGATAGTGTTCCTCCTAAATTAGGTTGTATAAAAATTTTTTTTGACAAGGTAAGTAGGGGGCGATGTTGCATCGCCCCCTACGCGAAAACAAAGGGGGTAGCGGATCAGCGGTTCTTGAACTTCTCCAGCTTGCGCTTCTCCACAAATGCCTTCATAGCGTCCTTCTGGAAAAATTCAACTTGCTTTGCCGGGAATGAATCCCGTCAAAACCAAGGTTTTGCTGCGCAAAACGCTTGTCGGCGCCTCCGGGCGCCGTCCCTGCGGGTGCAGGTGCCGGACCCAGGAGCGATCAGCGGTTCTTAAACTTCTCCAGCTTACGCTTTTCCACAAAAGCCTTCATAGCGTCCTTCTGGTCCTCGGTGCCGAAGCAGGTGGCGAAGGCCAGAGCCTCGTAGGTGACGGCGGTGGTGATGTCGCAGTCGATGCCGCGGCGCAGAGCCATCTTGGAAGTGCGGATAGCGACCTGAGCCTTGGAAGCGATCTTCTCAGCCATGGCAACGGCCACGTCCATCAGCTCCTCGGGAGCGACAACGCGGTTGACCATGCCGATCTTCTCGGCCTGCTTGGCGTCGATAGTATCAGCGGTGAAGATCAGCTCCATAGCGGGGCCGGTGCCGATGATACGAGCCATACGCTGGGTGCCGCCGAAGCCGGGGATGATGCCCAGACCGACCTCGGGCTGGCCGAACTTTGCCTTCTCGGAAGCGATACGGATATCGCAGGCCAGGGACAGCTCGCAGCCGCCGCCCAGAGCGAAGCCGTTGACAGCAGCGATGGTGGGCTTGGGGAACATGTCCACGCGCAGCAGCAGGCTGTTGCCCAGTTCGGAGAAGGCCAGACCTTCCTCCACGTTCATGTTTGCCATTTCGCCGATGTCAGCGCCGGCGACGAATGCGCGGCCCGCGCCGGTGAAGACGACAACATAGATGTCATCATCGTGCTCGACCTGATCCAGAGCCTTGGTCAGATCAGCGAAAACAGCGGAGCTCAGAGCGTTCAGAGCCTCGGGACGGTTCATGGTGATGATACCGACGTTGCCCTGCTTGGTTACTTCTACGAAAGCCATTGTGTTACCTCCTGAAAATTGGGGATACGATCCAATCGAAATTGGTTATACGGTCGCTTTTCCACCCGTATAGAACTATCAGAGCTAGTATACTTCAATTTCCTCGGTGGGACAAGGCAAATTTCCTTGCTGATTTTGCTAAAAAATAAGAATGAAACGCTTCATTTCTGTCTACTTTTGGTGCATGATTTGCGTCATTTCAGACATTCCACCAGCGGAAGATAGGCCAGCGGCAGGAAGACGGCGGGGAGCATATTGCCGACCCTCAGGGGCTGCCTGGGCAGGCGCAGCATGTTCAGGCCGATGCCGATGATGAGGCAGCCGCCCACGGCGCTCATCTCGGTGACGACGGCGTCCTGGAGGAACCCGCCGACCAGGGCAGCCAGCAGGGTGATGCCCCCCTGGTAGACCAGGATGGGGACGGCGGAGAAGGCCACGCCCGCCCCCAGGGCGGTGGCCAGACTCATGGCGGTGATGCCGTCGATGACCGATTTGGAGACGAGGATGGAGTAGTCCCCGTGTATGCCCGCCTCGATGGAGCCGACGATGGCCATGGCCCCCACGCAGAAGAGCAGGGAGGCGGTGACGAAGCCCTCGGTGAAGGTGCTCTCCTGCCCGCCGCTTCCCTCCACCCGGTCCCGGAGGCGGCGGCCCAGGCTGTCCAGGTGGACCTCGATGTTGAGGGCCTCCCCCAGGAGAGTGCCCAGGACCAGGCAGACCACCACGCAGAGCGTGTCGTTCGTGCCGATGGCGGAGCGGATGCCGATGGACACCACGCAGAGGCCCAGCGCCTGCGTCAGCACGTCCAGAAACCGCTGGGGGAGCCTGCCCTTGAGCAGCAGCCCCAGGGCGCTGCCGAGGAGGATGAGGAGACAGTTGATCACGGTGGCAAGCATAGGCGGGTCGTCCTTTCTGCGTCGCGTTTTTTGGGAAACGCGGTCCCGGCTCAAAATATTGCGTCAATATCATATCCACTTTCCCACCCGTTGTCAAATCACGGCGGGTCGCAGGGAGAAGGATGGGGCTAAATTGGAGCAAACCAATAAAAAGAAAAATTTTTTCACAAAAAAACTGGTATTTTTGCTTGAAAAACAGCGGGAGGTATGGTAATATACGGATAGAGACCACAAGAGACAAACAAATAGAGGAAGCAGTACGAAATCATAGACATTTACGATCGAGACCTGCTGGCATTAGAAAGGAGTAGTCATTATGAAGATTACATTTTCTACCAAAGAAATGACTGTCCCCCCTCGGGTTTACAGCCATGCGGAGCAGCGGATCAACGAACTGACCCCTCTGTTCCGTACAGAACCGGAAGCTGTTGTCGTCTTCAGCGCTGAAAACGGCAAGCATGTGATCGAGCTCACCATTCTTTCCGGGTCCACCATCATCCGTGTGGTGGAGAAGACCTCTGACATGATGGTTTCCGTGGACGCTGCCGTGTCTTCCGTCCGCCGTCAGCTGCGGAAGAACCAGACCAGACTGGGCAACCAGCTCAACATCGACGCCTTCGAGAAGGATGCGGATGAGCTCATCTTCATCCCCGAGGTGGACCGCTTCGACGCCCCCGCCTATCAGGTGGTGCGCTCCAAGCAGTTCGAGTTCGGCCCCATGACGGTCGAAGAGGCCATCCTCCAGATGAACCTCATTGGCCACGCCTTCTTTGCCTTCCGCAACGAAGAGCGGGACAACGCCTTCTCCGTGGTGTACCGCCGCAACGATGGCGGCTACGGCATCCTGGTGGATAAGACCTGACCCTATGAAATACCCTCCGTTGCGAGGACAGAATACAGCATCGATGCATCACGCGCTGCCCGGACCATCGGTCCGGGCAGCGTTTGTTGTCGGGAAAGCTGCCACCCTGCCCGGATCAGCGGTCACGGCGGCATGAAACCCTCCCCTCCCTCATAGAGTAGACCGAAAAGGGAGGTGAGCCGATGCGCGCTGTGGTCCTGCTGACCCTCACGGGGGTCTTGTCCCAGCTGGTGGGGTTTTTCTACCGGGTCTGTCTGACCCGCCTGGCCGGGGCGGAGATCCTGGGGCTGTATCAGCTCATCCTGCCCGTCTATTCGGTGCTGCTGTCCATGACCTCCGTGGGGCTGACCACGGCGGTCTCCAACCTCTCCGCCCGGTATGAGGCCCTGGGCAGCCGCAGGGCCATCCACCAGCTGCGGGGCGAGGCGGTGCGGCTCTTTTTCCTGCTGGCCGTCCTCCCCTGCGCCCTCCTCCTCGTCGGGTCCGACGCGGCCTCCGTGGCCATCCTGGGGGACGCGCGGACGCGGCTGGGCCTGCTCCTGCTGGTCCCCTGCCTCCTGCTCACCGGCACGGAAAACCTCCAGAAGCACTACTTCTACGGCACCGGCCGGGTGACGCCCGCCGCCCTGACCGAGCTGGCCGAGCAGGTGCTGAAGGCCGTGGTCATCCTGGCCCTCCTGGTGGTCCTGCATCCGGCCAGCCCGGAAAAGGCGGTGGGCACCATCGTCCTGGGCATGGTCCTGTGCGAGGTGCTCTCCGCCCTGACGCAGACCGTCCTCTTCCGGCTTTCCCTGGGTCATCCAAGCCGTCTCAGGGGGGCGCGGGTGGAGAGGGCCGTCCTCCGGCGGCAGATCGGGCAGATCGCCCTGCCCCTGGGCTGCGCCGCGCTGCTGGGGGACCTGATCTCCTCGGCCAACGCCGTCCTCATCCCCCGCCTGCTGGTGCTGCGCGGGATGGACCAGGGGGCGGCAGTGTCCGCCTACGGCGTCACCTTCGGCATGACCCTGCCCCTGCTCCTGCTCCCCACGGCCTTCCTCAGCGCCCTGGGGCTGGTCCTCGCCCCCCGGCTCGCCCGCTGCTCTGCCCTGGGGGACCGGGAGGGCATCCGCCGCCAGGTCCGCCGGTCCGTGGGGGCCTCCAACCTGATCCTCATCCCCGCCCTGGCGCTGCTGGCGGTGCTGGGGTCGGCCATCGGCACGGCCTTGTATCGGGAGCCTGCCGTGGCGGACCACCTGCCCCTGCTGGCCTTGGGGGTCCTCTTCTCCTGCTGGCAGTCCCTCTTCTCCTGGGTCCTCAACGGGGTCAACCGCCAGGGGGCCTCCGCCGGGATCGCCCTGGTGTGCGACGGCCTCCAGCTCGTCCTGACCTGCCTGACGGTGGGGCGGTTCGGCATGGGAGGCTACGCGGTGAGCTTCGTGCTGACCTCGCTGCTGGGCGCGGCCCTCAGCTGGAGGGTGGTTTCCCGGGAGATCGGCCTGCGGCTGCCGGGGTTCGTCTGGTTCACCGCCCCCACCCTGGCCGCCTGCCTGGCGGCCTCCTGCGGGGACCTCATGGAGACCGTCCTGCTTCGGGGCGGGCTGGAAGCCCTTCCGGCGGCCTGCGGCGCGCTGGTCTTCGGCCTGCTGCTGTATCTGGCGGGCCTGGAGGCCATGGGGGTCAGCCAAACCTGGAAGGGAAGCACGCGCGCCTGGGACGGGGGTTTACTCCCGACGAAAAAGCGGGTACAATAGAGAAAATCACCCAAGGAGGAAGCCCCATGGAACACACCGACTATATGCGCGAAGCCCTCCGCCTGGCCCGGGAGGCCTATGAGGCCGGAGAGGTCCCCGTGGGCTGCGTCATCGTGAAGGACGACCGGATCGTGGGCCGGGGACGCAACCGCCGGGAGGAGAAGCAGTCCGCCCTCTCCCACGCCGAGCTGGAGGCCATCGCCGACGCCTGCGAGACCCTGGGGGGCTGGCGGCTGAAGGGGACCAGGCTCTACGTGACGCTGGAGCCCTGCCCCATGTGCGCCGGGGGCATCCTCTCCGCCCGGGTCCCCGAGATCTACTACGGGGCCAAGGACGAGGGTTTTGGGGCCTGCGGCTCCATTTTGAACCTCTTTGAGGAGAATTTCCGCCACCATCCCAAGATCGTGGGGCACATCCTGGAGGAGGAGTGCAAGGCCCTGCTGCAAACCTTTTTCACCCAGGTTCGGGAGAAACGTCCTGAAAACTTAAAGATTTTGTAACATTTCTAGGCTTTTTTTGTAACATGTCTTTGGTATGATGACCCTGCAAGAATCAAGAAAGCTTCTTTTCATTTTTTAACCTTCTTAAAGTCAAGGGCAGCGAGTGGTTTCCGCTGCCCTTGATTTTTATGTTTTTGCAAAAATCAATTGCCTTGGCGAATGCCGCGTGCTATCCTTAGTTCAATGAGGAAACGAATTTTTAGGATGTGATGGAATGAAGCCTGCTGTCAAGGGACATCTGCTGGCCCTCCTGGCCGTGGCCATCTGGGGTATGACCTTTATTGCCTCCAAGGTCCTGGTGGGGCTTCTGGACCCCTATTGGTACATTGTCATCCGCTTTTTCCTGGCCTGGGCCTTCCTCTTCCTCCTCTCCCCCAAGCCCGCGCGGCTACTGCCCTGGCGGCGGGAGGGGCGGGTGATCCTCTGCGGCATTGTCGGCGTGACCCTGTACTACATCTTCCAGAACGGCGCGCTGGTGTACGGCACGGCCTCCAACACGGGCGTCATCACGGCCTGCGCCCCCCTCTTCACCGCCCTGATCCTGTGGCTCTTCGGGCGGCGGGTGAAGCTCTCGCCCCTGTTTGCCCTGGGCTTCGCGCTGTGCATCGGCGGCGTGGCGGCCATCTCCTTCGCCGGGGGCGGGTCGGGCCTTCACCTGCTGGGCGACGGCTTCGCCCTGGTCTCGGCCGTCGCCTGGAGCGTGTACAGCATCCTCATCGCGTGGGTCGAGGAGCCAAGCCTGTCGGGCCTTCAGATGACCCGGAAGGCCCTGTTCTGGGGGACGCTCCTCACCGTCCCGCCCGCCCTCGCGCTGGGGCAGCCGGTGCCGGTGGAGACCTTTACCCAGGGCGGCCTGGTCTTCTGGGGGAATTTGCTGTTTGTGGCCCTGTGCTCGTCGGCCCTGTGCTACCTGCTGTGGGGCCTGGCCACCAACCTCATCGGGGCGGTCACGACCAGCGTGTACCTCTACCTGCTGCCCGTGATCTCCGTCATCGGCTCCGCCCTCATCCTGGGAGAGACGGTGCGCGTGACGACGGTGGTGGCCATCGGGGCCATCCTGGTGGGCCTGGTCTTCTCCCAGCGCGGCCACCGGCCAACGAAGACCCCTGCGTTGTGAGAATCGGAAAACACAGACCCGACGAGGACTTCCATCCTCGTCGGGTCTTCTCGTATCCCCCCGCGCCTGTGACACTTTTGTGACACTTTCCCGGCAGTTTCGCGGGGGAAGTTCGAGGCCGTCCCTGGTATGATACAGACAAGGTCGAGGCACGACCGAACATACTTCAAAAAAGGAGCGTAACACACCATGAAAAAGAAAACTGTTTGGAGCTTTTTGCTGGCACTGGCCTTGGCGACCACGACCATCGGGACCTCGGCGGTAGCCTTCGCCGCAGAGCCGACCCCCACGGAACCGGCGACCACCGTTGCCACGGAGGCCACCGAGAAGGAAGACGCCATCTGGAAGCAGATCGAGGCGCTGGGGAAGAAGAGCGACGCCATCTTCGAGAAAAACGCAGCCCTGTGGGCCAAGGTGGACGAGGCCTACGTCGCCCTGCCCGAGGACTACGACTTCGAAGGCTTTGACGAGGCGGCCTTTATCCGCGGCCTGACCACCCTGACCGACGCGGAGAAGACGGCGCTTCTGGCGGACATCAAGGAACTCAACGTGCTGGACACCCAGATGGAGGCGCTGTACGCCCAGCTGCCCACCTACGACGACGTGACCCTGGAGGAGCAGGCGCTGGACAAGGCCGACCCCAAGGTGATGGCTCAGATCGACGCGCTGGAGCAGGAGTATGACCGCCTCTGCGAGAAGAACGCCGACCTGTGGGCCAAGGTGGACAAGGCATACTTCGCCCTGCCGGAAGACTACAACTTCGAGAACTACGATGAGGTCGCCTTTATCCGCGGCCTGAGCACCCTGACCGACGCGGAAAAGGACGCGCTCGTCGCCGACTACAACCGTCTGATGGAGCTGGATGACCAGCTGCTCCAGCTGTACGAGTCCGTCTGGGGCAACAGCGGCTGCGAAGGCGGCATTTGCCCCCTTTGACGGCCAGAGGATTTTCTGGTAGGATAAACCAAATACCTCGCCGATGCTGCGCGTATGCGCAGCATTTGGCGCTGCGTTCAGGGAGGCCGCTATGGGACATTCCATCTACTTGGCTGACGATGAGAAGAACATCCGGGAGCTGCTCCACAGCTTCCTCGCAAGCGACGGGTATGACGTGCGCTCCTTTGAAAGCGGCGATGCGCTGCTGGAGGCGTTTCATCGGGAACCGGCGGAGCTTGTGATCCTGGACATTATGATGCCCGGCACGGATGGGCTGGCGGTGTGCAGAGAGCTGCGCGCCGTCTCCGACATCCCCATCATCCTGCTCACGGCCAAGGACAGCGAGCTGGACTATGTCATGGGCATCAGCCAGGGCAGCGACGACTACCTCACCAAGCCCTTCCGCCCGACGATACTGCTCATGAAGGTCAAGGCGCTGCTGCGCCGCGTGGAGATGGACCGCGGGAAGGCGGCGGCAGAGGACGAGCTGCGCTACGGGGACATCCGCTATTCCGCCACGGAGAACGCCGTCTTTTTCGGCGCTGCGAGCGTGGCGCTCACCCAGACCGAGCTGCGGCTGCTCAGCTATATGATGAAGCAGCCGGAGAAGGCCTATTCCCGCGAGGAGCTGCTCAGCGCGGTGTGGGGCTTCGACTCGGAGGTGGAGACCCGCGTGACGGACGAGACCCTTCGCCGCATCCGAAAAAAGCTGCTGCAAGCGGGCAGCCGGGTCAGCGTGAGCACGATCTGGGGCTTTGGGTATAAGCTGAAGGAGGGGGGAGCGCCGTGAAAAACATCAAGCAGCGGATCGTGTATCTGATCCTCGGGTCCGCCCTGCTTCTCTTTGCCCTGTTCATCCTGGCGGTGAACGTCATTATCCCGGCCCACTTTGTCAGCGAGGCCAAAAAGGCGCTGCTCGACGAAGTGGCGTACCAGAACCGCGCCGCATCCGACCCCTACGATGGCGTATCCTCCGCCGAGGAGGCGGAGGGCACGGAGGAGGGCTACTTCTTTACGCCCAGCATCGTCTTCCTGGAGCTGGAGAGCGAGCACCGCCCCAACACCTGGAGCCGGGACATCTACCGGATGGAGAAGGAGCTGCTGGCGTACTGTGAAGCGCGGGAGCTGCCCTTCGACCAGTGCTACACCTTCAAAACGGACAGGCATCACCTGGTCTTTCTGTGCACGCGGGAGGAGCACGCGGAGCCGCCGTACTCCTACATCATGTACATAGACATCGGCCCGATCACCCGCTACATCGTGACGCTGAACTGGGTCTTCTTCGCGCTCCTGCTCGCGATCTCCTCCGTCATGTGCCTGCTGGGCTTTCGCTTCGGCCGCGACATCGAGAAGGAGGCGGAGCGCCAGCAGACCTTCTTTCAGAACGCCTCCCATGAGCTGAAAACGCCGCTCATGGCGATACAGGGCTACGCGGAGGGCATACAGGCGGGCGTCATGGATGCGGGCGGCGCGGCAGAGGTGATCTTGACGGAAAGCGAGCGCATGACGGAGCTGGTGGAGGAGCTTCTGGACCTCTCCAAGTTCGACATGGGCCGCCAGCAGCTCACCCTCTCCGCCGTGGACGTCCGGGAACTGCTCTACGACAGCATCCGCGCCGTGGAGCCAGCCGCCGCCCACAGCGGCATCGCCATCGTCCCGGCCTTCCCCGACGCGCCCGTCCTGGTCAGCTGCGACGACACCCGGATGCGCAGGGCGGTCACGAATATCCTGACCAACGGTCTGCGCTATGCGCGCAGCGAGCTGCGCCTGACCTGCCGCCGCGACAAGCGGCACGTGACGATCCAGATACAGGACGACGGAGACGGGATCGCCGAGGCGGACCTTCCGCACATCTTCGACCGCTTCTACATGGGGCAGAGCGGAAAATCCGGCATTGGCCTCGCCCTGACAAAGGAGATCATCCACCTGCACAAGGGGACGGTCCGCGCTTACAACGGGGACATCGGCGCCGTGTTCGAGATAACCCTCCCGGCGGGAAAATAACGGACGCGCCCTGCGCGCAAAGCGACAGCCCAGACCACAGTTATGCGGTCTGGGCTGTCGGTTATTTTATGTTGTGCTGCGCGCTCAGCGTTCCTCTCGGAAGTAGCTCAGGCCCAGGCTCTCCGGGGGCTGGTTGGAGCGGCTGTGCTTCAGGCTCACGAAGACCAGCACCACGGCGGTGACGATGTAGGGCACGATGTCGTAGATGGAGGCGGGGATGAAGGAGATGGGGTAGTAGTACCGCATACAGGCCAGCCCGCCGAAGATGAGGGAGCACCACAGGGCGCGGGTGGGGCTCCACACGGCGAAGATGACCAGGGCGACGGCCAGCCAGCCGTAGCCATTGATGCAGTTGTGGACCCACGCGCCGCCCACACCGGCCCCGGCGTTCATCACCAGATACAGGCCGCCCAGGCCGGTCATGGACCCGCCCAGGACGGTGGCCAGGTAGCGGTATCTGGTCACGCTGATGCCCGCCGCGTCGGCGGTGGCGGGGCTTTCGCCCACGGAACGCAGATTCAGGCCCGTCCGGGTCCGGCCCAGGAAGTAGGCCAGGAAGACCGCCAGGAGGACGGCCAGATAGACCATGAAATTGTGGGAGAAGAGGAGCTTCCCGATCACCGGCAGGTTCACCAGGGGGGCCGGGAAGACGGGGCTGTTGAACAGGCTCTTCACCGCGGCGCTCACCGACAGGAAGCCGGAGGGGTCGGCGTGGCCGATGGCCTCTCCGAAGTAGTTGCCAAAGCCGGTGCCGAACATGGTCAGGGCCAGACCGGTGACGTTCTGGTTGGCCCGGAGGGTGATGGTGAGGACGGAGAACACCAGCGCGCCCAGCCCCGCGCAGACCAGGGCGCAGACCAGGGCGATCAGCAGGGCGACGTAGGGGTTGGTCCCGCCGGCCTTCTCGTAGTAGTAGGGGCCGACGATCCCGGCGATGCCGCCCATGAACATCATGCCCTCCACGCCCAGGTTCAGGTTGCCGGACTTCTCGGTGAGAAGCTCGCCCAGCACGCCGAAGAGGAGCGGGGCCGCCGCCAGGATCCCGGCGGAGAGAAAGTTGATGAGGTTATTCATGGCTTGCCCCTCCCTTCTCCGGGGCGGCGGAGCCGCTGCGCCGGAAGATCAGCCGGTAGTTGATGAAGAACTCGCAGCCCAGCATGAAGAAGAGGATGATGGCCGAGAGCACGTCCGCCGCCGAGGCGGGGATCTTGAAGCTGGTCTGGATGGCGTTGGAGCCCTTGGTGAGGATCGCCAGCAGCCCGGCGATGAGGACCATGGCGAAGGGGTTCAGGTGGGCCAGCCAGGCCACGATGATGGCGGTGAAGCCCACGCCGCCGGAGGTGCCGCCGTTGAGCGTGTAGTCCGCGCCGGAGACCACCAGAAAGCCCATGAGCCCGGCGATGGCGCCGGAGAGGAACATGGTGCGCATGATGATCCGCTTCACGTTCATCCCGGCGTAGCGGGCGGTGCTCTCGCTCTCGCCCACCACGGAGATCTCATAGCCGTGCTTGCTGTATCGCATGTACACGAAGATGCCCACGGCGAGGGCCAGCACGATCAGCCAGCCCACATGCACCCCGAAGAGCTTGGGCAGGCGGGCGTTCTGGCCGAACATGGCGATGATGGGAAAGCCCGTGCCCGAGGGGTCCTTCCAGGGGCCGTTCTGCAAATAGCTCTCGATGCCGAGGGCGATGTAGTTGAGCATCAGGGTGAAGAGGGTCTCGTTGGTGCCCCAGCGGGCCTTGAAGAAGGCGGGGATCAGACCCCAGAGGCCACCGGCCACGATGCTGGCCAACGCCATGACCGGCAGGAGGACGGGCTTGGGCAGGGCCTCCCCCCAGAAGAGGGCGAAGTAGGTGGCCCCGATGGCGCCGGCCATGATCTGGCCCTCCGCGCCGATGTTCCAGAATTTCATCTTGAAGGCGGGGGCGATGGCCAGGGCCGCGCCCAGCAGGGGGATGGCAACCCGGGCCGTGACCCGCCGGGCGGAGGGTCCGCCCAGAGAGCCGGAGAGGATCTCCTTGTAGACCGCCAGGGGGTTGTGGCCCAGGACCAGGATGAAGAGGGAGCCAACGACCAGGGCCAGCAGGATGGCCCCCAGGCGGATGGCCCACTTCCGGCCCCGGCTCAGGTCTTCCCGCTTGGCCAGGCGGACCAGAGGCTCCCGCTGGCTGTGCTTATGTTCCGTCATGGTCGCGTACCTCCCCCACTTGGGTCATCATCAGGCCGATCTCTTCCTTGGTCACCGTGCGGCCGTCGGCGATGCCGCTGACCTTGCCGCCGCAGAGGACCAGAATGCGGTCGCACAGCTCCAGCAGCACGTCCAGGTCCTCGCCCACGTAGATCACCGCCACGCCCTTGGCCTTCTGCTCGTTGAGCAGGTGGTAGATGGTGTAGGAGGCGTTGATGTCCAGGCCCCGCACCGGGTAGGCGGCCATGAGCAGCGAGGGGGCGGAGGCGATCTCACGCCCCACCAGGACCTTCTGCACGTTGCCGCCGGAGAGCTTCCGCACCGGGGTGTTGATGCTGGGCGTGACCACCTCCAGCTTTTCCCGGATCTCTTCGGCCAGGGAGCGGAAGGGTTTCGTGTCCGGGAAGAAGCGGCCGCTCTGGTCGTAGCTTTTCAGCATCATGTTGCCGGTCATGCCCATGGAGCCGACCAGGCCCATGCCCAGCCGGTCCTCGGGGACGAAGGCCAGGCTCACGCCCAGGTTGCGGATCTCCAGGGGAGAGCGGCCCACCAGGGACTCCACCTGATCCGGGTCCTTGGGATCGTTGTAGAGGATCTGGCCGCTGGAGACCGGGTGGAGCCCGGCGATGGCCTCGCACAGCTCCTTCTGGCCGGACCCGGCGATGCCGGCAATGCCCAGGATCTCCCCGCCCATGGCGGAGAAGGAGACCCCGTCGAGGACCTTGACGCCCTGGCCGTCCAGGCAGGTCAGGTCCTTGACCACCAGCCGCCGCCGGGGGTCTTTCGGCTGGGGCCGGTCGATGTTCAGGGTGACCGCCCGGCCCACCATCATGTCGGTGAGGGCCTGGGCGTTGGTGGAGCGGGTCTCCACGGTGTCGATGTACTCGCCCTTGCGGAGGATGGAGACCCGGTCGGAGATGGCCATGACCTCGTTGAGCTTGTGCGTGATGATGACGATGGCCTTTCCGTCGGCCTTCATGTTCCGCAGGACGGAGAAGAGCTTTTCCGTCTCCTGCGGGGTCAGGACGGCGGTGGGCTCGTCCAGGATGAGCAGGTCGGCCCCCCGGTAGAGGACCTTGATGATCTCCACGGTCTGCTTTTCCGACACGGCCATGTCGTAGATCCGCTTGTCCGGGTCCAGGTCGAAGCCGTACCGGGTGCTGATCTCCCGGATCTGGCGGGAGATGGCCTTCCGGTCAAACTTCCCCTTCTCCCGCAAGCCCAGCACGATGTTCTCCGCAGCGGTGAACACGTCCACCAGCTTGAAGTGCTGGTGGATCATGCCGATCTTCAGGTCCAGGGAGTCCTTGGGGGAGCGGATGGCCACCTCTTCCCCGTCCACCAGGATCTGACCGCTGTCGGGGAAGTAGATGCCCGCCAGCATGTTCATGAGGGTGGTTTTTCCGCTGCCGTTCTCGCCCAGCAGGGCCAGGATCTCTCCCTTTTTGATGGATAGGCTCACGTTGTTGTTGGCCACCACACTGCCAAAGGTCTTGGTCACGTTCCGCAGTTCCACAGCGTTGACTGACTGCAAGCGCTTCACCTCTTTCTTTTCTCTGTTCGAATTCTCTTGTTATGGGTGTTATGGGTCTGGAAAGGACACAGGAAAACCAGCGGCGGTCCGTGGGCTTTCCCGCGCCGTTTCCCGGGAAAGGAACTTCGTGCACCCCTGCCGGAGCAGGGGTGCACGGGGTATCCAAATGGGACTCAGGACAGGACGGTGATGCCGTCTACGATGTAGTCGAAGGAGGGGGCGGAGGAGTCCTTGTTCTCCTCATAGAACTCGCCCTCAGCCAGGTTCAGCTCCTTGTCCTCGGCGTTCACGCCGTGGAGAGGACCGGCAAAGACCTGGACAGAGCCGTCGGCGATCCCGGCGGCGGCGGCCTCGATGGCCTCCTTGGTGCCGTCAGCGAGGATGGCCTCGTTCAGGTCGGACAGGTAGCAGGCGTTCTCCGCGTAGCTGCCGCACCAATCCTGGTCGATGGCTTCGCCGGAGAGCAGGCAGCCCAGAGCGTACTCATAGTAAGCGCCCCAGTTGATGCGGGCGGAGACCAGCGCGGCGTTGGGCGCCACGGGGACCATGTCGTCGTTGTAGCCCACGGCGAAGACGCCGTTGTTCTCGGCGGTGGTGGCGGGGGCGGAGGTGTCGGAGTGCTGGGAGATCACGTCGCAGCCCTGGTCGATGAGGGCCTGGGCGTTGGTGGCTTCCTTGGTGGCGTCGGACCACTCGTTGGTGTAGTTGACCATCATGGTCACGTCGGGGTTGACGCTCTTAGCGCCCAGATAGAAGGCGGTGTAGCCGGAGATGACCTCGGCGTAGGGCTTGGCGGCCACATAGCCCAGGATGTTGCTCTCGGTCTTCAGACCGGCGGCGATGCCGGCCAGGTAGCGGGCCTCATAGATCTTGGCGAAGTAGTTGTGGGTGTTGTCCAGGTCGTCGGAAGCGCTCTGGAAGCCGGTGGCGTGGCAGAACTGGATGTTGGGGTAGTCGGGTGCGGCCTCGACCATGTACTGCTCGTGGCCGAAGGAGTCGGCAAAGATGCCCTGGCAGCCGGCGTCGATCAGCTCGCCGATGGCGTCGGCGCAGGTGGAGTCCTCGCCGATGTTGGTCTTCACCACGACCTGGGTGTCATAGTCCAGGCCCAGGGTCTCGCAGGCGGCCTTCATGCCCTCGATGTGGTTCTTGTTGTAGGCATCGGCGGCCTCGCCCACCAGGATGAGGCCGACCTTCAGGTCCTCGGGCGCGATACCGGTGGTTTCGGCGGTATCGCCGCCGGTCTGATCCTTCTCAGGGGCGGGATCGCCGCCGCAGGCGGCCAGGCCCAGGGTCAGCACACCGGCCATGAGCAGAGCAAGAATACGCTTTTTCATTTGTTTGGATTCCTCCTATGTTTTATTTGCCGCGCAGGCGCGGCTTCATAACGGCGGATGCCGGAATGAACGGGACGATGGGGCGCGCCGCCCTCACTCGCAGAAGACCACGCCGGTCTCCTCGCTCATGGACTGGATACGGGCCAGGGATTCCACCCGGACGCCTTCGCCGCGCAGGAGCGCGCCGCCGGGCTGGAAGGCCTTCTCGATGACGATCCCGGCCCCCACGACCTCGGCCCCGGCCTGGTGGACGATCTCGATGAGGGCGTGCAGGGCGCTGCCGTTGGCCAGGAAATCGTCGATGATGAGGACCTTTTCCCCGGCGTGAAGGAAGTCCTTGGAGACAAAGATGTTGTAGGGGCGCTTGCTCTGGGTGAAGGATTCCACCTGGCTGATGTACACATCCCCGGCGATGTTCTTGGTCTTGTTCTTCTTGGCGAAGACCAGGGGCAGGTTGCCGAAGGCCTGGGACGCGCCGTAGGCAATGGCGATGCCGGAGGCCTCGATGGTGAGGATGCGGTCCACCTGGCAGTCGGCAAACCGGGCCCGGAAGGCCTTGCCGATCTCCCCCAGGAAGACCACGTCCATCTGGTGGTTCAGGAAGCTGTCCACCTTCAGGATCTCGTTGGTGCCTCTGATCTTTCCCTCTTCGCGAATACGCTGTTTCAGCTGTTCCACAGTGAAGTCCCCTCTCTCTGTCTGTCTCTCGATCCGTTTCCGATATTTGTGCCCGTATCGTGGGCATATGATAATATCTTATTCTACTTCATCCAGCCAGCCCTTTCAAGATGGGAATGCTTACAAAAAAATCACGGAAAAGCAGGGGGCGCCCCGTGGGTTTTTGTAGGATTTTACGACAAGTTTTTCGGCGGCAAAAAAGCAGGCGCGAAAATTCGGGAAAAGCGACAGTTTTTCTTGACTTTTTTTGACCGGGCCGTTAAACTGAGCCTGACTAAATTTTCACCCCATTTTTGATTCTTTTATTTTTGAAAAGGAGGACACGAACGATGGATTTTCAGGCACTGTACAACAGCAAGCTGACCACCGCTGAGGAGGCCGTCAAGGTCGTCAAGTCCGGCGACTGGGTGGACTATACCTGGTGCACCAGCCACCCCGTGGCACTGGACAAGGCTCTGGCCGCCCGTCAGAACGAACTGGAGGACGTCAAGGTCCGCGGCGGCGTGACCATGTGGATGCCCGAGATCTGCAAGGCAGACGACGCAGGCGATCACTTTGCATGGCACTCCTGGCACTGCTCCGGCATCGACCGTAAGATCATCTCCAAGGGCATGGGCTTCTTCTCCCCCATGAGATACTCCGAGCTGCCCCGCTTCTATCGCGAGAACCTGGACCCCGTGGACGTGGTCATGCTTCAGGTCCCCCCCATGAATGAGCACGGCTTCTTCTCCCTGTCCCTGGCTCCCTCTCACCTGGCTGACATGTGCGCCCGCGCCAAGTGCATCATCGTGGAAGTCAACGAGAACATGCCCTGGGTCTGTGGCCTGACCGGCACCGAGCTGCACATCAACGACATCACCATGGTCGTTGAGGGCGAGAACCCCAACGTGGCGACCCTGGGCTCCACCGGTGACCCCACCGAGGTGGACCTGGCCGTGGCAAAGCTCGTGGTCAACGAGATCCCCAACGGCGCCTGCCTGCAGCTGGGCATCGGCGGTATGCCCAACACCATCGGCTCCCTGATCGCACAGTCCGACCTGAAGGACCTGGGCGTTCACACCGAGATGTATGTTGACGGCTTCGTGGACATGGCGCTGGCCGGCCAGATCACCGGCAAGAACAAGGCAGTCGATCCCGGCCGTCAGATCTTCGCCTTCGCCGCCGGCTCCAAGAAGATGTACGACTACATGACCTGCAACCCCGAGGTCATGGGCGCTCCCGTTGACTACACCAACGACGTCCGCGTCATCGCGCAGCTGGACAACTTCATGTCCATCAACAACTGCATCGACGTGGACCTCTTCGGCCAGGTCAACGCAGAGTCCGCAGGCATCCGCCACATCTCCGGCACCGGCGGCCAGCTGGACTTCGCCATGGGCGCTTACATGTCCAAGGGCGGCAAGTCCTTCATCTGCATGTCCTCTTCCATGACCGACAAGAACGGCAACCTGAAGAGCCGCATCGTCCCCACCCTGACCAACGGCTCCATCGCGACCGACCCCCGTACCTGCGTGCACTACCTGGTCACCGAGTACGGCATCGTCAACCTGAAGGGCCTGAACGTCTGGGAGCGTGCCGAAAAGATCATCTCCATCGCACACCCCGACCTGCGTGAAGGCCTCGTCCAGGACGCAGAGAAGATGGGCATCTGGAGACGTTCCAACAAGCGCTGATCCGATCCTCGTTTTTTACAAAAGCCTCCCGGCCGGGAGGCTTTTGTTTTGCCCAACAGAGCGGCGAAAGAAAACTTTTCCCCTCGACAGGCTTCCCGATCCTTCCCTTCCAGGAAATGGTAAACTCCGAATGTACCTTGGAAGCAGGCCCTGAAAGGAGGACGAGCCATGCCGGTTCTGTATAAGCGCGGGCTGCTGGAGAGCACCCGCGTCACCATGCTCTCCCCGGAATACATATCCCCCAACCCCGACCAACCACGCCGCTACTTCGAGCCAGACGGGCTGGCGGAGCTGGCGGACAGCATCCGCGCCCACGGCATCCTCCAGCCGCTCACCGTGCGCCGCAAGGGCGGCGGGCGGTACGAGCTGATCGCCGGGGAGCGCCGCCTGCGGGCGGCTGTGATCTGCGGCCTGCGGGAGGTCCCCTGCCTCATCATGGACGTGGACCGGGAGAACTCCTGCCTGCTGGCCCTCATTGAAAACCTCCAGCGGCGGGACCTGGACTTCTGGGAGGAGGCCAAGGCCCTGGAGCGTCTGATCGGGGTCTACGGCCTGTCCCAGGAGGAGGCCGCCGCCAAGGTGGGCAAGTCCCAGTCGGCGGTGGCCAACAAGCTGCGGCTGCTCCGCCTGCCGCAGGAGGCCCTGGAGCTGCTGCGGAAGAACGGATTTTCCGAGCGACACGCCCGGACGCTGCTCCGCCTGCCCACGCCGGAGGTCCAGAAGGAGGTGGCCGCCCTGGCGGTCAAGGAGGGTTGGACCGTGGCGCGCACGGAGCAGTATGTGGACGAGCTGCTGCGGACCGACGTCCCGGCGAAGAAGACGAGGCGTCCCCTCTTCATCCGGGATGTGCGCTTCTTCCTCAACACCCTGGACCACAGCCTGACCGTGATGCGCTCGGCCGGGGTGAACGCCCAGTGTCACCGGGCGGAGGAGGGGGACGACCTCCTGCTGACCATTCGCATTCCCAAGGCAAAGCCTCCTGTTTGAAGCACAGTTTCCTTGCGCTTTCCCTTTCTTTCCTATGGATGTTTCACGTGAAACATCCATATTTTTTACCTTTGCCGCCGCGCGCGGCGGCGGAAATTCCTTCTCCGGCGTCTTGCCAAATACCCTTTGAATCGGTATAATAGAACTCCACCCTATATTTTGCGGGATTTTGCTGAACACGGGAAGAAGGGACGGATGACCATGGCGAAAACCATAGCCTTTGTCAATCAAAAGGGCGGCGTGGGAAAGACCACCAGCTGCGTGAACCTTGGCGCCTGCCTCCGGGCGGCCGGGGCGCGGGTGATGGTCTGCGATTTCGACCCCCAGGGCAACGCCACCTCGGGCTTCGGCGTGGACAAGGGGGCGGTCTTCCCCACCGTCTACGACGTGCTCATCGGCGGCGCGCCGGTGGAAAACGCCATCGTGCACACCCCCTATGCCGACGTTCTCCCGGCCAACAAGGCCCTGGCCGGGGCCTCGGTGGAGATGATCGCCATGGACCGGCGGGAGTACCTGCTGAAGGACGCCCTGGCCAAGGTGCAGGAGGACTATGACTTTGTGCTCATCGACTGCCCCCCTTCCCTGGAGCTGCTGACCCTCAACTGCCTGTGCGCCGCCGATGCGGTGCTGGTCCCCGTCCAGTGCGAGTATTACGCCCTGGAGGGACTCAGCGACCTGCTCTCCACGGTGCGCATCGTCAAGAGCCGCCTGAACCCCGCCATCCAGATGGAGGGGCTTCTGCTGACCATGTACGACGGCCGGACGAACCTGTCCATGCAGGTGGCCGAGGAGGTCAAGCGCCACTTCCCCGGAAAGGTCTTTGCCACCGTCATCCCCCGGAACGTCCGCCTGTCCGAGGCCCCCAGCCACGGCAAGCCCGTGAACGCCTATGACGGCGCCTCCCGCGGGTCGGTGGCCTATAAGCTGCTGGCCGAGGAGTTCCTCAAGCAAAATCCGTTGGAAAGGAAGGAATGACAAAATGGCCTTAGGAAGAGGGCTGGATGCGCTGCTGGGTGACAGCTCCCTGCACACCCAGGAGGGCGGCTCGGTGACCCTCCCCATCTCCCAGGTGGAGCCGGGCCTGAACCAGCCCAGAAAACACTTTGACGAGGACGCCCTGGCCGAGCTGTCCGCCTCCATCCGTCAGCACGGGGTCTTGCAGCCCCTGACGGTGCGTCGTCTGGCCAAGGGGAACTACCAGATCATCGCCGGGGAGCGCCGCTGGCGGGCCGCCCGGATGGCGGGGCTGACCGAAGTGCCCGCCATGATCATCGAGGCCGATGACCGAAAGGTCATGGAGCTGGGCCTCATCGAAAACCTCCAGCGGGAGGACCTGAACCCCATGGAGGAGGCGGCGGGCTACCGCACCCTCATCCGGGACTACGGCCTGACCCAGGAGGAAGCCGCCCGGCGGGTGAGCCGTTCCCGCCCGGCGGTGGCCAACGCCATGCGTCTGCTGGCCCTCCCGCAGGAGGTCCAGTGGCTCATTGAACAGGGCAACCTGTCCGCCGGACACGGACGCGCCCTCCTCTCCCTGCCCACGGCCGAGGCCCAGATCGCCTTCGCCGAGGAGATCATGGGAAGGGGCTGGTCCGTCCGGGAGACGGAGGAACGGGTGCGCCGGACGCTCCAGGAGGGGGACAGCCCCGCCCAGCCGAAGCCGGGACCCGACCCCCGCCGCACCTATTATAAGGAGGCGGCGCGGCAGCTCACCACCGGCCTGGGCCGGAAGGTGACGATCTCCCAGGGGAAGCAGAAGGGCAAGATCGCCCTGGAATACTACGATCAGGAGGATCTGGAGACCTTGATGAAGGCCTTGGAGACCCTCCCAGGAAGGGAGGCGGGACGTTGAACCCCGAAGGATCCAAGCGGGCGGAGACCGCCGAAGCGGAGACCCCAGCCCAGCAAGCGCCCCAGCAGGACCCGAAGCCGCCCCGCGAGGAGCGGAGCAAGACGCGGCCGGTGACGGTCTATCTGGTCGGGCTGTTTGCGGTGGTGTTTCTCCTGCTGCTGCTGTCCTTCTTCATGCAGCAGCGCAACCAGCAGGCCCTGGAGGACCTGAACGAATCCGTGTCCGCCAGCCAGGACCTGACTGCCTTGCAGATGGACAAGCAGCGGCTGGAGTTTGAGCTGCAAAAGACCAAGGAGTCGCTGGCCCGGGCCGAGGAAAGCCTGGAAAAGCTGGAAAAGCAGGCCCAGGCCCTGGAATGGCTGCGCCAGATGGAGGCCGCGTCCCGCTCCTCCTACACGGGCCTGAAGACCCTGGTGGAGCAGTTCGAGGAGGCCGACCTGGTGGAGTACCTGCCCACGGAGTCCGTGGTGGAGGGCGCGAGCGCCCCGGCGGACGTCTATCGGCGGCTTTACGCCATGATCTATTGACTTTGTTTCACGTGAAACACACAGGAGACGAGGAACCGTTCCTGTAATTTTTATCTATGAGGTGATAACCATGCTGGACATCAAACGCATCAAGGAAGATCCCGACAAGGTGAAGGCCGGTCTGCGCGCCAAGGAAGTCAACTGCGACGCGGAGGTCGATCGCATCCTGGCGCTGGACAAGGCGCGCCGCGACGCCATCTTTGCCACCGAGCAGATGAAGGCCGAGCAGAACAAGGTCTCCAAGACCATCCCCCAGATGAAGAAGGCCGGGGAGGACACCTCCCCCGTCTTTCAGCGCATGGGCGAGCTGAAGAACGAGATCGCCGCCAACGACGAGAAGCTGCGCGGCATCGAGGCCGAGTACCGCGCCCTGATGCTCTCCCTGCCCAACCTGCCCGACGAGGACCTGAAGCCCGGCGGCAAGGAGAACAACGAGCCGCTGCGCTACTTCGGCGAGCCGCACAAGTTCGACTTCGAGCCGAAGCATCACGTGGACCTGTGCACCGACCTGGGCTTCATCGACTACCCCCGGGGCGTGAAGCTGGCCGGTTCCGGCTTCTGGATGTACACCGGGATGGGTGCGCGGCTGGAGTGGGCGCTGCTGAACTACTTCATCGAGACCCACCTGGCCGACGGCTATGAGTTCATCCTGCCCCCCCACATGCTGGAGTACCAGTGCGGCGAGACCGCCGGTCAGTTCCCCAAGTTCGCCGACGAGGTCTACAAGATCCAGAACCCCACCGACGACCGCACCCACTACATGCTGCCCACCGCCGAGGCTGCCCTGGCCAGCATCTACCGCGACGAGATCCTCAGCGAGGCAGACCTGCCCAAGAAGCTCTTTGCCTACACCCCCTGCTTCCGCCGGGAGGCCGGTTCCGCCCGCGCCGAGGAGCGCGGCATGGTCCGCGGCCACCAGTTCAACAAGGTGGAGATGTTCCAGTTCACCCGCCCCGAGGACTCCAACGACGCCTTCGACGAGCTGGTCACCAAGGCAGAAAACCTGGTGAAGGGCCTGGGCTTCCACTTCCGCACCGTGAAGCTGGCCGCCGGGGACTGCTCCGCCTCCATGGCCCGGACCTACGACATCGAGATCCAGATCCCCTCCATGCAGGGGTACAAGGAGGTCTCCTCCGTCTCCAACGCCCGGGACTACCAGGCCCGCCGCGGCAACATCCGCTTCCGCCGCGAGAGCACCGGCAAGCCCGAGTTCCTGCACACCCTGAACGGCTCCGGCCTGGCCACCAGCCGCATCTTCCCCGCCATGGTCGAGCAGAACCAGCTCGCGGACGGCTCCATCAAGGTGCCCGAGGTCCTGCAAAAGTACCTGGGCGGCCTCGAGGTCATCAGCAAGAAGTGAGCGACAAGCGGTAAGATACATATAAAAATAGAAAGGACGTGCACCATGGCAGACGTAACCAAGAAGGCCCGGGGATTTTTCGCTGAATTCAGGGAATTCATCAACCGCGGCAACGTGATGGATATGGCGGTCGGTGTCATCATCGCCACCGCCTTCGGCAAGATCACCACCTCCCTGGTCAACGACGTGGTCATGCCCTCCATCGGCTATTTCTTCGGCGGCACCGACCTGTCCCAGCTGGACATCGTTCTCAAGCCCGAGGTCATCGACGCGGCCACCAAGGAGGTCCTGGAGCCCGCCGTGGCCATCGGCATCGGCACCTTCCTGACCACCATCATCGACTTCCTGCTGGTGGCCCTGGTGGTCTTCTGCGTCATCAAGGCGATGAACGCGGCCAAGGACAAGATGGACGCCCTGAAGAAGAAGGAAGCCGAAGAGGAAGCCGAGGAAGCGGCCGAGCCCTCCGCAGAGGAAAAGCTCCTCGTGGAGATCCGCGACCTGCTGAAGGAGCAGAAAAAGTAAACAGCCGCTTCCCAACGAATACACACGAGAAGGAGAATCCCTATGGAACCGGACAAGCGCCCCGAGGAGCCCATCCAGTCCCCTCTTCTGGAACAGAAGCAGGCGCGTAAGCCCACCAGCCGAGCCACCCGCATCAAGGCCTGGATCGGCGTGGCGGTCATGATCCTTCTGACCATTGGATATTTTTACGTGTTCTATTCCGGACAGATCATCGGCTGGTGAGGTGAGAGTATGACAGAAGAACAAAAGCAGGGGCTTCGGGTGGGCCTGACCCACCTGGGGCTCTCCCCCACGGAGCAGGCGGTGGAGCAGCTCAGCCGCTACTGCGACCTGCTCCTGGAAAAGAATCAGGTCATGAACCTGACCGCCATCACGGACCCGGACCAGGTGGTGACGCTCCACTTCCTGGACAGCGCCGCCCTCCTGCCCACCAAGGCGCTGACGGGCAAGAGGATCATCGACGTGGGCACCGGCGCGGGCTTCCCCGGCCTGGTGCTCAAGATCCTGGACCCCACCATCCAGCTGACCCTCCTGGACACCCTGGGCAAGCGAATGGACTGGCTGGAGGAAGTGGCCGGGGAGCTGGGCCTGGAGGGCATCACCTTCTGCAAGGGCCGGGCGGAGGAGCTTTCCCACCGGAAGGAGCACCGCGACCAATACGACGCCGCCGTCTCCCGCGCCCTGGCCTCCATGCCCCTGCTGGCCGAGCTGTGTATGCCCTATGTCAAGCAGGGCGGGCTCTTCTTCGCCATGAAGAGCAACAAGACCGACGAGGAGATCCAGGCGGCCGAGCCCATCATCGCCAAGCTGGGCGGAGAGAAGCCCTTTGTCATGGATTATCCGGTCCCCGGCACGGAGGTTTACCACCGGATCGTGGCGGTTTACAAGGGCGGGACCACGCCCAAGGGCTACCCGCGGAAGTGGACGAAGATGAAAGAAGCAAATGCGTAGTATTTTTTAGCATCTTTGCACAAAAATAGTTGCAACTTTCATGGAAATATGCTAAACTGGAGCAGAAGTTTCAGGAGGAATGGCAGTGGGTACTGTAATCGTCATTACATCCGGAAAAGGCGGCACGGGGAAAACCTCCCTGACCGGCGGCGTAGGCGCCGCCCTGGCCCTGCGGGGACACAAGGTCCTCTGCATCGACGGGGACGTGGGCCTGCGCAACCTGGACATCACCCTTGGTATGGCCGATGCCGCGCTGATGGACTTCAGCGACGTCATAGCCGGTCGCTGCGACCTGGACCGGGCCGTTGCCCCTCACCCGACTGTTTCAAACCTGTATTTGCTGACCGCGCCCTTGACCCTGCCGGAGGATTTCCCCGGCGAGGAGGGCTTCCGCCGCCTGCTGGAGCAGGCCAGGCGCCTGTATGACTACGTCCTCGTGGACTCCCCCGCCGGATTGGGAGACGGCTTCCGTCTGGCTGTCTGCGGGGCGGACCGGGCCATCGTGGTGGCGGTGAGCGATCCCTCTTCCCTCCGTGACGCCCAGCGGGTGGTCACCCAGCTCAGTCACATGGAAACCGTCCACCTGGTGGTCAACCGGGTCCGGGGGCGGCTCCTGCGGCGCATGGGGACCACCATCGACGACGCCATGGACACCGCCGGGCTGCCCCTGCTGGGGCTGGTGCCGGAGGACCCCCAGGTGACGCTGGCGGCGGGAAGCGGCCGACCTCTGCTCCAGCTCTCGCAGAAGGGAGCGGCGCAGGCCTTTGGGAACATCGCCCGCCGGATCACCGGCGAGCAGGTGCCCCTCATGCGGATCCGGTGAGAAACGGGAGACATTCCTCGAGTTTAAGTCTGAGCGGGTCCGTCCTTCCGGACGGCGCGCAGCGAAAGGATGAGCCTGAATGAATATCGCTTTGATGAGTCACGACCACAAGAAAGAGCTGATGGTCCAGTTCTGTATCGCTTACTGCGGCATCCTATCCAAGCATACAGTCTGCGCCACCAACACCACCGGCCGTCTCGTTGCGGAAGCCACCGGCTTGCCCGTCCGCCTGTTCCTGTCCCACGCCCACGGCGGCAGCCAGCAGATCGGCGCACGGATCGCCTACAACGAGATCGACATGGTCCTGTTCTTCTCCGACCCCCGGTCCAGCGACCTGGACCCGGACCTGAAGTACATCAACCAGATGTGCGATCAGTACAACATCCCCTTCGCCACCAACGTTGCCACCGCGGAGATCATCATCCACGGTCTGGAGCGCGGCGATCTGGACTGGAGAGAGATCATCAATCCCTCCATCAAGCCGGTCACCGTGTAAACCGATACAGCCTGAAAGCAAAAATGCGTCCTCGTTCCGGAAATCAGGGACGAAGACGCATTTTTAATGACGCGCCCCACCGGGCAGGCCGCCGGACCGGCGGGACCTGCCGCCCCTGAAATCAAGAAGAAAGCGAGGTCCTAGTATGGATCGTATCAAGCCCCGGACTCTGTCTGGTTTTATGGAACTCCTCCCCGCCCCGCAGATGCAGTTTGAGCGGATGCTGGACAGTCTGCGCACCACCTATGCCCTCTACGGCTTCACCCCCCTGGACACCCCCGTCATCGAGTCCGCCGAGATCCTCCTGGCCAAGGGCGGCGGCGAGACCGAGAAGCAGATCTACCGCTTCACCAAGGGGGACAGCGACCTGGCCCTGCGGTTCGACCTGACCGTTCCCCTGGCCAAGTACGTGGCCCTGAACTACGGTCACCTGACCTTCCCCTTCCGCCGCTACCAGATCGGCAAGGTCTACCGGGGCGAGCGCGCCCAGCGGGGCCGCTTCCGGGAGTTCTACCAGTGCGACATCGACGTGATCGGCGACGGCAAGCTGGACATCTCCAACGAGGCTGAGATCCCCTCCATCATCTACAATGCCTTCCGCTCCATGGGCCTGGAGCGCTTCAAGATCCGGGTGAACAACCGCAAGATCCTCACCGGCTTCTATGACATGCAGGGCCTGGGGGCGCAGTCCGCCGACATCATGCGCACCGTGGACAAGCTGGACAAGATCGGCCCCGACAAGGTCCGGGACCTGCTCGTGGAGTCCGGCGTGTCCCAGGAGGCCGCCGGGGAGATCCTCACATTCATCGCCATCACCGGCTCCAACCAGGCGGTCCTGACCGCCCTGGAGGGCTACCGGGGCCGCAACGAGACCTTCGACCAGGGCGTGGACGAGCTGGCCACCGTGGTGAAGTACCTGGCCGCCTTCGGCGTTCCCGAGGAGAACTTCGCCGTGGACCTGACCATCGCCCGGGGCCTGGACTACTACACCGGCACCGTCTACGAGACCGTCATGCTGGACCACCCGGAGATCGGCTCCATCTGCTCCGGCGGCCGCTACGACAACCTGGCCGGGTACTATATCGACAAGCCCCTGCCCGGCGTGGGCATCTCCATCGGCCTGACCCGCCTGTTCTATGTCCTGGGCGAGCAGGGTTACTTCAACGAGGACATGGTCACCGCCCCCACCGACGTGCTGGTGCTGCCCATGACCGACGACCTGGCGCCCGCCATCTCCTTTGCCACCCTCCTGCGGACCGGCGGCATCCGCGCCCAGGTCTATGGCGAGCAGAAGAAGTTCAAGGCCAAGATGAGCTATGCCGACAAGCTCAGGATCCCCTACGTGGTCTTCCTGGGCGAGGATGAGATCAGCAAGGGTGTGGTGAAGGTCAAGGACATGGCCAGCGGCGACCAGCAGGCCCTCTCCCCGGAGGAGGCTGTGGCCCTCATCCGCGCCGCCAAGGAGAAGCACACCCGCCAGAAGCCCATCCAGGAGAAGCAGGCATGACCGCCGCGGTGCGCAAGACCCTCGTCCTCCTCCTCTTCGTCCTCTGCATCGGGGCCATCTTCCTCTTCCTGCCCAGAAACTTTGAAAAGGCGATGGGAGACGGCTTCGCCCCGGAGAAGGTGGCGTGCATCCAGGCGGACCTGCTGCCCGTGGGGGGCGAGTCGCCCCGGCACGTGACCCTCCGGCAGGGGGAGGAGGCATTCGGCAAGCTGCTGGCCCTCCTGCAAGCGCCGACCTACTCCCGCACCCTCAGCAAGAGCAGCGAGATCACCCTGGGCTATGAGGTCCAGCTGTCCTTTGGCAGCAGCGAGGCCTGGGCCTGGCGGTATCAGTTTATGGGCGGCAAGCTGGTGGAGGCGGGGCCATATGACCGCGCCAAAACCTATCAGCTCTCCGGCGGGGCAGAGACACAGCAGGCCATTCTGGACTATCTTCTGACCCTGGAGCCGGAGGCGTCGTGACCGAGAAAGGAGACTGCCATGAACGTGAAGACCAAACGCGCCATCGCGGTGGTTGAGCTGGTCATCGTGATCGCCCTGGTGGTGTGGGCGCTCTATCCCCGCAGCATCGACCAGGCCCTGGGGATCGACCGGGAGGCCGTGACCCAGGTGCAGGTGAGCCTGTCGGGCGTGGGCGCGCGGCAGGGAGAGGAGCAGACATTCACCCTCTCCCCCGGCGACCCGGGCTGCGAAGCCCTGCTGTCCCTGCTGTCCTCCCAGCGGTACATTCCCATCTATCTGGACAAGGACACCCGCACTGCGAGCCTGGACTATGAGGTCCAGCTGACCTTTTTCCAGGGGGAGGCGGCGTACGCGATGAACTTCTCCGGAGACAAGCCCATCTGGTTCGTGGGCAGCGGGATGCGGGACCGTTCCTTCCGCACCTCCGGCGGAGAGGCCTTCCAGCAGGAGATCCTGGACCTGGTGCGCAAGCAGGTCCAGAGCGCGGCCTGACAGGCGCGCGCCGCGCAAAATTCTTCTTGACCCCTCTGCCAACCTGGCGTATTCTTATACTACTACCGAATCAACTGACAATGGAGTGAACAACCAATGGATACTTTACAGAACTTCCTCCGCACCGACTACTGCGGCAACTTCCGGGCCTCCCACGTGGGCCAGGAGATCTCCGTCTGCGGCTGGGTCCAGCGCCAGCGCAACCTGGGCGGCCTGATCTTCGTGGACCTCCGGGACCGCACCGGCCTTATCCAGCTCTCCTTCGACGACTCCACGGACAAGGCGGTCTTTGAGAAGGCGGCCTCCCTGCGCGGCGAGTACGTCATCGCCGCCACTGGCGTGGTCCGGGAGCGCGAGGCCAAGAACCCCGACATGCCCACCGGCGACATCGAGGTGAAGGTCAGCCAGCTGCGCCTGCTGGCCAAGGCCGACACCCCGCCCTTCGAGATCGTGGAGAACTCCGACGTGAAGGACGCCGTCCGCCTGAAGTACCGCTATCTGGACCTGCGCCGCCCCGACATGCAGCGCACCATCGCCCTGCGCCACAAGATCGTCAAGCTCTGCCGGGACTACTTCGACGAGAACGGCTTCCTGGAGATCGAGACCCCCATCCTCACCAAGTCCACCCCCGAGGGCGCGCGGGACTACCTGGTCCCCTCCCGCGTCCACGCGGGCAAGTTCTACGCCCTGCCCCAGTCCCCCCAGCAGTACAAGCAGCTGCTGATGCTCTCCGGCTTCGACCGCTACTTCCAGATCGCCCGCTGCTTCCGCGACGAGGACCTGCGGGCCGACCGCCAGCCGGAGTTCACCCAGATCGACCTGGAGATGTCCTTCCTGAACGAGGAGCAGATCCAGACCATCCAGGAGGGCTTCCTGAAGCGCGTCTTCAAGGAGATCCTGGACGTGGACGTCCAGACCCCCTTCCTGCGGATGCCCTGGCGGGAGGCCATGGACCGCTTCGGCTCCGACAAGCCCGATATGCGCTTCGGCTTTGAGATCAAGGACATTTCCGACCTCGTGAAGGACTGCGGCTTCGGCGTCTTCTCCAGCGCCGTCCAGGGCGGCGGCTCCGTGCGCCTGATCAACGTGGACGGCCACGCCAAGGACTTCCCCCGCAAGAAGATCGACAAGCTGGGCGACTTCGTAAAGACCTACAAGGCCAAGGGTCTGGCCTGGGCCCGCATGGTGGACGGCAAGGTGACCTCCTCCTATCAGAAGTTCCTCACCGACGAGGAGAACGCCGCCATCCTCGCGCGGGCCAACGCCAAGGACGGCGACCTGGTCCTCATCGTGGGCGATGTCAAGGACGAGGTGGTCTTCGCCGCCCTGGGCGCGCTGCGCATCGAGTGCGCCAAGCAGCTGGGCATCCTGGACCCCATGGACTTCAAGTTCCTGTGGGTCACCGAGTTCCCCATGTTCGAGTATTCCGAGGAGGAGGGCCGCTATCAGGCCATGCACCACCCCTTCACCGCGCCCATGCTCGAGGACGAGGACAAGATGCTCACCGACAAGGCCAACTGCCGCGCCCGGGCCTACGACATCGTTCTCAACGGCACCGAGCTGGGCGGCGGCTCCATCCGGATCAACACCCCCGAGATGCAGGAGAAGGCCTTCCAGGCCCTGGGCATCTCCGACGAGGACATCCAGGAGCGCTTCGGCCACCTGGTCAACGCCTTCAAGTTCGGCGCACCGCCCCACGGCGGCCTGGCCTACGGTCTGGATCGGCTGGTGATGCTGATGACCGGCGCGTCCTCCATCCGGGACGTCATCGCCTTCCCCAAGGTGCAGAACGCCTCCGACCTGATGATGAGCTGCCCCGACGTCGTGGACGCCAAGCAGCTCGACGATCTGGCGATCGCCGTCACCCGCGTGGAAGAGACCCCCGCTGAGGACGAGGCGTAAACGCCGGTTAGAGACAAATAAAACAAGGGAGTCCCTGCGAAAAGGCAGGGGCTCCCTTGTTTTTGTCAAGCGGGTCAGGTCAGTCCGTCAGCACCAGCTCCACCGGGCAGTGGTCGCTGCCGAAGATCTCCGGGTGGATCTTGGCGTCCTCCACCCGGTCCATGAGGCGGTCGGAGACGATGAAGTAGTCGATGCGCCACCCGGCGTTCTTCTCCCTGGCGTGGAAGCGGTAGCTCCACCAGGAATAGGCCCCCTCCAGGTCGGGGTACTTGGCCCGGAAGGTGTCGGTGAAGCCCGCCCCCAGCAGCGCGGTCATCTTCCCCCGCTCCTCGTCGGTGAAGCCCGCGTTGCGGCGGTTGCTCTTGGGGTTTTTCAGGTCGATCTCCCGATGGGCGACGTTCAGGTCCCCGCAGAGGATCACGGGCTTGACCTGGTCCAGCGCCTGGAGGTAGGCGCGGAAGGCGTCCTCCCAACGCATACGGTAGTCCAGCCGCTTCAGCTCGGTCTGGGAATTGGGGGTGTAGCAGCAGACCAGGTAGAAGCCGGGGTACTCGGCGGTGATGACCCGGCCCTCGTGGTCGTGGTCGTCGATGCCAAGCCCGTAGGTGACGGTCAGAGGGGATCGCTTGGTGAAGACGGCCACCCCGGAGTAGCCCTTCTTCTCGGCGCTGTTCCAGAACTGGTGGTAGCCGGGCAGCTTCACCTCGTCGGCCTGCCCGGCGTGGTGCTGGAGCTTGGTCTCCTGGAGGCAGAAGATGTCCGCGTCCAGGGTCTGGAAGGAGTCCATAAAGTCCTTTTTTAAACAGGCCCGCAGGCCGTTGACGTTCCAGGATATGAGTTTCATGTGTGGTTCTCCTACTCTAAGATAACATATCGCTTCATTATAGCAGAAAATCCAAGAAGAGGAAACCATATGCCGCCAACTTGAAGGAAAAAGACCGACGGAGCGAAGAGAGGGTCTCTTCGCTCCGTCTGCTTTTGCTCTGCTTATTGAGCATAAAACGCTGATATAACATTGGGCTAACCGCCGTACAACGACGTCCCATTAACAATGTTATCTTGGCATGAAGCGCCCCCGTTGTCAAGCAGACAACGGGGGCTGTTTTGCGAAGAGGCTCAGCCCTTTTCGTGGGCGAGGATGGCGTCGGCCACGGGGGTCAGGTACTTGCCCTCCAGCTCCTCCACGGCGCCCTTGTCCATGGCTTCGGCCATGGTGTGGTCCATGGGGATCTGGGCCAGGATCTTGACGTTCTGGTCGTTGGCGATCTGCTCCAGGTTGCTCTTGCCGAAGATATAGTGCTTTTCGCCGCACTTATCGCACTGGAAGTAGCTGTAGTTCTCCACCACGCCCAGGATGGGCTTGTTCATCATCTCGGCCATGCGGACGGCCTTGGTGACGATCAGGGAGACCAGGTCCTGGGGAGAGGTGACGACCACGATGCCGTCCACGGGGATGGACTGGTAGACGGTCAGGGGCACATCGCCGGTTCCGGGGGGCATATCGATGAAGAGGTAGTCCAGCTCGCCCCAGTTGACGTCGCTCCAGAACTGCTTGACCACGCCGCCCACCAGGCTGCCGCGCCAGACCACGGGGTCAGCGGGGTTTTCCAGCAGCAGGTTCAGGGACATGATCTTGATGCCGCCCAGGGTCAGCTCGGGCAGGATGGACTCGCCGTCGCTGACGGCGCGGGTGTTCATGCCGAAGGCCTTGGGGATGGAGGGGCCGGTGATGTCGGCGTCCATGATGCCGACGCGGTAGCCCTTCTTGGCCATGGCCACGGCCAGGTTGGCGGTGACGGAGGACTTGCCCACGCCGCCCTTACCGGACATCACGGCGTAGACGTGCTTGATGGAGGAATGCTTGTTCAGGGGTGCGATGAGGTCCTTCTCCTCGATGGTGGAGCAGCTGGAGCCGCAGGTGCTGCAGTCATGCGTACATGCTTCAGACATGGTTTCTAAGACTTCCTTTCCTGTAAGAAATGATAACGGGCCAACGGCCCAGGGGTCGATTTATTTGTATTCGTAGCTTCCCCCGCCGATGAACTCCCGCAGGAGGGAGTCGGGGTGGACCAGGGCGGGGTCGATGTCGTGGAAGTGCTGGAAGGCCTCGCACAGGGCCAGCAGCTCTCTCCGCCGGACGTTTTCCTGGGGGACGGCCTCCATGAGGGGGGAGGCGTAGTATTTGATGACGGAGACCTCGTAGGGCAGGGAGGAGTCGAACATATAGTTGGCGCGGTTCTTGAAGGGAGAGATATAGAGCTTCTCGCCCCGGCGGACGTTGGCCCACATGTCCATGGTCTCGGCCACGCTGGTCCCCCGGAAGTTGTAGTCACGGACGGCCCGGCGGGCCAGCCGCATCCAGGTCCCCTTGAACTGGAGGTTCTCCCCGTCCAGCACGTCGGAGCGGGCGGAGATATAGATGCAGGCGGCCTGGGGGAAGCGGCCGGCGCAGGCGTCGTTGAGGGCGTGGATGCCCTCGAAGATGGCCACCTCGTTTTTCTTCAGGCGCAGGGGGGTGCCCAGGCTGTCGTTTCGCATCTGGCGGGCGAACTCGAACTTGGGGACCAGGATGGTCTCCCCCTTGGAGAGCAGGGAGAAGTGGGTGTTCAGCAGGTCCATGTCCATGCACCGGGGGGATTCAAAGTCCAGCATCCCGTCGTCGGTCCGGGGGGCCGTCCTGGGGTCCAGGGTCTTGAAGTAGTTGTCCATGGAGATGGTGTGGGAGAGAACGCCCCGCTTTTCCAGTTCCTCCTCGATCTTCATCGCGGTGGTGGTCTTTCCGGAGCCGGAGGGGCCGGAGAGCAGCACGATGGGGCTGCGCGTCAAGTTGTTGAGGATCACCTCGGCGGCCGCGCTGACCTTTTGGGTGTATTGGTCGTCGGACTCCTCCAGAAAGCCCTTCACGTCCTGGTTGATGCGGCGGTTGATCTCCTGGAGCTGATAAGCCATGATAATGCCTCCTTTCGGGCAGGTCAAGGACATAGGTCACAGTTCAGGCAGAAAAAAGGTTTTTTTGTCCTGCATGACCCGGGAAATGTCGCGAATATACTCCTGGGGGTACTTGGGGTTGGCCTTTCGGCGGACGCAGCCGTCCCCGATGGTCTTGGTGACCCCACCGGCGCCCAGGGAAAGAACGGTGTGCAGCTCCTCCATCATGCAGATATTATACGCACTCTCGCAGCCCGGCTTGCACCAGCCTACGTTTTCAAAGGAGCCGGACATGAATTTCTGCCGGTAAAGATAATAGGGCAGGTACCCGGCCGCGCGCAGGGAGTCCCAGGCGAAGGCCAGCATCCGGGCCACCGCCTCCCCCGAGGGGAGCGGGGCGTCCTCCTGCCGGAGTCTGGCCCCCCGTTTCAGGGCCAGGGTGTGGACGGTGATGTTTTCCGGGTCCATGGCGATGACCTGGCCGAGGGTCTCCGCGAAGCCGGAGACCGTGTCGGCGGGCAGACCGGCGATGAGGTCCATGTTGACGGCCCCCACCTTGGTCTCCCGGGCCAGGTCGTAGGCCCGGCGGATGTCCTGCGCCCGGTGGCCGCGGCCAATGGCCGCCAGCACCGCGTCGGACATGGTCTGGGGATTGACCGAGATGCGGTTGCCGCCGCCGTCCCGGATGGCTTCGAGCTTTTCCCGGGTGATGGTGTCCGGCCGCCCGGCCTCCACGGTGAACTCCGTGCCGGGCGCCAGGGCAAAGGCCCGGTGGATGGCCTCCAGCAGGCGGCGCAGCTGGTCCGCCTCCAGGGTGGTGGGGGTGCCGCCGCCGATGTAGACGGTGCGGACGGTCTTCCCTGCCGCCCGGGCGGCGGCCCCGGCGGCGTCGATCTCCCGGAGCAGGCAGTCGAGGTAGTCGGGGATGCGCTGGTTGGCCGAGCCGGAGGAGGAGATGAAGGAGCAGTAGGCGCAGCGGGTGGGACAGAAGGGGATGCCCGCGTAGAGAGAGATCTCCCCCGGCTGCAAGGTGCGCTTGAGGGCATAGCTGGCCTGGGCGCAGTCCATGGCCAGCCGCCGCCGCGCGGGAGAGACCCGGTAGCGGTCCCGGAGCATGGCCTCCGCCTGCGCCGGGGTGGCCCCCTCCTCCATGGCCTTGGTGGGGAGCTTCACCGGGCGGACCCCCGAGAGCATCCCCCAGGGCGGCTCCTGCCCCAGGCAGTCGATGGCGGCCAGGTAAAAGGCCCGCTGCAAGGTCCTGCGGGTCAGGCGGGTGGCCACCACGGGGTCGTCCGCGGGCAGCGCCGCCGTCTGGACCCGGCACCGGCGGGAGAAGGTCCGGCCCTCCCGCCGCAGAAGGGCCGAGGCGGTGGACCAGACGGGGCCGCGGGAGAAGGACAGCTCCAGCTCGTTGTCCCCGCCGGGCGGCGTCTCCGGGTAGAGGGGCCGCTCCTGGGGGAAGAGGGTGAGCAGGGTCTGCTCCACGGCGTATTTTTCGGTGTGGCCGGAGAAAAAGAGCTTCATCGCAGGGCTTGCAGGACGAAGGGGTTGCTGGCCCGCTCCGCGTCCAGAGAGGTCAGCCGCTCATGGCCGGGGCAGACCCGCAGGTTGCCCTCCAGCCCGGCCAGACGCTTGAGGGAGGCGAGGATCTGGCCGACGGAGCCGCCGATGAAGTCGGTGCGGCCGCAGGAGCCGGCGAAGAGGGTGTCCCCGGCGAAGAGGATGTCCCCCACCAGGAAGCACAGGGAGCCGGGAGAGTGGCCGGGGGTGTGAAGGACCTGGATGGGGTGGCCGGAGAAGTCGATGACGTCCCCCTCCCCCACGGTCTTGATGTTGGGCACGGGGGCCAGGAGCATATACTGGTCGCCCCTGCCGTCCCAGTTGACCTCCCGCTTGTGGACATAGACGGGAACGTCGGGCCACTTGGCCAGCAGGCCGGGCAGGCCCAGCACGTGGTCAAAGTGGCCGTGGGTGATGAGGACCATGGAGAGGGAAAGCCCGGCCTTGCGGATCTCCCGGTCGATGCCGTCGGCGTTGTCGCCGGGGTCCACGACGGCGCAGAGCTTGGCGTCGGGGTCCTCCAGCAGGTAGCAGTTGGTGCCGATCTGGCCCACCTGCATTCGTTTGATCTGTAACATAGAAATCACCTCGAATGGGAAAGGATGGGAGTGTCTCTGTGCGGGGATGCGGTCACATGGCGTCCGTATCCATCCAGATGGTCACGGGGCCGTCGTTGACCGAGGAGACGGCCATGTCCGCGCCGAAGTCGCCGTGCTCCACCCGGAAGCCCCGCTGGCGGCAGAGCGCCAGGAAGTGCTCATACAGAGGGATGGCCACATCGGGCTTGGCGGCCTTGGTGAAGCCGGGGCGGCGGCTCTTGATGTCGGCGTAGAGGGTGAACTGGGAGACCACGAGCAGGGAGCCGCCCACGGCCTCCAGGTTCAGGTTCATTTTGCCCGCCTCGTCGGAAAAGACCCGCAGGCCGCAGATCTTGTCCGCCAGCTTTTCTGCCTGGGCCTCGGTGTCCTCCGGGGCGATGCCCAAAAGGACCAGAAAGCCCTGTCCGATCTGCCCCACGGTCTCTCCGTCGATGGTGACGGCGGCCTGGGACACTCTTGTTACCACTGCACGCATGGCACATCCTCCTGTGAATCGTTGTCATTAAATAAGGGTATCCAGCGTCGTTCAGTATAGCACGGGGAGAGAGGAAAGGTCAATGCCGTTCTGGGGGAGAAAGTGGAGAGAGCGGGGAACTTTTTGGCCCAGAGCGCCGTCTAAGGAAAAAAAGGAGGGATCTTCCGATGAAAAAATGGATATGTATTCTGCTCGCCTGCCTGCTTCTGAGCCTGCTGACCGCCTGCGGCCAGGGGCAGACCGACCCGGCCGCGGGGACGGACAAACTGCCGGAGGGGGCCGTGACCCTCACCTGCCGGGTCGTCCGGGAGGACGACGGCGCGCTGCTTCTGGCCCAGCTCGACGGCGGCGCGGCGGATGTGTACACCGCCTCGTTCCGGGGCGCTGCGGTGGAGGAGGGCGACCTGGTGGACGTGACCTTCTCCGGGGACATCCTGGAGAGCTACCCCGCCCAGCTGGGGCAGCTGCTTCGGCTCACCGTCCGCCCGGAGGGCTTCGACGACCTGTGCGAGTGCTATCTGGAGGTCCTGGACGACCTGCTGGAGGAGGACGAAGGCCTGCGCCACGGCGTCATCCAGCTGGGCCTGGACCTCTCCCAGACCCGCCTGACCCCCGCCGAGCGGAGCGCCGTGGCCGTGGCCCTGGGGGGCGAGACGGACCTGCCCGTGGTGGAGGGCACCTGGCGGGAGCTGGCCGACCAGGGCTATATCGACGAGGAGGCGCTCTGCTGGGAGGACGGGCTGTTCCTGTCCATCAAGGAAACGGAGACGACGGCGGAGAATGCCGTTGCCTTCGACGCGCAGGCCTGGCGCAGCGGCCTGGGGGCCATCTTCTTCTGCGACTGCACCGCCACCCGGTCGGCCAACGGCCACTGGTCGGACTACCGGGTGGGGGCCTTCGCGGTGTCCTGACGCGCCCCCTGCGCGCAAGGGCGCAGGGGCGGAGGCCGTCCGCCCCTGCATGGGAAAACCTGTTCACATCTTCACAAATCCGACCGCCCGAGGGGACAGGCAGCGCCTGTCCCCTTCCGCTTGTCGAAAAAGGCAGCGCCTTTTCCGACAGAGGGGGATAGCAGGCCGCCGCGCGCAGGTCCTGTGCGCCTCTGGCGCCCACGCCCCACACTTGCGGCCTGAGAAGTATGTTCTCCGACGTACACGCCGCCGGAGAACAGGATCGTACCGTTTTCGCGGCCTGCGGGCCGCGAACTCTGCGAGGCCTCTTAGAGAGTCTCCGAGGGGACTGTCTTGAAAAAAGCGTCAAATCATGCTATACTGTATTTTGTATTATTATCTGCATTTCGCAAATCCAAAACCCGGAGGGACCGACCTTGAAAGAGACCCTGACCATCGCCCCGGCGGAGATCGACCGCCAGCTTTCGCTCTGCGACCAGATCCGCGCCCTGCTGGACGGCCGCCCCGGCCAGAAGAAGGCCTTTGTGGACACCTACGGCTGCCAGCAGAACGAGGCCGATTCCGAGCGCCTGCGGGGCTATCTGGCCCGGATGGGCTATGCCTTTTCCGACACCGAGGAGGGGGCCGACCTGGTCCTGCTGAACACCTGCGCCATCCGGGAGCACGCCGAGCAGCGGGTCTTCGGCAACGTGGGCGCCTTGAGCCACACCAAGCGCCGCCACCCGGCCCAGGTCATCTGCGTCTGCGGCTGCATGGCCCGGCAGGACCACGTGGCCAAGCGGCTGAAGCAGTCCTTCCCCTATGTGGACCTGGTCTTCGGCCCCCAGCTGCTGTGGCAGTTCCCCGAGCTGCTCCTGCGGAAGCTGGAGCAGGGCAAGCGGGTCTTCGAGACGGAGGACGTCCCCGGTTCCGTGGCCGAGGGCATCCCGGTGGTCCGGCAGAACCAGATCAAGGCCTGGGTCTCCATCATGTACGGCTGCAACAACTTCTGCACCTACTGCATCGTCCCCTACGTCCGGGGGCGGGAGCGCAGCCGCAGGCCCGAGGACATCCTGGCGGAGGTCCGGGAGCTGGCCCGGGCCGGATACAAGGACATCACCCTCCTGGGCCAGAACGTGAACTCCTACGGCAAGGATCTGGGCCTGGGGGTGGACTTCGCCTGGCTCCTGGAGCAGGTGAACGAGATCCCCGGGGACTTCGTGATCCGATTCATGACGAGCCACCCCAAGGACGCCTCCGAGCGGCTCTTTGACGCGATGGCCCGCTGCGAAAAGGTGGCCCCCTGCCTGCATCTCCCCTTCCAGTCCGGCAGCAGCCGGGTGCTGAAGGCCATGAACCGGCGCTACACCCGGGAGAGCTACCTGGAGCTGGTCCGCCAGCTGCGCGCCCGCATCCCCGACGTGGTCCTCACCTCCGACGTGATCGTGGGATTTCCCGGGGAAACCCAGGCGGAGTTCGAGGAGACGCTGCGCCTGATCGAGGAGGTCCGCTACGACGCGCTGTTTACCTTCGTCTTCTCGCCCCGGCGGGGCACGCCCGCCGAACGGCTGGACGACCCCATGCCCAAGGCGCAGAAGAGCGCCAACTTCCAGACGCTGCTCCAGCGGCAGAACGAGATCTCCGGGGAAAAGCACCGGGCCTACGTGGGCAAGACCTACCGCTGCCTGGTGGACGGCGTGGGAGCCGACGGACGGCTCTCCGCCCGGACGACCGGCGGCCGCCTGATCCACCTGGAGGGGGACGAAGTCCTCATCGGGACCTGGCAGCAGGCCCGCATCACCGGCTCCTCCACCTGGGCGCTGTTTGGAGAGGTCGTGTGAGCCGGAACCGCTTTGCCTTCCCACGCCGGGGAACGGGCGCACATTCACTTTAGAAAACGAGGATACGTCCATGGCTGAACTCACCCCCATGAAAAAGCAATACATCGACATCAAGGCGCAGAACCCGGACTGCCTGCTCTTTTTCCGCCTGGGGGACTTTTACGAGATGTTCGACGAGGACGCCAGGGTGGCCGCCGAGGAGCTGAACCTCACCCTCACCACCCGGGACCGGAACAAGCCCCCGGCGCAGCGCACCCCCATGTGCGGGGTCCCCTACCACTCCGCCGAGGCCTACATCGCCCGCCTCATCGCCAAGGGCTACAAGGTCGCCATCTGCGAGCAGACCGAGGACCCCGCCAAGGCCAAGGGGCTGGTGGACCGGGAGGTCATCCGGGTGGTCACGCCCGGCACCCTCATCGAGGAGAACCTGCTCGACGAGGGAAGAAACAACTTCCTGGCCGCCCTCTGGGCGGGCAGCGAAGGGGCGGGCCTCTGCTTGGGGGACATCTCCACCGGCGAGGTCTTCCTCACGGGCTTCTCCGCCGACGCCTGGCAGGACCTGGCGCGCAACGAGCTTGCCCGCTTCGGCCCCAGCGAGGTCATCCTCTCCCCCGGCGCCTGCGACCCGGCGCTGATGGAATTTCTCCTCGACAAGGTGGGCTGCCGGGTGGAGCAGGCCCCCGAGGGCCGCTTCCACCTGGACAAGGCCCAGGAGGTGGCCCGGCGGCAGTTCGCCTCCGGCCTGGACCAGCTTCCCGAGAATGCCTTCCCGGCCATCCGGGCGGCGGGGGGACTGATGGACTACCTCTACGAGACCCAGAAGACCGACCTGTCCTACATGAACGCCCTCCGGTACTACGAGACGGGGCGGTTCATGTCCCTGGACCTCTCCGCGCGGCGGAACCTGGAGCTGACCGAGACCCTGCGGGGCAAGGAGAAGAAGGGCTCCCTCCTCTGGGTCCTGGACCGGACCCGGACCGCCATGGGCCGCCGCCTGCTGGTGAGCTGGCTGGAGCGCCCCCTGCTGGACCCGGTGGCCATCTCCCGCCGCCTCGACGCGGTGGGCTGGCTGGTGGACAACCCCGTGGAGCGGGGCGAGCTGACCCAGATCCTCCGGGAAGTCACCGACCTGGAGCGCCTCATCTCCCGCATCGTCTACGGCACCGCCGGGGGCCGGGACCTGGTGTCCCTCTCCGCCGGGCTGAGCAAGCTCCCCTTCCTGCAAAACCTGCTGCCGGAGAAGTCGCCCGGCCTGCTGGCCAAGCTCCGCCGGGAGCTGACCGGCCTGCCCGCGCTCTGCGACCTCATCGACCGGGGCCTTGTGGACGAGCCGCCCTTCTCCGTGCGCGAGGGCGGCCTCATCCGCCCGGGCTACAGCCAGGATGTGGACCGGCTCCGGGACATCCTGACGGACACCAAGGGCGTGATCGCCCAGATGGAGGCCCGGGAGAAGGAAAAGACCGGCATCAAGTCCCTGAAGGTGGGCTTTAACAAGGTCTTCGGCTACTACATCGAGGTCTCGAAGTCCTACTATGAGCTGGTCCCCGCGGACTACATCCGCAAGCAGACCCTGGTCAACTGCGAGCGCTACATCACCCAGGAGCTGAAGGAGATGGAGCACACCATCCTCTCCGCCCAGGAGCGGATCGTGGCGCTGGAATACGAGCTCTTCCGCGAGCTCCGGGACCGGACGGCGGCGCTCGCGCCCCAGATCCAGGAGATCGCCGGGGCGGTGGCCCGGGCCGACGTGCTGACCTCCTTCGCCGTGGTGGCCGCCGAGAACGACTACTGTATGCCCCGGGTGGACCTGTCGGACCGGCTGGAGATCACGGAGGGCCGCCATCCCGTGGTGGAGCGGATGCGCGCGGACGCCTTCTTCGTCCCCAACGACACCCACATGGACGGCCGGGACAACCTGGCCGCCATCATCACCGGTCCCAACATGGCCGGAAAGTCCACCTACATGCGTCAGGTGGCCCTCGTCGTCCTCATGGCCCAGATGGGCTCCTTTGTCCCCGCCCGGTCGGCCCACATCGGCATCGTGGACCGCATCTTCACCCGGATCGGGGCCTCCGACGACCTGGCCGGGGGCCAGTCCACCTTCATGGTGGAGATGACCGAGGTGGCCGAGCTGCTCAAGCACGCCACCCCCCGCAGCCTCCTGATCCTGGACGAGATCGGACGGGGGACCTCCACCTACGACGGCATGGCCATCGCCCGGGCCGTCCTGGAGTGGTGCGCCGACCCCAAGCGGCTGGGGGCCAAGACCCTCTTCGCCACCCACTACCACGAGCTCACCGTCCTGGAGGGCCAGCTGGCGGGGGTGAAGAACTTCAACATCGCCGCCCGCAAGAAGAAGGACGAGATCATCTTCCTGCGAAAGATCGTCCCCGGCGGGGCCGACCAGAGCTACGGCATCGAGGTGGCCAACCTGGCGGGCGTCCCCCCCAAGGTCATCCGCCGGGCCAGAGAGATCCTGCGGGAGCTGGAGACCGCCCAGCCCCTCCCGTCCGGCCCAGCCGCCCGGGAGGAGGACCAGGTCTCCCTGACCGCCCTGGGGGAGGAGGAGGTCCTGCGCACCCTGCGCGCCACCCCGGTGGAGACCCTGACGCCCCTCCAGGCCCTGAACCTCCTGCACGAATGGAAGGAAAAACTTTAGGGTTTGCTTACAATTTGTCCATATTTTTGCGATAACATGATACCATATCCCGTGTTTTTTGCGCGGCCCCGCGCCGGGCAAAGCACACAGTAACGTCTGAAAGAAGGTGTGTCCCATGCCAGAGATCCAGGTGCTCGATCCCCACGTTGCCGACCTGATCGCCGCCGGTGAGGTGGTGGAGCGCCCGGCCTCCGTGGCCAAGGAGCTGGTGGAAAACGCCATCGACGCGGGGGCCACCTCCGTCACCGTGGAGATCCAGCGGGGCGGCATGGCCCTCATCCGTGTGGCCGACAACGGCTGCGGCATTCCCTGGGACCAGTGCGAGACCGCCTTTCTCCGCCACGCCACGAGCAAGCTGCGGGTCTCGGAGGACCTGGCCGCCATCGGGACCCTCGGCTTCCGGGGCGAGGCCCTGGCCGCCATCTCCGCCGTGTCCCGGGTGGAGCTGTTCACCCGCACCCCCGAGGAGGCGCTGGGGACCTCCCTGTCCATCGAGGGCGGCGTCCTCCTGGCCAAGGAGCAGGCGGGCTGCCCCCTGGGGACCACCCTGGTGGTCCGGGACCTGTTCTACAACACCCCGGCCCGCTTGAAGTTCATGAAGCGGGACGCCGCCGAGGGGGCCGCCGTCTTCGCCCTGGTCCAGAAGCTGGCCCTCTCCCACCCGGAGGTGGCGGTCAAGTTCATCCGGGACGGGAAGCAGGAGCTGCTGACCCCCGGAGACGGGAAGCTGCGCTCGGCCCTCTACGCCGTCTTCGGCCGGGACATCGCCCTGGGCTTCACCCCCGTGCAAGGGGAGGGCGAGGAGGTGACCGTCACCGGCTTCGTCTCCCTCCCGGCCTGCTGCCGGGGGACCCGAGGCTATCAGCACTTCTTCGTCAATGGCCGCCAGGTGAAGTCCCGGCTGCTGATGACCGCCCTGGAAAAGGCCTATGAGAACCAGCGGATGGTGGGCAAGTTCCCCGGCTGCGTCCTCCAGGTGAAGCTCAAGGCCAGCGCCGTGGACGTGAACGTCCACCCGGCCAAGACCGAGGTGAAGTTCCTCTCCGACCGGAAGGTCTTCGACGGGGTCTACTACGCCGTCCTCTCCGCCCTGAACGGGCAGGAGGAGCATCCGGCCATGGCCTTCGCCCCGCCGCGCGAGACGCTGCGGACCACGGGACAGACCCTCCCCCTGCGGGACGGGCCGAGCCGTCCCGCCCCGTCCATTCTGCGCCCCGTGGAGAGAGGTTTTTCCCCGGCGGACACCCCGCTCTCCCCAAAGCCCCCGGAGTTTTCCCCCAAATCCGCCGAGAAATCCACCGTTTTCCACAGAAATGTGGAAAAACCAGTGGAAAATGTGGAAAAACCGGAGGAGAAGGGGGAAACGTCCCCGCCGCCCTCCCCGCGGACACCGCCGCCCGCGCCGGAGCAGCTGCGGATGCCCTCTCCGCCGCCGCCCCTGGTGGTGGAGCGGGCCGAGCCTGCGCCCCGCCCCCAGGAGGAGACCCCCTGGCGGCTGGCCGGGGAGGTCCTCCAGACCTACCTCATCGTGGAGCGGGGCGAGGAGGTCCTCTTCATCGACAAGCACGCCGCCCACGAGCGGATGCACTTCGACCGGATGAAGGCGGCGGGCTACCGGCCCATGGCCCAGACCCTTCTGGCCCCGGTCCTCTTCACCCCCGCCCCGGAGGAGGGGGCCGTCCTGCTGGACAACCTGGACCTGCTCCGCCGCTTCGGCTTCTCCTGCGGGGACTTCGGCGGCGGCGTGATCGCCGTCCGGGAGATCCCGGACTACCTGGAGCCGGGCCGGGCGGAGGAGGCCCTGGGCGAGGTGGCGGCCAAGCTCCTGGCCGGAGCCGGGGCCGACCCGGACGCCGCGCGGGACGCCGTCCTGCACACCATGGCCTGCAAGGCCGCGGTGAAGGGCGGGCAGAAGAACAGCCGCGAGGAGCTGCTGGTGGTGGCCCGGGCCGTGGTGTCCGGCCAGGTGAAATACTGCCCCCATGGCCGTCCGGTGGCCATCACCATGACGAAGGCCCAGCTGGAAAAGCAGTTTAAACGCGTGTAAGAGCTTTCGCGATCCCCGAGAATCCCTACAGCCAAAGGAGGCCCCACTATGCCCCCCAAAATCGTCATCATCTGCGGGCCGACCGCCACGGGAAAGACCAAGCTGGGCGTGGCCCTGGCCAAGCGGTGCGGCGGCGAGGTCGTCTCCGCCGACTCCATGCAGATCTACCGCCACATGGCCATCGGCACCGCCCGCCCCTCGCAGGAGGAGATGCAGGGCGTCCCCCACCACATGCTGGGCGTGGCCGAGCCATGGGAGAACTACAGCGTGGCCCGCTATGTGGAGGAGGCCTCGGCCTGCGTGGACGACATCCTGGCCCGGGGCAAGCGCCCCTTCGTGGTGGGCGGCACGGGGCTGTACCTGGACGCCCTGCGCGCCGGGCGCACCTTCTCGGACTTCCGGCCCGAGAGCGGCCACCGGGCGCGGCTCCGGCAGCGCGCCGCCCAGGGCGGCCTGCCCGACCTATGGAACGACCTGCGGCGCATCGACCCCGAGACCGCCGAAAGGCTCCACCCCAACGACGAGAAGCGCGTCATCCGGGCCTTGGAGGTCTGGTACGAGACCGGGGAGACCATCTCCGCCCACAACCGCCGGACCCAGGCCATCCCCCCGCGCTACGAGGCCTGCACCATCGCCCTCACCTACCAGGACCGGCAGGCTCTCTATGCCCGCATCGACCGGCGGGTGGACCAGATGATGGAGCAGGGACTGGCCGAGGAGGTGCGCGCCCTTCTGGCCATGGGCGTTCCCCAGGACGCCACCGCCATGCAGGCCATCGGCTACAAGGAGCTGGCCGACGCCGTGGCGAACCACGGCGACCTGCGGGCCGCGGCGGAGGAGATCAAGCTCCGCTCCCGGCAGTACGCCAAGCGGCAGCTCTCCTGGTTCCGCCGGGACAAGGAAGCGCACTGGATATATTTGGAGAATGACCCGGATTTTTCCTCTGTCGTTCAGGATTCGACGGATTTTCTTCGCCGGAAGGGATTACCATAGACGCAGCCTAAAGATAAAGGAGTGCGTCAATATGCAGACTGCAACCGCAACACAAACCAGAAAACGCAACTTACAGGACCTACTTCTGTCCAAACTGCGCCGCAGCCGGATGGGGGCCACCGTCTTTTTGGTCAATGGCTTCCAGATCCGGGGAGAGATCCGGGGGTTTGACGCCTTCGTGGTCGTCATCTACAGCGACGGGAAGCAGCAGATGGTGTACAAGCACGCCATCTCGACCATCGTTCCCGAGCGGCCGCTGTCCTGGGAGGAGGAAGGCAGCGACTAAGGAAGGCATACGTATGAACAAGCAGGGAGCAACATTTCAACGAATCATTGTACCGGTCGTCATCGCGGCCATTGTGATCTATCTGATCTTTTCTGCCTGGAACGGACTGCGCGACCCCTATTCCTTCGTGATCGTCTACGCCGACACCATGGAGGAGAGCGTCAGCACCGAGGGCTGGGTGGTCCGCTCCGAGGAGCCGGTGAGCGGCGGCGGAGGCGGCCTGGTCCAGCTCAAGCGAAACGAGGGCGAGAAGGTCTCCGCGGGCGCGCCCATCGCCATGGTCTATCAGGACGAGAACTATGTGGAAAACCAGGAGGAGCTGCTGCGGACCAGGTCGGACCTGGCGGCCCTTCAGTACGCCACCTATGACGAGTCCCCCTCCGGCGCGGTCCTGGAGGACCAGATGATGTCCGCCCTGCGCGAGCTGCGGGTCGCCGCCTCCTCGGGGGACTACACCAACCTCTCGGAGGAGACCGCGACCTACCGCAAGCTGGTGCTGCGGCGGGAGTTCCTCCTCTCCGACGAGGCGGCGGCGGCGATGAACGCGGCGGCCACGGAGCTGTACACGAAGTATGAATCCCTGCAAAACTATCAGTCCGGGGCCACCGAGATCACGGCGGCCCGGGCGGGTATGTTCTCCTCCCATCTGGATGGGTATGAGACCCTCCTTTCCCCCAAGTCGCTCGTCGGCCTGCTCCCGGGAGAGCTGGCGGCCTTTTCCGAGCTGGCGCCCCTGTCCGATGAGGGCAGCCTGGGCAAGCTGGTCACCAACCCCGTGTGGTACCTCGCGGCGACCCTCCCCGGAGAGTACGCCTCCCTGCTGACGCCCGGTCAGTCGGTGTCCGTCTACTTCGACTCCATCTCCAAGACCCTGGCCATGCAGGTGAACAGCGTGGGCGAGATCCAGGACGGACAGGTGGTGGCGGTCTTCCGCTCCGCCCGGAACGAGCACGAGGCCGAGGAGCTCCGCCAGGAGAGCTGCCGCATCATCCTGGAGAGCGAGGAGGGCATCCTCGTTCCCAAGGAAGCGCTGCGGGTCTGGGAGGGCGAAAACGGCGTGTTCGTCTCCTCGGCCTATACCGCCGTCTTCCGCCCGGTGAAGATCCTGGCGGAGAACGACGACTACTACCTGGTGAAGCCCAACCCAAAGAACGAGAACGACACAAGAATTCTTCGGCCGGGAGACGAGGTCATCCTCGCGTCCGCCGAGCTATCTGATGGAAAGGTGGTACATTGACTTATGCCAGAAACCAAGAGCTACGAGACCATAGCCGCCAACGTGGCAGCTGTGCGGGAGAACATGCGCCGGGCCGCTGAGGCCGCCGGCCGGGACCCCAGCGAGATCACCCTGGTGGCCGCGACCAAGGTCCAGACCTCCGAGACCATTCGCAACGCGATCAAGGCGGGGATCACCGTCTGCGGCGAGAACCGGGTCCAGGAGCTGGTGGCCCACCTGGAGGACAACGCCTACGAGGGGGCCAAGGTCCACTTCATCGGCCACTTGCAGACCAACAAGGTCAAGTTCGTGGTGGGCAAGGTGGACATGATCGAGTCCATCGACTCCGTCCGCCTCATGGACGCGGTGGAAAAGCAGGCCGCCAAGGTGGACGTGGTCCAGGACATCCTGCTGGAGGTCAACATCGGCGACGAGGAGAGCAAGGGCGGCGCGGCCATCGACGAGATCCTGGCCCTGGCCCGCCACGCCATGGAGTGCCCGCACCTGAATCTGCGGGGCATTATGTGCATCCCGCCCGCCACGGCCTCCGACGAAGAAAATCGCGCCTTTTTCCAAGAAACTTATCACCTTTTTGTTGACATGAGGGAGAAATTAGGGGATAATGGCCCTAATATAGACTGCCTTTCCATGGGCATGAGCGGAGATTATCCCCTCGCGATCGAGGGTGGGTCCACCATGGTGCGCGTGGGCACCGCCCTGTTCGGCGCACGTCCGCCATGGCATCCCCAGGGATGAGGCCGATTCGCTGTGCCATTTTTCACATAATTTAGGGGGTTACGAATACCATGGGATTCTTAGACGAACTCAAGCGCCTCACCCATCCCTATGAGGACGAGATGGAAGACGATTACGACGAAGACGAATATCTGTACGAAGACGAGGACGAGGAGGAAGAGGCCGCGCCGCCCCCGCCCCCGCCGGTCCGGGAGGAGCCTTCCCGCCGCCGGGAGCACGCCGCGCCGCCGCCCCGTCCGTCCAGCCCCGGCGGAGACAAGGTGGTCAACATCCACGCCACCACCCAGATCCAGGTGGTCCTGGTCAAGCCCAAGCGCTATGACAACGCCGCCGAGATCGCCAACCACCTGCGCGACAAGCGCACCGTGGTCCTGAACCTGGAGGACACCGACGAGAACGTCGCCCGCCGCCTGCTGGACTTCCTGTCCGGCGTGGCCTACGCCCAGGAGGGCGAGATCAAGAAGGTCGCCAAGCAGACCTTCCTGGTGACCCCCTTCAACGTCCGCTTCGAGGGCGACCTGCTGGACGAGCTGGAAAACGGCAAGATCTTCTTCTGACAGGGAGAAGCCGACCCCGGGCGGGTCCCCCCGCCCCGACCAAATAGAAAAAGATGGGATAGGAGTGATCGAGTATGTTGACACCACAGGAAGCGGAAGCGCATGTGTTTCCAAAAGCATCCTTCGGCGGCTATAACATGCTGCAGGTAGACACCTTCCTTGATAGCCTCATTGAAGACTACCGCACGCTATATCAGGAGAACATCTCCCTGAAAAATAAAATGAAGGTTCTGGTGGACAAGGTGGAGGAATACCGCGCCACCGAGGACGCCATGCGCCGCGCCCTGCACTCCGCCCAGAAGATGGCTGAAGAGATGGTCCGGGAGGGCGAGGCCAAAAAGAAGGCCGCCATCGAGGAGGCCGTCCTGGAGGTCAAGCGCCAGAGCGAGGCCACCCGCGCCGAAATGGCCAAGGAGGAGGCCGTCATCGCGACCAAGATCCGGGCGGTGCAGACCGCCCTGGCCAACGAGGAGGCCCGGCTGGAGGCCGCACGGACCTCCACCGCCACCTACATCGGCCGGCTCAAGGAGCTCTACACCAACGAGCTGCAATACATCGGGGGCCTGTCCGAGCTGACCGCAGAGAAGGCCGCCTCTGCCGCCCAGGCCGAGACCCGGCCGGAGCCTGCCCCCGCCCCCGCGGAGGCGCCCGCCGCCGCGCCCGCCGAGGCCCCTGTGACCACCCCGGAGGTGACGGTCTCCGCCGAGGAGCAGGAGGCCGTGGCGCAGGACATCGAGGCCTCCATGGCCAAGATATTTGACGACCCCGCCGAGGACGCGGCCGGGGACCTGGGCGACACCCGGGCCTTCGACCAGATCCAGTTCGGCAAGGACTACGAGATCGAGTAACAAATCCTACGCGCAATGACGCGCGAAAAACGCGGAACCTGGCCGGCTCACCGGGCAGGTTCCCTCCTTTTCTTGCGGGAAAACGGAGAGCACTACGAAGACAGCAACAGAGAGAGGAATGAAAGCAACTATGGCTCAGGATTACAACGCAACCATCAACCTGCCGAAGACGGACTTCCCCATGCGCGCCGGGCTGCCCAAGCGGGAGCCCGACATGCTGGCAAACTGGAAGAAGATCGACATTTACGGGGAGCTGCTGAAGAAGAACGAGGGCAAGCCCCGCTTCTCCCTTCACGACGGCCCCCCCTTCTCCAACGGCGCGCTCCACATGGGTCACGCCCTGAACAAGTCCATCAAGGACATCATCGTCCGCTCCTACGCCATGCGCGGGTACTACACCCCCTACATCCCCGGCTGGGACAACCACGGGATGCCCATCGAGTCCGCCATCATCAAGCAGAACAAGCTCAACCACAAGCAGATGCCTGTGCCTGAGTTCCGCTCCGCCTGCCACGAGTTTGCCCAGCACTATGTGGACGTCCAGAGCGAGGGCTTCCAGCGGATGGGCGTCGTCGGCGACTGGGAGCACCCCTACCTGACCATGAACCCCGGCTTCGAGGCCGAGGAGGTCAAGGTCTTTGGCGAGATGTACAAGAAGGGCTACATCTACAAGGGCCTCAAGCCCGTCTACTGGTGCCCCCACGACGAGACCGCGCTGGCCGAGGCCGAGATCGAGTATCAGGACGACCCCTGCACCACGGCCTTTGTGAAGTTCCCGATGCACGACGACCAGGGCAAGCTCGGCCAGTATGACAAGAGCAAGCTCTTCTTCGTGATCTGGACCACCACCATCTGGACCCTGCCCGGCAACCTGGCCATCGCCCTCCACCCCGACGAGGAGTACGTGCTGGCGAAGGCCCCCAACGGCGAGGTCTATGTCATGGCCCGCGCCCTGACCGAGAAGGTCATGCAGATCGGCGGCTTTGCGGAGTATGAGATCCTGGAGGCCCACCCCGGCGCCTTCTTTGAGAACATGCTGGCCGACCACCCCTTCCTGCCCAAGACCTCCCGCCTGGTGCTGGCCGACTACGTCACCATGGAGTCCGGTACCGGCTGCGTCCACACCGCCCCCGGCTTCGGCGCGGACGACTACCAGACCTGCAAGCGCTACGGCATGGACATGGTGGTGCCCGTGGACGACCAGGGCCGCCACACCGACTACGCCGGGAAGTACGCCGGGCTGAAGACCGAGGCCTCCAACGCCGTCATCCTGGAGGACATGAAGGCCTCCGGCGTGCTCTTCGCCTCCGAGGAGATCACCCACTCCTACCCCCACTGCTGGCGCTGCAAGAAGCCCATCATCTTCCGCGCCACCCCCCAGTGGTTCTGCTCCGTGGAGGCCTTTAAGGACGACGCCTGCGACGCCTGCGAGGAGGTCCGCTGGATCCCCGCCTGGGGCCTGGACCGCATGAAGGCCATGATCCGCGAGCGCAACGACTGGTGCATCTCCCGTCAGCGCCGCTGGGGCCTGCCCATCCCCGTCTTCTACTGCAAGGACTGCGGCAAGCCCATCGTCACCGACGAGACCATCCAGCTGATCTCCGACCTCTTTGCCGCCGAAGGCTCCAACGCCTGGTTCGCCAAGGAGGCCGCCGACATCCTGCCCGCCGACTTCACCTGCCCCCACTGCGGCAAGCGCGCCGGGTTCGACAAGGAGGAGGACACCCTGGACGGCTGGTTCGACTCCGGCTCCTCCCACCTGGCTGCCATGAAGCGCGACCAGGGCTTCTGGCCCGCCGATGTCTACATGGAGGGTCTGGACCAGTATCGCGGCTGGTTCCAGGCGGCCCTGCTCACCGCCGTGGGCTCCACCGGCGTGGCCAAGGCGCCCTTCAAGCAGTGCCTGACCCACGGCTGGACCGTGGACGGCGAGGGCAAGGCCATGCACAAGTCCCTGGGCAACGGCATGGACCCCTATGAGATCATGAACAAGTACGGCGCGGACCTGCTCCGCCTGTGGGCCGCTTCCGCCGACTACCACGCCGACGTCCGCTGCTCCGACAAGATCTTCAAGCAGCTCTCTCAGAACTACCTCAAGTTCCGCAACACCGCCCGCTACTGCCTGGGCAACCTGGACGGCTTCGACGCCAACCGCCTGGTGGCCCCCGCCGACATGGAGGAGCTGGACCGCTGGGCCATCACCCGCCTCAACGCCCTCATCACCCGCTGCTTCCAGGCCTATGACGACTATGAGTTCAGCGTCATCACCCACGCCGTCAACGACTTCTGCGTGGTGGAGATGTCCAACTTCTACCTGGACATCATCAAGGACCGCCTGTACTGCGAGGGCAAGGACGCCCGGGAGCGCCGCTCCGCCCAGACCGCCCTCTACCTCATCCTGGACACCATGGCCAAGCTCATGGCCCCCATCCTCTGCTTCACCTGCGACGAGATCTGGCTGGCCATGCCCCACGCCGAGGGCGCGGATGTGCGCAACGTGCTCTTCAACGACATGAACCAGCCCTTCGCCGACTATGCCCTGGACGAGGCTGCCATGGCCAAGTGGGACAAGCTCATCCAGGTCCGCGACGTGGTCAACGGCGCGCTGGAGGCCGCCCGCGCCAGCAAGCAGATCGGCAAGAGCCTGGAGGCCAAGGTGGACCTCACCGTTCCCGCCGAGGACGCCTTCCTGGCCGAGATGGACGGCGACGCCCTGGCCGACCTGCTGATCGTCTCCCAGGTCGCCGTCACCGTGGGCGATGCGATCACCGCCGCCGTGGCGCCCGCCGCCGGGGACAAGTGCCAGCGCTGCTGGAAGGTGCTGCCCACCGTCAACGCCGAGGGCCTCTGCCCCCGCTGCGCCAAGGTCCTCCAGACCCTGGCCTGATCCCAAGCAACGCAGCCCCGCGGCCGGCCGTATGGTCGGCCGCGGGTTTATTGATGTAAGAGAGGAGGCGTTCGCTTGCGCTCTACGGTATCTTCCCCGACCCGCAGCGCCGGTCTGGACACGGTCAAGGCCGTGGCCATCTTCGGCACGGTCATGATCCACGCCACCGCCGTGGGCGGCTTCGGGTGGGAGCTTGGCTCCCCGGCCTGGACGGCCAACCTGTTTTGGAGCAGCCTGCTCCGCTGCGCGGTCCCCCTGTTTCTGATGTGCTCCGGGGCCTTGTTCCTTGCCCCGCAGCGGGAGCTGCCCCTGGGGACCCTGTGGAAAAAGTACATCCTTCGCATCGTGGTCGCCCTGCTCTTCTGGGCGGCGGCCTATCTGCTCTGGGGCCTGTATCTGGACGGGAACCTGACCTGGGCCGGGCTGGCCCAGGCGGCGCGGGACTTCTTCAAGTTCCGCCACCGCACCCACCTGTACTACCTGGTCATCATGGTGCTGGTCTACGCCGCCCTGCCCCTCACCCGCCTCTTCACGGCCCAGGCGGGGCGGACGCTGCTGACCTACGGCCTGGGGCTGTGGCTGGCGTGCGGGAGCCTCCTGCCCACCCTCTTCGCCGTCTGGCCCTTCGCCCGGATGGAGGGCGTCGTCCGGCAGCTGGCCCTGCCCTTCGCCTGGATGGCCATTGGCTTCGGGGTCCTGGGCTGGCTCATCCACACCCGGGGCGGCGCCGTGCGGCCCGGGATCTACGCGCTGCTGTATCTGGCGGGCTTTGCCCTCACCTTCTTCGGCACCTGGGTCCTCTCCCTGCGCCAGGGGGCGCTGGCGGACCTCTGCCTCCAGGGCTACACCCCGGGCGTGGTGATGCAGGCGGCGGGCCTGTTCGGCCTGTGCGCCCATCGAACCCCCGCGGGAAGGGCCAGGCGGCTGGTGGAGACGCTCTCCCGGTCCTCCTTCTGCATCTACCTCGTCCACCTCTTCTTCCTGGACCGGCTGCTGCTGGCGGGGTATTACACCGGGACCCTCTTCCCCCTCTGGGCCGCCCCGGCGGAGACCCTCTTCCTGGTCCTCTGCGGCTTTGTGACCTGGCTGCTCCTGAAACGCATCCCCTGGGTCAACCGCTATCTCATCTGAATCTACAAGGAGGCGATTTCCTTGCCCATCCCCTTCTTCCTCCTGGCCGCCGTCCTGGCGGCGGCGGACCAGGCGGTGAAATATCTGGTCCGCGCGAACATCCCCCTGGGCCAGCATCTGACCGTCGCGCCGGGGGTCATGGACCTGACCTTTGTGAAAAACACCGGCGCGGCCTTCTCCCTCCTGGCGGAGCACACCTGGCTGCTCGCCCTCCTGTCCGGGGCGGCGGCAGTCGTCCTGGCCGTCCTGCTGGTCAAAAAGCCCTTCCCCCATCGCTCGGGACAGCTGGCCCTGGGCCTGCTGCTGGGCGGCGCGGTGGGCAACTTCATCGACCGGCTCCTCCTGGGCTATGTCACCGACATGTTCGCCTTCACCTTCGTGCGCTTCCCCGTCTTCAACGTGGCGGACATTGCCGTGGTGGCGGGGGGCATCCTCCTGTGCATCCACGTGGTCCTCTTCATGCGGGAGGAGGACAAAAAGGAGGGCGGCCCATGCTCGTGACCCTCACCGTGGAGACCGGCGGCCAGCGGGCCGACCAGTTTCTCGCCCAGTCGCTGAACAACCTGACCCGCTCCGCTGCCCAGAAGCTTCTGGAGGGCGGCCACGTCCTCCGGGCGGGGAAGGCGCTGAAGAAAAACGACCGGCTGAACCCCGGGGACGAGATCTCCGTCCTCATCCCCGACCCCACGGAGGTGGAGATCCTCCCCCAGGACCTCCCGCTGGACGTGATCTATGAGGACGAGGACGTGATCGTGGTCAACAAGCCCGTGGGCATGGTGGTCCACCCGGCCCCCGGCCACCCCGACGGCACCCTGGTCAACGCCCTGCTGCACCACTGCGGGGACAGCCTCTCCGGCATCAACGGGGAGCTGCGGCCCGGTATCGTCCACCGCATCGACCGGGACACCAGCGGCCTCATCATCGCCGCCAAGAACGACGGCGCGCACCTGGCCCTGGCCGAGCAGCTCCAGGACCACTCCCTCTATCGGGAGTATGAGGCGGTCGTCGTGGGCGGGCTCAAGGAGGACGCGGGGACCGTGGACCTGCCCATCGCCCGCCACCCCACCGACCGGAAGAAGATGGCCATCAACCACTACAGCGGCCGCCGCGCGGTCACCCACTGGACGGTCCTGCGCCGCTACCCGGGCTACACCCACATCCAGTGTCGGCTGGAGACCGGACGCACCCACCAGATCCGCGTCCACCTGGCCGCCCTGGGCCACCCGGTCCTGGGGGACCCGGTGTACAACGGGGCGCGAAAGGGCTTTCCCGAGCTGGTCGGCCAGTGCCTCCACGCCCGGCGGCTGTCCTTCGTCCACCCCCGGACGGGAGAGCGGATGACGCTGGAGGCCCCGCTGCCCGGCTACTTCACCGCCACCCTGGCCCGCTGCCAGCGGCTGGAGGGATAAAACCCAATAAAAAAACGCCCCCATTCGGGGACGACAGCTTGTCGGAAAAGGCTGCGCCTTTTCCGACAAGCAGAGGGGCCGATGGTTTCATCGGCCCCTTTTTTTCAGGGGATCAGTAGCGCCGCATCAGGCCGACCACCTTGCCGATGATCTGGGCGCAGGTGCCGTCGATCGGCTCGTAGTCGGGGTTTTCCGGCAGGAGCCAGACCGCGCCGTCCTTCAAAGACAGGGTCTTCACCGTGGCCTCGTCCTCAAAGAGGGCCACCACGATCTCGCCGTTGTGGGCCTCGGGCTGCTTGTGGACGATGACCAGGTCGTCGGGCAGGATGCCCGCGTTCAGCATGGACTCGCCCCGGACCTTCAGGGCGAAGTATTCCTCCGGGTGGGGGCCGGTGCGGAAGGAGATGTATTCCTCGATGCACTCCTCGGCCAGAATGGGCGCACCGGCGGCCACGCTGCCCACGACGGGGACCTGGTCCTGGGGCGGCCCGGAGGGCTCCGTCAGGGTGAGGGAGCGGGGCTTGCCGTCCTCCCACTGGACGACCCCGGCGGCCCGGAGGTTGTTCAGGTGGAACTTGACCGTGGAGGGAGATCTTACCCCCACGCTGTCGCCGATCTCCCGGACGGTGGGGGGATAGCCGTAGGCCCGGGAGAAGTCCCGGATGAAGGCGCAAATCTTCTGCTGCTTGGGGGTGAGGTTACTCATGGCGTCGCCCTCCCATCTCTTATGGTTGGCTGTATTGTAGCACAGAAGACGAAAAAAGTCAAACGTATGTTCTAAAAAGTCCCTCGGCGGAGACCCCGCCGAGGGACTTTGCGGAAGAAACGCGGTCAGAACTGGGGCGTCCACAGGGAGATCAGCAGCACCGGCACGAACCAGAGCAGCAGGAAGAGGGACAGGTTCCAGGCGCACATGGAGCTGAGCGCCCCCGCGCTGGACAGGGTGGCGGTGAGGAAGACGCCGATGCAGGCGCTGACGTTCACGAACCAGCTGGCCAGCTTGCCCGAGCGGCGGATGCGCTTGGCCCCGATGACGGCCTCGGCAAAGGGGGGCAGGCCCTCCTTGCACAGGACGGCGACGATGGCGTCGCTGTGGACCTGGTTGGGGCCGGACAGGGTCACGCGCCGCTGGAGGTCCGGGAAGGCGAGCTGGTCCATCGGCAGCCGCCCCCGCAGGCGGAGCCGCTGGGGGGTCAGGTTGAAGTCCCGGGTCACCAGGACGGGGTGGAGCTTGTGGGCAAAGAGGGCCCGCAGGGCGGGGATGATGTCCGGGTGCAGGTTGTAGCGCAGCACGAACATGGCGGCGATCTCGGCGTCGATGGCGCAGAAGACCGCGTCCTTGGCCCGGATGCCCTGGGGGAGGGACACGCCCTGGCGGCTCATGAAGTCGCTGTTGCCCACCAGGATCTGCTGGTTCTGGATCTGGGCCACCAGGCCGTTCTCCTGCATGATGAGCTTGTCCACCCCGATGTAGGCCCCGTGCGCCTCGTGCAGGATCCGGTCGAAGACGTAGGTCAGGCCGGAGCCGGAGGCGCGCACCGCCGAGGCGGCGAAGGAGACGGCCCGGTCCATGGTCCAGTTCCCAAAGGGGCGGGCGGTCACCATGGTCACGGTGCCGGGGGGATAGACGTCGTAGTCGCTGAGCATGGCGGCCTTGCAGCCCTTGCTGGCCAGCGCGCCCGGCCAACCGGCCAGGGCCACGCCCAGCTTGGCGAGCTTCTTGCCCAGGAGGCGCAGGGGCAGGCTGAACACCATGGAGGCCCCCAGGGTGGAGGCGGCGGTGAAGAGGGCCGACAGGGACCAGAACGCCAGCCAGGGCTGGTGATGGGCCACGGTGGTGATCATGGACAGGACGACGCAGGCCACCAGCAGCACCGGGGTCAGCCGCTGGAAGCGGAACTCCCCGTCGCTGAGGGTGCGGATGCGGCTTCCGAAGCCCTTGGGCAGGCCGATCCACTTGCGGAAGACGGACTGGTTCGTCAGCACATTGGGGTCGTGGGTGACGACGTAGGGCTGGGCCACCGAGGCGGCGGTGCGGCAGGCCTGGCAGCGGGCCGACTGGGTGAAGTACTGGCCCATCAGGTGGAAGGTCAGCACCAGGCTGCAGGGGGCGAAGAAGGGGATGGTCTCGGTCCGCAGCTGGAAGGCCAGCAGGGAGAGGCCGTCCACCAGGGTGAAGAGGGCGGCCAGCAGGGCCAGGGTGTCCCCGTCGGGGGCCTTGTTGGTGAGCTGGACGAGCCCGTTCTTCAGCACGCTGCCGCACAGGATGGCCACCACCACGAAGAGGGCCATGCTCACGGGCAGGAAGAGGGCGGAGGGGATGAGCGCCGTCAGGGCGGCGATGGGCCCCAGGCCGCTCTCCAGGAAGGAGAGGAGCAGGAGGACGCCGGTGACGGCGACCGAGGCGATGCACCTGCCCTTGAGGGCAGGGAGGCCCTGGCTGTACTCCAGGACCAGCTGGGCCGCCGGTGCGTCCGGGGGGACCTCCGGCGCGGGACGGCCCTTGCGCTCCCGGCGGAGCCGGAAGCCCTCCGCCTGCGCGGCGGCCGCGCCGCCCTGGGGCTTGCTGAAGGGGGGCGTTTGGCGGGTCTTTTCCGACGAGGCGGGCTGGTCACCGCCCGGCTGGGCCTGGGCCTCGGCTTGGGGCGGCGTCTCCGGCTGGGGCTCTGCCCCGGCCTCTGCCTCTGCCCCGGCTTCCCCCTGGGGCGGCGCGTCTGGCTGCGGTTGGGCGTCCGCCTGGGGCTGTGCCTCCGCTTGCGGCTGCGCCTGGGCGGGGCCTTCGGCGGCTTGCGTCTGGGCGGGCTGTTCCGCCGGGGCTTCGGCCTGGTCGGCGGACGCCGCCTTCGGCGGCTCAGTCTGCTTGGCCGGTTGTGCCTGTTGCGTGGCCTGTGCCTGCTGGGCGGGAGCCGCCTGCTGGACGGGAGCTTCCTGCTGGACCTTCCCGGGGTCGGGGGTGAAGGTGATGAGGTCCGGCCCGTCCCCCTCGGGGACCCCGGTCTGGGCCGGAGGCGCGTCCGCAGGCTTGGGCTGCTGTGCGGGCTGTGCCTGCTTGGGCGGCTGCGGCGGTTGGGCGGGCTGTGCCTGCTTGGGCGGCTGCGGCGGTTGGGCGGGTTGCGCCTGCTTGGGCGGTTGTGCCGGTTGGGCGGGCTGCGCCTGCTTGGCAGGTTGTGCCTGCTTGGCAGGCTGCGGCGGTTGGGCGGGCTGTGCTTGCTTGGCGGGCTGCGCGGGTTGCGGCGGCTTAACGGGCTGGGCCTGCTTGGCAGGCTGCGGCGGCTGGACGGGCGGCTTGGGCTGCGGGGCAGCGGGCGGGGGCGTCACCGGTTGGGGCGCGGCGATGGTGGGCTGGACCGGGGACGTTGGAGGGGCCGGGGTCTGTGGCTCCTCCGGGGGCAGGGGGACCGAAGGCGTGGGTGTGGGGTCCGGCGGGGTGTAGTCGGCGTATTCCCACAGAATGTCCCCTAAGGTAAAGTTGTTGTCATCGGACATAGGAAAGCCTCACAAATCGGAATCACAGGCGCTGGCGGACGGCTTCGTAGAGCAGGATGGCGGCGGCAGCGCTGGCGTTGAGGGAGTTGAGTTTGCCCTTCATGGGGATGCGCACCAGGAAGTCGCAGGTCTCGCTGACCAGGCGGCCCATGCCGTCGCCCTCGGAACCGATGACGATGACGGCGGGCCCCTTCAGGTCGGCCTCGTAGAGGGAGGTGGTCCCGTCGGCGGCGGTGCCGAAGATCCACAGCCCCTCCTTTTTCAGGTCCTTGAGCAGGGAGGGCAGGTTGGCCACCCGGGCCACGGGCAGGTGGGAGACCGCCCCGGCGGAGGTCTTGGCCACCACGGCGGTGAGTCCGGCGCTCCTGCGCTTGGGGATCACCACGCCGTGGGCCCCGGCGCACTCGGCGGTGCGGATGACCGCGCCCAGGTTGTGGGGGTCGGAAAGCTCGTCGCAGACCACGAGCAGGGGCGGCTCGCCCCGGTCCCGGGCAAGCTGGAGGATGTCCTCCACGGAGACGTACTCCCGCACGGAGGCCACGGCGATGACGCCCTGGTGGGCGTGGGTGCGGCTCATCTTATCCAGCTTGTTCTTGTCGGCGTCGGCCACCACGATGCCCTGCTTGCGGGCGGTGGAGGCGATATGACCCAGGGCGGCGTCCACCTCGCCCTTCATGATAAAGATCTTGTCGATGTTGGTCCCGGCCCGGAGGGCTTCGATGACCGCGTTGCGGCCCTCGATGATGCCGTCGGCCTCCTCCTGAGGTGGGCGGGCGGGACGGGGATCACTGCGTTTTTCTTTCATAATACTCCGATCCTGGCCGGAGAGCGGCCAAAGGAAGAATTTTGGGTAGAACTCGTCCATTTTGGACATACCGATTATAGCATGGATTTGGGTCGAGCAAAAGGGGTTTTCCCGGGAAATTCCTTCCGCAGGAGAATTGCGGCCCGGCGGAAAAAGTTTTTTGAAAACTTGCAAATTGGCGTTGACAAATGGAGCGGGATTTGGTATCATACACCTTGCGCCTGGGGAATACTCTGGGCTGACTCGGGAGCATAGCTCAGCTGGGAGAGCACATGCCTTACAAGCATGGGGTCACAGGTTCGAGCCCTGTTGTTCCCACCAATCCATCTGGCGCGGTAGTTCAGTTGGTTAGAACGCCGGCCTGTCACGCCGGAGGTCGAGGGTTCAAGTCCCTTCCGCGTCGCCACTTTTTCTCTTGACGGAGAGGAGCCTCGTTCGTCATCCGAAGGATGGGGGAAAGGTCCCTTCCGCGTCGCCACATTTTTTATTTTATATTTTGATTCCTTTGGGATCAAGATTTGCCCAGGTAGCTCAGTTGGTAGAGCAGCGGACTGAAAATCCGCGTGTCGCTGGTTCGATTCCGGCCCTGGGCA
>CAKTLJ010000003.1 GCA_934572535.1 uncultured Eubacteriales bacterium
GTGTGGCGAAGTTTGGTATCGCGCTTGAATGGGGTTCAAGAGGCCTTGAGTTCGAATCTCAACACTCGGACCAAAAGTTCCGAAATTACCTGAATGGGTGATTTCGGAACTTTTTCTTTGTCTGTACGATTTTCGGCCGCCCTCAAGGGGGCGCTTTCCCGGAAGGCCGCGAGGACCCTCATTTTCTCCAGAATCTATTTGTAATTTAGGGTGTTATGTAGTATACTGGGTGGGTTCACGTCACGGCCTGTCCGCCGGGACATTTGTTTACATAGGGAGGTCTCTCACCTTGGTCTATCAAAACGTACTGGAAGCCCTTGGCAATACTCCGCTCATCCGCCTCTCCCGCATGGTACCCGCAGGCTGGGCCGATGTGCTGGTCAAATACGAAGGGGTCAACATCGGCGGCTCCATCAAAACCCGCACCGCCTACAGCATGATCCTGGACGCGGAAAAACGGGGCCTCCTGACCCCGGACACCATCATCGTGGAACCCACCAGCGGAAACCAGGGGATCGGCCTGGCCCTGGTCGGGGCGGTCCGCGGGTATCATGTCCGCATCATCATGCCCGACTCGGTGAGCGAGGAGCGGCGGAAGCTCATCCACGCCTACGGCGCGGAGCTGGTCCTGGTCCACGACGAGGGCGACATCGGGGCCTGCATCCAGGCCTGCCTGGACACTGCCGCCCGGATGGCCCGGGAGGAGCGCAACGTCTGGGTCCCCCAGCAGTTTGAAAACCCCGCCAACCCCGCCGTCCACCAGACTCAGACTGCCAGAGAGATCTTGGACCAGGTGGAGGGGGAGATCCACGGCTTCTGCTCCGGCGTGGGCACCGGCGGCACCCTCTCCGGCGTGGGGAACGCGCTAAAGGCGCACTTCCCGCACATGAAGATCTGGGCGGCAGAGCCGCAGAACGCCGCCGTCCTCTCCCGCGGCCACGTCGGCTCCCACCTGCAAATGGGCATCGGCGACGGTCTGATCCCCGGCAACCTGGACCTGACCGTCTTCGACGACGTGTCCATCGTCACCGACGAGGAGGCCATCGAGACCGCCCAGCAGCTCATGCGGGAGGAAGGGATCCTCTGCGGGATCTCCAGCGGCTCCAACGTGACGGTGGCCCTCCGCATGGCCAAGGAGCTGGGCGCGGGCAAGACCGTGGTCACCCTTCTCCCCGACACCGGAGAGCGCTATTTCAGCACCCAGTTATTTGAAGATTGACAAAAATTCGCCCAGGACGGCAATGCCGTCCTGGGCGTTGTTTCTGTCGGGAATGGCTCAAACCAATGCCGCGATATCCTGGACCAAGCGCTCGGTGGCGGCCCAGCCGATACAGGGGTCGGTGATGGACTTGCCATACACCCCCTCGCCGATCTTCTGGCTGCCCTCCTCCAGGTAGGACTCGATCATGAAGCCCTTGACCATGGCGCGGATGTGGTCGGAATGGCGGCAGGAATGCAGGACCTCCTTGCAGATCCGGGGCTGCTCCCAATACTGCTTGGCGGAGTTGGAGTGGTTAGCGTCCACGATGAGGCTGATGTTCTCCAGCCCCTTGGCCTCGTAGGCGTTATAGAGGTGCTCCATGTCCTCGAAGTGGTAGTTGGGGATGGCCTCGCCATGGCGGTTCACATAGCCCCGCAGGATGGCGTGGGCCAGCTCGTTGCCGGTGGTCTCGACCTCCCAGCCCCGGTAGATGAAGGTGTGCTGCCGCTGGGCGGCCAGGATGGAGTTGAGCATCACGGAGATGTCTCCGCTGGTGGGGTTCTTCATGCCCACAGGCACGGCGATGCCGCTGGCAGTGAGGCGGTGCTCCTGGTTTTCCACGCTGCGCGCGCCCACGGCCACGTAGGCCAACAGGTCGGACAGGTAGCGGTAGTTGTCGGGGTAGAGCATCTCGTCCGCAGTGGACAGGCCGGTCTCAGCCAGCACGTTGGTGTGGAGCCGACGCATGGCGATGACGCCCTCCAGCATGTCCACGCCCTTCTCCGGGTTGGGCTGGTGGAGCAGGCCCTTGTAGCCCTCGCCGGTGGTCCGGGGCTTGTTGGTATAGACCCGAGGGATGAGAATGAGCTTATCTTCCACCTTCTCCTGGAGCCGGGCCAGACGGCCGCAGTAGTCCAGCACCGCGTCCTCCCGATCGGCAGAGCAGGGACCGATCAGCAGGATCTTCCGCTCACTCGCTCCGGTAAACACCGCAGCGATGACAGCGTCGCGCTCGTTCTTGACGCGGGCAAGCTCCGCCGTCAGGGGATATTGCTCCTTGATCTCCTTGGGCACGGGCAGCTTTCGTTTAAAGTGCATGTTCTTCATATCGTAAAACCTCGCAGTTCCTCCTCAAATTGCAGTTATACTTTAACACGTACCGTCGAAATTGCAAGAGGCAGCGCGGCCTTTCGCAGACGCTTTTTTGACTTTGGGCCGGTCCGATGGTATGATGGCATCGTATTAAAGCACCTATCGAAGACAGGAGGAAACCCTATGAACCGTCAAATCGCAGACGTCACAAGACCTTCCGCGCAAGCAGAGCGCATCGAAACGCCGACCGGCCCGCAGAACCGCACTGGAAACGACAGCTTCGTTCTGAAGGGGACCATTTGCTACAGCCGCAGCCAGACGGAGATCGCCGTTTTCCCGGATTCCTATGTAGTCTGTGAAGAGGGCTTTTCCCGCGGGGTGTACCGAACTCTGCCGGAGGCGTATCAGGCCCTGCCCCTGACGGACTACGGAGACAAGCTGATCCTGCCCGGCCTGGTGGACCTCCACACCCACGCCCCCCAGTACCCCTTTCGGGGGACCGGCATGGATCTGGAGCTGGTGGAATGGCTCCAGTCCCGCGCCTTCCCAGAGGAGGCCCACTACAGCGACCTCGACTACGCCCGGACGGCCTACCGCCAGTTTGTGGACCACCTGACCCGCAGCGCCACCACCCGGGCCTGTGTCTTTGCCACCCGGCATCGAAAGGCCACGGAACTGCTCATGGACCTGCTGGAGGAGAGCGGCCTGGTCACCTTCGTGGGCAAGGTGAACATGGATCGGAACGCCCCGGAAGGGCTGCGGGAGGCATCCGCCCAACGCTCCGCCCAGGAGACCCGCCTGTGGCTGACGGAAACGGACGGGCGCTACCGGCGCACCAGACCCATCCTGACCCCCCGCTTCATTCCCTCCTGCACAGAAGCGTTGTTGGAGGCCCTTGGGGCGCTCCAGCGGGAATGGGGCCTGCCCGTCCAGTCCCACCTGTCGGAAAACCCCGAGGAGATCCGGTGGGTGAAGGCCCTCTGCCCCCAGGCAAAGTTTTACGGGGACGCCTACGACCGCTGGGGCCTCTTTGGCCGGGACGCCAACGGCCGCCCCTTCCCCACCATCATGGCCCACTGCGTCTGGTCCTCCCCGGAGGAGGTGGCGCGGATGCGGGAGAACGGCGTCTTCATTGCCCACTGCCCCGCCTCCAACACCAACCTCTCCTCGGGCATCGCCCCGGTGCGGGCCTATCTGGACGGCGGCCTGAGGGTAGGGCTGGGCAGCGACGTGGCCGGGGGCCACACCGAGTCCCTCTTCCGGGCCATGACCGACGCCATCCAGGTCTCCAAGCTGTACTGGCGGCTGGTGGAGCAGGACGCGAAGCCCATCACCTTTGCGGAGGCCTTCTACCTGGCCACCAAGGGCGGCGGGGCCTTCTTTGGACAGGTGGGCAGCCTGGAGGCGGGGTACGCCTTCGACGCCATCGTGCTGGACGACAGCCCCCTTTCCCATCCCCAGCCCCTCACTGCCCTCCAACGGCTGGAGCGGGCCGCCTACCTCTCTCTGGACCTGTTTGGCCTTCACGCCAAGTATGTGGCGGGCAGGCAGCTCTTCTGAACGGAACCCCTTTCCTCTCCCCGGCATAGACTGGGGTACATCTCGTAAGATTGGAGGAACTGGTATGAGATCCTGCGGCAACAAATCCGTTTCCATGAAGGCCTGCGTCAAGCAGGTCTGCCCCTGCCATCTGGTGGTCTGTGACCTGTGCAACAACCAGGAAGTCCTGGTACACACCGACAAAGCCTGCTGCTTCTGCGTAGGCGACTGTGTCTGCATCGAGTACAACGGGGCCATGACCATGAGTCTGCCCCCTCAGATCACCGCCGACACCATCTGCTGCGCCAGCGATTGCTGAGCCTTCGCCTGCCTTCGGGCAGGCACTACATAGGCAGGGGCGGAGAACCACTTGTTTTTCTGCCGCAGGTCTCGTATAATACGCATATCGACAATATCTCACCCTCTCCCAAGAAAGGACAGCTTCTATGGCAAAACTGGAACGCGCCCTGGCGGGCGATTTTGACGAGATCCTCCGCACCATCGAGGACGGCATCCTCGGCGGCAGCGTATCGGCCTCCCTGGAGGATTCCAGCGACTTCGAGGACGGCGATGCCCGGTGCAGCGTCCGCGTGTTCGAGCGCTACAGCTACATCGGCGGAAACCGGCTCAGCCTGAGCGTGACCCTCTTCCAAAGCGGCGGTGACGTCCATCTCTCCGCCATCGCCTCCGGGGGCAGCCAAGCTGTCTTTTGGAAGATAAACACCTGGGGCGAGAATGCCTTCCTGGACAAGCTGCGGGAACTTCTGTGAGTCCTCTCCCCAGCCATAGCCCCCTCTACGGAAAACAGCTGCCGCGTTCTTCTCGCGGCAGCTGTTGGCGTTTCTTTCCTTGTTTAGGATGGGCGCAGGTCCTTGCGCATATAGATAGTGGCGTCGATGGGGCTGGGGGTGTAGCTGGGGATCTCATAAAAGCCCATGTCCCGGTAGAGCCGGATGGCCTGGCTCAAAAAGGGAAAGGTGTCCAGCACCATGGCCTCATATCCGTCCCTTTGCGCGTCGGACAGAAGCATCTCCACCAGACGACGGGCGATCCCCCGCCCCCGAAAGGCCGGGCGGATATACAGCCGCTTCATTTCGCAGCGCGTCTCGTCCAGGCGCTTCATGGCGATGCAGCCGGCCGCTTCCCCGTTCACCCGCACCAAGTACAGGCGGCCCCCGGGCTGTCCGTACTTCTCATCCGGGTGGCTCAGTTCCGCTTCAAACCGCTGGAGTTTCAAATAGTCCGCATACTCCGGATCGTTGGCCACCACCATGGCGGCATATTCCGATAACAATTCTTGAATGGCCTCCAACTCCTGGTAAGCCGGTTTGATGGTGATCTCCACGGTGCTTGCTTCCTCCGTTTTCCCGCATCCAGAAAGGTCTGCTCCCTGCCCGCCGGGCAGGGAGCCGTTTGCTTATTCTTCGGACGGTTCTTCCTCCTCGGCAGGCTCCTGGTCCGGGGCCTCCTCGGTCACCTCCTCCGCAGCGCCCTCGGCGTCCACGAAGTCATTCTCGGCGGTCTCCTCGTCCTTGTCCATGGCGTGGACCACAACGTCGTCGTCCAGGTCCACGGAGAAGAATCCGTCCTCCTGGGCCTCCAGCAGGTCAGCGATGCCCTGGACCGTCCTTTCAATGCCCTTGCGGCTTAGATAGGCAGCCACACCGCCCACAGCGGCGCTCGCCGCACCAAAGGCCAGCACAGCACCAAGTCCAAACTTCTTTGCCATCGTAATTCCTCCTTGCCGTTCTGATGTGGGAAAAACGGGATCTCTATAATTTTACCTGTCTCGCTCCGGTTTGTCAATGCGCCGGATGCGTAGGGTAGTCCCTCCCCAGTATAAATATCCACTGACTTTCGATATTTTTTCACTATCTTACTGCGTTAAAGGGGGCATGTCAAGATAAAACTCGCCCAAGCTTTCTGGAAGGCAAGCAAACCGGAGCAATGCCTTCCCTTGGACGCGCGGACTTGCCGACAGCTTCACACCCCAAACGGCAAGCCGCTCGGGGTGTGGTCTCGTTTCCGTCATTCACTTACAAAAGCTTTCGATGTACTGATCGATGGATTTCTTGATGATCTCCACGGCGGCCTCCCGGCCGTTTACATCACCGGCCACGGCCTCTCTGCCTTCCAGATTCTTATACACCGTGAAGAAGTGGGCCATCTCGTCAAAGATATGGGCGGGCAGGTCGTAGATGTCCCGGTAGCCGTTATAGTTGGGGTCGGAGAAGGGGATGGCGATGATCTTTTCATCGTTCTTTCCACCGTCCAGCATACTGATGTAGCCGATGGGATAGCACTGGACCAAGGTCAAAGGGTCCATGGCCTCGGAACACAGCACCAGCACATCCAGGGGATCGCCGTCATCGCCATAGGTCCGGGGAATGAAGCCATAATTGGCCGGATAGTGGGTGGAGGTGTGCAGCACTCGGTCCAGGATGATCAGACCGGTCTCCTTGTCCAGTTCGTACTTTTTCTTGCTCCCCTTGGGGATCTCCACCACGGCAATGAAGTCCTCGGGGGTGATACGCTTGGGATTGATGTCATGCCAGATGTTGCTCACAGCGACGACCTCCTTAATATTCAGGTTCTATTTTATAGTATAACGGACGCGGGCGAAAAAAACAATCAAATGCTTTCCAAATACTCCAGCACCGGGAAGGGGCGGACCGGCTCGTCCTTGCGCAGGTAGAGGGGATGGTGGGGGTGGCCCTTCTTGGTCCGCTTTCCGGCGCACAGCCACGCGGCGTGGTACGCCTGGCCGATGGCGGCCATGTCCCGAACGCAGTCCTTCAGATAGGGCCGCTTCTCGATGATGGTCCCCCAGGCCGCCCAGACCGCAGGGCGGAAGCCCTCCCCCACCTGCTCCAGCACGTAGCGGAAGGCCGCCATGTTCTCTCGGTGGAGTTCCTGGTTGCAGACCCGGTCCATGTCCTCGGGGCGGGTGGCCCGCTGGGCGTAGACGTTGAACATGAGGAAGCTGTCGAACCCGTTGCCCTTGGCGATGCGCTCCACAGACTTGAGTGTGTTGTCCAGATCCCCCGGGGCGGCGGTGGATGGGTTGATCCCGATACAGATGAGGGGATTGACGCCCCGGGTGCCCAGCAAATACCGGTACTCAGCGTAGTGATCAGGGATGTAGAGCCAGCGGTCCCGGTCGTAGTCGTTGCGGGTGGGGACCAGGGCCTGCGCGAAGGGCAGGATCTCCAGCTCCTGGGTCTGGCAAAGGGGAATGTGCATGGGGATACCTCCATCGTGTTTCTATTGGGTATAACAGTACCACAAATTCCGGCTCCTGTCGAGCCGATCCAGGGGCGTTCCACCCAGAACGCCGGGGCGTTTCCCTATTTGCCATCTCTAATAATCACAATTGATTACTATAGGGCTATTTATAATTATACCTACCCAATGCAAATAAGTATTTTCCTTATTTTTTGTCATTGTTTCCTGGCAAAAATGGGATTACAATGCAGCTGTTGTCAAAGATTACTCTCCCTCTCGTAAACCCCCTGCTGAGCAGAAACAGCAGGGGGTTTTGATATCTTTCCGGACGCCGCGGCATTTTAAAGCGCGTGCTTTTATTGCCTCTTCCCTGCCATAAAAACACGCGCCGTGGTGCGGGCATGGGGACTTGAACCCCAACGCAAAAGCACGAGAACCTAAATCTCGCATGTCTACCAATTCCATCATGCCCGCAGCTATTCTCTTGTCCGGGGAGTATTCTATCAGTCTTTTCCGGAAAAGTCAAACGCACCCGCCTCCCTGTTCGCATAAATATTGCATATTCTTTCGTATATCCGCCCGAAATATTCATTTTTGTTGAAAGTTGCCTGGGCTTTTTTTGAAATTTTTCGGATGATTATGCATATTACTCTTGCTTTTTTCCGCCATTGGTGGTATCCTGTTCCCCGTTAAGAGTTCCAATGAAATTTTTCGGAGGTAATGCACCATGTCTGAGATCAAAAAAGTCGTACTCGCCTATTCCGGCGGTCTGGATACATCCATCATCATCCCCTGGCTGAAGGAGAACTACAACAACCCCGAGATCATCGCCGTCTCCGGCAACGTGGGGCAGGCCGACGAGCTGGACGGCCTGGAGGAGAAGGCCATCAAAACCGGCGCTTCCAAGCTGATCGTCGCCGACCTGGTGGACGAGATGTGCGACGACGTCATCGTTCCTTCCCTGAAGATGGGCGCGAAGTATGAAAAGTACCTGCTGGGCACCGCCTTTGCCCGCCCCATCATCGGCAAGCGGCTGGCGGAGATCGCCCTGGAGGAGGGCGCGGACGCCATCGCCCACGGCTGCACCGGCAAGGGCAACGACCAGGTCCGCTTCGAGCTGGCCATCAAGCGCTTCGCCCCCGGCATGAAGATCATCGCCCCCTGGCGCGAGTGGGACATCAAGAGCCGTGACGAAGAGATCGACTACGCCGAGGCCCACAACGTCCCCCTGAAGATCTCCCGCGAGACCAACTACTCCAAGGACAAGAACCTCTGGCACCTGAGCCACGAGGGCCTGGACCTGGAGGACCCATCCAATGAGCCCAACCTGGACAAGCCCGGCTTCCTGGAGATGAGCGTCTCCCCCTACCAGGCGCCCGACAAGCCCACCTACGTGACCCTGGACTTCGAGGCCGGTGTGCCTGTGGCCCTCAACGGTGAGAAGATGAAGGTCTCCAAGATCATCGAAGCACTGAACAAGGTGGGCGGTGAGAACGGCATCGGCATCATCGACATCGTGGAGAACCGTCTGGTGGGCATGAAGGACCGCGGCGTCTACGAGACCCCCGGCGGCACCATTCTCTACTTTGCTCACGAGCAGCTGGAAATGATCACCGTGGACAAGGACACCCTCCACGCCAAGCAGAAGCTGGCCGTTGACTTCGCCGACCTGATCTACAACGGCAAGTGGTTCTCCCCCCTGCGCGAGGCTTTGACCGCCTTCGCCGACAAGGCCAACGAGTACGTCACCGGCACCGTGAAGCTGAAGCTCTACAAGGGCAATATCATCCCCGCCGGTATGACCTCCCCCTACTCCCTGTACTCCGAGGACATCGCCACCTTCAACGACTCCGCCTTCGATTACGATCAGAAGGACTCCGCCGGCTTCATCAACCTGTGGGGCCTGCCCGACACCGTCCAGGCGCTGCGGGCAAAGGGTCTGCTGAACAAGTAAGCAACTCCATACGATTCACCTATGCGCAGTGGAGCAGGGGCTGGTTTTCCGCTCCTGCTCTGCGCTGTTATATGAAAGGATAGCACGACTATGAAACTTTGGGCAGGACGGTTTCAAAAGGAAACCGACGACAAGGTAAACGACTTCAACTCCTCCATTTCCTTTGACGCCCGCCTGTACAAGCAGGACATCACCGGCTCCATCGCCCACGCTACCATGCTGGGCGAGCAGGGCGTGATCGCCAAGGAAGAGGCCGACAAGATCGTGGAGACCTTACAGGTCCTCCTCACCGAGATCGAGGACGGCAAGGTCGAGTTCACCAAGGACAGCGAGGACATCCACATGAACATGGAGGTCCTGCTGACCGAGCGCATCGGCGCGACCGGCAAGCGCCTTCACACCGCCCGCAGCCGCAACGACCAGGTGGCCCTGGACTTCCGCCTCTTCGTGAAGGAGGAGATCCCCGTCATCACCGGTATGCTGGTGGACCTGGAAAAGGCCCTCATCCGCCAGGCTGAGTCCACCCTGGACGCCATCATGCCCGGCTACACCCACTTGCAGCGGGCGCAGCCCATCACCTTCGCCCACGCCATGATGGCCTATGCCAACATGTTCCGCCGGGACATCACCCGCCTGGAGGACTGCATGGAGCGGATGGACGAGTCCCCCCTGGGCTCCGGCGCGCTGGCCACCTCCACCCACCCCGTAGACCGCTTCCGCACCGCCGAGCTGCTGGGCTTCCGAAAGCCCATGGACAACTCCCTGGACGGCGTCTCCGACCGGGACTTCGCCATCGAGTTCCTCTCCGCCTGCTCCATCCTGATGATGCACCTGTCCCGCTTCTCCGAGGAGATCATCCTCTGGTGCAGCTGGGAGTTCAAGTTCATCGAGCTGGACGACGCCTACGCCACCGGCTCCTCCATCATGCCCCAGAAGAAAAACCCCGACGTGGCCGAGCTGGTCCGGGGCAAGACCGGCCGGGTCTACGGCTCCCTCATCACCCTGCTCACCGTCATGAAGGGCATCCCCTTGGCCTACAACAAGGATATGCAGGAGGACAAGGAGCCCGTCTTCGATGCCATCGACACCGTAGAGCTCTGCCTGCCGGTCTTCACCGCCATGATCGACACCCTCACCGTCAACCGGGCCAACATGCGCAAGGCGGCCAACGGCGGCTTCATCTCCGCCACCGACTGCGCCGACTACCTGGCCAAGAAGGGAATGCCCTTCCGGGAGGCCTACGGCATCGTGGGCAAGCTGGTGGGCCACTGCGTAGACACCGGCCACTCCCTGGAGACCCTGCCCCTGGAGGAGTATCAGAAGGTCTCCCCCTACTTCGAGGACGACGTCTTCGACGCCCTCTCCCTGGAGACCTGCGTGGGCGGCCGAAAGGTCTATGGCGGCCCTGCCCCCGAGGCCGTGCTGAAGCAGATCGAGAACCTGAAAACCTTCGTCAAGGAGCGTGAGAACGCATGAAGCCTGTTGTGTTTATCGACGGACGGGAAGGCACCACCGGCCTACAGATCTATGACCGGCTGACCCCCCGCCAGGACATCGAGCTTTTGCTCATCGACGAGGAAAAGCGCAAGGACCCCGCCGCGCGGAAGGCCTGTCTGAACGCCGCCGACCTGGTCTTCCTCTGTCTGCCCGATGACGCGGCCCGAGAGGCCGTGGCCATGCTCGAGAACCCCAACACCCGGGTCATCGACGCCTCCACCGCCCACCGCACCGCCCCCGGCTGGGACTACGGCTTCCCCGAGCTCTCTCCCCAGCACCGGGAGGCCATCCAGGCCTCCAAGCGGGTGGCCAACCCCGGCTGCCACGCCTCCGGCTTTATTTCCGCCGTCTATCCCCTGGTCCGGCTGGGCCTGCTCCCCGCGGACTATCCCCTGTGCGCCTACTCCCTCACCGGCTACTCCGGCGGCGGCAAGAAGCTCATCGCCGAGTACCAGGACCCCAACCGGGACCCTCGGCTCGCCTCCGCCCGGATCTACGGCACCACCCTGAAGCACAAGCACCTGCCGGAAATGGTCCATGTCTGCGGACTCACCCGCCCCCCGGTCTTCCACCCCATCCTGGGTGACTACATCCAGGGCATGGCCACCACCATCCTGCTTCAGAACGACACCCTGCCCGGCGATCCCACCGCCCAGGATGTCTATGACCTGCTGGACGCTTACTACAAGGACCTGCCCTTCGTCTCCGTGGCTCCCTTCGGCGGCGACGAGCCGGTGATCTACTCCAGCACCCTGGTGGGCACCAACCAACTGCGGCTCACCGTCTGCGGCAACGAGCAGCAGACCACCGTCACCGCCGTCTTCGACAACCTGGGCAAAGGCGCCTCCGGGGCCGCCGTCCAGAACATGAACCTGATGCTGGGCTTTGACGAGACGGCTGGTCTCTGAGACTGCTGCCCAGCTTCCCCATAAGAGAAACACACCCATTCCGACACACAAAGGAGGATCCCACTATGATCACCATTCCCGGCGGCGTCACCGCCCCCAAAGGGTTCAAGACCGCAGGCGTACACTGCGGCGTAAAGGACAACTTCACCAATCCGCAGCCCGACAAGCTGGACCTGGCCATGGTCCTCTCCGACGTCCCCTGCGCCGCGGCCGGCACCTTCACCCGCAACGTGGTCAAGGCTGACCCCGTCATCCTCTCCATGAAGCACCTGGCCGACGGCAAGGCCCAGGGGATCATCGCGGACAGCGGCAACGCCAACGCCTGCGCCCCCCTGGGAATGGAGAACGCCGTCCGCATGGCCAACGCGGCCGCCGCCGCCACCGGCCTGAAGCCTGAGGACTTCGCCGTCTGCTCCACCGGCATCATCGGCGTGGAGCTGAACATCGACGCCATCGAAAAGGGCATCCCCGGCCTGGTCGCCAAGCTGTCTGACGACGCCCAAAGCTCCAACGACGCCGCCCACGCCATCATGACCACCGACCTGAAGAAGAAGGAGATCGCCGTCCAGGTGGAGATCGGCGGCAAGACCGTCACCGTGGGCGCCATCGCCAAGGGCTCCGGCATGATCCACCCCAATATGGGCACCATGCTCTGCTTCGTCACCACCGACTGCGCCATCGACAGCGCCGTCCTCCAGTCCATGCTGAAGGACGTGGTGAACAAGACCTTCAACCGGGTCACCGTAGACGGCGACACCTCCACCAACGACACCTGCGTGGTCCTGGCCAACGGCCTGGCCGGAAACGAGACCATCACCGGACCCGGCGCGGCATATGACACCCTCTTCGCCGCGCTCCGGGCGGTCTGCGAGTACGAGGCCAAGATGATCGCCAGCGACGGCGAAGGGGCCAGCCACCTGCTGACCTGCACCGTCCAGGGGGCCGCCTCCGAAGAGAAGGCGGAGTTCATGGCCAAGGCCGTGGTCCGCTCTCCCTTGGTCAAGTGCGCCGTCTACGGCGCCGACGCCAACTGGGGCCGTGTCCTGTGCGCCATCGGCTATTCCGGCGCCGAGTTCGACCCCAAGGCCGTGGAGGTGAAGTTCCAGTCCAACGCCGGTGAGCTGCTGGTCTGCGCCGGCGGCCAGGGCGTCGCCTTTGACGAGGAGACGGCCAAGAAGGTCCTCTCTGAGGAGGAGGTCATCATCCTGGTGACCATGACCGAGGGTGAGGCCTCCTGCTCCTGCTGGGGCTGCGACCTGACCTATGACTATGTGAAGATCAACGGCGACTATCGCAGCTGATCCCCATTCCAAGAGAAGGAAGACTGATCCCAATGGACATGAACAACTATATGGAGCGCTCCACCGCCCTGGTGGAGGCCCTGCCCTACATTCAGAAATACTACGGCAAGACCGTGGTCATCAAATACGGCGGCAACGCCATGGTCTCCGACGAGCTCCGCAGCGCCGTCATCAGCGATATCATCCTGCTGAACCTGGTCGGCGTCCGGGTGGTCATGGTCCACGGCGGCGGCCCGGAGATCGCGGACATGCTCAAGAAGATCGGCAAGCAGTCCCACTTCGTGGACGGCCTGCGCTACACCGACGCAGAGACCATGGAGATCGTCCAGCAGGTCCTCTGCGGCAAGGTGAACAAGAACCTGGTCTCCATCATCAACAACCTGGGCGGCAAGGCCATCGGCCTGTGCGGCCTGGACGGCGCCCTCTTCCAGGCCAAGAAGCTGGACGAGAAGTACGGCCTGGTGGGCAAGATCGTCAAGGTCTGCCCCCAGGTGGTCAACGACTGCCTGGCCGACGGCTACATCCCCGTGATCTCCACCGTGGCCCTGGGCATTGACAACGACACCTCGTACAACATCAACGCCGACACCGCCGCCGCCGAGCTGGCCATCGCCCTGGGGGCAGAAAAGCTCATCCTGCTCACCGACGTCCGGGGCGTCCTCCAGGACCCCAAGGACAACACGACCCTCATCCGCCAGATCCGCGCCCACGAGGTCCCCGGCCTCATGTCCAGCGGGGTCGTTGGCGGCGGCATGATCCCCAAGGTCGAGTGCTGCGTCAACGCCCTGGAAAACGGCGTTCACCGCACGCACATCCTGGACGGCCGCATCCCCCACTCCATCCTCACTGAGATGCTCTCCCATCAGGGCGTGGGCACCATGATCTGGGCGTAAGACAAAGGAGGCACTCCCATGAAAAAAGACCTGCTGAAGCTGCTCGACCTGAGCAGCGAAGACATTCTGGAGATCCTGGACACCGCCGACCAGCTGAAGGAAATGCGGAAGAAGGGCATCCAGCACCCCTTCCTGGCCGGAAAGACCCTGGCCATGATCTTTGAAAAGAGCTCCACCCGCACACGGGTCTCCTTTGAGACCGGCATCTACCAACTGGGCGGCAACGGGATCTACCTGTCTGACAAGGACAGCCAGATCGGCCGCAACGAGCCGGTGGAGGACACCGCCCGGGTCCTGTCCCGGTTCTGCGACGGCATCATGATCCGCACCTTCGCCCAGGAGGAGGTCGAGACCCTGGCCAAGTATGCCACCATCCCCGTCATCAACGGCCTGACCGACTTCTGCCACCCCTGTCAGGTCCTGGCCGACCTGATGACCATCCGGGAGCACAAGGGCAAGCTGGAGGGTCTGAAGCTGTGCTACATCGGCGACGGCAACAACATGGCCAACTCCCTCATCGTGGGCTGCCTGAAGGTGGGCATGAAGGTCGCCATCGCCTGCCCCGAGGCCTACCAGCCCGACCCCGTCATCCTGGACTTCGCCAAGGACTACCCCGGCATGTTCCAGTGCACTGCCGACATCCAGGAGGCCGCCAAGGACTCCGACGTACTCTACACCGACGTGTGGGCCTCCATGGGCCAGGAGGGCGAGTTCAACGAGCGCAAGCTGATCTTTGAAGGCTACCAGATCAACGACGCCGTCATGGCCGTGGCCCACGAAGGCGCCATGGTCCAGCACTGCCTGCCCGCCCACCGGGGTGAGGAGATCACCGCCGAGGTCTTTGAGGCCCACGCCGACGAGATCTTCGACGAGGCAGAGAACCGCCTCCACGCCCAGAAGGCGGTCATGTACCTGCTGATGAAGGGATAACCGAACGATAACGAAGCAAAGAACGGACGAGGCGAATCGCCTCGTCCGTTCTTTGCTTCGTTTGTTTTAGTCTCCGTCGGGCTCCTCCTGTGCTCGCTCCGATTCGCCGGAGCACTCCACAGGCTCAAAATCCTGGAGGGGCGCCAGAAAGCCCTCCTCCTCCAGCCGCTTCTCGATCAGATCCAAAAGCTCCTGGCTGTCCGCCCGAACGGTATGGTAATGATAGTTGGAGGTCACGTTTTTCAGCAGGCTGGATTTGCCCGCGGCGATCCCCTCCACAAACCTCTTCACGTCCATCCGGGAGCGGATGCCCATGCTGGCCCGGATGGTGCCGTAGACCCGGTGGGAGACAAACACATCCTCTACGATCCCCCCAACGTCTACGATGGTGTTCAGCTCCCGCTCCACATCCTCATCGGTGTGGACCACCTTGTAGACCCTCTGGCAGGCCGCGCTCTTCTCCAGGCGGTAGCCCCGGGCAAGGGAGACGATGGCCGCCCCTTGGGCGCGCAGCAGGGCAACGTCCTGCACGATGATCTGTCGGCTGACCCCATACGCCGCCGCCAGCACAGCGGCGGAAATGGGCGCGTCCGCGTGAGAGAGGCGTTTCATGATCTCCTGACGCCTTTCTTCTCCTTTCATAGGCCCTCCTGTCACTCCACAGGGTGAAGGTTCTTCAGAGACAGGTCCAGGATGGGGGAAGAGTGGGTCAGCGCGCCGCTGGAAATGTAGTCCACCCCCAGGTCGGTGAGCCGGGCGATGTTCTCTTCGGTCACGTTGCCGGAGACCTCCACCTCTGCCCGACCGTCAATGATAGCCAGGGCCTGGGCCATCTCCTCATGGCTCATGTTGTCCAGCATGATAATGTCCGCCCCAGCCTCCACGGCCTCCCGGACCATATCCAGGGTCTCCACCTCCACCTCGATCTTCCGAACGAAGGGAGCATACTCTCTGGCCCGGCGGACGGCTTCCTTCACGCCGCCGGCCGCGCCGATGTGGTTGTCCTTCAGCATGACACCGTCGGACAGGTTGTAGCGATGGTTGTTCCCGCCGCCGATGCGCACCGCGTACTTTTCAAAGATGCGGTTGTTGGGGGTGGTCTTTCTGGTATCCAGAAGCTTGGTCTTGGTCCCCTCCAGCAGGCTGGCCACCGCCCGGGTGTGGGTGGCAACGCCGCTCATCCGCTGGAGGTAGTTCAGGGCGGTCCGCTCCCCGGAGAGCAGCACCCGGATATCCCCCCGCACCGTGGCGAGCTTCTGGCCGCGCTGGATCATCTCCCCGTCCGCAGCATAGGCGGTCACCTGGGTCTTCTCATCCAGCAGGGCAAAGATCCGCGCGAAGACGTCCAGCCCGCACAGGACCCCGTCCTGCTTGCAGATGAGGTCCACCTCTCCCAGCTGGGCGTGGGGCATCACGCTGTTGGTGGAGACGTCCTCGCTGGTGATATCCTCCCGCAGGGCACGCAGGAGCAGGGGCTCCACGTTCAGCTTCATGGTCACTTGATCAAACATAGTAAAACGCTCCTTTTTTTACTGCGCATCCGCCTGGCGGATGGCCTGGCGCACAGCTTGCTGGCAGCTCCGTTCGTAGGTTTCCCGGTCGGCATAGGCGGACAGGTCTGCCAGGGCTGTCAGCTCCTCCTCGGTGATCGGGTCGCAGGGGTTGGCGGCCATCTCCTCCGCTGCCCGCTTGGCAAAGACCAGGCTCTCCAGCAGAGAGTTGCTGGCCAGGCGGTTCTTCCCGTGGACGCCGTTGCAGGCGGTCTCTCCCACGGCATAGAGCCGGGGCATGGAGGTCCGGCTGGCGTGGTCTACCTTCACGCCCCCCATGAAGTAGTGCTGGGCGGGGACCACGGGGATACACTCCTTGGTCACATCATACCCCATTTCCAGGCAATGCTCCACAATGTTGGGGAAATGCTCCTGAAGCTCCTGCTGGGGAATGGTCCTCAGATCTTCCCACACAAACTCCGTCCCGTCAGCTTCCATCTGGCGGTAAATGGCCTGGGAGACCACATCCCGCGGCTGGAGCTCGTCCACGAACCGCTCCATGTTTTTGTTGTAGAGCTTGGCGCCCTCGCCCCGGACGGACTCGGAGATCAGGAAGCGGCGGTCCTCCCGATCCTCGCTGTACAGAGTGGTCGGATGGATCTGCACGTAATCGGCGTTTTGCAGCTCCACTCCATGGCGAATGGCGATGGCCAGAGCGTCGCCGGTGAGGTGGCGGAAGTTGGTGGAGAAGCGATACAGCCCCCCCACGCCGCCGGTGGCCAGGACGGTGTACTCCGCCGCCGCGACCTCCAGGCTGCCGTCCTTCCGGAGCAGCACTCCGCCCCGGCAGATACCGTCCTGCTCCACAATGTCGATCAGGGTGGTATATTCCAGGATGGTGATGTTCTCCCGCTCCTTGGCCCGGGCCAGCAGCTTGCTGGTGATCTCCTGGCCGGTGACGTCCTCGTGGAAGAGGATGCGCTTGTCGGAATGGGCGCCCTCCTTGGTGAAGGCCAGGCTGCCGTCCGCCTCCCGCTGAAAGTCCACCCCCAGGCCGATGAGGTCCTGGATCACGCTCTGGGAGGAGCGGATCATAATGTCCACGCTCTCCCGGTTGTTTTCATAGTGTCCTGCCCGCAGCGTGTCCTCGAAGAAGGCATCATAGTCCTCCTGGTCCTTCAAGCAGCAAATGCCTCCCTGCGCCAGGTAGGAGTCGCTGCTCTCCGCGTCGGCCTTGGTCACCACGGTGATTTTTTTATCCCGGGGCAGATGCAGGGCGCAGTATAGGCCGGAGCATCCGCTGCCCGCAATCAGAATATCCGTTTCCATAAATCCTCCAAAACTCGGTAAAGTCGCAATCTCACGTATGAATCCGGACCATTATACCACACGCTCGTCACATGTCAAGACACTTGTAGCCGTTTGTGTTAACATTTGTCTTGACATCTTTGCGATTCTTCCCTATAATGCACTGGACGCCTATTTTTACACAACACAACAGCAATTGCTGGGAGGATATTATGTTTACAACGGAAACACTACAGCAGGAGATCCGCAGACTCAAGAAGGAGAACGACGTCTGCATCCTGGCGCACGCATACCAGACCCAAGACATCCTGGAGGTGGCTGACTACATCGGCGACTCCTTCGGCCTGAGCAAACAGGCCGCCTCGGCGCCCCAGAAGACCGTACTCATGTGCGGCGTCCGCTTCATGGCGGAGACCGCCAAGATCCTCTCTCCTGAGAAGACCGTGCTGCTCTCCCACCCCCAGGCCGGCTGCCCCATGGCCGAGCAGCTGACGCTGGAAGAGCTGGCCGCGCTGAAAAAGCAGCACCCCGACAGCGTCGTGGTGGCCTACATCAACACCACCTCCGCGCTAAAGACCCTCTGTGACGTCTGTGTCACCTCGGCCTCCGCCCTGAAGATCATCCGCGCCCTGCCCCAGAAGGAGGTCCTCTTCATCCCCGACTGCAACCTGGGCCAGTGGGTGGCGGACCAGGTCCCGGAGAAGACCTTCCACTTCATTCGCGGGGGATGTCCCATCCACACCCGCGTCACCGCCGCCGATGTGGCCGCCGCCAAGGCTGCCCACCCCGAGGCCAAGCTTCTGGTCCACCCGGAATGTCTGCCCGAGGTCTCCTCTCAGGCAGACTATGTGGGCAGCACCACCGGCATCATGGCCTACGCCCGCGAGAACGACGCCAGTTCCTATATCATCGGCACCGAGAACAGCATCGTCCAGCACCTACAGTTCGAGCTGCCCGACAAAGCCTTCTATCCCCTCTCCAAGGCCTGCGTCTGCGAGGATATGCGCCTGACCACCCTCCTGGATGTGTACAACTGCGTCCGGGGCGCGGGCGGCGAGGAGATCAAGCTCTCTCCCGAAGTTCGCACCGAAGCCCAGCGGAGCATCGACGCTATGCTGGCTTTCGGCTAACTTTTCTTGGCAAGCAAAAAACGTCATTGGATCCCCCCAAAAGGGTCCGATGACGTTTTTTGTCGCTTTTTACGTTATCGATTCTTTTCCCGGAAGTCCAGCATTTCCATGGCAGACAGGAGCAGGTCGGCGGCCTGGGCCCGGGTCAGCTCCTCCTTGAGGTCGCTACGCTTCTCCAGGATCCCCACAGCCTCCAGGTTCACCACCGACTGATAGGCCCACACGGGGGCGGCATCCTCCGCCAGATCGCCGGAGGCTGCCACGTCGGAGACCCGCAGCAGACGGTTCAGCATCACCGCCGCCTCGCTCTGGGTGATCGTCCGGTCAGGGGAAAAGGCCACGCCGTCGGCCGCAGCGCCGGATCCCTGGACCATGCCGGAGCGCAGCGCCGAGGCCACATAGGGCTTGGCCCAGACGGAAATACTGTCATCGTCGGAAAAGCCCGTCCTGGTGGCCTCCGGCAGGGTGTCCATGCCCACCACATCCATGGCCATGGCCAAAAACTCCTCCCGGCTCACAGCGGCGTCCGGCCGGAAGAGCCAGGTCTCGCCCATCTTTTCCCCCACAAAGATCTTCTTCTCTGCCAGGACGATGGCCGCCTTCTGGGCTGGATGGCCTCCCATGTCGGCGTAGGTCACCTTGGTGCCGGCCTTGGAGATGCGGATGGAGACGATGGCAGGCCGGGAGACATTCCCCTGGCTGTCCTCCGCCACATACTCGAAGGCGTCCTTGCCCAGCTTGTTCTCATAGGGGGTGTAGGTGAAGTGCGCGCCGCCCTCCTCGCCAAAGGTCAGCGCGCCCCGGGCGGGGTTCTTGGTGACCCGAAAGGTCACCGGGTCGCCCTCCGGGTCCACCGCGGACAGGGTCCCGGTGACCGCCACGTTTTTGTAGGTGGTCAGGCTCAGGTTTTCCGCGATGGGCAGCGCGCTCTCGCCGGAGGCCCGGTCGTCGTGGTCAAAGAAGGCCTGCGCGGGCAGGGTCAGGGAAAACAAAAGGGCGGTGAGCAGCAAGAAAAACCCACCGCGCCGAAAAAAGGATGGATGCGACATGGGAATACCTCCTCATTCTTCAAAGTATTCCTAGTCTTCCCCCGCCGTCCTCCCTTATACGCGGCGCCGCCTGCCGCTTCCTGGGCGTCCGTCCCGCTCCAGGGACAGGAGCACCCCCACCGCCCCGAAGCCGACGATGAGAGAGGAGCCGCCATAGCTGAAAAAGGGCAGGGTCACCCCCACCACCGGGGCGGCATACAAGCACATGGCCACGTTCAGGAGGGTCTGGGCCCCCAGCATCCCGGCCACGCCCATGGCGGTGTAGGACAGCAGCCTGTCCGCCCGCCGGGCCAGCAGGATACAGCCCAGGACGATGCCCCCCAGCAGGAGCAGGATCGCCCAGCAGCCCACCAGGCCCAGCTCCTCCCCCGCCACGGAAAAGATGAAGTCCGTGTGCCGGGCAGGCAGGGCCGAGGCGGAGAGACTTTGGGTCTGGATCCCCTGGAGGTAGCCCTGTCCGGTGAGCTGCCCGGAGCCGATGGCCAACAGGCTTCGCTCCTGCTGAAACCCCTTTCCCAAGGGGTCCAACTCGTGGTCCAGAACCACCAGAAAGCGCATACGGACATACTCCGGCAGCCGGGACCACAGCAGGAAGACCGCCCCAAGGCCCAGAGCCACCTCCCCCAGCAGCCACAGGGGATGGACCCCCGCCGACCAGAGCATCACCAGGTAGATGGCGAGATACACCACCACCATGCCAATGTCCCCGGAGACGCCATACAGAAGGCCGCACAGGGCCAGCGCGTGCAACCCCAGCAGGAGAACGGCCACGGGCCGGTCCAGGCCCTTCTTCTCCAGGGCGATCAGCTGGAGCGCCAGCAGGAGGATGAACAAAAGCTTTACGACCTCCGCCGGTTGGAGGTTGAACTGTCCGCCGGGCAGGGCGATCCAGCTCTTGTTCCCGGTCCCGTCGTCGTTGCCCAGGGGGACCAGCAGCAGGAGCAGCCCCACGCTGACCGGGGGCAGCAGCCACCAGAGCCTGTCCAGCAGGGTCCGGAGGGGCAGAACCGACAGGAGGAGGCACAGACCTACCCCCAGCGCCAGGGCCACCGCCTGCTTGGAGGCCGCGCTGTGGAGCGCCGCGTCGTAGCGGGTGGCAGAGAAGATCAGCGCCAGCCCATACAGGGAGGCCAGCAGGCAGAGAAGCGGCAGCCCCCACCTTCCCTTGCGCCTGGTCCGTCCATATTCCATGCTCCTCCCCCCCTCTTCGTTTCCTTTTATTCTATATCCTACCGGAATTTGTGCATAAAATTTGTCAGGAAGGGGTGCAACCCACCGCCTTTTATGATAAAATGTTTGCGCATGTGCCCACGGGCACCGCAACCAAATCGAAGATAAAGGAAGCAGATCCTATGGAAAGATATTCTGCAAGCGTGGAGGAGACCGAAGCCCTGGGCCAGGAACTGGTCGAGAAGATGCCGCCCGGCACGGTGGTGGCCTTCACCGGCGACCTTGGGGCGGGCAAGACCGCCTTTGTCCGGGGCATGGCGCGGGGCCTGGGGATCACCCAACGCGTCACCAGCCCCACCTTCACCATCGTCAACGAGTACGAGGGCGGGCGGCTCCCTCTGTTCCACTTTGACATGTACCGTCTCCTCTCCTCCGAGGAGCTCTTTGACATCGGCTGGGAGGACTTCCTCAGCCGCAAGGGCATCTGCGCCGTGGAGTGGAGCGAGAACATCCAGGACGCCCTGGAGCCCGACACCGTCTCCATCGACATTCGCCGCGCCCAAGGGGACGACCAGCGGATCATTACCATAAAGGGGATGGAACCATGAAAATTTTAGCCCTGGAGTCCTCCGCCGTGGCCGCCTCCGTGGCGCTGTGCGAGGAGGAGGCCCTCATCGCACAGACCTTCCGAAACACCGGCCTGACCCACAGCCAGACCCTGCTGCCCATGGCCGAGCAGCTGCTCAGCGGCTGCGGCCTCACCATGAAGGACGTGGACCTGGTGGCTGTGGCCGAAGGCCCCGGCTCGTTCACCGGCCTGCGCATCGGCGTGGCCGCCGCCAAGGGGCTGGCCTGGGCCGCCGAGCTGCCCTGCGCCGGCTGCTCCACCCTGGAGTCCATGGCCTGGAACCTGGCCGGATGGGACGGCGAGGTCTGCGCCGCCATGGACGCCCGCAGAAAGCAGGTCTACAACGCCCGCTTCCGGGTGGATGGCCTCCGCCCCCATCGGATCACCCCCGACCGGGCCATCGCCCTGGAGGACCTGGTCAACGAGCTGAAGGGCACGGAAACCACCCAGATCGTGGTGGGCGACGGCGCGAAGCTCTGTTATGATGCCCTCACCGCCGCCGGGATCCCCGCCCGGCTGGCTCCCCCCAACCTGCGGATGCAGAGCGCCTGGGGGGTGGCTCGACTGGCCCTGGAACAGGCCCGGGCCGGGTACACCCTCACCCCCGGGGAGCTGGTCCCCGTCTATCACCGCCTGTCCCAGGCCGAACGGGAGCGGCTGGAACGGGAACAGGCCGCCCAAACGAAAGGAGACTGAACCATGGAACACGTACATCTTTTAGACCACCCTCTTTTGCAGCACAAGCTGTCCGTCCTGCGGGATGAGAACACCAGCGTCAAGGATTTTCGCGAGATCGTCAGCGAAGTGGCCACCCTCATGTGCTACGAGGCCACCCGCGACCTGCCGCTGAAAGAGATCGAGGTCCAGACCCCCGTGGCCAAGGCCATCACCCACCAGATTTCCGGCAAGAAGCTGGCCATCGTCCCCATACTCCGGGCGGGCCTGGGCATGGTGGACGGCATCCTCACCCTGATCCCCGGAGCCAAAGTCGGCCACATCGGCCTCTTCCGCGACCCCGAGACCCTGGAACCCGTGAAGTACTACTGCAAGATGCCCACGGACATCGCCCAGCGGGACGTCATCGTCCTGGACCCCATGCTGGCCACCGGCGGTTCCGCCTCCGCCGCCATCTCCTTCCTCAAGGAATACGGCGTGACCCACATCAAGCTGATGAACATCCTGGCTGCCCCCGAGGGAGTCGCCCGGGTCCGGGCTGACCACCCCGACGTGGAGATCTACATCGCCGCGCTGGATGAAAAGCTCAACGACCACGGCTACATCGTCCCCGGTCTGGGAGACGCCGGCGACCGCATTTTCGGCACCAAATAAGGCGTTAAAAACTTTTTTGAAAAAAGGCGAAAAAATGCTTGACTTTTTCGTCCCCGGATGCTATTATAAGTCCTGCGCTGAGCGACACGGCCCGGTGCAAGACATGCGCGAGTGGTGGAATTGGCAGACTCGCTAGATTCAGGTTCTAGTGTGCTTTACGCACGTGCGGGTTCAAGTCCCGCCTCGCGCACCAAGATAACTCCGAAGCTTCGGCTTCGGAGTTTTTTGTTTGCCTCCATGCCCTCAAGCAGCATAGAAAAACTTTTTTGAAAAAGGACGAAAAAGCGCTTGACTTTCCCTATCCCAGGTGGTATTATAAATCTCGCACTGAGCGAGTACGTTCGGCGCAGGCATGTGCGCGAGTGGTGGAATTGGCAGACTCGCTAGATTCAGGTTCTAGTGTGCTTTACGCACGTGCGGGTTCAAGTCCCGCCTCGCGCACCAAGATAACTCCGAAGCTTCGGCTTCGGAGTTTTTCTTTTTTATCTTGATATCCCCCAAAGAATCCGCTATACTCCTCTTTACCATTCCTTCCTGAAACGGAGGTCACCCCATGGACCCAAACAAGTATCCCTTAAAACGCACCCTGGGCGTCATCACCTTTGCCCTGCTGCTCTACTGGGGCCTACAGCATCCCAGCCAGGTGACGCTTCTCCTCTCCACTCTCTTTGCCCTGATCTCTCCCTTCGTCATCGGCTGCGCCATCGCCTTCATCCTCAACGTGCTTCTGCGGCCGGTGGAGCAGGCCTGGGACCGGCTCTGGGCGAAGAGACCCGCGCCCATACTGCAAACGCTCAAGCGGCCGGTCTGCCTGCTCTTCAGCACCGTAGTGGTCGCGGGGGTCATCTTTGCCCTCTTCTTCATCGTGCTCCCCGCCCTGAAGGACAGCGTGGAGAGCTTCGCGGCCCTCCTGCCCCAGCACCTGGCCACCCTGGAGCACCGCTGGACGGAGCTGAGCGAGCTGCTGAGCCAGTACGGCGTCGTGCTGCCCGCCTTCTCCCTGGACCTGGAACGCATCTATACCGCCGCCCTCCGCTTCCTCACCAATTATGGCCATACCTTGATGGACACCACCATCGGGCTGACCACCACCCTCTTCTCGGCGGCGGTCCGCTTCGTGCTGGCTCTGGTCTTCTCCCTCTACGTTTTGGCGCAAAAGGAGACCCTGGCCCGTCAGGTCACCAAGACCATGCGAGCCCTGCTGCCCGAGAAGCGAGCCACCCGGCTCATGGAGCTGGCCGCCCTGACCAACAAGACCTTCTCCAACTTCATCACCGGCCAGCTCACCGAGGCGGTGATCCTGGGGACCCTGTGCTTCGTGGGCATGGCCCTCTTCAAGATGCCCTACGCTTCGGTGATCTCCGTCTTCATCGGCTTCACCGCGCTCATCCCCATTTTCGGCGCCTTCATCGGCGTCATCGTCGGCGCCTTCCTCATCCTGCTGATCAGCCCAGTCAAAGCCCTTTGGTTCGTCGTCTTCATTCTGGTCCTCCAGCAGATCGAAGGCAACCTGATCTATCCCCGGGTGGTGGGAAAATCGGTGGGTCTGCCGGGGATCTGGGTGCTGGCCGCCGTCACCGTGGGCGGCAACGCCTTCGGCCTGGCCGGGATGCTCCTCAGCGTCCCGATCTGCTCGGTGCTCTACACCCTCCTCCGCCAGCTGGTCAACAGCCGCCTGGACCAGAAGGGACTGGAGGGCTAGGCACCTTCTCTGGTAAAAACGCACGCTCCGGCAGGCACAAGACCTCGCCGAAGCGTGCGTTTTGCAGCTTAGTGATGGAAAGAGAGCGGAAGCCGTCTGTGGTTTCCGGAATGAAGCCCCGCGCCCATGATGACCAGGCACACGGCCATGCCCAGGAACAGAGGGTCGAAGGGAATGGCCAGGAGCTTACCCGCCAGCACGGCAACCGGACCGGCAATGATGGCCGCCAAGGCGAAGCGGCTGGGGATCCTCCCCTTGAGCCAGAGGCCGCCGCACATGGGCAGGAAGACCACCGCGCCCCGCAGGCCCATGGACAGAAAGCCGAAGTCGTTGATCATCGCGCCGGGGACCAGGATGGCCACGGCGGCGGCGATCACCAGAATGACCATGATGGTACCGCGGGTGACCTCCAGGTTGATCCCGGACTCCTTCACCTTGGGGTTCTTCCGGGCAAAGATGTCCGTGACCAGGATGGAGGCCATGCCCAGGGCCAGGCCGGAGCCGCCGCCCACCACGGTGATAAACAGGGTGCCCAGGACGATGCCGCCCAAAAGCTTGGGCATAAAGTTCACCACGAACACCGGGAAGACCTGGGACGTGGACGCGATCTGGATGAGCCCATCCGGGACGGACTGGCCCATGGCCTGAAGGGCCAGAACCTCGTCGGTGGTGATGCAGTGGCCGCGCATGTACAGACCGATGAGGATGCAGGCAATGCCGATGGGCGGGATCAGGAAGGCGCTGAAGAGGGCGCCCTTCTTGGCCGCGCGCTCCGTCTTGCCGGACCAGATGGCCTGGGCATAGGTCTGCGTTGACAGGACGCCCAGCAGCAGAGACAGGGCCGAGCCAATGTCCTTGGAGGCGCCTCGGGCCAGCAGAGAGGTGAATCGCGCGTGGACCGATCCGGCGTCCGTGAGGCCGCTGTAGCCGCCCAGGGCCGTCCCCGCCAGCAGGTCCTGGAGGGAATTCATCAGGCCGGAAAGGCCCCCTGCCATGACGAAAACCAGAATACCACCCAGGATGGAGGTCACATACAGCAGGATGAGCTTGGCCACACCGCCCATACCGGCCCCCCACATGCCGCCGAAGATCACATAGAAGGCCATGAGGGCAATGGAGATCGCGGCGGCCGCCAGCCGGTTGATGGGGAAGATCGTGATCAGCAGCGCCGTGGCGGACAGGACCTGGGCCACCACGCTGATAAACATACCGATGGAGCAGAACGCGCTGCCCAGAGACTCCGCCTTGGCGCCGTACTCCTTAGAGACGATCTGCAGCAGGGTGGAACATCCGCTGTTCCGGAGGGGTGCCGCATAGCCAATGGCCAGGATCAGGCAGCCAATGCCCGAGCCGAGGGTGAACCACCAGGCAGACATACCATAGGAAAAGGCCAGCTGCGCGGTACCGATGGTGGCCTGTCCGCTGACCAGCGTACCCATGATGGCACCGCAGACGATCCAGGCGCCCGCCCGGCTGCCGCCGCTGGAAAAGTCCGCAGCGGACACGACCTTCCGCCCGGACTGAATTCCAATTCCGATGATCAGGGCAATGGTGGCCAGCAGGCCCACCACGTGCAAGGGACTCAAATGCATGATAATAGTCGCTTCCTCTCATATTCTTCAGACGCAAAAAACCGGCAATGAGAGCGCACGCGATCAAACACTCCATCAGCCGGCCTTCAAATAGATTCCGAGGACGGGGCGCCGCTCTCCTCCATTCAAAATACAACTCGTTTTCGAGCACATGGTATCACCGGAATGTTTTTTTGTCAAGGATAACATTTCTTTCCAAGAAAAATTCCCGGGACAAAATGTCCCGGGAACGTTTGCGCTCTGTGTACCGGCGTTTAGCCGTAGCAGAAGTAGCTGGTGCTGGCGAACCAGCCGCTGTTGAAGTAGACGGACTTCCAGAGCCCGTTGCCCTGGGTGAAGTTTGCCTGGTAGAGCACGTTGCTGGGCATATCCGTCTTGCCCATCATGGCCTGTACCACGGAGTTCTTGCAGGTCTCCCAATGGTAGGTGCCGTTGGCGGCGTCCTTGCTCTTGATGGCCTGGGCCGTCTCCTCCGCAGCGTACTTGGTGTTGTACTGGCCCCGCTGGGTGATGACGCCGTGGACCGTGTTGGGGAAGCGTTTGTCCTCCACGCGGTTCAGCGCCACACGCGCCACATACTGCCGCAGCTGCTCGGTGGTGGCGCCCGCCTCGTGGTAGACGGTGGTGGTCAGGATGCGGATGTCATCCCAGGTATACCGGGAGAGGTTCTTGTAGGCCTGGATCTCCGCCTGTGCGTCGGCCCAGGTGCTCTTCGCCGCCTTGATATAGGTGCTGTTCTCGGAATAGCCCTTCTTGCGGAGGGCAGTGGCCGTCCGGTGCGCCTGGTTCTGGATCTCCTTCTGCTCCCGGATGGCTGCCATGCACACATCATAGTTGCTTGCAGCGAAGGCCGTGGGCACCATGCTGACCAGCATCACCATGCACAGCAGGGCCGCAATGAAATACTTTTTCATACTATAACTCCAATCGTTCGTGGAAGGCACGTCCCCTGCCGATATGCAAACGCCTTAAGTCGACGGGTAAGTCTTATTCCTTCCGGTTGCCTTTTCTTTCTCTGCGTCTATCTCTCTCGCAGAAACGGATTAGGCGCTTGCAATAGGAATTATACACGAACTCTTTTTCCTTTTCAAATTCCAGAAAGAGGCCGAAAAACGGCCCTCACCTTGTAATCTTTGTTACTTCCAAACAATTTTTTGTTTTCAATTGTTACCCATTTTTGTTCAGTGTGTCACTGTTTCGTTGTACTTTGTAACCATTTCGTTAACTTTTCGATTCAATTTCGTTACCATTCACAAAAAACTGGCCAATCTGTAACAGATCGGCCAGTTGAAATGCGAAAAACACCTTGCGCCCCAAGGGTTTCCCCTCTTGGCAAGTTTGCTATAGTCATTTTAACGAAAATCCCCTTCGGGCTCAGAAGTCCGTAAAATTGGGCTTGCGGCGTTCCAGAAAGGCCTCCATGCCCTCCTTCTTGTCGTGGGTCGCAAAGAGCAGGCCCAGCAGATCCTGCTCCCGGGCGCAGCCGCTGGGCAGGTCCACGTTCTCGCTGGCGTTGACGGAAGCCTTGGCCACAGACACCGCGTAGCTGGCCTTGGAGCCGATCTTCTTGGCCAGGGCCTTGCAGTAGTCCATAAGCTCGACCTGGGGCACGACATGGTTGGCAAGGCCCATGCGATAGGCCTCCTGGGCGTCGATCTGGTCACAGGTAAAGATCATTTCCTTGGCCCGGCCCACGCCGATGATCCGGCTGAGGCGCTGGGTACCGCCGCCGCCGGGGATGATGCCCAGGCCCACTTCCGGCAGGGCGAAGCGGGCGTTTTCCGCCGCTACGCGGATGTCGCAGGCCAGGGTGAGCTCACAGCCGCCCCCCAGGGCGTAGCCGTTCACCGCGGCGATGGTCACCTGACGCATGTTCTCCAAGAGATAGGCGCTGCGGTGGCACAGGCCGCCCAGGTGACGGCCCTCCTTGACATCCTGGTGGACCATCTGGGCGATGTCCGCGCCGGCGGCAAAGGCCTTATCTCCCGCGCCGGTGAGGATCACGACCTTCACCTGGTCGTTGGCCTGGACGGCCTCCAGGTGGGCAATGATCTCCTCATAGACCTGGTTGTTCAGGGCGTTCATGCTCTTGGGCCGGTCGATGGTAACGATGGCGAGCTCATCTTCGATCTGTAGCTTCACAAACTCCATAATGGTACCTCCTGTCTGTGGATATCGTTTCCGTTTTCTCCCGGCTCATCCGGGGCCACGGGCAAAGGAGGCCCGCTCCGCAGCGGCCTCCTTGCAAGCTTTGATCTTCTTAGTAGTTTCCTTCCCGATCGGCGGCTTGCCGCCGGATCACGCCCCGCTCCAGTCTGTCGTAGGCCTCCTTCAAAAGGGCCGAATACGTGGCGGGCAGGTCTTCCGCGCGGCGGTGTCCACCGTGCAGGGCGATCTCCATCCTGTCTCTGGATAGGAGCTGATCCATCAGTTCCTCAAAAAAGTCCCCGTCGCACAGGTGGACCACGCCGCCGACGACGTTCTCCAACCAGAACAGGTCGGTGACGTCCATGCCCCGCTGATCCTCAAACCGGCTCACCAGGTACACGCCCCGGTGGAGGCCCCGGATGGGAGAGCGCCGGAACACGGTGAAATAGAGTTCCCCCTGCCAGCGGTGGAAGACGTCCCACGCGCTTCGGGGGGCGCAGCGGCAGTAGAGCTCCCGCAGGAGCTTCCGCCTCCCCTGCCCCTCCAAGCGGACCCAGCGAATGCCGCCGCTCTCGGTCAGGGAGAGCATGGTCCGAGCCATATTCCGGTTCATCACCGGGCTGCGGGCAGGCTCATAGCAGAAGTCGTCCGCCAAGGACTGGAAGATTGCGGACAGCTCCAACAGGCGTTTGCCGTCGATGGATTCGGTCAGGCGGCTGAGGATCGCCAAGAAATCCTCAACTGGGAGGGGGCGGGCGGCGGTCTCTCCGCCGTCGGTGACCACGATGTGGTAGATAAGCTCCTTCACCGACTGGATCCCCTGGAAATAGGCGGCGATGGTGGCGCATTGCGCGGCCTTTTCCCCATCGCCGCACCGGCCCAGATACCAATCGAAGGCCTCCAGCTCCTGGCCGGGGTTGTCGTCCAGCAAGGCCAGGATGCGCCCGATGGCGGTGGTCTCGAAGTCACTCTCTCCGAAGTAAGAGGTCGCATTGTCGCTGATCCGGTTCCACAGCAGGTTGCACAGCGCCTGACCCCGGCGGCCCAGCTCCAGCAGCCGCTCCATGTTCAGCAGACGGACCCGCACCTCGCCGTCCAATCCCTGGTCGCGCTCGACATAGTAGAGGTCGCCCCATTCCGGGGGACCATAGAAATCATCATACCATTTAAATAATAGGTAAAAGCAGTTTTCCTGTCGTCCGGCCGCCACCCAAGCCATCGTCGTCCATGCTTCGCGAATGGGTGTCCCATGGCCGGCGTAGTTTGCGAACATCCGCGCGATCTTCGCGTCCGACAGGGTCTCGTGATACATCCAGCAGATCCTGTGCTGCTCGGTATCTGCCATGAGATCATCAAAGGCATTGGGGTCTAAAAAAATAGGGTCGTCGAAGCACATACACAGTCCTCATCTTGGCGTCGTGGTTTTCGGAGCGGTTTTCTTTTTTTATTATAGCAGTTACTATCCGTATCTTCAATCGAAAAGATAGAATTCTGACAAAAAACTCCGTCTTTTTTCCGATTTTTCCGTCGAATTGAGGCATCAGATCCAAGAAAAGGACCGCTCCCTCGGGAAGCGGTCCTTTTCTCAGTCGGATTCGTAGTGCTGGGGAACGGGGTCGAAGGGGAGGATCTCCTCCTCCACCGGCGGGTCGGACTCCACGTAGTCCTCCTCCCCGCCGCCGTTTTGCATCTTCTGCCACTGCTCCTTGGTGATGAGGATCTGCCGGGGCTTGGAGCCCTCGAAGGGGCCCACGATCCCCTGCTGCTCCATCTGGTCCACCAGGCGAGCAGCCCGGGCATAGCCCAGCTTCAGCCGCCGCTGGAGCATGGAGACCGAGGCCTGACCCAGCTCCAGGATCACGTCCACCGCCGCCGGGAAGAGCTCGTCCTGCTCCTCACCGTGGCCCTCCCCGCCGGGATAGCCGCCGGAGGACCCAGCGCCCTTGCCCTTCTTCTCGGACTCGGACACGTGCTGCTCGATCTGCTCCATGACGGAGTCGTCGTAGTCCGCCGTGCTGTTTTGCTTCACGCATTCCACCACGGCGGCCACTTCCTCGTCGGAGATGAAGCAGCCCTGGACGCGCAGGGGCTTGGCAGAGCCCAGGGGGAACCAGAGCATATCGCCCTTGCCCACCAGCTTCTCCGCCCCGGTTGTGTCCAGAATGATGCGGGACTCCAGGGAGGAGGCCACGGCAAAGGCCACACGGGAGGGGATGTTGGCCTTCATCAGGCCGGTGATCACGTCGGCCGAGGGCCGCTGGGTTGCGATGACCAGGTGCATCCCGGAGGCACGGCCCATCTGGGCCACCCGGCAGATAGACTCCTCCACCTCTTTGGCAGCCACCAGCATCAGGTCGGCCAGCTCGTCGATGACGATGACCACCTTGGGCATGGGCTCCACGTTCTCCTGGCTCTTGGCCCACTGGTTGTAGGCGGTGAGTTCCCGGACCCTCGCCTCGGCAAAGAGGCGGTAGCGCTTCATCATTTCCGTCACCGCCCACTGGAGTGCACCGGCGGCCTTCTTGGGGTCGGTGACCACAGGAATGAGCAGATGGGGGATGCCGTTGTAGCCTCCCAGCTCCACCATCTTGGGGTCCACCATGATGAGCCGCAGCTCCTCGGGGGTGGATTTATAGAGCATACTCACGATGAGGGAGTTGATGCACACCGACTTACCGGAACCGGTGGTACCGGCGATGAGCATGTGGGGCAGCTTGGCGCAGTCCCCCACGATGTAGTTTCCGCCGATGTCCTTGCCCACGGAGAAGGCCGCGCTGGACTTGTGGCGGCGGAAGTTGTCGGAGTCCAAAACCTCCCGGATGGGAACGGGGGTGACCACCTTGTTGGGGACCTCCACCCCCACCACGGAGATCTTTCCGGGCACCGGAGCGATACGGACGTTGGACACGCCCAGGGACAGGGCCACGTCGTCGGAGAGGTTGGTGAGCTTGTTGAGCCGGACCCCCTGCTCCAGGGCCACCTCATAGCGGGTGACGGACGGCCCTTGGACCGCGCCGACCACATGGCCGTCGATGCCGAAGGACTCCAGGAGCCCGGCCAGACGGCCCTGCGTCTCCTCCAGCTCCTCATGGGCGGCTCGCTGGCCTTCGCCGCTGGGCGGGGTCAGAACCTCCAGCGGCGGGTACTGGTACGCCTTGGGGCCCTCTCCCATGGTCTTCTCAATGCTGCGGGCGACCTGGTCGGTCTCCTGCCGGATGGCCTCCTGTCGCTGGGCCTTGGTCTCCTCCTGCGGCGTCACATCGGGCAGCGGCTCGTCGTCAAAGGGTATGACGTCCTCCGCCGCGTCGATGAGCGACTCCAGGGCCGCGTCGGAGGGCTTCACGCGGGGCTTTCGGCCAAAGAAGGAGGCCTTGGCTTCCTTCAGCGCGTCAGCCGCTGCCTCCTCCCGGGTCTTCTCCCTGGGAGGCTGGACGGGTTCCGGCTCCTGGACGGGCTTCTGTTCTTTCGGCGCATCCAGGGGGATATCCTCTGCCTTCCTGCGGGGCGTTTTTCGTCCAAACAGGGGCGTCCAGAAGAGTTCTCTCGGGCGGGCAGGGGGCGGCAGCGGCGCCTCCTCATAGGGTTCCTCCTCGTAGAGGTCCTCGTCGTCCTCATAGCGGTCATAGGCCGCCGCCCTCCGGGCGCGGCTGGAGCGCAGGTAGGCGAGCATCCTCGCCGGGGTCAGGCGGAAGATCCCGGCCAAGAGGACCAGCATCATCAGCACGAAGAGGATCCCGGCCCCAATGGGACTGAACCAGGTGGCGAAGGAGATGCTCAGGCATCCTCCCAGAACGCCGCCGCTGAAGAGGTTCACGCCGTCCCGCCACAGGGAGGCGAAGGTTTTGAATTCCATGGAATAGGAATAGGGGGAGAGCAGCAGGTGGAGGAAGCCCCCCAGAAGGACCGGGAAGAGGCCCAGGCACCAGAGGCGCAGGTGGACAGATCTCTCCCGCTGAGCCAGCAGCAGGACCGCCGCTGCCAACAGGACGGGGACCAAGACCCAAAAGCCATAGCCGACCAGGCCCTTGCTCCCGTCGCACAGGAAGTCCACCACCACGGCGTGCGCGCCGAACATGCCCAGCCCCAGCATCACCGCCAGGAAAATGCACACCGCCGCGCCGACGCCGCGGGCCACCATGTTGGGCACATAGACGGGCGGCAGCTTCTTGGTCTTGCTCTCGGGCTTTTTGGCCCCGGTCTTCTTCTCTTCCGGTTTCGATCGTTTGCTTGTGGTTTTCTTTTTTGTAGAAGCCATAGCTTGCTCCTTGCTTGCAGGGATTACTTAAAAATGAGGGTCACCACCACTGCTGCGGCGCCGATGCCCCAGCAGTAGTAGGCGAAGTTGCCGAACTTGCCCTTATTCGCCAGCAGGTTCACCAGGCGAATGGCAAAGTAACCGGACACGGCGGCCACCACGGTACCCCCGATGTAGCCGGGCAGCAGAGACACGTCGATGCCGGCGGAGACGGCCTCCCCGATGCTGAGAACGCTCGCCCCCAGGACGGCAGGAATGGACATCAGGAAGGAAAAGCGCACGGCAAACTTCCGGCTGAAGCCGCGCATCATACCGGCAGAGATGGTGCTGCCGGACCGGGACAGGCCGGGGACCACGGCGATAGCCTGGCCCACGCCCACCAGGAGCGCGTCCAGCATGGTGGCGGACTTGGCGGTCTTCTTGCCCCGGGCCATGCGGTCAGAGAAGAAGAGGATGCAGCCGGTGACGATGAGGGCAAAGCCCACGAAGATGGTGTTGGTGTACAGCCCCTCGATCTTGTCCTTGACGGGCAGGATGACAAACAGGGGCAGGGTGGCCACAATGATCATCAGGATCATCCGGCCCTTTGGGGTCAGGCGCCCCATTTGGGCCCGCTTCTCCTTGGAGAACAGGCAGGCCACGATGCGGATAAACTCCTTGACCAGGCCCACAATGTCCTTCCAATAGTAGACAAAGATGGCGATGAGGGTGCCCAGGTGGAGCAGCACGTCAAAGAACAGGCCGACTTCACTGAGTCCCAAGAAGGTCTGGAACAGGGAGAGGTGGCCCGAGCTGGAAATGGGCAGGAACTCCGCCACGCCCTGGACCAGGCCCAAAAAGATGGAAGAGAGAAATTGCAAGGCGATCACGCCTCCTTCCTAGGGTTTGATGAAGAGTTTGCGTCAGTTCGCATTCGCGGTGTACAGGGCCTTCATGCCCTTGTAGGTCATGTAGCAGTCCAGCTTGGCGGTGGTCTCGAAGGGCGCGTGCATGGACAGCACCGGCACACCGGCGTCGATGGTGTCGATGTTGCGGTTGGCCATGTAGCAGGCCACCGTGCCGCCGCCGCCCTGGTCGGTCTTGCCTAGCTCGGCCAGCTGCCAGATCACCTGGTTCTCCGCAAAGGTCCTGCGGATCCGGGCCACCAGCTCGGCAGAGGCATCGGATGCCCCGGACTTGCCCCGGGCGCCGGTGTACTTGCTGATGCACACGCCATAGTTCAGATAGGCGCTGTTGCGGGCCTCGTAGGCCTCGGCAAAGTTGGGATCGTAGGCAGCGGTCACATCGGCAGACAGGCAGAAGGCCTTCTCATAGCAGGCCTTCAAGGGGATCTCCTGGGCGTCGCACAAGTCGCTCATAAAGGCGTCAAAGGCCCAGGACTGCATCCCGGACACGCCCTCGGAGCCGATCTCCTCCTTGTCCGCCAGCACGCAGACGGCGGTGTACTCGGGGGCGTCCAGCTCCAGCAGGGCTTTCAGGCAGGCGTAGCTGCACACTCGGTCGTCCTGGCCATAGGCCCCGATGACCGAGCGGTCCAGGCCGATATCCACCGCCTTGGCGGCGGGGACGGCCACCAACTCGGCGGAGAGGAAGTCCTCCTCCACCATGCCGTACTTCTCGTGGAGGATGTCCAGGATGGCGGTCTTCACCCGGTCGGTCCCCTCCTCCTTGCCGAAGGGGCGGCTGCCGAGGAAGACGTTGAGCTGCTCGGCGGTGACGATCTCGCCCATGGTCTTCTTTGCCTGGTCGCTGGCCAGGTGGGGCAGCAGGTCGCCCACCGTGAACTGGGGATCTCCGGGGTCCTCGCCGATGCGGATGGTGACGGCCTCGCCATTTTCCAGCACCACCACACCGTGAAGGGCCAGGGGGATGGTGGTCCACTGGTACTTCTTGATGCCGCCGTAGTAGTGGGTCTTCAGGTAGGCCAGCTCCTTGTCCTCATAGAGCGGGTTCTGCTTCAGGTCCAGCCGGGGGGCGTCGATGTGCGCCGCGCCGATGACCGCGCCCTCTGCCAGGGATCGCTTGCCAATGACCGCCAGGGTCAGGGCCTTGCCCCGGTTGTTGCGGTAGACCTTGTCGCCGGGCCGGAGGCTCTCCCCCCGGACCAGGGGCCGGAACCCGGCCTCCTCGGCCAGACGGATGGCGTAGTCCACGCACTCCCGCTCGGTCTTGCCCTGGTCCAGGAAGGTCTTATAGCCCTCGCAGTAGTCCCGGATGCGGGCCTCTTCCCCGTCGGCCAGGCGGTCATAGCCGTTGGTCTTCTGGCGGAAGAGTTCTTTCTTCTTCTGCTGCAATTCTGTCAGCTCTTTGTTTTCCATAGGTCAGGTCTCCTCCAAAATCCGGCGGAACAGGGCCACCGCCCGCGCGGAGAAGGTCTCCACGGTGTCCGCCTCGGTGCTATGTAAGTTGTAGTCGCAGTGCGTCCGGAACCAGTCGCTGGATCGCTGGGCGTTCACTCTCATGCGGGCGTACTCCTCAGAGATCCCCTCCCGGTCCATGATGCGGCGGATCCGCAGCTCCTCCGGGGCCGTCACCGCCACGGTGCAGTCACAGTAATGGACCAGCGTACTCTCCAGCAGGGCAATGGCGTCGATGGCGGCGGCAGGCCGTCCCTCAGCCCGGGCCTCCTCGATCCGTCGGCCGGTCTCCTTGTCCACATACTTGTGGGTGATGTCGTTCAGGTCCTCCAGCGCGGCCTTGTCCTGAAAGACGATGGCCCCCAGCTTCTTCCGGTCCAGGACCTCGCCCTGGTAGACCGCGCCGAAGCGCGCCGTGAGTTCCGCCCGCATCTCCGCGCTGCTGACGGTGAGGTCATGGTAGACCGCGTCGGCGTCGATGATGCAGCCCCCCAGACTGGTCAGGGCATTGAGCGCCGTGGTCTTTCCGGCTCCCGTGGGGCCGGTGATGCCGATGACTTTCATCTCAGGTCATCTCCTTTAAGAAATCTAACAGCTCCCGCCCGGGGATGCCCCCCTCCCGAAGGATCGCGGGCTCCGCTCCCGTCAGGGAGACGATGGTGGACTCCACCCCCAGGTCGCAGACTCCGCCGTCCAGGACGGCTTCGATCCTGCCGTCGAAGTAGTCCAGCACCGCCTGCGCGGTCTTGGGCGAGGGCAGGTCGGACGGGTTGGCCGAGGGCGCGGCCAGCGGCTCTCCCAAGGCCCGGATGAGCGCCAGGGTCATGGGATGATCCGGGCAGCGGACCCCCAGGGTGCTGCCGCCGCAGGTGACCGTAGGGGCCACCTCCCCCCCGTCCTCCAGGACCATGGTCAGGGGACCGGGCCAGTATTTCTCCGCCAGCCGGTAGGCAGCAGCGGGAATGTTTCGGGTGTAGGCCTCCACCATCTCCATGCCGGAGACCAGGATGCTCAGGGGCTTTTCCGGGCTGCGGTGTTTCACCGCGTAAATGGCCCGGACCGCCGCATCATCCCCGGCCCGGGCGGCCAGACCGTAGACCGTTTCCGTGGGGACCGCCACCAGGTCGCCCCGTTTCAGGGCCTCTGCGGCGGCGGGAATGTCCTCCACGGCGTATCGCCGGGTGGTTTTTTTCTCGTTCATGGGTTCATTGGCTCCTCTGTTTTTCCATGCGTTCCGCCAGGACCAGGCCGTCAATGAGCTCGTCCAGGTCGCCGTTCATGACTGCGTCGATCTTGTAGAGCGTCAGTCCGATCCGGTGGTCGGTGACCCGCCCCTGGGGAAAGTTGTAGGTGCGGATGCGCTCGTTGCGCATCCCGGTGCCCACTTGGCTGCGGCGCTGACCGGCAATGGCCGCCTCCTGCTCCTGGACCGCCCGCTCGTAGAGGCGGGCGCGGAGGATGGACAGGGCCCGGTCCTTGTTCTTGTGCTGGCTGCGCTGGTCCTGGCACTCCACCACTGTCCCCGTGGGCAGGTGGGTGATGCGGATGGCGGACTCGGTCTTGTTGATGTGCTGCCCACCGGCGCCGGAGGCGCGGAAGGTATCTATGCGCAGGTCGGCGGGGTCCAGGTGAAACGCCACCTCGTCCACCTGGGGTAGGACCGCCACGGTGCAGGTGGAGGTGTGGATGCGGCCGCCGGACTCCGTCTCGGGGACCCGTTGGACGCGGTGGACGCCGCTCTCATGCTTCAAGCGGGCAAAGACCCCCTCCCCTTCCACCAGGAGGGAGAGTTCCTTGATCCCTCCCAGCTCCGTCTCGCTGAGGCTGGCCAGCTCGATGCGCCAGCCCTGCTTCTCGCTGTGCATGGCGTACATTCGATACAGACTGGCGGCGAACAGGGCGGCCTCCTCGCCGCCCACCCCGGCCCGGATCTCCAGGATGACGCTCTTGTCGTCCATGGGGTCCTTGGGGATGAGCAGGCGCTTCAGCGCCTCTTCCAAGTCCTCCCGCTCGGCCTTCATCGTCTCGCACTCCGCCTTGGCCAGCTCCCGGCACTCCGGGTCGGAGAGCAGGTCGGTGATCTCCGCCAGCTCCCGGTCGATCTCCTGAACGCGGCGGTACTTGTCCACGACGGGGACCAGGTCCTTTTGCTCCTTGGTGAGCTTGGCCAGCTTCTCCGGGTCGGCATAGGTCTCCGGCTGGGCCAGCTGGGTCTCCAGCTCCTCCAGCCGAAGGGCCAGGCGTTTCAGCTGGTCCAGCATTACTCGCCCTTGTCCTCCTGCTCTGCCTTCTTGGCAGCGGCCTCGGCGGCCCGCTCCTCGGCCTCCCGGCGCTCCCAGTCGGCCAGCATGGCCTCGTACTGGTTCATCATCATGGAGTACTCGATCCCGGCCACCTCAGAGTCGGACATGGGCGTCATGGCCTCCTCCATCTCTTTCTTGAACTTCTCGTCAAACTTCTCGTCGTCCTCGACCTCCACCAGCTCGCCGGAGGCTGCCTTGGCGTCCATCAGGTCAAAGAGCTCCTTCATCTTTTCCTCGGTGGTCTGAACCTTCTTTTCATTCTCGGACATGGTACGTTCTCCTTTTTCATTCATAGATTTTATGCGTACAGGAAAAATTTTTCAGCCTTCCTCGGCTTCAATGGCGGTGGAGAGCGCCTCCCACCTTTCCATGAGTGCGTCGTACTCCTCGGTATAGGCCGCCTCCTGCTCCATCAGCTCCTGGAGCTTCTGATAGTCGGAGGCTGCCGCCTCCTTCTGCTGCCCCAACTCCTCCATGAGCTGGTCCAGCTTTTCCATGCGCTTTTCCGCTGACGCCAGCTCCTTTTTCAGCTGCTTGGTGCCGCCGGTGCGCTTGGGCTTCTCCTTCCGGCTCTTCTCCTCCTTCTTGGGCGGCGGAGCCAGGGGCTTCATCCGCTCCCGCATGGCCTGATAGGCCGTATAGTCCCCCTTGAAGTCGGTGATCCTGCCGTTTTCCAGGGTCCAGATCCGGGTGGCGAATCGGTCGATGAAGTAGCGGTCGTGGGAGACGAAGAGCAACGTGCCCTCGTAGTCCTCCACCGCCTCCTCGATCCACTCTCTGGAGTCCAGATCCAGGTGGTTGGTCGGCTCGTCCAGGATGAGGAAGTTCACCTTCTCATCCATGAGCATACACAGCCGCAGGCGGCTCTGCTCACCGCCGGACAGGACGGAGACGGGCTTGAACACGTCTTCCCCCCGGAAGAGGAAGCCGCCCAGCCGGTCCCGGGCCTGCTGGGGGGTGCAGTTGGCCTCGTAGAGCATGGTCTCAAAGAGGGTGCGCTCCGGGTCCTCAAAGCGGATCTGCTGGGGCAGATAGCCGGTCTTCACCGTCATGCCCTGCTTCACCGTGCCGCCGTCCTGGAGCTCCTCCCCCAGGATGATCTTCAGCAGGGTGGATTTCCCGGTGCCGTTGTCCCCCAGCAGGGCGATGCGGTCCCCGTCCTCCACCCGGAGGGTCACGTCGTCAAAGAGCTTCTGTGCGCCGAAGGATTTTTCCAGGCCCTTGATCTCCAGCAGATCGTCGGCGTGAAACTCCGCCTGGCCGAACTTGGCGTGCATCTTCTTGCGTGCAGTGGGGCGGGCCGTGCCGGACAGTTTGGCCATGCGCTTCTCGATGGAGAAGGCCCGCCTGTGCAGAAGCTCGGTGTTGTGCTCGTGCATGGAGCGGACAGTGTCCGCCAGCCGCTTTAACTCGGCCTGCTCCTTCTGGTACTGGCGAAGCTGCTCCAGCTCCCGCTTTCCCTTCTCCACCGCGTAGAAGGAGTAGTTGCCGGAGTAGAAAACCGCCTGGCCGTCCTTCAGCTCCACCACCCGGGCGATGGTCCTGTCCAAAAAGTATCGGTCGTGGGAGATGACCAGGACGGTCCCCTTGTAGGTCCTGATGTATTCCTCCAGCCAGACCGTGGCGTTCAGGTCCAGGTGGTTGGTCGGCTCGTCCAGCAGGAGTATCTCGGTGTCCACCAGGATGAGGCGAGCCAGGTTGATGCGGGTCTTCTCACCGCCGGACAGGTCGGCGAAGCGCTTGGCGCGGAAGGCCTTCTCGATGCCCAGGCCGGAACAGACCTTTTCCAGCCGGGTCTCGATCTCATAGCCGCCGCCGGTCTCAAAGGCCACCTGGAGATGGTCATAGCGGGCCAGGAGCTCCTTGTCCCCGCCGGCCAGGATGTCGGAGAGGTTGCGCAGCTCCTCCTCCATGGCCTTCAGGTGGTGGAAGGCTGTGCGGAGCACGTCCTCCACCGTGAACCCCTCCGGGTAGACAGGGATCTGGGAGATCAGGCCCAGCCGCTTCCCCGGGGCGATGACGACCTCGCCGCTGTCGGCCTCCTCCTGTCCGGTGAGGATCCGGAAGAGGGTGGTCTTGCCCGCGCCGTTGCGGCCCAGGATGCCCACCCGTTCGCCGGTGTCCACCTGAAAGGACAGGCCGTTGAGCACCGGTTCGCCCACCTCATATTCTTTTACTAAGTCTCGTACCGCAATATCGATCATGTGTGACTTCCTTTATGTGTATGCCAAACTTTTCCCGGTTTGAGAGTGGTATTGGTTCATAAATTATGGTATGATAGCTGCATTATCAGGCGTAGAACGCTGCGAAAGAAATAAGAAAACAGGAGGCTTACCCCTATGATCGCACTGCAATGGCAGGGCCAGGTCCTGTCCCTTCTGGACCAGTCCAAGTATCCCCAGGAGGAGTCCTGGATCACCTGCACCGATGTAAAAACCGTGGCGGAGGTCCTTTCCTCCGGCGCTGTCATCGAAGAAAAAATCGCCGCCGTGGCCGGCGTTTACGGCTACTGTCTGGCCGCTTTGGAGCACCAGGCCCTCCAGCAGACCCCCGAATTCGACGAGAAGCTGGCGGAGGCCAAGGCGCTGCTGCTGGCCAGCCGGGATCACTCCCGCGACATGACCGCCGCCATGAAGTATATGGAGCACCCACCCGAGGCCTACACTAAGAATGTGGATCGTCTCACCACCATTCTGGCGACCGCCGTCACCTTCGACCGGGAGCAGGTCGTCGGCGACCGCAACACCTGCCGCAATGGCACCGACCTCATGGGCGAGGGCACCCGGCTGCTCATCCGCACCGACCGGGGCGCATTCCACTCCGCCTCTCCCTGCGGCGCGCTGGGCATCGCCCGCCGCGGCGTCAAGAGAGGCATCCTGGAGCAGGTCACCCTATGCGAAGGTCGTCCCTCCCTCATCGGCGGCACCCTGCTGGCCCAGGAGCTGGGCAAGGACAACGTGCCCTGCACCGTGATCCCCGACCACGCGGCCGCCACCTTCCTGGCGCGTCAGGGCGCGCATCTGGTCCTCACCGACGGCATCCTGGCCGCCAGAAACGGCGACCTGAAGGCGCCCGTGGGCTCCTATGAATTGGCCATCTCCTGCTACTTCCATTCCATCCCCTTCTATGCCGTCCTCAACGCAGACGACGTGGACCTGGACATGGAGAGCGGCGCGAGCCACGGCATGGACGAGGGCGCCCCCAGCTCCGTCACCGACGGACTGGACTGCGGCGAGGCCCAGGGCTGGACCCCCGCCTACGACGTGATCCCCGCCTTCCTCATCACCGGCTTCCTCACCGACCGTGGCATTGCCTGCGCCCCCTATGAGGAGACCCTGGAGGAGCTGGTCAAGCACACTCCCAAAAAGATGATCGTGGACTTCAGCCAGCTCAGCAATCCGTGACACCTCTCCTATGGTTGGGAACGGACCCGTATTCGGGTCCGTTCTTTTTTTATTCCGTTCGCGCGGCCAGCGCCTTGACTTCGGCCACCAGCTCCTCAAAGGCCATGCCGCGGGAGGCCTTGAGCAGGACCACCGCGCCAGGCTTGACCAAACTGGGCAGGATGGCCTTCGCCTCTTCCTTGTCCTTGGCGTGGACCACGTTGGAGATGTTCGAGCCGCAGGCCCCGTCATAGATATTCCAGGCCAGCTCGCCCACCGCCAGCAGGGCGTCGATGTTCTCCAGGCTTCCGGCGAACTCGCCCACGCTCCGGTGCAGCTCAGGCCCCAGGACACCCAGCTCGAACATGTCGCCCAGGATCGCCACCCGGCGCTCACCGCCGCTCTGGGACAGGACCTCCAGCGCCGCCCGCATGGACTGGGGGTTGGCGTTGTAGGCGTCATCCAGAATAGTGACCTCGCCCTGGCGCACCACGTTCATGCGCATCTTCGTGGGGACGAAGGCCTCGATCCCGGCCTTCATCTCCTCGCCCGTGAGGCCGAAGCGCTCGCCGATGGCGCAGGCCATGAGGACGGGGTAGATCATGTGGCTGCCCAGCGCGGGGATGGTCACGTCAAACTGGGTCTTGGGGGTCTTCACCGTACACTGCATCCCGCTGGAACCCAGCTGCACCATGTTGTCGGCCGCATAGGGGGGATCCCCTTCGGCCCCGCAGTAGACCACCGGGGCGGCGACCTTCCCCTCCACGGTGCGCAGCATGGCGTCGTCTCCGCAGAGGACGCCCAGGCCGTCGGCCGTCATGTGGTTGAAGATCTCCAGCTTGGCCTTGAGGATGTTCTCCCGGCTGCCCAGGTTCTCGATGTGGGCATCGCCGATGTTGGTGATGACCGCCACATCGGGGGCCACGATCCTGGTGAGATAGTCGATCTCTCCCAGGGCGCTCATTCCCATCTCCAGGACGCAGATCTGGTCCTCGGGGGACAGACGGAAGAGGGTCAGGGGCAGGCCCAGCTCATTGTTGAAGTTCCCCTCGGTCTTCAGCACCCGGTATTTCACCCCCAGCACGGAAGCGATCATGTCCTTGGTGGTGGTTTTACCCACGCTGCCCGTAATGCCAATGACGGGGATGGGGAATTTTTCCTTGTACGCTCTGGCCACCTGACCGATGGCCTCCAGGGTGCTGGGCACCTTGATGTAGAACTTCCCGGGGATGCGGGCCGGCGGCTCCTCCTCGGTGAGGCAGCCTGCGGCCCCGCCGTCCAGCGCGTTGGGGATGTAGCGATGACCGTCGGTCTTCTCCCCCCGCAGGGCCACGAACAGCGCCCCGTCCCGGGCCGCGCGGCTGTCGGTCTCCACGGCGGTGATGGTCGTGTCCAGATCCACCTGGTCTCCTATGAGGGTCCCGCCGGTGGCAGCGAGAAGCTCTCGAACACGCATGGGTTCCATAGTTTTTCTCCTTACGCGGTTGTCTTTAGTTTCCTCTGGCCTTCAGGGACTCGTCGATGATCCGCTGGCAAAGGGCCGAGTAGCCGATGCCCACGGCGGCGGCCTCCTGGGGGACCAGACTGGTCGGGGTCATCCCCGGCAGGGTGTTGATCTCCAGGAACCAGGCGGTCCCGGCTTCGTCCACGATGAAGTCCGCCCGGGAGTAGACTGAAAGGCCCAAGGCGCGATAGACCGTGAGGGCGGCCTGCCCCAGCTTCTTCTCCCACTCTGCGGGGATGGGCGCGGGGCAGATCTCCTCGGCCGCGCCGGGCTGGTACTTGTTTTCATAGTCGTAGAAGCCCGTCTTGGGGATGATCTCGATGGAGGGCAGGGCAGCGTCGCCCAGGATGCCCACCTGGATCTCCCGACCGGCCACATACTGCTCCAGAACGCAGCGTCCGCCGAAGCGCAGGCCGTCGATGAGGGCAGCGTGGAGTTCCTTCTTGGTGTGGGCAATGGCCACGCCGATGGAGGAACCGCTGTCCACAGGCTTCACCACGCAGGGAACCGATGTGGTGCTGGTGAGGCGGTCCACGTCCTTTTCCGTGTAGTTCACCCGGCTCCACTTAGGGGTGTCCACGCCCAGACCGGCGATGAGCCGCTTGGTCAGATCCTTATCCATGGCAATGCCAGAGCCGAGATAGCCCGCGCCGGTGTAGGGGATGCCCAGAAGCTCAAAGGCCGCCTGGACCCGGCCATCCTCGCCGCAGGAGCCGTGAAGGCCCAGAAAGACGATGTCGGCCAGCTGGCACAGCTCCAGCACGCCCTGGCCGAACATGCTCTTGCTCTTCCACTTGCGGGAGGCCGCGATGGCTTCCAGATCGGGCGCGGTGGGGTCCACCTTCTTTCCCTCCTGGGAAATGGGCTGGTCAAAGTAAGCCTCCAACGGGCCGGTGTAATCCTCCAGCCCAAAGTACATATCCACCAGGGCCGCCTGATGGCCCATAGACCGCAGCGCTTCCGCGATCATGGTGCCAGAGGAGAGAGAGACGTTTCTCTCCGGGCTTAACCCTCCGGCCAACACAACGATTTTCATGAAGAAAGGCCCTCCTTTCCAAGGTAAAAACAGCGGGAACGGGGGCGTTTTCCCCGCCCTGAACAAGTAAATGGGTACATTTGATGAATTATACCACATTTAATAAGAAAACTCAACCAAAACAAAGGGCTCTCTTGGCCAATACCGGACGAAAAAAAGGAAAACGCGCGCACCGGATATCACGGTACGCGCGTTCATCTTACCGAATGTTTGAATTAGTCAGCGAAGCCCAGAGCCTTGGGATCGGTCTCGCAAGCGTCCTCGCAGCCGCCGCAGTCGATGCACTCGGAAGTGACAACGCAGACTTCCTTGCCGTTGACGCTACCCTCAATGATAGCACCGGTGGGACATTCTTCCACGCACTTCTTGCAGAAGGTGCACAGATCGGGATCAATTGCATATGCCATGGGTATGTACCTCCAATATAAATTTTCTTGGCGGCTATAATTGTACCACATCTTTGAAAAAATGCAATTCTAATTTCATAGAAAATTTTTGGTTATTTTCATAGTATTCGGGAAAGATTTTTATAGATTTCGCCCACTTCCACCCGTTAGCGGAGGTTATCACCATGCAAAACACAGCATTTACCCCCAATCTGTCGGGAAGCGCCACCCCCGGGCTGGAGGGCGCGCCCCGCACCCGGAACCATGAAAACCGACTCCGTTCCGTCATTTCCGCGCCCAAGCCGGAAAGCAGAGCATCCGAAGAGGAGGGATCCCCATCCAAGCCGTGACCTTCACCCCCAATGCCCAGGCCAGCCTGGGCGCTGCCGGTGCGGCGGCCCAGCGTCTGGGCCACGACTACGTCGGCAGCGAGCACCTGCTGCTGGGCCTTCTCCAGCAGCCCAAAAGCGCCGCCGCCCGCCTGCTGCGCGGCCAGGGGCTCACCCGCCAGGCCGTCCAGGCACGACTGATCGCCGACCTGGGCGCCGGGTCGCCCCTGCCCCTGCATCGTCTCATCACACCCAGGCTGGAAAAGATCATGGAGCTGGCCGTGGGAGAAGCCCTGCGCCTGCATTGCAGCAAGGTGAACAGCCGCCACCTCCTGCTGGGGATGCTCCGTCAGGGCGACAGCGCCGGGGTCCAGCTCCTGTCGGCGGCCGGGCTCCAACCCAGCCGCCTCTACCGCCAGCTCAGCGTCTCCATGAGCAGCGCCAGCGGGTCCTACTCCTCCCGCTCCCGGGGAGAGGCGGACTACACGCCTCCCGTCTCCGCCGTCTCCACCCGGCTGCTGGACCAGCACACCCGGGACATGGTGCAGCTGGCCTGCCGGGGGGACTACGACCCGGTGACCGGCCGGGAGGAGGAGATCCGCCGGGTCATCCAGATCCTCATCCGCCGCAGCAAAAACAACCCCCTCCTGCTGGGCGAGCCCGGCGTGGGCAAGACGGCTGTGGCCGAAGGGCTGGCCCAGAAGATGTCCCTGGGACAGGTCCCCGACCAGCTCCGGCGCAAGCGGCTCCTCGCCCTGGACCTGCCCTCCGTGGTGGCCGGGACCAAGTACCGGGGCGAGTTTGAGGAGCGGATGAAAAACATCCTGGGAGAGGTCCACCGGGCAGGCAACATCATCCTCTTCCTGGACGAGCTGCACACGGTCATCGGCGCGGGCAGCGCCGAGGGGGCCATCGACGCCGCCAACATCATCAAGCCCGCGCTGGCCCGGGGCGAATTGCAGCTCATCGGGGCCACCACCACCGAGGAGTTTCGCCGCTTCCTGGAAAAGGACGCCGCTCTGGAGCGGCGCTTTCAGCCCGTCCGGGTGGAGGAGCCGAGCGAGAAGCAGGCCCTCTCCATTCTCAGGAGCCTCTCTCCCCGCTACAGCCAGCACCACGGTCTGGCCTTTGCCCCCGACGCCATGGAAGCGGCGGTCTCCCTGTCCGTTCGCTACCTGCCCGACCGGCGGCTGCCCGACAAGGCCATCGACCTGCTGGACGAGGCAGCTTCCCAGGCCCGCCTTCAGGCCATGGACCCACCCGAAGCCCTGCGGCGGCTGGAGCGCCGCGTCCGCAAAGCCGCCCGGGAGCGCGACGACGCCATCGCCGGGCAGGACTATGAGAAAGCCGCCCTCTACCGGGATGCCGAGAGCAACTTCCGCCGCCAACTGGAGGAGGAGAAGGGCCGCTGGCGGGCAGAGCGCACCGACCCCGTGGTCTCCGCCAGGGAGGTGGCCTCCGTGGTCTCCCAGTGGACGGGCATTCCCGTCTCTCGCCTGACCCAGCGGGAAAAGGATCAGCTTCTGGGGCTGGAGGCAGCGCTGCGCCGCCGGGTCTCCGGCCAGGAGGAGGCGGTCGCCGCCGTGGCCCGGGCCATCCGCCGCAGCAGGGCGGGGCTAAAGGAGCCGGGCCGCCCCACCGCCTCCTTCCTCTTCCTGGGTCCCACCGGTGTGGGGAAGACCGAGCTGTGCAAGGCCCTGGCCCAGCAGCTCTTCGGAAAGGAGGATGCCCTGCTCCGCTTCGACATGACGGAGTTTTCCGAAAAGCACACCAGCAGCCGCCTCACCGGCTCGCCTCCCGGCTATGTGGGCCACGAGGAGGGCGGCCAGCTCACCGAGGCCGTCCGCCGCCATCCCTACGCCGTCCTTCTCTTTGACGAGCTGGAAAAGGCCCACCCGGATGTGTGGAGCCTCCTGCTTCAGATCATGGAGGACGGCATCCTCACCGACGCCCAGGGCAAACGGACGGATTTTCGCAACACGGTCATCGTCATGACCTCCAACGTGGGCGGCGAGCGCCTCTCCGCCGGGACCCCGCTGGGCTTTGGTGGCGGCGACCCGAAGGCTCAGGGCGACGCCGTCCTCCAGCGGGAACTGCGCCAGGTCTTCCGGCCGGAATTTCTCAACCGCCTGGACGAGATCCTCGTTTTCCACCCGCTCGGAGAAGCGGAGCTGTCGGTCATCGCCCGAAAGCTCCTGGGCGAGTTCGCCCAGCGACTGTCCGCCGCCGGGGTGGGCTTTCAAGCCTCCGAGGCCGCCATCTCCCACTTGGCCCAAAAGGGCGCGGACCCCCGCTACGGTGCCCGGCCCCTCCGACGGCTCATCCGGACCCAGGTGGAAAACCCCGCCGCAGAGCTTCTCCTGCGGGAGGAGGCCGGCCCGGGAGCGACCCTTTATCTGGAAGAACTGGAAGGGGCGCTGCACCTCGTCCCCCGGGGATGCCCCCAGGAGCCTTAGACAGTTCCGCCGTTTTGACAACACCAATTTCCACCTCAACCGCAACTTTGCTGTTGTCTTTCGACAGCCTCTCGGTTATAATGGGAGTCGTGTATCCTATTAAAAAATAATTATCTCAAAAACAGACCTTCCCTTTGAGGTGAAACTATGGCATTGCGAATTGGCATCGACATCGGCTCCACGACGGTAAAAGTCGTGGTGCTGGATGAACAAAATAAATTACGCTTCCGCTCCTATGAGCGGCATTACTCCAAAGCCCGGGAGCGGACCTGCGAGACCCTTCAAGGCCTCCGCGGTATGCTGGCCGGTCAAAAGGTCCAGCTCCTGATCACCGGCTCCGCCGGTCTGGGCGTGGCCAAGGCCAGCGGCCTGGACTTTGTTCAGGAGGTCTACGCCACCGCCGCGGCGGTCCGCACCTTCATCCCCGGCACCGACGCCGTCATCGAGCTGGGCGGTGAAGACGCCAAGATCATCTTCTTTGGCAACACCCTGGAAGAGCGGATGAACGGCTCCTGTGCCGGCGGCACCGGAGCCTTCATCGACCAGATGGCCACCCTGCTGAACGTGTCCGTGAACGAGCTGGACGAGCTCTCTCTAAACCACGAAAAGATCTACCCCATCGCCTCCCGCTGCGGCGTGTTCGCCAAGAGCGACATTCAGCCCATCCTGAACCAGGGCGGGCGGAAGGAGGACGTGGCGGCCTCCATCTTCCAGGCCGTCGTGGACCAGACGGTGGCCGGTCTCACCCAGGGCCGGGAGCTGAAGGGAAAGATCGTCTTCCTGGGCGGTCCCCTCCACTTCCTCATGGGCCTGCGGGAGCGGTTCGTGCAGACCCTGAAGCTGGACAGTGAACACGCTGTCTTTCCCGAGGACGGCGACTGCTTTGCCGCCATCGGCGCAGCCCTCTGCACTGAGGACGCACCCGCCCAGTCCTTTGAATCCTTCCTGGAAAAGCTGGAGCACGCGGCGGGCTCTCCCACCATCGTGGACACCATGCCCCCCCTCTTCACCGACCAGGCCGACTACGAAGCCTTCGCCGCCCGGCACAACGCCATGACCGTCCCCACGGTGGACCTGTCCACCTACGCTGGGGACGCCTACTTAGGCATCGACGCAGGCTCCACCACCACCAAGATGGTCCTCATCGACCCCGACTGCAACATCCTCTACGCCTTCTACCACTCCAACCAGGGCAACCCCATCTCCATCGTCCTGCCCCAGCTCAAGGAGATCTATGCCCAGTGCGGCGACCGGGTGGTCATCAAGGGCGCGGCTGTCACCGGTTACGGCGAGGACCTCATCAAGAACGCCTTCTCCTGCGACCTGGGCCTGGTGGAAACTGTGGCCCACCTGAACGCCGCCCGGCACTTCACCCCCGACGTGGACTTCATCATCGACATCGGCGGCCAGGACATGAAGTGCTTCAAGATCCGCAACGGGGCCGTGGACTCCATCCTTTTGAACGAGGCCTGCTCCTCGGGCTGCGGCTCCTTCATCGAGACCTTCGCCAAGGCCCTGGGCTACAACATCGCGGACTTTTCCAAAATGGGCCTGTTCGCCAAGAACCCCGTGAACCTGGGCTCTCGCTGCACGGTCTTTATGAACTCCTCCGTCAAACAGGCGCAGAAGGACGGCGCGTCCATTGAGGACATCTCCGCCGGTCTGTCCATCTCCGTAGTGAAAAACGCCATCTACAAGGTCATCCGGGCGGCCAACGCCGACGACCTGGGCAAGCACATCGTGGTCCAGGGCGGCACCTTCCTGAACGACGCCGTCCTGCGCTCCTTCGAGCAGGAGATCGGCCGAGAGGTCACCCGCCCCACCATCTCCGGCATGATGGGCGCCTACGGCGCGGCCCTGGCCGCCAAGGCCGCCGGGCTTGAAACGTCCGCCCTCCTGTCCCCCGAGGCCCTGGCGTCCTTCTCCCACGAGGCCAGACCCGCCACCTGCAAGGGCTGCACCAACCGCTGCTCCCTCACCATCAACAAGTTCGACGGCGGCCGCCGGTTCATCTCCGGCAACCGCTGCTCCGTCCCCCTGGGCCAGCCCAAGGTGGAGATCCCCGACCTGCTGAAGTTCAAGTACAGCTACCTGCGCTCCCTCCAGGGCAAGGGCAAGGGCGACGGCTCCCGGGGGCGGATCGGCATTCCCTTCGGCCTGAACATGTACGAGAACCTCCCCTTCTGGTTCGAGCTATTCACCAGCCTGAACTTTGAGGTCGTCCTCTCCCCCGAGTCCACCCGCGCCCTGTACATCAAGGGACAGCAGACCATCCCCTCGGACACCGTCTGCTACCCCGCCAAGCTCCTCCACGGCCACATCATGGCCCTGCTGGAGGAGAATGTGGACGCCATCTTCTACCCCTGCATGTCCTATAACTTCGATGAGGGCCTGTCGGACAACCATTACAACTGCCCCGTGGTGGCCTACTACCCCGACCTGCTGAACGTGAACATCCCCGCCCTGTCCCAGATCAAGTACATCCACGATAACCTCGGCATCCACCGCCCCAAGGACTTTGTAAAAAAGGGCGCCGAGCTGCTTCGGCGGGAGTTCGACGTGCCCAAGCGGGAGGCCGCTGCCGCCATCCGCAGGGCCTACGCCGCCTATGACGACTACCGCAGGCTGGTGCGCACGAAGGGCGAGGCGTTCATCCAATACGCCCGGGACAACGGCCGCAAGATCCTGGTGGTGGCCGGACGCCCCTACCACATGGACCCGGAGATCAACCACGGCATCAACGACCTGATCACCTCCTTCGGCTTTGTCCTCATCACCGAGGACGCAGTCTGCCACCATATGGACAAGCAGCCCCGCCGGGTGCTGAACCAGTGGACCTACCACGCCCGGATGTACAACGCCGCCCGCTATGTCTGCACCCAGCCCGACATGGCCTTCATCCAGCTGGTCTCCTTCGGCTGCGGCGTGGACGCCATCACCACCGATGAGCTGCGCTCCATCCTGGAGGAGGGCGGCGACCTGTACACCCAGCTGAAAATCGACGACATCTCAAACCTGGGCGCGGTGAAGATCCGCATCCGCAGCCTCATGGCCGCTCTGGACGCCCGGGACAACGAAACGAAGTAAGGAGGAAGCCCCATGGCAAAACTGGAATACGACAGCACCGGCCGCCTCCTCTTCACCGAAGAGATGCGCAAGGAATACACCATCCTCATCCCCCAGATGCTCCCGGTCCACTTCGGCTTCTTCGCCAAGCTCCTGGAGCGCAACGGCTACAACGTGGTCATTCTGAAAAACGAGGGCCGCTCGGTGGTGGACAACGGCCTGAAATACGTCCACAACGACGCCTGCTACCCCGCCCTGCTGGTCATCGGGCAGATGATCGACGCCATCGAGAACGGGGGCTACGACCCCCACAAGGTGGCCCTCCTCATCACCCAGACCGGCGGCGGCTGCCGGGCCTCCAACTACATCCACATGCTGCGGAAGGCCCTGGAAAAGGCCGGGTTGGACTACATCCCCGTGATCTCCGCCTCCTTCGGCCTGGAGAAGAACCCCGGCTTCAAGGTCACCGTCCCCCTCATCCGCCAGCTGGTCTACGGCATGATGTACGGCGACATCATTATGAATGTGGCCAACCAGACCCGCCCCTATGAGGTGAACCCCGGAGACACCACCGCCAAGGTCGAATACTGGACCACCGAGCTGCTGAACCGCTTCGACAAGGGCAACGGCATGTCCCGGAAGAAGATGAAGGTCATCCTGGACGAGATCTGCGCCGACTTTGCCGCCATCTCCACCGCCGGGGAGCCCAAGGTCCGGGTCGGCGTGGTGGGCGAGATCTACATCAAGTTCTCCTCCCTGGGCAACAACCAGCTCGAGCAGTTCCTCCTGGACGAGGGGGCCGAGCCGGTGGTCCCCGGCCTGACCGACTTCATGGCCTTCAAGATCTACAACCGGGTCTCCGACGTGGACATGTTCGGCGGCAGCAAGCTCAAGCAGGCCGCCTGCCGCTTCTTCATGGGCTACATCGAAAAATGCCAGCAGGACATGATCGACGCCCTGAACAAGGCGGGCTTCCGCGCCCCCGGCACCTTCTCCGACCTGCACAAGCTCATCCGGGGCTACCTGAATGACGGCTGCAAGATGGGCGAGGGCTGGCTGCTCACCGCCGAGATGCTGGAGCTCATCCACACGGGCACCCCCAACATCGTCTGCGCCCAGCCCTTCGGCTGTCTGCCCAACCACATCGTGGGCAAGGGCATGATCCGCGTTCTGAAGGACGACTTCCCGGACTCCAACATCGTGGCCGTGGACTACGACCCCGGCGCCACCAAGATCAACCAGGAGAACCGCATCAAGCTCATGCTGGCAAACGCCAAGCGCAGGGCCGCAGAGGAAAAAAAGCAGCAGGCCCAGCCTGCCGACGTACCCTAAAACAAAACATCCTGTGCGGACGTGTCGATCCACACAGGATGTTTTTTCTTATCCATAGACCCGCTGAAAGACCGACCGCCTGGTGATCCGAAGCAGGGAGCAGATCCCCTGTACCATGACGGCGCTGTCCAGCGGAGCAAAGTACCCGTGGTCCGCCCCGGAGCCGCGCAGGCAGCCCCGAATATCCCCCTGGTAGACCAGCAGCGGCTCCAGAACGGGGTGCAGGTCGTCGGGCTTATAGCGGCAGAGGGGACCTTCCCCCAGATAGCCCAGCGCGTACAGGAGGTAGGCCACAAATTCGACGCAGGAAAAGGCCCGGTAAACTGAAAAGCCCTGGAACATAGGGTAGGTCAGCACGGAGAAGAGATTGTACATATACTCCGGGTTGTCCAGCATCTTCCCGATGGTCTCTCTGACCCACTGGTGATCCTCCTCTGAGACCGGGACCCGATAGACTGCCACCGGGACCGGCGCGCCGTTGCCCATGGTGTAGCGGTCCAGGGACTCCCGGACCAGCCCGCCCTGGAGGACCGCATAGCGCTGGGGCCGGGCAAAGGCATAGAGCTCGGTCAGCTCAGGGTCCAGCGCGATGGACGCGTGATTGTATCGCTGCTTCGCAACGGTTCGGATGCAGCGGCCAAACTTGGTCTGGGTTCGAGACAGGACAATATAGACCGCTTTGGTGTTCGCTCTCGAACTATGCATCAAAAGCTCCCCTTTCCTGCGCGTTATTGGGATGGGCTCATTCTACAGAATCCAAGGCGAGATTGCAATAAAAAAGTCATAAATCTTTTCTTAACATTTTCTTAAACGCCCGCTCCTTGCCGGACGCGCCCGCATGGGAAGGTCCTTCCACTCGCCTTTAAGGCCGCTCCTGTGCACTCCTCATTGGGGTCATCCCCACTTCTTTCCCCCTTATTTGCAAGAAATATGGATTTAATTTTCATTTTATCGCAGGTTGTTGTTGATTCTTTCCTGAAATTGTATATAATAAAGGTGAGCATTGTGCCTCGCCGCTCGCCCCGCTTTCGATGGGGCAAGCCGAAATAAAGATTGATTCTGGAAAAGGAGGTTTTTCGAATGCCGAGAAAACCCAAGGGAACCAAAGGCGTCACCAAGCCCATCGCCAAGACCGCTGCCCGCATGAGCCGGAAAGCTGCTCTGACCCCCTCCCAACTGGAGAAGATCGACGCTTACTGGCGTGCCTCCAACTACCTCACCGCCTGCCAGCTCTATCTGCTGGACAATCCTCTACTGAAGCAACCCCTTCAGCCCGAACACATCAAGAAAAAAATCGTGGGCCACTGGGGCACCTGCCCGGGCCAGAACTTCATCTATACCCATCTGAACCGCGCCATTGTCAAGTACGATCTGGACATGATCTACCTCTCCGGCCCCGGCCACGGCGGTAACGCCATGGTGGCCCAGACCTACATGGAAGGGTCCTACAGCGAGGTCTATCCCAACATCAGCCGGGACCTGGAAGGGATGCAGAGACTCTTCAAGCAGTTCTCCTTCCCCGGCGGCATCCCCAGCCATGTGGCGCCCGAGACCCCCGGCTCCATCCATGAGGGCGGTGAGCTGGGCTATTCCCTGGCCCACGCCTTCGGCGCGGTCTTCGACAACCCTGACCTGATCGCCGCCTGCGTGGTGGGCGACGGCGAGGCTGAGACCGGCCCCCTGGCCACCGCCTGGCACTCCAACAAGTTCCTGAACCCCGTGGGCGACGGCGCCGTCCTGCCCATCCTCCATCTGAACGGCTTTAAGATCCACAACCCCACCATCCTCTCCCGCATCTCCCACACCGAGCTGGAGAACTTCTTCCGGGGCTGCGGCTGGGAGCCTCGCTTCGTGGAGGGCGACGACCCCAAGGAGATGCACCAGAAGATGGCCGCCGCCGTGGACTGGGCCATCCGCGAGATCAAGCGCATCCAGGCCAACGCCCGCCTCACCGGCGATGAAGCCCGTCCCACCTGGCCCATGATCGTCCTGCGCACTCCCAAGGGCTGGACCGGCCCCAAGGTGGTGGACGGAAACGTCATCGAGGGCTCCTTCCGCGCCCACCAGGTCCCCATCGACATGTCCAAGCCCGAGCATCTGGGGATGCTGGAGTCCTGGCTCAGAAGCTACAAGCCCGAAGAGCTCTTCACCGACGACGGCAAACTCGTCCCCGAGCTCCAGGCCCTGGCCCCCGTGGGCGAGCGCCGCATGGGCGCGAACCCCCACGCCAACGGCGGCAAGCTCCTGCGGGATCTGAAGACCCCCGATTTCCGGGACTACGGCATCGACATCCCCGCCCCCGGCGCCGTGGAGGCCCAGGACATGCTGGTCCTCGGCTCCTATGTCCGGGACGTCATCCGGGAGAATGCGTCCGCCAAGAACTTCCGGGTCTTCGGCCCCGACGAGAGCAAGTCCAACCGTCTGACCCCCATATTCGAGGCCACCAGCCGCGTCTGGAACATGGAGCTGGGCGAAAACGACGAGTTCCTGGGCCGCTCCGGCCGGGTCATGGACTCCATGCTCTCCGAGCACATGTGCGAGGGCTGGCTGGAGGGCTACCTCCTCACCGGCCGCCATGGCTTCTTCAACAGCTACGAGGCCTTCATCCGCATCGTGGACTCCATGTTCGCCCAGCACGCCAAGTGGCTGAAAACCTGCAACGAGCTGCCCTGGAGACAGGATATCGCCTCCCTGAACTATATCCTCTCCTCCAACGTCTGGCAGCAGGACCACAACGGCTTTACCCACCAGGACCCCGGCTTCCTGGACCACGTGTGCAACAAGAAGGCCGATGTGGTGCGCCTGTACCTGCCCCCGGATGCCAACTGCACCCTGTCCGTCTTTGACCACTGCATCAAGAGCCGCAACTATGTGAACGTCATGGTCACCTCCAAGCACCCCAGACCCCAGTGGCTGACCATGGAGCAGGCTGTCAAGCACTGCACCCAGGGCATCGGCATCTGGCAGTGGGCCTCCAACGACGAGTGGGAGGAGCCCGACATCGTCCTGGCCTGCTGCGGTGACACCCCCACCCTGGAGACCCTGGCCACCGTCACCATCCTCCGCCACTACTTCCCCGACGTGAAGCTGCGGGTCATCAACGTGGTGGACCTGATGCGCCTCCAGTCCAACACCCAGCACCCCCACGGCCTGTCCGACGAGAAGTACGACATGCTGTTCACCAAGGATAAGCCCATCCTCTTCACCTTCCACGGCTATCCCTCCCTCATCCATGAGCTGACCTACCGCCGGACGAACAAGCACATGCATGTGCGGGGCTACATCGAAGAGGGCACCATCACCACCCCCTTCGACATGCGCGTGCTGAACAACCTGGACCGCTTCCACCTGACCATGGACGTCATCAAGCTGCTGCCCGAGAAGCTGGGCAACCGGGGCGCCTCCCTGATCCAGCAGCTCCAGGACAAGCTGGTGGACCACAAGCAGTATATTGCCGAGCATGGCATGGACCTGCCCGAGATCCGCGACTGGAAGTGGAACGACGGCAAGGGCAATTACCTCTGATCAACGCGTTTTCTTCTCCTTTCCTGGCTATCCCAGGCCCTCCGAGCCCGCCGGCTGCATCCCCGGCGGGCTCGGGGCGTATAGGCCTCCCATTCGCCATCCCGGCACGCCGCCGATTTTTCTCCCTTTTCTACGAAAATCTCTCAAAATTCGCCCCCGCTTTTGTGTTGCACTTTTGTTGCATTTCGTGCAACAATGTGTTACCATTCTCCTCGCAGAGCCGCACAACATCATATTGCCCGATGAACCCTTAAGAATCGCTTGCGAGACTGAAGGCGGAGGGATCTCTGGAGAATCTCATTCAGTTGAGTGCCGAAGGTGCAAGGGTTTGGACAGACCGGACCCGAATCTCTCAGGCAAAAGGACAGAGCGGACAGCCGTTTTCACGACGGCGCGTCTGCACGTCTGACTCCAGAGCCGCTGACTTTCTCAGCAGGCTCTTTTTATTTTTTGAATTGGAGGCATATCCCATGGAAACGCTGCTGCACATCGTACAAACCATCAACTTTTACTTATCTGACTACATCCTGGTGATCCTACTGATGGGTACCGGCATCTTCTTCACGGCCAAAACCAAATTCGTCCAGGTCCGCTGCTTCCGCGAAGGTCTGGGCAAGGTCTTCGGCGGCTTCTCTCTCCGAGGTGGAAAGCAGAAGGGCGGCTTGAGCTCCTTCCAGGCCCTCACCACCGCCATCGCCGCCCAGGTCGGTACCGGCAACATCGTCGGCGCCTGCGGCGCGATCCTCGTGGGTGGTCCCGGCGCCATCTTCTGGATGTGGATCATTGCGTTCTTTGCCATGGCCACCATTTACGCCGAGGCCGTTCTGGCCCAGGAGACCCGCGTCGTCAAGGAGGACGGCACCGTAGCCGGTGGTCCTGTGTACTACATCAAGCGTGCCTTCAACAATCAGTTCGGCTCCTTCCTGGCTGGATTCTTCGCCATCGCCATCACCCTGGCCCTGGGCTTCATCGGCTCCATGGTCCAGTCCAACTCCATCGGCTCCACCTGCTCCACCGCCTTCGGCATCCCCTCCTGGATCATCGGCATCCTGGTCGCGGCCGCCTCTGCCTTCGTCTTTCTGGGCGGCATCCAGCGCGTGGCCTCCGTCACCGAGAAGCTGGTCCCCATCATGGCCGTCCTCTATCTGGCCGGCGGTCTGGTCCTCCTCCTCATGCGCCTGTCCTACCTGCCTGAGACCATCGGCATGATCTTCAAGTATGCCTTCTTCCCCAACGCGATCATCGGCGGCAGCATCGGCTACGCGCTGAAGACCGCACTCAGCCAGGGCGTCAAGCGCGGCCTGTTCTCCAACGAAGCCGGTATGGGTTCCACCCCCCATGCCCACGCCATGGCGAAGGTCAAGTCCCCTCACGACCAGGGCGTGGTGGCCATGATCGGCGTGTTCATCGACACCTTCCTGGTCCTGACCATGACCGCGCTGGTGGTCATCTCCACCCTGTATGCCGGCGGCGGCCCGCTGGCTGGCGGCGCGGCTGAGGGCATCGACAAGACCAACATGGCCCAGCTGGCCTTCTCCATGGCCTTTGGCGACAACGTCGGCTCCATCTTCGTCGCGATCTGCCTGCTGTTCTTCGCCTTCTCCACCATCCTGAGCTGGAACTTCTTCGGCAAGCTGAACGTCGCCTACCTCTTCGGCGAGAAGGCCACCAAGGTCTACTCTGTCCTGGCCGTCGTCTTCATCTTCCTGGGCTCCTGCCTGTCCAACGATCTGGTCTGGGAGCTGTCCGACCTGTTCAACCAGCTGATGGTCCTTCCCAACGCTGTGGCCCTGCTGGCGCTGGCCCCCGTCGTCGTTGCCATCGTCAAAAAGGCATCCGCCAAATAAAGCCCCATAAGATAGGATGGGACCTGCGCCCGGCAGGTCCCATTCTTTTCTCCATTTTGTACGAAATCTCTTCTTGGATCCCGGTTCTTTTTTGGGTTCGCGCTGCCGCGTTTCGGTTGCTTTTTCTGTCATATCGTGGTATCCTTTTCCTGTAGTGTTGCAGAATTTAATATCTCCCCATGATGCCTTGAGGATCCAATGTTGAAACTGAAGGCGGAGGGGTCTCTGGAGAATCTCATTTAGTTGAGTGCCGAAGGTGCAAGGGTTTGGCCGAACCAAGCCCGAATCTCTCAGGCAAACAGACAGAGTGCCGCAGTTTTGCGCATTTTGGCAAGCATTCTTCGGGGCCGCTGAGCGATTCAGCCGGCTCTTTTTGTTTGCCCTGGACCTTCCCTACCTAGGCTCCGGAATGTGCACACCCCCCTTTCATACTCTCTCCGAAGAGCGCCGGGACCCACCAACCACGGGGTCCCGGTGTTCGCCTTTCCAAACGAAAAAGGAAAGCCGCCCTTCGGCCAGAACTTCTGGACCAAAGGACGGCTGACGCTCTGCCAAGAGTTGTGTTGGGCAAGAGAGCGCTTCCGGGGACCCGCGCCCATGGTGAGGAAATGGGCGGGCTTCCCGTCGGCTTCTTGACGGAACGCCAAAAAGGAGAATATGGAAATGGTTCAAAAAAATGGAACCGAGGAATCAAAGCTTTCCCATCCCCGATGTAGGCATCGGGTGGGCTGCGCCCATCACCGTGACCCGCAACAAGGGGCTTCCACGCCCCGCAGAACACGGGTCCTTCGGCGACAGAATATGGCCGCGCCCCACCTTCCACCTGGGATGGCTGTATTATAACACCCAACCTCCCCTCTGTGAAGACAGATTATGTGATTGGAATTATAAGTGTATCTAATATCTCATCCCCAGTATGTTAAAGGTGATATCCATGGATAACCGCAAGCTCCACACCCTCATAACCGCACTCCGGACCGGCAGCTTCAACAAAGCCGCCCAGGAGCTCAACTGCACACAGTCCGCCGTGACCCAGATGATGAATGCCCTGGAGAACGAGCTGGGCTGCAAGCTCTTGTCCCGCAGCCACAGCGGCGTGCGCCTGACCCCTGCCGGGGAGACGCTCTACCCCCTGCTGGCGGAGGCGGACGCCGCCCTGACCCGGCTGACCAGCCAGGCCAAGCTCCTCTCCCAGCGGGAGGCGCAGGTCATCCGCATCGGCTCCTTCTCCAGCATCTCCAACACCTGGCTGCCCAAGGTCCTTCGGGACTACCAGGAGCGCTTTCCCGGGACCTCCTTTGACATCCGCATCGGGACGGACCCCCTGCCCCAATGGCTCCAGGAGAACCAGATCGACCTGGCGCTGGGGGACGCGCACCGATGCCGGGCCTTTCAGTGGTATCCTCTGATGGACGACCCTTACTACGCCGTCATGCCGACGGACCTCATCCCGGAGGGCAAGACCTCCATCACCCAGGAGGAGTTTGCCCGATACACCCTCATCATGGCCCCCATGAACGCCCTGGAGGCCCACCTGTCGGTGCTGTCCAGCCGGAGGATCAACGTCTCCAGCGACGATGACTCCTCCATCCTCTCCATCGTGGCCCAGGGCCTGGGTGTGACCGCCATGCCCAATCTGAGCCTGCGCAATTCCTTTGAGAATCTGCGCACCCTGGAGCTGATCCCCGTCCCCAAGCGGGTGCTCGGCGTCGCGCTGCCCAAGAACCCCTCCAAGGCGGCCGAGTCCTTCGCCGCCTTCCTCCGCCGTCAGTACAGCTACCATCCATAAAGATCACCCTTGACCTGCCCGAATGCCATAGGCCAGCGGGCAGGTCTTGCCGTCTGCGAGACGCGGCCGAAGGACTTTGCTTCTCGCGCTTTGGGGGCTTCACGCCCCCAAAGCGCGGCGATCCTCTCGTTTCACGCGGTTTCGGTCATAGACCTTCCTGGTCTGCACGACACGAGTGACCGGGGAAAGCCCGTTCCAGCTGCCGCGCTTTGCCGCATAGTATTTGCGCTGCTCGCGCTTGCTTCGTTTTTTGATCGGCGTGAAGTTCATTTTGACGCACGGCTCCTTTCTTCTGCTCCTCATCATCCACAACGATTCTCGCAAAGTATCCTCTGTTTCTAAATTGGGACTTGCTTTTTTCTGTCTTCTCTGGTATCTTATAGTACTACTCTTCTAAAGGAGGCGACCCAAATGGGCTTGAAAGCATACCCCGTGATCGACCTTGTCGCAACAGGGAACAACATCCGGCGCCTGCGCATGGAGCGCGGCTTGACGGTTCGGGATCTGCAAAGCTACTTCGGCTTTGAGGAGCCTCGGGCGATCTACAAGTGGCAGAAGGGCGAAAGCCTTCCCACGGTAGACAATCTGTACGCACTGGGCACTCTCCTTGAGGTCCCGATGGATCAGATCCTGATCCCCGTTGCGGTAACCCTTCATACCGTTGGTGAGCAGCAGGCTGCGTCCTGCTGCTCTATTCCTTTTATGACCGGCTATTTTGGATGCGGCAAGGGTCCGATGCGGCTTCAACCATTGCTCCCGCTTGCGTGGTCGGCGGCGTGACAGGTCGCGCTGCCGACGATGCGCGCGGAAAAGAAGCGCATGGATCGCTTCCGTTTTTCTCGTCATCAGCGAGGATGACGTGCATTCCTTTAGGATGGAGATGTCAGTTTGGAAGCAGGAATGAGGGGGATCGCAAAGAAACGGTTTGGACGAAAGATTGTTGGGCGGTGGCGGAATCGCCGAACGCTCATCTCTCCCCTATGGAGGCTCGTAGGGTGAGCCAGCCCGATCGTTTCCAGTCGGAAATGTGCAGCGTTATCGTTCATCTGCACCTGAACCGGTATCCGCCTTCTCGTAGCTTGCCGCACCCAAAATAGCCGGTCTGCGCCGGGGCGTTATGCCTCGGCTTTTCCCGTGTATGCCTCGAAGGCATCGGCGAAGCTGGAATTCACATCAAAGGGCGGCGTGTATTCCACCCGAGAGGTGACAAGGCACAGATCGATTTTGGCAGAGGTCTCATCCGCCTGCTGATGGAGCTTCCTGAGGGCAGCGCGGATGACCTTCCGATCGTAGTTGATCGTGGTCACGCGCTTCACATCGCAGCGGTAGGCGATCTGATTTCCTTCGGCGTTGAAGCGGTAGCCTGTCCCGCCGTTGGAGATCGTCTGCTCGGAGCTGCGCAGCTCGTTCATTTGCTCGAAGGTGCTGGCAACGCTCTGACGCACGGCGTTGAGGCTGACCGCGCTGTCCATGTCGATGTCCAGCCCGTCCTTCGACTTGCGAATGGCGGCAAACAGCCGTTCCTTCTCATCCAGCAGATACAGAAGGAAGCGGGCAACGTCCGTGATTTGCTCGTAGTATTCCGTTTCCGGCGCGGAAAGGACGGTTTCATCCTCTGCCTCGGCCATGACCTTGTGCCGCAGGTAGGTGTTTTCGACTCTTGTGACATTGGCGTCATACGAAAGGATCGCCTGTGCTTCGTCCATAAAGGAGCTGAGTTTGTTCTGATAGCGAAATGCTTCTTTCAGATTCATTGTACATTCCCCCTGTCGTTCCAGTTATGATCTGCTTTCATTGTAATGCATAACTTTCGGGATGTCATGGAACTCATAGTTCACCCCGCCCCTACCCACCGTGCGCCGATCCAGGCTCAGGGTGCGCAGCATACCGCGCAACAAAAAAAGAAGCTTGAAACCAAATGGTCTCAAGCTTCTTTTGGCAGCGGGTGAAGGATTCGAACCCTCACAAACAGAGTCAGAGTCTGTCGTGCTACCTTTACACAAACCCGCTATTTTGTTCTGTTTCGGCGCTCTCTCGCAACCGACAAAGATGATTATAGCATCCTTTTCCCAAAAGTCAAGCATAATTTTCACTTTTTTCAAAAAAATTTTACCGGGAGAGCGGTGCGCTCCCGCTCTCCCGGCTGAGGTTGGTCAGAGGCCGTTCTTCTGGCAAAACCGCTGGAGAATGGCCGCCACTTGGGCTCTGGTCGCGGGGCCGCCGGGGTCCAGGATCCCCTGGCCCTTGCCGGTGATCAGCCCCTCGGCATTGGCCCAGGACAGGGCCTCCCGGGCATAGGTCTGGATCTTGCCCCGGTCGCTAAACTGGTTTAGATTTCCCTGGGCAGACAGGTCATATCCCTTGACCTTGGCATAGCGGTACAGGATGGCCGCCAGCTGCTCCCGGGTGATGGGCTCCTCCGGGGCAAAGGTCGCGGCAGTTTTTCCGTTGACGATGCCGTTCCAGGCCGCCCAGGCCACCGGCTCAGCATAGTACTTCCCCTGGGCCACATCGGCAAAGGGCGTCCACCCCGGCGCCTCGGGGCTGCCCTCCATCCGATACAGGATGGTGACGATCATGCCCCGGGTGGTGGTCAGGCCAGGGGAAAAGAGCGTGTTCGAGGTCCCCGTCATCAGGCCCTTCTGGAAGACGTAGGCCACGCTCTCGTGATACCAGTCCCCTTCCTTCACATCGGTAAAGGGATGGCTGAGGACCGGCTGCAGCTCCGCAAAGACCGCGGACACCGTCACCGCGCACTCTGGCATGGTGAAGATATAGCGTCCCTCTCCGGTCTCCGTCAATCGGATGGTCTTTCCTCCTTCTCCGACGACCTTCAGCTCCTTCAGCGCGTATCCCTGGCTGCCCTTCCCCTGGACGGTCACCCGGGCCCCAGGTTCCGCAGAACTGCGGTCGCTGGTAAGGGTGCCGTTGACCGGCTTCGTCACCCGGATCTCATAGACCTGCGTGGCGGAAATGGTCAGGGTTCCGGCGCGATAGAGGATATCCGGCGCGTAATTGCTGTTGGGGACCTCGCCGCCGGACGCGCGGATGGAGATGCTTCCCGCCCGGGTCATATCAGGGGTGGAGGCGTAAGACAGGGTCGGCTCCTTCGCCAGCTTGTCCCCTCCCACCAGGCCGGATACGGTGTAATCCGAGGCGGTCAGGGCAGGGACCTTCTCCCCGGCAAGGGCGCTCTTGTTCCTCACCGTAACGGTCACCCGGGCAGGCTGGATGACCACCTCCACCGCGTCGGCGCTCCGGGCTCTGTACTGGCTGTCTCCCGCTTTCTGGGCGGTGATCCGGACCTTGCCCGCCTTGGTGGGGGTGAAGCGACCGCTGCTGTCGATGCTTCCATCGCCGCTCAGCGGGATCACGCCATAGGTCACACTGCCGCTTCCCGCGCCGCCGGACGTCGCAAAGCGAAGGCTCTGGCCATAGGTCACGGAGGTCTCGCCGCGGAGGATCAGGTCAGGCTGGTCCATCAGCCCAACGACGGGCTGACGTCCCGGGATCGAGGGGTCCGCAGGGTCCTGCGCCGTCCCGTTGTTGGTCGGCAGGACGGTGACCCGGATGTATTTCTCTTTCCCATAGTACTCCGGAACGCCGTCCCTGTTGACATCATCATCCAGCGACAGAACAAGGATCTCCAGCTCGCCCGGGGTAGCGCCCGATGTTAGAACACCATTTTCGATCGTGCAGCCCAAGTCGGGCGTTTCAAAGCTGCAATCGACCTTTCTTGCCCCCGTGAACAAAGTAAGGGTCTCCCCTCCGGCCCGCACTTGGGCCGACTCGGGCACATTTAAGGTCTGAGCGGTGATCTGTCCCACCGCTCCACACAGTTCCAATTCATTGAGCAAGGTATAGTTCTCACTTCCCGGACCACGCAGGGACAGTCCCTTGGCCGTGACGGTCTTGTTGGCGCCCGCATAACGATCGTCGTATTCGGCGCTGGTATAGGACACGGTGATCTGATCTCCGCCCAAACCAGCAGCCTGGATGCTCGGCTGCGCCGTCTTGGTTTTGTCATACGTCTTCACACAGAGTCCGTTGAAGGACAAATCGCTTGCGTTCAACACTTTGGGGCGGATCGTAAAGGAGCTTGCCTCCGTCCAGGACCCGTCCAAAGCCTTGACCACAGCCCGCGCCGTCCCCGCGTTGATATTGTTTTCATAGGTCACCGTGTAGGTCCCCTCCGGAACTTCCTTCCCATCCACAGTCACCGTGACGCGCGGCTCTTGGGGCGCGCCATTGTACTCCGCCACCCCACCTCCGTCAAATACGATCCCTACGTCTGCCGCCAGACTCCATGGAGCGAACAGCGTCATCAGGATCCCTGCCGTCAGGCAAACACACACAAAACGACGGCCTCTCTTTTTCATGATCTGTCTCCTTTCTCTACCTTCCATTGCACATGGTGTCCAATCAAATGATGACAAACTTTTCTCTTTTTGTCAATTATTTTCCCCGAAAACCCCGCTTTCTGCCCTTGACAAAATCCCTCTCGCTGTGGTAGACTTTTGCAAAACCAAGGATTGGGATGAGTACACAGGACCCTGACTTCCCAAGCGAGCTGCGGGCGGTGAGAGCGCAGCGAAGGGCAGACCTGTCGAATGGACCCAGGAGGGCGAACCGAACGAGCATATCCAGTAGGGGAGACGGAGCGGCATACCGTTATCAGATGCCAGCACTTGATGGAGTGCGCTGAGTGGGCGCGATTCGCGCCAAGCCGGGTGGCACCGCAGAAGTTTTCGCTTCTGTCCCTGCAAAAAATAGCAAGGGACGGGAGCTTTTTTATTTCCCATCCCGCAATGAGAAAGGAGCTGACCATCATGGCAGCAAAGAAGGAAATCCCCTATAAGATCTACTTGGAAGAGAACGAAATGCCCAAGGCATGGTACAATGTCCGGGCCGACATGAAGAACAAGCCCGCGCCTCTTCTGAACCCTGGTACCCACAAGCCGATGACCGCCCAAGAGCTGGAGGGGGTCTTCTGCGCTGACCTGGTGCAGCAGGAGCTGGACGAGACCACCGCCTACATCCCCATCCCCCAGGAGATCCGGGATTTCTACAAGATGTACCGTCCCTCCCCCCTGGTCCGGGCTTACTGCCTGGAGGAGAAGCTCCAGACCCCCGCGAAGATCTATTACAAGTTTGAGGGCAACAACACCTCCGGCAGCCACAAGCTGAACTCCGCCATCGCCCAGGCTTACTACGCCAAGAAGCAGGGCCTGAAGGGCGTCACCACCGAGACCGGCGCCGGTCAGTGGGGCACCGCCCTGTCCATGGCCTGCGCCTACCTGGATCTGGACTGCCAGGTCTATATGGTCAAGGTCAGCTATGAGCAGAAGCCCTTCCGCCGGGAGGTCATGCGCACCTACGGCGCTTCTGTGACCCCCTCCCCCTCCAACACCACCAACGTGGGCCGCAAGATCCTGGCCGAGCACCCCGGCACCACCGGCTCCCTGGGCTGCGCCATCTCCGAGGCCGTGGAAGCCGCGACCAACCAGGAGGGCTACCGCTACGTGCTGGGCTCCGTGCTGAACCAGGTCCTCCTCCACCAGTCCATCATCGGTCTGGAGGCCAAGGCCGCCCTGGACAAGTACAGCGTCAAGCCCGACATCATCATCGGCTGCGCCGGTGGCGGCTCCAACGTGGGCGGCCTCATCTCCCCCTTTGTGGGCGAAATGCTCCGGGGCGAGGCCGACTACCGCATCATCGCCGTGGAGCCCGCCTCCTGCCCCAGCCTGACCCGGGGCAAGTTCGCCTATGACTTCTGCGACACCGGCATGGTCTGCCCCCTGGCCAAGATGTACACCCTGGGCAGCAACTTCATCCCCTCCGCCAACCACGCCGGTGGCCTGCGCTACCACGGCATGAGCCCCGTGGTCAGCCAGCTCTACCACGACGGTCTCATCGAGGCCACCTCCGTGGAGCAGACCGAGGTGTTCAAGGCCGCGCAGCAGTTTGCCCGGGTAGAGGGCATCCTGCCCGCCCCCGAGTCCAGCCACGCCATCAAGGTCGCCATTGACGAGGCCCTCAAGTGCAAGGAGACCGGCGAAGAGAAGACCATCGTCTTCGGCCTCACCGGCACCGGCTACTTCGATATGTATGCCTATGGCAACTACAATGACGGCACCATGAGCGACTATATCCCCTCCGACGAGGAGCTGGAAGCCAGCTTCGCTACCCTGCCCCAGGTGGAGGCGTGACCCTCTCCTTGCGAAACAACTTGTCGGAAAAGGCTGCGCCTTTTCCGACAAGCCGAGAAGGATGGCCCTTGGGTCATCCTTCTTTTTTTGTGGTGTTTTACATCGGTGCATAGTACAATCACCATAGATACGCTTGACTGTAAAGTCTCTTGATACCTTATTCTACCCATAAACCAATGGAGGGAGACGATACGTATGACGATCAAGGAAATGGAGGCCCGCACGGGCCTGGCCCGGGCCAACATCCGTTTTTACGAGGCCGAGGGCCTTATCACCCCGGAGCGCAGAGACAACGGCTACCGGGACTATTCCGAGGACGATCTGGCGATCCTCCAGCGGGTGAAACTTCTGCGGACCCTCCACATGTCTTTAGAGGAGATCAAGGCCGTCCACACCGGAGACCACACCCTGATCCAGGCTCTGGAACGCCACCTGGAGCAGTTGGCGTTGGACCAGGCCGACCTCCAGCGGTCCAAGCTGGTCTGCCAGGTGATGCAGGGGGACGGCGTGCGCTACGATACCCTGGATGCCCAGCGGTATTGGGAGGAACTGGAGCGGGCTGTCCAGGGTCCCCCGGCGGAGCTGCGGGACGACCAACTGCCCCGGGTAAAATCCCCCTGGCGGCGGTTCTTCGCTCGCACCCTGGACCAGGCCCTCTACTCCACCGTCTGGGCCCTACTCCTGCTGTTCTTCGGCTTCAGCATCCAAAATCAAGGCGTCGCATGGAACCTTTTGAACCTGGTACTCTGCCTGCTGACCATGTTCCTGGTGGAGCCCCTCCTCCTCTCCCGCTTCGGCACTACGCTGGGCAAGGCCATCCTGGGCCTGTCCGTCACGCATCCGGACGGCGGGCGGTTGACCTATCATGAGGCCTCTCAGCGCACCGGCCTGGTCCTCGTCAAGGGGATGGGCCTGGGCATCCCCATCTATTCCTGGGTGCGGAACTACAAGAGCTATGCCGCCTGCGAGGAGGGCTGGGAGCTGGCCTGGGAGGAGGATTCCCTCCTGGTCCTGAAGGCTCAAAAATGGTGGCGGACCCTGGTGTGTGGCGCTGTCTTCGCGGCGATGGTATTCGCTCTGGTGGGGGCGGAACTGGCGTCGGAGCCTCCTTACAACAAGGGAGATCTCACAGTGGCCGAATTTTGCGAGAATTACAACGATTTGGCGCACTACCATATGATCGATCCCCTCTACACCCTGAACACTGACGGCAGCTGGGAGGAAGCACCCCATGAGGAAGCTATGCTCGTACTGATGGACGATCCCCCTCCATCCTTCTCCTTCCGGGAAGAGAACGGGGTGATGACCGGTCTTTCCTACACCCTGGAGGGTGATTGGGCAGATATCATGCTCACGAGTTACCACGACCAGATCACCCTGGCCATCCTAGCCTTTGTCTGCGCCCAGGATGCGTTTGAGAGAGGATTCTTCAATGATGAGACAAACCAACTGCTGGAGGAAATGAACGGACAGATCCTGCCGAACTTTGACCGGACCCTCTTCGGCGTGCACCTCTCCTGCCAGTCCGAGCTGGATTTTGACACGGACCAGGGCAAGGTGGCGTTTACCATGGAAAAAACCGGCGGATAAGTTTTCCTCTCTGGGAGCCTTCCCTGGCGATCATCCTAGCGTAAGACCCAAGAGAAAAGGAGAGGCGAACCTGCCTCTCCTTTTTCGTCGTCTCAATAGGGGATCCTGATGGACATCGAATCCATCTCGTCGTTGGTGCTGTACCAGATCGACTGGTTCAAATTCAGGCCCGCGCCGGTCTCCTCATTGACCCGGCGGAAGATATGGTAGATCTGTCCCTGCTGAAAGAGGACGCTCACCGCCTGGCCGTACCCGCTGGGGGCAAACTGTAGGGGGACCTTCTCCCACCCCGCTCGGATGGCCGTCTCCACGGCGGCCACCACGGCGTCGGGCTGATACCACTCCAAATACAGGCCGTTGCGCCGGAAGAAGTTGTAGTCCTGGCTGGTGCAGTCCGGCACAGGGACCACATCGTCCAGGGCGTGGGTCCGCAGCAGCTCCTCGGTGGTCAGCCCGAAGTATTCATAGGCGGGACCGTCGCCGGGGCTGCCCCCTTCAAAGACCGGATCCCCCCAGGTGGGGTCCATCCAGCAGGGGACGCCATCCAGCCACATCAGGTTCCAGGCGTGGTTCTCTCCCCCGGCCTGTCCGCTGACGTAGGCGCAGGGGACGCCCAACTGGTTCAGCACATACTGGGCAGTCTTCGCGTAGCAGCCGCACAGACCATATCCATAGACCATGATGTTCACGATGGAGTTCTGGTCCACCGTCTGGTAGTCGGCGCGGTCAATGAGATATTCGTAGACGTGGATGGCCTTGTCGTAGTCGGAGGCCTCCGGGGCCAACCCGGCCACGCAGTCCGCCGTCCACTCGTCCACCTTGGCCTGGACCTCCGCCCGGAGTCCTGTATCCATGGTGTAGCTGGGGATGTAGGCGGCCTCAATGGGCGTGTCCGCCAGATAGGTCGTCTCGATCTGCCCGGTGCCGCTGAACCAGAAGAGCTCGGGATAGTCCCGGTCAATGGCCCGGACGGCCGCCCCGATCATGGCGTTGTCCGGGTAGAGACCCTCAATGCGCGGGGACTGCTCCCGCAGTCCTGCCAGGAGCTGGTCGCAGAGATACTGCTCCTGGGGCGTGAGATGGCGCTTGGTGTAGCGGAATCCGTCCTCCTCCGTCACATAATCCTCCGGGGGCGCGTCCACCGCCGCCTCCTCCAAAAGAGAGCAGGCAGGCAGGAGACAGAAAAGGAGCAGCAGCGGGAGCAGGCGGAGAGCTCTCATGCCTTGCGCTCCAAAGCCTTGCGCACCGCCCCGATGATCCCGGCGGCGTTCAGGCCGTAGCGCTCCATGAGCGCCTCCGGAGAGCCGCTCTGGCCGAAGGAATCCCGGACGGCCACAGCCTCCATGGGAACGGGGCAGCCCTTGACCACCACCTCCGCCACGGCACTGTACAGACCGGCGCTGATCTGATGCTCTTCGGCGGTGACGATGCAGCCACACTCGTCGGCGGCAGCAAGGATGGCCGCCTCGTCGATCGGCTTGATCGTGTGTAGATCAAAAATGCGGAGCGAGATCCCCTCCTTGGCCAGTTCTTCCGCCGCCGCCATGGCCTCGTAGACCATGGCCCCGCAGGCGAAGACCGCGCAGTCCTTGCCGTCCCGGACCAGACGGGCCTTGCCGATCTGGAAGGGGGTCTCTTCGTCGGTGATCACAGGAACGGCCTCGCGGCCAAAGCGGAAGTAGACCGGACCATCGAGATCCACGGCGGCAAGGACCGCCTTGCGGGTCTCCTCGCTGTCGCAGGGGGCGATGACCGTCATGTTGGGCAGCACCCGGGCCAGGGCCATGTCCTCCAATGCCTGATGGGTGGCCCCATCGGGCCCCACGGAGATGCCCGCGTGCGCCCCGCCGAAGCGGACCTTCAGGTTGTTGTAGCACACGGTGGTGCGCATCTGGTCAAAGGCACGGCCGGAGAGGAAGACCCCGTAGGTGGAGACATAGGGGATCATGCCCCCCAGCGCCAGCCCAGCCGCGGTCCCCACCATGTCCTGCTCGCTGATGCCCAGGTTGTAGAAGTGGTCGGGGTACTGGTCCCGCACCCAGTTGGTGCGGGTGGAGGCGGCCACGTCGGCGTCCAGGACCAGGATATCCTTCCGGGTCTTGCAGAGTTCCAGCAGGCCATCGCCATAGCCGTCCCGCTGGGGAATGTATTTCACGTCTTTCATGGTCTTCCCCTCCTTACTTGATCTCGGCCAGCGCGGCGGCCAGCTCCTCCTGGTTGGGCGCCTTGCCGTGCCAGGCGCACAGGTTCTCCATGAAGGAGACCCCCTTGCCCTTGACCGTCTGGGCGATGATGGCTGTGGGACGGCCCTTGGTGGTGGCCGCCAGCTGGAAGGCCAGCTGGAGCGCCTTGATGTCGTGGCCGTCCACGCCCACCACATGCCAGCCGAAGGCCCGGAACTTCTCCCCCAAAGGCTCCACGTTCATGATCTCGGCGGTGGTCCCGTCCAGCTGGACGCCATTGTCGTCCACAATGGCGCAGACGTTATCCAGACCGAACTGGGCGGCGGTCATGGCAGCCTCCCATACCTGGCCCTCCTGCACCTCGCCGTCTCCCATGAGACAGTAGGTCCGGTAGTTCCGCCGCTGCTTCTTGGCGGCCAAGGCCAGGCCGTTGGCGATGGACAGCCCCTGGCCCAAGGAGCCGGAGGAGCAGTCCAGTCCGGGCAGGCTGCTCCTGTGCGGGTGCCCCTGGAGCGGGGAGCCCAGAGAGCGCAGGGTGGGCAGCAGGCTGCGGTCAAAGAAGCCCCGGTGGGCCAGGGCGCAGTAGAGCGCGGGGGCCGCGTGGCCCTTGGACAGCAGGAAGCGGTCCCGGTTCGGATCGTCTGGCTTGGCGGGATCGACCCGCATCACATCGAAGTAGAGGGTGGCTAGGATCTCCACGCAGGACAGGGAGCCGCCGGGATGCCCGGAGCCGGCCGCGTGGATCATCTCCAAAATATCCTGGCGCATTTGGCGGCACAGGTCGAGAAGGTCAGTATGCATAAAAAGCCCTCCTTTATCAGTGGTCGTTGTATGAATAAAAGTACCATATGCCGGGGGGAATGTCAATGTTCCCCGAAAGCGACAGCCGCTCCTTTTCCGGGACAAAATTCAGGGAATTTTTCCGGCGTTGAAAAAATCCGCGCGTTATACTATAATAATAAACAGAACGCGTAGATACGCGAGGAAGGAGGCAGATCTTGTGCATGAGATCCCTGCCCTTGTCACCGACCTGACCGTGATCCTGGTCCTGGCGGCCATCACGACCACTCTGTGCAAAAAAATCAATCTTCCCTCGGTCTTGGGCTACATCCTGGCTGGATTCCTGGCCGGCCCGGTGGTGGACTTCATCCCCACCATCAACGACATGGGGACCATCGAGGTCTGGTCGGACATCGGCGTCATCTTCCTGATGTTCGGGCTTGGGTTGTCGTTTTCCGTCCATAAAATGGCCGAGGTCGGTGTACCCGGCTTCCTGTCCGCCGGCATCCAGGCCCTGGGCATGGGCGTGGTGGGCTTCTTCCTGGGCATCCTTCTGGACTGGGGCTCTACGAACAGCATCTTCCTCGGAGTCATGCTGGCCATGTCCTCCACCATGATCACCATGAAGAGCATCGAAGACATGGGCCTCAAGGACGAAAAGTTTGCCGGTCTGGCCATGGGCACCCTGGTCATCGAGGACATCATCGCCATCTTCGCCATGGTCATTCTCTCCACCATTGCCGTCTCCCACACCATCAGCGGCTGGGCCTTGGCCGAACATATGGCAGTCCTGCTCCTCTACCTGGCCCTGTGGCTCATTCTGGGCATTTACCTGGTGCCCACCCTCACAAAGCGTCTGGTGGGGATCATGAACGACGAGATGCTCCTCATCTTCTCCCTGGCGCTCTGCTTCCTCATGGCCATCCTGGCCGAGAACATCGGCCTGTCCACCGAGCTGGGGGCCTTCCTGGCCGGTTCCCTTCTGGCCGGTACCATCCACGCCGAGCGCGTGGAGCGCCTGGTCACTCCCTGCAAGAACCTCTTCGGCGGCGTCTTCTTCGTCTCCGTGGGCTTCATGGTCCACCCGGACATGATCCTGCAATACATCCTCCCCATCCTCCTCCTGTCGGCGGTGTCCATCCTGGGCAAGCTCCTCTTCCTGACCCTGGGCAGCCTGGCCGCCGGGCAGGACCTGGAGGTCTCCCTCCACGCCGCCGCTGCCCAGACCCAGGTGGGTGAGTTCTCCTTCATCATCGCGGGTCTGGGCCAGTCCCTGTCGGTGACCGGGGCCTTCCTCTATCCCATCATCGTGGCGGTCTCCGTGATCACCACCTTCACCACCCCCTTCCTGCTGAAGCTGGCCGGTCCCCTCACCGCCCTCTTGGAGCGGGTCCTGCCCAAGCCGTGGCTTGCCGCCATCGACCGCTACTGCGCCGCCAAGCAGGTCGTGAAAACCGGGGACAGCAAGGACATGGTCCTCTATCTGCGGCACTACTTCCAGACCATCGCCCTCTACGGGATCCTGTCCGTGGGCGCGATCCTGCTGGGGCTCCAATCGCTGCGTCCCTTCCTGCGGGGGCAGGGCGTGGGAAAGGCTGACCTTCTCACCTGCGCCGCCATCTACCTGGTGCTGGCCTTCCTGCTCCCGGCCATGCTCCGCATCAAGAAACGCTACTTCACCGCCCTGTGGCTGGAGAGCGTCTACAACCGTCTGCTGCTGTGTATATTGATGGTCTTCCGCATCGGCCTGGTGGTCTTCCTGGCGGTGCTACCCGCCTTCCTGATCTTCCAGGTCCCGCCCCTTTGGCTGGCCTCGGGGGCTATCCCCCTCATGTGGCTCATCACCCAGTCGGACCGGCTGGCCGGGCACTATCTGGAGGTAGAGGCCCGGTTCCTGGCCAACCTGAACGAGCGCAAGCTGGCAGAGCACTTCAGCCACCCCGGCGAGACCGAAGCGCACCACTGGCTCACCGAACAGCTCTATGTCATCACCCTGGCCTGCCCCAGCCTCTATGTGGACAGCGGCATGGCCTTGCAGGACCATCAGTGGGGCAAGACCGACCACATCAACATCATCAAGATCATCCGCGGCCGGGATCACATCAACATCCCCGATGGCGATATTGAGACCCTGTCCGGAGACCTGATGGTGGCCATGGGCAGCCGGAAGGACCTGGAACACTTCTGCTTCAAGCAGGCGGTCCACGGTGTGCGCCCCACCAAGGGCGCCAGACTGCGCACCCTGAAGGAGTACATCGAAGGGCAGGAGGGCATCCCGGAGGCCCGGCAGCTTCTGTGCTGCGGCGTTCATCTGGACAAGGACCTGCCCCAGCAGGGCAAGTCCATCCGCGACAGCGGCATCAAGGAGAAGTGGAGCGCCTTCCTCATTGGTTTGGAGCGCGACATGCTCCCCATCCCCAACCCCGACCGCAGCCTGACCCTGCGGACCGGCGACCTGCTGTGGGTCATGGGCAGCCAGGAGATGGCCAGCAAGCTGGTCCGTCTGGGCCTGCTGGATTGACCTGGATACAAAAAATTCCCTGATGCAGCGCTGAACTGCATCAGGGAATTTCTTTGTTTGAACTTACATCTTGCCGACGGCGTCGAACTCATTCACGATCTCCTCAGCAGGAGGCGCGGTGACCAGAGACACCACGACGATGGCGATGAGGCCCACGATGAAGGCGGGCAGCAGCTCGTAGATGCCCCACGCGCCGCCCATGGGAGCGATCAGGTACTTCCAGATGAAGACCATCGCAGCGCCTGCGATCATGCCCGCGAGAGCGCCCTGCTTGTTGGTGCGCTTCCAGAAGAGCGCGCAAAGCATCACGGGGCCGAAGGCCGAGCCAAAGCCGGCCCAGGCGAAGGAGACGATGCGGAAGACGGAGCTGTTGGGGTCCCAAGCCAGGAAGATACCCACCACAGCGATCAGGATGACCGTAACACGGGCCGCCAGCATGGCGGTCTGCATCTTCATCTTGACGCCGAACACGTCCTCAATGAGGTCGTGGGACACGCTGGAAGCGGCAGTCAGCAGCTGGGAGTCTGCGGTGGACATGGTGGAAGCCAGGATCCCGGCCAGGACCAGACCTGCCACGATGGCCAGGATGGGACCGAAGCTGCTGAGCAGGTTGGCCAGCTGGATGATGATCGTCTCGGATTCCGAACTGGTGGCCAGGAAGGGAACGTTGCCGGCCTGGGTGACGCTGTAACCAATGATACCGATGAGGATCGCCACGAACATGGAGATGACCACCCAAACGGTCGCAATGCGCCGGGAGAGCTTCAGCTTCTGGCCGTCCTCAATGGCCATGAAGCGGAGCAGGATGTGGGGCATACCGAAGTAGCCCAGGCCCCAGGCCAGGGTGGAGGCGACGCTCAGGCCGCTGTAGCTGGAGGCCGTACCCTCTGCCATGTTGTGCCCCTGGAAAATATTCAGGTAACCGTCCAGAGCGGTGGCGTTGGACACCACCTCACCCCAGCCACCGGCCTGGCTGATCCCGAAGAAGACGATGACCACCAGAGCCACGGACATGACGATACTCTGGATCAGGTCGGTGGTGGAGACCGCCAGGAAGCCGCCCAGCACGGTGTACAGAACGACCACGATGCCGCCAACGATCATGGCGGTGTGGTAGTCCCAGCCAAAGAAGCTGTTGAACAGGGTGCCGATGGCCTTGAAGCCGGAAGCAGTGTAAGGAATGAAGAAGATCAGGATGACGACGGAGGCGATCAGGGACAGGATGTTGCGGTTATCGTGGAACCGGCGGGAGAAGAAGCTCGGGATGGTGAAGGCCTTGATGGAGACGGTATAGTTCCGCAGGCGCTTGGCCACGATGAGCCAGTTGAGATAGGTGCCGATGGCCAGGCCGATGGCGGTCCAGCCGGGTTCCGCGACGCCGGAGATGTAGGCCAGGCCCGGCAGACCCATGAGCAGCCAGCTGCTCATATCCGAGGCTTCGGCGCTCATGGCGGTGACGACGGGGCCTAACTTTCTGCCGCCCAGGTAGAACTCGGACGAAGAAGCGCCGCCGCCCTTCCGGCTGAAGTAGACGCCCACCAAAACCATTGCGACCAGGTAGACAACGATGGTCGCAATGATACAGAGTTGCGATGTGGTCATAGTTTGGTTTCCTCCTAAATACAAACTCACGTTTCTCTCTCAAAAAACGCATTTCATGTCGAGACCTATCATACCACGACGGAATATAGAACGCAATACAGAACGCAGTATAGACTATAGTCTATACTGCGTTCTCGCGATTCAACAAAAATGCCTTTGCTGTCAAAGGGTTTCTTCTGTACGATTGTTGGGATGGGAGGCAGGATAAAAGCTGCTTAAAAAATTGGGCAGGACCTGGGCGGCGTATTGGCGCAGGGAGTACTCCCCGCCCCGCAGGCACCAGTCGTACATGAGCGCCCGCTCGCACAGGGCATAGAGCCGCACCATTTCGCTGACGCTCTGCCGGTCAGACAGCTCTCCCGTCTCCTGGCCCTGGGCGATGATCTTCCGCAGGAGGCGATAGTAGGTCCGCTTGTGGTTGAGCAGATGCTTCTCCCCGCTGGTCACCAGCTGGGTGGAGAGCAGGCGGGCCAGCAGCTCCATGGAGACCGAGTTTTCGATCATGCGGAAGAGTTCCCCATTGAGGAAGAGCAGCCGCTCCATGGCGGGCATCGCCGGGTCCATGGTCTCCTGGAGGGCTTCGTACTTCTCGTCAAAGAGGTCGCTGAGGGTGGAGAGCAGGGCGTCCTTCCCGTCAAAGTAGTGATAGAAGGAGCCCTTGGAGGTCTGGGAGGTCTCGATGATCTCCTCTACGGTGGTGTTTTCATAGCCCTGCTCATAGAAGAGCTGCCAGGCCGCGGAGACGATCTTGCCCCGCGTATTTCGGAGATTCTTTTTTGCCATAAGGGGTCCTCATCTCCTGGGGTCAGGCGAAGTAGGCTTCGATCTGTTCCCGGCTGGCGGTCACCGAGCCCTGGATCATGGTGGGCTGTCCGCCGCCCTTGCCGCCGAGGGCCTGGTGAATGGCCTTGGACTGGGCGCGCAGGTCCACGCTTTTGCTGCCCATCACGTGACGATACTGGCCGTCCTTGCCCACAAAGACGGCGCAGATGCCGCCGCAGCGCTCCATACCGGTGTTCACCAGGGTGCGCATACTCTGGCTGTCCAGGTCCTCCTCGAAGAGAAGGAGGTTCCCTTCGGTCTCGGGCAGGGCCTTGCACTTCTCCGCAGCCAGGGCCATTTTGGTCTCTTTCAGCGCCAGGTAGACCTCTTCCAGCTCGGCCTTCATGCGGGCCACCCCCTGGGCGGTCTCGTGCTGCTTCACCGACAGGGCGGCGGAGATGGCGGCCACATTGGCCTGCTTGGTGCAGTAGTCCTTCCAGGCCAGCTCCCCGGCTGCCATCCAGATGCGAATGCCGCCCCGGTGACGCATGTTGGACAGGAGCTTCACCATGCCGATCTCGCCGGTGTGCTTCACGTGGGGGGCGCAGCAGGCGCAGACGTCGCAGTCGGGAATGGTGACGATGCGGACGTTTTCCGTCAGGTCCAGCTTGCTGCGGTAGTCCATATCCTTGAGGCGCGCGGGTTCGGGATATTCGGCGGTGACGGGGCGATCGCTCCAGATGATGCGGTTGGCGGTCTCCTCGATGACGTCGATCTGCTCCTGGGTCAGCTCCTTGTCAAAGTCCAGGATGACCTCGTTCTCCCCCATGTGGAAGCCCACGTTCGTGCAGCCGTAGAGGCTGTGGGCCACGCCGGAGATCACATGTTCCCCGGAATGGCACTGCATCCGCCGGAAGCGCAGCGGCCAGTCCAGCCGTCCCGTGACGGTTTCGCCCGCCTCCAGGGGCGCGTCGGTGGTGTGGAGGATACCCTCGTGGGTCTCCTGGACGTCCAGCACGTTGGCCTTCTCCAGCGTCCCCTGGTCGGGGAGCTGGCCGCCGCCCTCGGGGAAGAAGGCGGTCTGGTCCAGCAGGACGGCCCAGCGGCCCTCTCCGGCGGGGGTGCAGGCCAGGACCTGGGCGGTAAAAACGGACAAGCAGCTGTCCAGATCGTAAAGTTTCTTGGTCATAGTTGGTTTCCCTTCTTATGGATTCGGTTTCTCTTCCTTGGCGGTCGCGCCGCGATAGTTTGATAGTAGCACATCCTGGAGGAAATGCAAGCCCTCGGCGGAACCGAACGCCGCAGGCCGCGAAAAAGCAAAGGTCTCCCCCGGCAGAGGAAGACCTTTCCCTGTTATTCTCCTGTACAGGCGAAGGACCAGACCACCTGGTCGCCCTCGGACACCGTCTGGACGGCCGCACTCTCCGAAATGGTCTCTCCGTTGACGGTATAGGTCCAGCCGGACCCCTCCCCCGCATCGCCGTTGGCCAAATCACCGACGCGCTCCACAAGGGCGGTGGGCCCGGAGGTCACCACCCGAAGCTCTGTCTCCTGGGCGCTCCACTGGAGGGCCTCCAGCACGGTGGTCCCCTCGGGGACGGTCAGCGCGGTCTCCCGGAGCATCCAGCCGTCCTCCGGCAGAAGGTCCAGGGTCGCCTGGTCCACCAGGTCGGCGTTTTCCCACACGTTCTGGCAGGAGACTGCCACGGTGCAGGTGATCTGCGGGGCCTCGGTGGAGGCGCCCGTCTGGGCGTCCTCTCCGGTGACGGCAGACTTGATGCTCCCCCAGAAGGGTTCCACCAGTAAGATCACCAGCAGCACCAGGGCGATCGTCAGGTTTCTTGCTTTCTTGCTCATGCCTTCGCTTTCTCCAGCTTGTTCACCGCTGCCTTGGCCGCGGCCTGCTCGGCTTCCTTCTTGCTTCTGCCCTCTCCGGCGCCAATGGGCTTGCCGTTGAGCAGGACCTCCATACAAAAGCACTTGGCGTGGTCAGGGCCGCTCTCCCCCGCCAGGCGGTAGGACAGCACCTGGCCGCTCTCCCGCTGGACCAGCTCCTGAAGGGCGGTCTTAAAATCTCGGCCGTTGGCGATCTTCTCCCGCTCCTGGTTCAGGATCAGCGCGTGGATCAGCTTGCGGGCCTGTCCGATGCCACCGTCCAGGTATACGGCGGCCAGCATGGCCTCCACCGCGTCCGCCTGGATGGAGGGACGCTTGCGGCCGCCGCCGCTCTCCTCGCCCCGGCCCAGCTTCAAATAGCTGCCCAGGTCCAGGGCGTTGGCCACCTCCACCAGGCTTCCCTCGCAGACCAGGGCCGCCCGGATACGGGTCAGGTCCCCCTCGGGCAGGTCGGGACGCTGGCGGTACAGGTGGTCGGCCACCACCAAGCCTAAGATCGAGTCGCCCAAAAACTCCAGCCGCTCGTTGCTGGGCATCCCCTTGTCCCGGTGCTCGTTGGCATAGGAGCTGTGGGTCAGGGCGTTCTCCAGCAGGGTGCGGTCCCGGAAGGCATATCCAATTTTCTCCTCCAGGGTCTTCATCGTGTTCGACACTCCTTTTCTCGCACTCCACAACGCAACCCCCGGCCAAAGGGACGGGGGTTGTCAGGGATGTTCATCGTTACATATCAAGCTTGTTTGCCAGGTAGTTGACCAGGTCTTCCACGGTCTTGATCCCCTCGATCTCATCGTCGGGGATCTCTACGCCAAACTCATCCTCCAGGCTCATGATGATCTCCACCACGTCCAGGGAGTCCATCTCCAGATCCTCCAGGAAGTCGGCCTGCAGGGTGATACGATCCTGTTCCACGCAGAGTTCTTCGGCAATAATCTTCTGAATCTTCTCAAAAATCATGACTAACGGCTCCTTTGGAATAGCTGTATTCGCAACCATTACTATAGGGAGATTTTTCCGCCCTGTCAATAGGCAAATGAAAAAATCATTCCTCCGCCGTCTTTCCGCCCGCGATACGCATGTACTCGATGTTGGCGGTGATATCCTGGATCAGGTCGGACTCCGCCATCTCCTTGGCCCGGCAGATGGCATTGTAGATGGCATAGGCATTGGACGAGCCGTGGGCCTTGATGACCGGCTTGGAGATACCCACCATGGCGGTGCCGCCGATCTCGTTGGGGTTGAAGGTCTTCTTAAACTCGTCCACCTGGCCCTTCACGGCCAGGTAGCCCAGCTTGGTCGAGAGGCTGGTCTGGAACATGGTCTTCATAAAGTCGGCGAACATGAGCAGGCTGCCCTCATAGGTCTTCATGAAGATGTTGCCGGTGAACCCATCGGTGACCAGCACGTCCACCCCGCCCTGGAGGGCTTCCCGGCCCTCGATGTTGCCGATGAAGTTTATGCGGCCCTCCTCATGGGCCTGGGTCAGCAGGGCGTGGGCCTCCACCTGGAGGGGCAGGCCCTTGCTGGGCTCGGTCCCGATGTTCAGCAGGCCCACCCGGGGCGCCTCCAGGCCCAGGGTGCGCTTGGCGTAGTACGTCCCCATAAAGGCGTACTGGAGGAGGTACTCGGGGGTGCAGTCGGAGGTGGCCCCGCAGTCGATGAGGACGAAGGCCCCCTTCTGGGTGGGGACCACGGGACACATGGCCGCCCGGCGGATGCCCCGGATGCGCTTGAGCATCAGGGTCGCACCGGACAGGAGTGCGCCGGTCGAACCGGCGGAGACGAAGGCGTCGGCCTCGCCATCCTTGAGCTTCTGCATCCCCACGGTCATGGAGGAGTCCTTCTTCGCCTTAAAGGCCCGGGCAGGGTTGTCCTCCATGGTGATGACCTGGGAGGCGGGCAGGATCTCGACGCCCTTGGGGACCTCCTTGTGGCCCAGCTTTTCCAGGCAGGCCATGATCTCCTCGGGCTTGCCGGAGAGGACCACGTCCACCCCCAGGGCTTCCGCGGCCTTGACCGCACCTTCCACAGGGGCCATTGGGGCGTTGTCACCGCCCATGGCGTCCAGAATAATTCTCATAGGTTTTCCTTTCTCAGGGGGATATCGGTCCCTCGCGTCATTCCGCGTCCAAGGTATCCAGGATCTCCAGGCTCCGCTTGGACAGCTCGGCGTTCTTGTTGCGCTTGCCCTTCACCCGGTAGCCCAGGGGGGGCATGATGCCGAAGTTCACGTTCATGGGTTGGAAGTTGGCCACCGATTCGTTGCTGACGTACAGGGCCAAGGCCCCGATGGCAGTCTCCTGGGGGAAGTCCAGCGCGGGCTTTCCCAAAAGCCGTCTTGCCAGCTCCAACCCGGCCAGACAGCCGGAGGCGGTGGACTCCACATAGCCCTCCACGCCGGTGACCTGCCCGGCAAACAGGATGCGGGGCTCGGCCTTCACCCGATAGTAGCGGTCCAGCATCCGGGGGGAATCCAGATAGGTGTTTCGGTGCATGACGCCATAGCGCAGAAACTCGGCGTTCTTCAGGGCGGGGATCATGGTGAACACCCGCTTCTGCTCCGGCCAGGTCAGGTGGGTCTGAAAGCCCACCAGGTTATAAATGGTGCCGTCGCTGTTGTCCCGGCGGAGCTGGACCACCGCGAAGGGCTCCTTGCCCGTCTTGGGGTCCTTCAGGCCCCGGGGCTTTAGGGGGCCGTAGCAGAGGGTCTGCTCGCCCCGGCGGGCCATGACCTCCACGGGCATACAGCCCTCGAAGACGTTCTTGTCCTCGAAGCCGTGGACGTTGGCCTCCTTGGCGGTGCACAGCTCCCTCCAGAAGGCCAGGTATTCCTCCTGGCTCATGGGGCAGTTGATGTAGTCCGGGCTTCCCTTGTCGTAGCGGGAGGCGAAGTAGGCGCTGTCCATATCCACGCTCTCATAGGTCACCAGCGGGGCCGCCGCGTCGTAAAAGTGCAGATAGCCGCTCTGGGGATAGCGCTGGGCGATGGACTCCGCCAGGGCGTCGGAGGTCAGCGGGCCGGAGGCCACGATGACCTCTCCCTCCTCGGGGAGGGCCGTGACCTCCCCCTCCACCACTTCGATGAGGGGATGGCTGCGGATGGCGTCGGTGACGGCCTGGGCAAAGCCCAGCCGGTCCACCGCCAGCGCGCCGCCGGCGGCCACCCGATGGTCGTCGGCACACTTTAGGATCAGAGAATCCAGCCGCCGCAGCTCCTCCTTCAGCAGGCCAACGGCGTTTTCCAGCTGGTCGGACCGGAGGGAGTTGGAGCAGACCAGCTCCCCAAAGAGGTCCGTGTGGTGGGCAGGGGTCTTCTTGGCGGGCTTCATTTCGTGGAGGGTCACGGGGATCCCCCGCTTGGCCAGCTGCCAGGCGGCCTCGCACCCGGCCAGGCCCCCGCCGATGACGGTCACTCGATGGCTCATTCCTTCTCCTCCGTGGGGGTCTCGGCCGCAGCCTTCTTGGTGGTCTTCTTGGCCGCAGTGGTTTTCTTGGTCGCCGCCTTCTTGGCGGGCTTCTCCTCGCCCTCCTCCTTGGCGGCCTTCTTGGTCGTTGTCTTTTTGGCGGTCGTCTTCTTCTCGGTGGTCTTTTCCGCCTTTTTCGTGGTCTTCTTGGCGGTGGACTTCTCCTCGGCTCCGGTCTCCGCGGCCGCCCCTTCGGCGGGCTCCTCGGTCTTTTTCTTCCGGTAGCCGCCCCGCTTTTCCTCGGGGACAAAGGCGCTGCACGCCTCGTTGATGCAGAAGGGCTTCTTGAAGCCACGGCCGGATTTCTTGAACATGGTCCAGCCGCACTCGGGGCAGCAGTCCTTCACCGGCACGTCCCAGGTCATGAAGTCACAGGCCCGGCCCAGCTTGTCGCCGTTGCGCTCACAGCCGTAGTAGGTATAGCCGTTGCGGGAGGTCTTTTTCAGCAGGCGGCTGCCGCACTTGGGGCACTTGCCGGGCATCTCGATGACCAGCGGCTTGGTGAAGGTACACTCGGGGAAGCCTGGGCAGGCCAAGAAGCGGCCAAACCGGCCGGATTTCACCACCATCTGCTTGCCGCAGACGTCGCAGACCTCCTCGGAGACCTCGTCGGGCACCTTGATGCGGACGCCGTCCAAATCCTCCTCGGCCTTGGCCAGCTCCTTCTTGAAGTCGCCGTAAAAGTCGCTCAGAACGTCCTTCCAATACTCCTCGCCGCTTTCCACCTTGTCCAGGCGGTTCTCCATGGAGGCGGTGAAGTCGTAGTCGGCCACATCGTGGAACTTGTCCTTCATGAGGTCGGTGACCACCTCTCCCAAGGGGGTGGTATGGAGGTACTTACCGTCCTTGACCACATACTCCCGGGCCATGATGGTGCTGATGGTGGGGGCGTAGGTGGAGGGGCGACCGATCCCCTTTTCCTCCAAGGCCCGGATGAGGGTGGCCTCGGTGTAGCGGGCGGGGGGCTGGGTGAACTTCTGGTCGGGCTTGGTGGCCGCGCACTTGAGCGCTTCCCCTTCCTTCAGGTTGGGCAGCGGGGAGGAGATCTCGTTGGTCTCCTCGTCCTTGCCCTCCTCATAGACCGCCAGGAAGCCGGGGAACTTCACCTCGGACCGGCTGGTTTTGAAGATATATCCGGCGCTCTCCACCTCAATGCCCACGCTGTCATAGACGGCGGAGGCCATCTGGCTGGCCAGGAAGCGGCTCCAGATGAGCTTATACAAGCGGAACTGCTCAAGGGTCAGGTCCTTCTTGATGGACTCGGGGGTCAGCTCCACGCTGGAGGGACGGATGGCCTCGTGGGCGTCCTGGGCTCCCGCCTTGGTCTTGAATCGGCGGGGAGTGGCGGGCAGATACTGCTGTCCGTACCGGGCTGCCACGAAGGCGCTGGCGGAGGCGATGGCCTCCTCGGAGATGCGCAGGGAGTCGGTACGCATGTAGGTGATCAAGCCGACGGTGCCTTCCCCCTCGATGTCCACGCCTTCGTAGAGCTGCTGGGCGATGGACATGGTCCGGCGCGGGCTCATGTTCAGCTTCCGGCTGGCCTCCTGCTGGAGGGAGCTGGTGATAAAGGGCGGGGCAGGGGCGCGGCTCTTGTCCTGGCGCTTGATGTTGCTGACGGCGAAGGGCGCGTTTTGGATGTGCGCCAGGACCTCGTCCACCTGCTCCTTGGACTTGAGCTCCATCTTCTTTTCCCGGCCCCAGAACTGGGCCTTGAACGCACCCAGATTGGGGGCGATGCGCTCGAAGGAGGCCTCCAGGGTCCAGTATTCCTCCGGCACAAAGGCCCGGATGTCGGCCTCCCGCTCGGCCACCAGTCGGGTGGCTACGGACTGGACGCGCCCGGCGGACAGGCCCCGGCGGATCTTCTTCCACAGCAGGGGCGAGAGTTCGTAGCCCACGATCCGGTCCAGGATGCGGCGGGCCTGCTGGGCGTCCACCAGGTTCTGGTCGATCTCCCGGGGAGCGGCAATGCTCTCGGTGACGACCTTTTTTGTGATCTCGTTGAAGGTGACCCGGCTGGTTTTGGTGTCCGGCAGGTCCAGCAGCTCCTTCAGGTGCCAGGAAATGGCCTCTCCTTCCCGGTCCGGGTCGGTTGCCAGGTACACCTTCTGGCTGGCGTCGGCGGCGTCCTTCAGCTCAGCGATGGTCTCCTCCTTTCCTTTGATGGGCTGGTAGTCCGGCTGAAAGCCGTGTTCCAGGTCCACACCCATCTTGCTCTTGGGCAGGTCGCGGACATGCCCCATGGAGGCCAGCACCTTATAGTCTGGCCCCAGATATTTTCCGATGGTCTTTGCCTTGGCCGGTGACTCTACGATCACCAGATTCGTTTTTGCCACGTTGCAACCTCCGTGTTTCTTCCTGTTCAATGTATGATTTCATCCAAAGGGATGTCGTTTACTCTTTCAATTGGACCGGGGTGGAAAAGCGCTTGCCCGGTTCCTGGCTCACCAGCTGCCGGACCTGGAGCATGGTCAGGGCGGACATCACCCGCCGGGCGGGGATGCCGGTGCTCTCCACCAGGTCGTCAGCCGTGCGGGTCTCCCCGCCTTGCAGGGCGCGGATGAGGTCGGCCTCGTCGTCGGTGAAGGCCTCCGGGTCCTTCCGCAGATCCACAACGAGCGCGGATGCCTCCTCCTCCGCCGCCTCTTCCCTTTCGGGGTCCTCTTCCGGTCTCTCCGCCGGTTGGGACGGCGCGTCCACCTTCCCCAGCCGGGCCGTCTGGGCCTGCTTGGGCAGTTCCCCCTTGGGGTGAAGTTTCGCCGGGTAGAGGAATTCATAGTCCTCCAAAATGTCCCAGGCGTCCAGGATCAGCTTGGCTTCGTTCTTGCGGATGAGGCCGTTCGGCCCCCGGGAGAGGGGCGCGTCGATATTGCCCGGCACCGCAAAGACGTCTCGGTTCTCCTCCAGCGCCCACCGGGCGGTGATGAGGGACCCGCTGGTCTCCGTCCCCTCTACGACCACCACACCCAGGCTCAGTCCGGCCAGGATACGGTTTCGCAGCGGGAAGTGGCTCCCCTTGGGTTCCGTCCCCGGGGGATACTCGGAGATCAGCGCCCCCTGGGCCGCCACGTCTTCGTAGAGCGTCTGGTTCCCGGCGGGATAGATCACGTCGATCCCGTTGCCCAGGACGGAAATGACCTTGCCGCCGCCCTTGAGGGCGCCCTCCAAGGCCGCAGAGTCAACGCCTCGGGCGGAGCCGCTGACCACCAGCGCACCCTGGCGGGCCAGGTCCAGGCCCAGCTTCCGGGCGGCCATGATGCCGTAGGGGCTGGCGTTCCGCGCGCCCACGATGGCCACCGCCGCCTCGTCGTCCAGGCTGGGCAGTCTGCCCTTCACATAGAGCACGCAGGGCGGCTCCTGGATCTGCCGCAGCCGCTCGGGATACTCCGCGTCCTGGATGGTCAGGATGCGGATGCCCAGCCGCTGGCAGTCCTGCAAGATCTTGTCCACCTCTGCCAGGCTCTTGTCCGACAGCGTTTGCTTCACCTTCTCCGGCAGGTCCTCGATCCGGTCGTAGGCCTCCCGATCGGCGTGGTAGGCCCCCTCCGGGCTCCCGAAGTGGGCCAGGATGCGGGCAGCATACCGCTCCGGGTTCTTTCCCCGGGTACTCAGCCAGAGCCAGTGTCTTACGGTACTCATAGTCGCCCTCTCCTTGTTCGCTCTTTAAAGATCCGTCCCCTGGCACATCTGCCACAGGACCACCGTACCGGCGGCCGCCGCATTGAGGGACTCGCACCGGTCAGTCATGGGGATCTTGATCGTCTTGGCGCTTCGGTCCAGCACCGCCTGGGAGACGCCCTTCCCCTCGCTGCCGATGACGACGGCGGAGCGGGTCAGGTCCAGCGCCCGGACATCCTCCGTGTCCTCCCGCAGCGCGGTGGCGTACAGGGGCAGGTCGTGGCGGTCCAGCAGGTCCGCCAAAGCCCCCAGGTCCCCCTCCCACACAGGCAGGCGGAAGCAGGCCCCCATGGTGGCCCGCACGGTCTTGGGGCTCCAGGGATCGGCGCAGCCGGGCAGCAGAAACAGCCCGTCGGCCCCGAAGGCGTCAGCTGTCCGCCACAGAGTCCCCACGTTGCCCGGGTCCTGAAGCCCGTCCAGGACCAGATAGCGTCCGCCGGACAGCGCTTGCGGCAGTCCTCTGGCGGGCAGGGCGCAGAGGAAGAGGACCTTCTGCGGGGTCTCCGTCGGGGCCACCGACTTGAGCAGGTCGGCGGGGACCTCCACCAGACGCGCGTCTTTGGGCAGGTCCGCAGGGAGTGGATAGCCCTCGGCACACACCAGGACCTCCACCTTGGCCCCCCATTTCAGGGCCTCGGCCAGCATTTTGGGGCCCTCACAGACCATTTGCCCGCTGGTTCGGCGGTACTTTCGGTCCCCCGCCAGCTTGCGGATGTGGGTCATGAGGGGATTGGTTCGACTTGTGATTTTCTCCATGGTCACTCCAGCGCGAGGATGCGCTCATTGCTTTTGTTGTCGCCCAGCGTGAAGATCATATCTTCCGCCCGGAAGGGATAGTCCGGCGAGGGGACCGGCTGAACGGCCTCGTCTCCACTCTGGATCGCGATGATGTTCACCTGGTAGTTGGCCCGGACGTTCAGGTCCCGCAGGGTCTTCCCCACCCAGCGGGCGGGGACCTTCAGCTTCACGATGCCATACTGCTCGGTGAGCTCGATGTAGTTGAGGATCTCCCGGTTGGCCAGCGTCCGGGCCAGGTTTCGGCCGCTCTCCAGTTCGGGAAAGACCACCTGGTCCGCGCCGATCCGGCGAAGGACCTCCCGGTGGCTGTGGTTGCGGGCCTTGCAGATGATGCGGGGAATGCCCAGCTCCTTCAGGTTCAGGGTGATGAGGACGCTGGTCCCGATGTCATTGCTGAAGGCCACCACCGCCCCATCCATGTTCTTGACCCCCAGCATTTCCAGGGTCTCCGGGTCCTGGCAGTCTCCCACCACCGCCTGGGTGACCTTGTCGGCCATCTGCTGGACGGCCTTTTCATCGGTGTCGATGGCCAGGACCTGGTGGCCCAGGGCGCACAGCTCCTCGGCCACAGCCGATCCGAAGCGACCCAGGCCGATGACCACAAATGTCTCCATAGAAACCCTCCTTGTATCATACGGTTCGACCGAACGGCCACAGGGCCCGTTACCCGATCATAACGTCGCAGGTGGGATAGCGCAGCTTGTCTCCCCCGCCCTTGGGGATCATGAAGGCCAGGGAGAAGGAGAGGATGCCCACCCGCCCCAGGTACATGAGGGCGATGATCAGCAGACAGCTGCCTGCCGACAGGCTCCCGGTCAGGCCCGTGCTCAGGCCGACGGTCCCCACGGCGGAGGTCACCTCGTAGAGGACGGAAAGGAAGGAAGCCCCTTCCCACAGGGAAATGGCCATGGCGCAGAAAAGCGCCGTGACCAGCACCGTGATGGTCAGCGCAAAGGCGTTGAACACCTGCCGCGCGGGGATGGTCCGCCCCCGGAAGGTGACCGTCTGCCGTCCCCGGAGGGCACTCCGCAGCGCGGCAGCCAGCGCCAGGACGGTGACGGTCTTCACGCCCCCGGCGGTGGAGCCGCTGCTGCCGCCGATGAACATGAGCAGCAGGCACATCACCTGGGAACTCTCCCGCAGGCCGCCCTGGGGGAAGCTGGAAAAGCCCGCCGTCCGCAGGGTCACCGACTGGAAGAGGGCGTTGACGACCTTGTCGCCCGCCGCCATCCGTCCCAGGGTGGCCGGATTGCCCCACTCTGCCAGCAGGAAGTAGAGCCAGCCCGCCAGGATGAGAAAGGCCGTCATCTCCAGGACCATCCGGGTGTAGAGCGAGAATTTTTTCCACTGCCGCTGGCGGTAGATATCCTCCCAGACGAAAAAGCCCAGACCGCCCAAGACGACCAGCGCCCCGTGGACCGCCAGGACCACCGGCCGGTCCGCGAGGACGGCGAGATTGCCGCCCTGGGGGCCCATGAGGTCAAAGCCCGCATTGCAGAAGGCGGAGACCGAATGGAAGACGGCGTGCCAGATCCCCCGGAGCAGGCCGAACCTGGGCACAAAGAAGCAGGACAGGATCAGCGCTCCCGCCCCCTCCAGGATGGCCGTGCCCAGCAGGGCGTGGCGGACCAGCCGCACCACCCCACCGGTGCCCTGAAGCCCCAGGGAGGAGGCCAGCATCAGGCGCTGGGAGAGAAGGATCTCCCGGCGGAAGAAGGTGAGCAGCAGGGTGTAGACCGTCATGAACCCCAGACCGCCCAGCTGGATCATGCACAGGATCACCGCCTGCCCCGCCAGGGACCACTGGGACAGGGTGTCCGTCAGGGCCAGGCCGGTGACGCAGGTGGCGGAGGTGGCGGTGAAGAGGCTGACCAGCAGCCCGGCGCTCTCTCCGCTCCGGGACATCCACGGCAGCAGGAGAAGCAAGGTCCCCGAGAGGATGACCACCCCGAAGGACAGGGCGGTCAGGCGGGTGGCGTTCATCCCCCGGTGCGCGCCCCAGGCCGCGTTTTTTTCTTTCCAGAGCTGTCTCGTCAATGTCAGCGCCTCCCGCTGTCCGGTAAACTGCACAACAGCATACCGACAGGCAAGCTGACGGTATGCTGTCGCTCCATATTTAGTCGATAGGCTTCATGGTCGGGAAGAGGATCACGTCGCGGATGGAGTCCGCGCCGGTGAGCAGCATGACGCAGCGGTCGATACCGATGCCCAGGCCGCCCGTGGGGGGCAGACCGTATTCCAGGGCGTTGATGTAGTCGTCGTCCATCATGCCGGCCTCTTCGTCGCCCTTGGCGCGCATCTCCACCTGCTTCTGGAACCGCTCCTTCTGGTCGATGGGGTCGTTCAGCTCGGAGAAGGCGTTGCCCATCTCGCTGCGGCAGATGAAGAGCTCAAAGCGCTCGGTGAGGCGGTGATCCTGCGCGGAACGCTTGGCCAGGGGCGACACGTCCACGGGATGCATGGTGATGAAGGTGGGCTGGATGAGCTTCTCCTCCACCTTCTGGTCAAAGCACTCATAGAGGGCATGGCCCCAGGTGGGCTCCACGCCGTCCATGTCCACGCCCACGCGCTTGGCGGCGGCCACAGCTGCCTCGTCGCCCTCGATGGCCATAAAGTCCACGCCCAAGTATTCCTTGACGGCCTCAGCCATGGTCAGGCGGCGGAAGCCGGGGGCCAGGCTGATGTTCTCGCCCTGCCAAGTCACGTCGTAGGTGCCCAGGATGTCCATGGCCGCGCCGGAGAGGAAGTCCTCGAACAGGTCCATCATGTCGTTGAAGTCGGCATAGGCCTGGTACAGCTCCACGGTGGTGAACTCGGGGTTGTGCTTGGTGTCCATGCCCTCGTTGCGGAAGATGCGGCCGATCTCATAGACGCGCTCCAGGCCGCCGACGATGAGCCGCTTCAGGTGCAGCTCGGTGGCGATGCGCATGTACATGTCCAGATCCAGGGTGTTGTGGTGGGTGATGAAGGGACGGGCCGTCGCGCCGCCGGAGATGGTGTTCAGAACGGGGGTCTCCACCTCCATGTAGCCCCGGCCGTCCAGGAAGGACCGCAGATAGCTCACCAGCTTGCTGCGGATCTCGAAGTTTTTGCGGGAATCGGGGTTCACGATCAGGTCCACATAGCGCTGACGATAGCGCAGCTCCTTGTCGGTAAGGCCGTGGAACTTCTCGGGCAGGGGGCGCAGAGACTTGGACAGCAGGGTCACGGTCTTGCAGCGGACGCTCATCTCGCCCCGCTGGGTGCGGAAGACCTCGCCGACCACGCCCACGATATCGCCGATGTCGTACTTCTTGAAGTCGCTGTAGACCGCCTCGTCCATCTCGTCCCGGCGGGCATAGATCTGGATGCGGCCGGTCTTGTCCTGCATGTCGCAAAAGCTCACCTTGCCCATGCCGCGCTTGGACATGAGACGACCGGCCACGGTGACTTCCTGGCCCTCCATGGCGTCGAAGTTGTCCTTGATCTCCTGGGTGTGGTGAGAGACCACGAATTTGGTCTGCTCAAAGGGGTCCTTGCCTGCTTCCTGCAGGGTCTTCAGCTTGTCTCTGCGAACCTTGAGGATCTGGGACAGGTCCTGTTCCTGCTCCTGGACAGGTTCCTTCTTGTTGTGTTCAGCCATGATGTTCCGCTCCTTCTCTCTTTATCTCTGAATGGCTACGACCTTGTACCGGATGTTGCCCGCGGGGGCCTCCACCACCACCTCGTCGCCGGCCTGCTTGCCCATCAGGGCGCGGCCGAAGGGGGATTCCTCGGAGATGCGGCCATTCATGGGGTCGGCCTCCTGGGAGCCCACGATGGCGTAGGTCTCTTCCTCGCCAAATTCCACGTCTTCCACCACCACGGTGTTGCCCACGTGGACCGCGTCCAGGTGCTCGGCCTCCTCGATGATGGTGTAGTTGGACAGGATCTCCTCCAACTCGGCAATGCGGGAGTAGAGCTTGCCCTGCTCGTTTTTCGCCTCGTCGTATTCGCTGTTCTCAGACAGGTCGCCGAAAGAGCGGGCTTCCTTGATGAGCTCGGCCACTTCCTTCTCGCGAACGGTCTTCAGGTAATTCAGTTCCTGCTTCAGCTCTTCCAGGCGCTCTGCGCTGAGTCTATATTCCTTTGCCATGGATCATATACCTCGATCTTTCTGATGATTCGATAGTGCATGGTATCACGCCGTCCCTTTCTAAATGGACATAATGATACATTATAATATAAAAAGCAGTTTATATGTTTAAGTATTATAGGTAGTTTGTTCCGGTCTGTCAAGGGGATACCGTCAGTTCGGGTCGAGAGTCTGTCCCAAGACTGTCCCACGGGTCATTCTCCCAGGTCCAAGGCCCGAATGGCCGCCTGGAGCTGGAGATCCTCCTCATAGGGCAGCGCACCCACCAGGAGCTTGGCCTTGGCCTGCTCGGTGAGCTCCACCGCCGGGTCAGGCTGCAACCCGACCCCGATGAGGGATTCTCCGCCGCCGGTGTAGTAGCGGGCGGTGGACAGGCCGATGGCGCTGCCGTCATAGAGGCGATAGAGCATTTGGGAGTAGCCCTTGCCGCAGGTGTGGGTCCCCGCCACCACAGCCCCGGCGGACTCCCGGAGCTGGGCCGCCAGAAATTCTGCCGCGCTGTAGCTCTCCCCATTCACCAGCACCGCCAGCGGCAGGTCCACGCAGGCCGCGTCGGAGGTATAGACCTTCTCCTTGCCGTCATAGCTGCGGCTGATGAAGATATCTCCCTCCGGCAGCAACAGGTCCAGGATCTCCGTGAGCTCCGTCACGTAGCCGCCGGGATTGTTGCGCACATCCAGCACCAGGGCCTTGGCCCCCTGGTCGGTGAGTTCCTCCACACCCTGACGGACCAGGTCCGCGGTGCCGGCGTAGAAATTCTGGATGGTGATGAGGCCCACCTTGTCCGCCACCAGCTTCCAGGTGGCGGTGACGCCCTGGACCATTCGGCGCTTCACTTCCACGGTGCGGCACTGGCCGTCGAGCCCCTCTACCTCCAGGCTGACCGTGGTGCCTTCGGCTCCCTTGATGGCGGTGACGCAGTCCTCCCGGGTCTCCTCGGTGACTGCCGTCCCGTCCACGGCCCGGATGATCTCTCCGGCCACCAGGCCGGCCTCCTGCGCGGGTCCGTCCTGTGTGACCGCCAGGATACGCAGCCCGTCGGGGTCATCCCGGCTCACGGTGATCCCGACGCCCACGTAGGAGTTACTTCGGGTGTCCCTCACCTGCTGGTACTCCTGGGGCGTCAGGTAGTAGGACCACCGATCGCCCAGGGAGTCCACCATGGCTTCCAGTGTGGCCTCCCGGTGGGCAGTCTCGTCATAGTCTCCCACGAACCGCCCCGTGATCAGCCGATTGGCCTGCAACAGGGTGAGTCCGTCGCTCCCCAGCGCCGCCCAAACCCCGCCCAGGGCCGCAGCCCCGCCGAGGAGCAGGCAGAGGACGCAGGCCACGACGGCCTTCGTCCGGGAGATCATCTTTTTCGGGTTTTTCTTTTCTACATCCATCCAGGGTCCCCTCCTTCTGGGACTGCGCGGCCGCGCAAGGGGGCGCAAGCTCCAGGGCATTTCATCCCGGCCTGCCGCACCCACAAAAAAAGCGGCCGAGCTGCCGGCCGCTTTTTGGGTTTCTCTTTGTTCGATCTCCTCGGTCAGTATACCAACAGACCGGCCACCAGGGAGAGCACCAGAGACAGGCACAGCACCACGGCGATCACAGCCGCGAACCGCTTCTGAAAGCGCTGCCCGTCCCAACTTTTCTTCTTGCTCATGGCTTCCTCCTCTTACACCTTTAGGAATTTACGGATGGCCAGGGCCGAACCGCCGCCGCCAATGACAAAGCCCACCAGCAGGAAGACCGTCAGAAGCATGGCGTTGAGGTTCTGGAAGGGGATCATGGTGATCACATCCAGAATGCCGCTCTCGGTCATGGCCTTGCCAATGAGGCCGTACACGCCCCACTGGGCCACATAGGCGACCAGGCCGCCGCAGATGCCCAGGACGAGACCCTCCACCAGGAAGGGCCAGCGGATAAACCAGTTGGAGGCGCCGCACATCTTCATGATGGCGATCTCCTCCCTCCGGGTGAAGGTCGCCAGCTTGATGGTGTTGGCGATGATGAACACGGAGATCAGCACCAACATGGCCACCAGGATGACGGCAATGGCGGAAGCCACGTTGCGTAGCATGACGAAGCCCTCGGCGATCTCCATGGCCGCCCGGACCTCCGCAATGCCGTCCACGCCCCGCACCTCTGCCACCGTGTCGGACATCTTCTGGATGTCATCCACATGGACGCTGTAGCGATCCCGCAGGGTCTCGGAGGGGATGTCGCTAAAGAGCTCCGAATAGCCCTGCTCGGCCTTGAACTCCTCTAGCGCCTCTTCCTTGCTGATGTAAGTGGCAGAGGAGACGTTGGGGATCTTCGCCAGCTTGGCCTGGAGGCTCTTGGCCTGCTCGCTGTCCAGCGAGTCATCCACATAGGCCAGAAATTCGTTCTCATCCTCCAGCTGGCCGAGCATCCCGTTGATGTTCACAGCCACCAGGGAGAAGGAGCCCATAATGAGAAGGCAGGCCACGATCATGCACACGGACGCAAAGGACATGAGCCCGTGGGTGAAGATACTGCGGACGCCTTCCTTCACGTGATACCAAAGATTAACGAACATTGCCGTAATACCCCCCCGATCCGTCACTGATGATCCTGCCGCTCTCGATGGCGACGACGCGCTTGCCGAAGCGGTTGACCAGCTCCCGCTCGTGGGTGACCACCAGGATGGTGGTGCCCATGTTGTTGATCTTCTCCAGCAGAGACATGATCTCCAGGGAACGGGCCGGGTCCAGGTTGCCCGTGGGCTCGTCGGCGATGATGACGCTGGGGTTGTTGGCCAGCGCCCGGGCGATGGCGACTCGCTGCTGCTCGCCGCCGGAGAGCTGGGTGGGATACTGCTTGCCCTTGTCGCTCAGGCCCACCAGGCCCAGGATATAGGGGATGCGGCGCTGGATCTCCCGGGTGGTGGCGCCCACCGCGCGCATGGCCACCTCCAGGTTCTCGTTGACGGTCTTCTTATCAATGAGGCGGAAGTCCTGGAAAACCACGCCCAGAGTACGGCGCAGGAGGGGGATCTGCTTCTCCGTGATGTCGTTCATGTTGAAGCCGTTGACCATCAGACGGCCGTCCGTGGCCTGGATCTCTCCGGTGATAAGCTTGATGATGGTGGATTTCCCGGAGCCGGAAGGGCCAACCAGAAAGACGAAGTCGCCGTCGTCGATCTGTAGGCTGACCCCCTTCAGGGCCTTGGTCCCGTTCTCATACTCTTTGTAGATATCTTTCAGACGAATCAATGTAACACTCCTCTTTCAATACCGGAGGACCTGCTTTGGGGGTTCTCAGGACTCGATGCCCCGGGACACCAGATACTTCTTGACCATCAAAGCGACCTTGAAGGTGATGGCGTCGTCGAACTCCCGCAGGTCCAGCCCGGTCAGTTTCTTGATCTTCTCCAGGCGGTACACCAGGGTGTTCCGGTGGACGAAGAGCTTACGCGCAGTTTCGGAGACGTTCAGGTTATTCTCAAAGAACTTGTTGATGGTGAACAGGGTCTCCTGGTCCAGGGCGTCAATGGGGTTCTTCTTGAAGACTTCCTGGAGGAACATCCCGCACATGACGGTGGGCAGCTGATAGATCAGGCGGCCGATGCCCAGATTTTCATAGTTGATGATGGTCTTTTCATTTTCAAAGACCTTGCCCACGTCGATGGCCACACCGGCCTCCTTGTAGGCTCTGGCCAGGTCGCGGATATGGCCCACCACGGTGCCGATGCCGATGGTGACCTTGATCTTCAGCGTCTGGGTCAGGGTGTCCTCGATGCTCTTGGCGATCTTGTAGATCTCCTTGCTGTCCCCGCCCTCGCTGAGCATCTTGATCACAGCGATGTCGGTCTCGTTGATGGAGATCACAAAGTCCTCCTGGCTGTCGGAGAACATGTTCTGGACCACGTCCACAGCGGCGATCTCGGCGGAGCCCACCTGGCGGACCAGGAAGACGGCCCGCTGGACCTCGGAGGCAAAGTGAAGCTCCTTGGCGCGGACATAGATGTCGCCCAGAAGGATGTTGTCGGAAATGATGCTCTTGACAAAGGCCGTCTTGTCATGCTTCTCCTCGTAATAGGTCTTGGCGCTGTTGAGCGCCACGGTGACCATGGAGCAGATGAGCTTGGCCTGCTCGTCGCTGCCCTGGACGAAGGCCGCGTAGTCAAAGTGGGAGCCGCGGCTGGACAGGGGCTTAAAGGTCTTATCCCCATAGATGATGACAGCCGACTCATTCACATTCAGGGCGGAAGCGGCGCCTTCCCACTTTTCTCCGATCCAGGTCAGCTGATTGCAGGACACCACGGTCCCCTGGTCGTCCACGACGCCGATGACTCGGTCCGTGCACTCCTTCATTTGGAGCACAATGCTTTGAAATACTCTGCTGGACATGTCTTCTCCTCCTCTATCTTTCTCTCAAACCCAGAAACCCTGAGCAATCAAATGGAAACTGCATTTTTTGGTAGGCTATATTATACCGTTTCCTCCGTTGGATTTCAATAGGGTTTTCGTGAATTTTTGTGGAAAACGCCGAAAACATTTCCTTTAGCGTCCCAAAAACACCTTTTCCTCCGGCGTAAGCATCCGCCAGCACCCCGCAGGAAGGGCCCGATCCAGCGCCAGCGGACCCATGGACAGGCGCTTTAAATACACCACGGGCTTCCCCCGGGAAGCCAACATCCGCTTGACCTGGTGGTATTTTCCCTCCCGCAGCGTGACCAAGCCCCGATCCCGCTGGGGCAGCAGTTCCAACTCCGCCGGGAGGCACTTTGTTCCGTCTTGCAGGGTCAGGCCTGCCTGGAATGCCTGGACGTCCTCCGGCTCCAGCGCGCCGTCCACCTCCACGTAGTACACCTTGTCCACGTGCTTGCCCGGGGACAGCAGCTGATGGGCCAGGGGGCCGTCGTTGGTCAGCAGCAGAAGCCCCTCGGTGTCCTTGTCCAGCCGCCCCACGGGAAACAGGCCGATCCGCCGCAGCTCCTTGGGCAGCAGGTGCAGCACGGTCTCCTCCCTGGGGTCCTCCGTGGAGGAAATGACCCCTGCGGGCTTGTGGAGCATGAGGTAAACATATTTGTCCGTGAAAATGGGGTGTCCGTCCACCGTGACCAAGGCACCCGCGGGAAGCTTGTCCTCCGGTCCGCCGGGAAGCTTCCCCTCCACCTTGACCCGGCCGCTCTTGATGAGGGCCTTGGCCTCCTTGCGGGACCACTTTCCCGTGGCGGCCAGGATCTTGTCCAATCGTTCCATCCTCTTCTCCTCCGTTCCTTCTGCCCTTGCGGCGCGTTGCGTCTATCTTATCATATCATAAATTCTCCCGGGAGGACATACTCTAAGGAGAAGAATTCCGCCGCTGCCCCTCCCCGGAGGCTCGACGGCGATGCGCACGAGAGGAGCTGCATTCCATGTTCATCATCACCAAAACGGTCCACCGGGGCAGGCTGGCTGCCAGCGCCCTTCTGTTGGCTCTGACCCTGCTCGTGGTGGGCGCCGGTACCTTCCTGGCGCAGGACATTCAGGCCGTCGTGGCCCCCGCCCAGACCCTGCCGGACCCCACCGGCATCCGCTCCAACGAAGACCGGATTGCCTACCTCCAGGCCCTGGGATGGATCGTAGGCGAGGAGCCTGCCGCAGTGGAGGACGTCCTGATCCCGGAGGTCTTCGACGCCTCCTATGACGATTACCTGACCCTCCAGGCCGAGCTGGGCTTTGACCTGCGCCATTACACGGGGAAGACCGTGAAGCGCTACACATACCAGGTGAAAAACTATCCCGGCCTCCGGGAAAACATCTGGGCCACCCTGCTGGTCCACAAGAAAGCCGTCATCGGCGGCGAGATCTACTGCAACCAGGGAGACGGTTTCACCCAGAGCCTGCTCTACCCGGTAAAGATCGACCCCTCCTAACGAAGAACGGGCCGCTGCGCCATGACGCAGCGGCCCCGCTTCACTTTTTGATGGAGACTTCCATCTGGGGATAGGGGATGGAGATCCCCTCCCGGTCGAAGGTCTCCGCGATCTGCTCCAGCAGGTCGTGGTAGACGTCCCAGTAGTCGGCGTTCTCGCACCAGGCGCGGACCGCGTACTCCAGAGCGCTGTCCCCATGCTTGTTCAGCCGTGCGAAGGGCGGCGGGTCCATGAGGACCTTCTCGTGGGAATACAGGATCCCCTGCAAGGTCTTCTTCACCAGCTCCACCGGCGCTTCGTAGGAAGCGCAGATCACCAGGTCCACCCGGCGCAGCGGCTCCGTGGTGTAATTGGTCACCTCTGCGTCGGCTACGACGCTGTTGGGCACCACAATGCGGCGATTATCCGGCGTGGTCAGCTTGGTGTAGACCATGCCGATCTCCTGGATGGTCCCGGCGGTCGAGCCGATCACCACGTAATCGCCCACCTTGAAGGGGTGGGTGGCCAGGATGGTCAGACCCCCGGCCAGGTTGGATAGCGTGTCCTGGACGGAGAGCGAGATGGCCAACCCGGCAATGCTCACCAGGGCCAGCAGCGAGGTGGCGTTGATGCCCAGCATCTCGGCCACGATCATGATGGTGATAAACCAGAGCACCACGTTCAGGCCGGAGCGAATGAAGCCATGGAAGCTGCGGTCCATATGGCCTCTGTCCAGCCCGCGATCCAGCACGCGCAGGACCACCCGCTTGACGATGAGACAGATCAGCAGGACGAGCAGGGCGAAGAGGATGGTCTTCAGGGCATCGCTCCAGCCGCCCTGCATCAGGTGCTTCACGCCCTGGTCCACGCTTTCGCCCAAGGTTTCGGTATCAATTTCGCTCATACGATCCTCCTGTTAACGAAAAAAGGGCAGAGCCATGGCTCTGCCCTTTTGATGATCCAATGATCTGGGTGAGAATTACTCCTCGATAGAGGTAACGACGCCGGAACCAACGGTACGGCCACCCTCACGGATAGCGAAACGCAGACCAACTTCGATAGCGATGGGAGTGATCAGCTCAACGTTCATCACGACGTTGTCGCCGGGCATGCACATCTCAACGCCCTCGGGCAGGGAGATGACGCCGGTAACGTCGGTGGTACGGAAGTAGAACTGAGGACGATAGTTGTTGAAGAAGGGGGTGTGACGGCCGCCTTCGTCCTTGGACAGGACGTAAACCTGGCCGGAGAACTTGGTCAGGGGCTTGATGGAACCGGGCTTAGCCAGAACCTGGCCGCGCTCGATCTCCTTCTTGTCCACGCCACGCAGCAGGGTACCAACGTTGTCGCCGGCTTCTGCATAGTCCAGCAGCTTGCGGAACATCTCGATGCCGGTGATGACGGACTTCTTGGGCTCGTCGTTCAGGCCGACGATCTCGACAGCGTCGCCCATGTTGATCTGGCCACGCTCGACACGACCGGTAGCAACGGTGCCACGGCCGGTGATGGTGAAGACGTCCTCGACGGGCATCAGGAAGGGCAGGTCAGCCTTACGGTCGGGAGTGGGGATGTAGGAGTCAACCGCATCCATCAGCTCCTTGATGCAAGCATAGTCGGGGTGGGTGGGATCGGTGGACTCGCAGGTCAGAGCCAGCAGGGCGGAACCCTTGATGACGGGCAGGTCGTCGCCGGGGAACTCGTAGTCGGACAGCAGCTCGCGGACTTCCATCTCGACCAGCTCCAGCAGCTCCTCGTCGTCCAGCAGGTCAACCTTGTTCAGGAAGACAACGATGGCGGGCACGCCGACCTGACGAGCCAGCAGGATGTGCTCACGGGTCTGAGCCATGGGGCCGTCGGTAGCAGCGATGACCAGGATAGCGCCGTCCATCTGAGCAGCACCGGTGATCATGTTCTTGATGTAGTCGGCGTGGCCGGGGCAGTCAACGTGAGCATAGTGACGAACGTCGGTCTCGTACTCAACGTGAGCGGTGTTGATGGTGATGCCGCGCTCGCGCTCCTCGGGAGCCTTGTCGATTGCGGAGTAGTCCTGCATCTCAGCCTTGCCCTGCATTGCCAGGAACTTGGTGATAGCAGCGGTCAGGGTGGTCTTACCATGGTCAACGTGACCGATGGTACCAATGTTTACGTGGGGCTTAGTTCTTTCAAACTTCTGCTTGGCCATGATTGATAATCCTCCTCAAAATACAGGTAAAAAGATGAATTTTACTGTGTGAGATTTGTTGCAATCTTATTGTACAAGATAAGTTGCGAAATTACAACGGGTAATTGCTGAAATTTCCAGCGAAAAACGATGAAAATCAGCCCTGATTTGCGCCGTTGCGCTTCTCGACGATCTTGTCGGTGATGGACTTGGGGATCTCCACATAGCTGTGGGGCTCCATGGAGTACTGGCCGCGGCCCTGGGTGCGGCTGCGCAGGTCGGTGGCGTAGCCGAACATCTCGGACAGAGGCACCAGTGCGTCGATCTGCTGGGCGCCGGGACGAGCCTCCATGCCCTGGATCTGACCACGGCGGGAGTTCAGGTCGCCAATGACGTCGCCCATGTAGTCCTCGGGAACGATGACGGAAACCTTCATGATGGGCTCCAGCAGGCAGGGGTTTGCCTTGCGGCAGGCTTCCTTGAAGGCCATGGAACCGGCGATCTTGAATGCCATTTCAGAGGAGTCAACCTCGTGATAGGAGCCATCGTACAGAACGACCTTGACATCGACCACGGGGTAGCCAGCCAGGATACCCGCCTGCATCGCGCCCTGAATACCGGCATCGACAGCAGGAATGTATTCCTTGGGGATGGCGCCGCCCACGATCTCGTTGACGAACTCATAGCCCTTGCCGGACTCGTTGGGCTCCAGACGGATCTTACAGTGACCGTACTGGCCCTTACCGCCGGACTGACGAGCGTACTTGGTGTCCTGCTCAACGGTCTTCTTGACGGTTTCCTTGTAAGCGACCTGAGGTGCGCCCACGTTTGCCTCGACCTTGTACTCACGCAGCAGACGATCGACAATGATCTCCAGATGGAGCTCGCCCATGCCGGCGATGATGGTCTGACCGGTCTCCTCGTCCGTGTAGGTCTTGAAGGTGGGGTCCTCTTCGGCCAGCTTCATCAGGGCAACGCCCATCTTCTCCTGGCCAGCCTTGGTCTTGGGCTCGATGGCGACGCGGATAACGGGTTCGGGGAACTCCATGGACTCCAGGATGATGGGAGCCTTGTCGTCGCACAGGGTATCGCCGGTGGTGGAGTGCTTCAGACCCACGACGGCGGCAATATCACCGGAATAGACGGTCTCGATGTCTTCGCGGTGGTTAGCGTGCATCTGCAGGATGCGGCCGATACGCTCTTTCTGCTTCTTGGTGGAGTTCAAAACGGCGGTACCGGTGTTCAGCGCGCCGGAATAGACGCGGATGAAGGACAGACGGCCCACGTAGGGGTCAGCCGCGATCTTGAATGCCAGGGCGGAGAAGGGAGCGTTGTCGTCTGCGGGACGCTCGTCCTCTTCCTCGGTGTCGGGGTTCACGCCCTTGATGGCGGGGATGTCCAGAGGAGAGGGCATGTAATCCACGATGGCATCCAGCAGCTTCTGAACGCCCTTGTTGCGGTAGGAAGTACCGCAGGTGACGGGAACGATCAGGTTGTCCAGGGTGCCCTTACGCAGAGCAGCGCGGATCATGCTGGTGGGGATCTCCTCTTCCTCCAGAGCCAGCATCATCAGTTCCTCGTCCAAGTCGGCGCAAGCGTCGATCAGCTTGGTGCGATACTCCTGCGCCAGCTCCATCATATCCTCGGGGATGGGCTCCTCGCGGATATCCTTACCCACGTTGTCATAGTATACGTCGGCCTTCATCTCCACCAGGTCGATGATGCCCCTAAAGGTCTCTTCCTTGCCGATGGGCAGCTGAATGGGCACGGCGTTACACTTCAAACGGTCGTGGATCATATTCAGAACATTGTAGAAGTCCGCGCCCATGATGTCCATCTTGTTGACGTAGATCATGCGGGGGACCTTGTAGTGGTCGGCCTGACGCCACACAGTCTCAGACTGGGGCTCCACGCCGCCCTTGGCGCACATGACGGTAACGGAACCGTCCAGCACGCGCAGGGAACGCTCGACCTCAACGGTGAAGTCCACGTGACCGGGGGTATCAATGATGTTGATACGGGTCTGGGGGAACTGACCGGCGGTGCCGTTCCAGTAGCAGGTGGTTGCTGCGGAGGTGATGGTGATACCACGCTCCTGCTCCTGTGCCATCCAGTCCATGGTGGCGGTACCATCATGGGTCTCACCCAGCTTGTAGTTGACGCCGGTGTAGTACAGGATACGTTCGGTGGTGGTGGTCTTACCGGCATCGATGTGAGCCATGATGCCGATGTTTCTGGTGTTTTCCAGGGTAACTTTACGTGCCATTCTCTTACCTCCAGGTTACCAACGGAAGTGCGCGAATGCCTTGTTCGCCTCAGCGTTCTTGTGCATCTCTTCACGCTTCTTCACGGCGCTACCCAGGTTATTCGCTGCATCCATCAGCTCGCCTGCCAGGCGTTCCTTCATAGTTCTCTCGCTGCGCTTACGGGAGTATGCGGTCAGCCAGCGCAGGGCCAGGGTCTGACGACGCTCGGGGCGGACTTCCATGGGGACCTGATAGGTTGCGCCGCCAACACGGCGTGCCTTGACCTCCAGAGAAGGCATGACATTCTCCATGGCAGCGTTGAACACTTCCAGGGGGTCCTTGTCGGTCTGCTCCTTGACAATATCAAAGGCGCCGTAGACAACCTTCTGTGCTACGCCCTTCTTGCCGTCCAGCATGATGCTGTTGATCAGCTTAGTAACCAGTACGGAACGGTACATGGGATCGGGCAACACTTCCCGCTTGGGTACGTTTCCTCTTCTGGGCACTTTGCTTCCCTCCTTCACAAAATAATGATTTCATAGGTACTCGAAAGGTCGCTGGGACCTTCCGTGTCGGACAAGGTGCCACTTGTCCGGTGCCTGCCTTGAGAGCTTACCCAAAACGGTACAGTGTACGGTTTCTATGGTTAAGCGACTCGCGGCAAAGCCATTGCTTTGCGCTTGAGCGCAAAAATACGTCAAAATAGGTGTGGTCAGCAGAAATTACTTCTTGCCGGCCTTGGGTCTCTTGGCGCCGTACTTGGAACGGGCCTGCATACGGCCGTTCACGCCCTGGGTGTCCAGGCTGCCGCGGATGATGTGGTAACGAACGCCAGGCAGGTCCTTAACACGGCCGCCACGGATCATGACCACAGAGTGCTCCTGCAGGTTGTGGCCGACACCGGGGATGTAAGCGGTGACTTCGTAGCCGTTGGTCAGGCGCACACGAGCGATCTTACGCAGTGCGGAGTTGGGCTTCTTAGGGGTAGAAGTACGGACTGCGGTGCAGACGCCTCTCTTCTGGGGGGAGGGCTGATCGGTCTCCTTGTTCTTCAGGGTGTTCAGGCCCTTCTGCATGGCAGGAGAGTTGGACTTATAGGTTGCCTGTTCTCTGCCCTTACGAACCAGCTGATTAAAAGTAGGCATGGATGTTCCTCCTTTCCTCAAATGATACAACTTAATTTATATTCTATCCGTTTGAGCAGCTGCTCATACGGCGAATATCGAATTTATTCCACAATGGCGGCCACGGCGCTTCCCACGGCAATGCCGCAGGCGGCTCCCAAGGCGCTCATGGTGGGGACGCTCACCATTTCCACACCCCGCTCTTGGCAGAGGTCGGCCACGGGTTCGGTGACCCGGGGGTCAGCGTTGTCTGCCAGAAAGACCCGCTGGGCGCTTCCATTCTTCAGTGCGCGGGTCACCTGCTTGGCGCCTGTCACTTTTTTTGCTGTTTTCAGGTTGGTCAGCATAGCGTGTCCCGCTCCCTTTCGGCAGATTCTCGGCGGTGCGTCTCCGGGCTTTTTTACGCCCGTCTACAGTTCACCGCAATTTCGCATTTTAGCACACTTTTGCCGCTCCGTCAAGTGGTGACTTTGCGCTAAGATCCCCCGTTCTCTCTGCGGTTCTTGTCCATTTTGCCGCCGTCCTTCCTCAGCGGACAAAGGTGCTCCCCCAGGAAAGCGCCAGGGCCAGAAGGAGCTGGGCCACCAGGATGGCGGGCATTCCGAGGCGAAAGGACCAGTGCAGGGTCTTGTGGCGGAAGAGGCTCATGCCCAGCATGGACCCCACGCTGCCCCCCAGGGCCGCCGTGAGAAAGAGGACCTTTTCCGGGATGCGGCGCTTGTGGTGGATCGCCTTCCACTTGTCGATGCCCATGAGGGCAAAGGCGATCAAGGTCCAGAAGAGGACCCATATCAAAATTTTCGTCATCTATCTCGTTCTCCTTTTCGGCTCACAGCTCCTCCGGCTCCTCCAGCTGGTCGCCCCGGATCTCCCGGGCCGCCCTGGTCTCGTTGGAGGCAAAGCGGATCACGTGCCGCCCGTACTTATCGCGGAGCGCGTCCATGGCCCGCTCCAGCTTCTCCTGCTTCTCCCGTTTTTCCGAGGCCTCCGGGGCGAAGAGGTCCATCTGCTCCCCCACCGCCTCCTCGGGCAGCAGGCCCCCCGCGGTGATGGTGATGGCCCGGACGGGCGAGTCCCACCCCCAGCAGGCCTCGACGAGATCCATGGCGCAGTGCGCGATCTCCCGGGAGACGTTGGTGGGGGCATCGGTCGCCCTCTGTCGGCTCACGGTTTTGAGTTCCGGGCTTCGGACGGCCACCTGGACGGTGGTACACTTCATCTCGTGGCGGCGCAGGCGCATGGCCACCCGCTCCGACAGCATCTGGATCCCCGCCCGGATCTCCTCCTCTCCCAGCAGGTCCCGGCGGAAGGTCAAGCCGTTGCCCACGGATCTGGGCGGCGGCGCGGTCCCCGCCGGACGGACGGGGCTTTGCTCCGCCCCGGTGGCGTAATCGTGGAGCTGTCCGCCGTTCTTGCCCAGCAGGAGAAGCAGCGCCTCCCGGTCGGCCGCCGCCAGCTCCCCGATGGTGTGGATGTTATGCGCCGCCAGAAGCCTGGCCGAGGCCCGGCCCACAAAGAGCAGGTCGCTCACCGGCAGGGGCCAGACCAGGCTCCGGTAGTTCTCCCGGCTGATGACCGTCACCGCATCGGGCTTCCTATAGTCGCTGCCCAGCTTGGCAAAGACCTTGTTGAAGGAGACCCCCACGGAAATGGTCAGGCCCAGCTCGCCCTTGATCTCCTCCCGCAGCCGGTGGGCCAGGGCCACCGGGTCGCCCCCAAAGAGGTGGACCGTTCCGGTGACGTCCAGCCAGCTCTCGTCGATGCCGAAGGGCTCCACCAGGTCGGTGTACCGGCGGTAGATCTCCCCTGCCAGCCTGGAGTAGTGGCGGTACTTTTCGTGGTGGGCGGGCAGGAGGACGAGGTCCGGAGCTTTGCGCTTGGCCTGCCAGATGGTCTCGGCGGTCTTGACGCCCAGGGCCTTGGCCGGTTCATTCTTGGCCAGAATGATGCCGTGGCGGGCGTTGGGATCTCCGCACACCGCCACGGGAACGTCCCGCAGGTCAGGGTGCGCCAGCAGCTCCACCGAGGCGTAAAAGGCGTTCAGGTCACAGTGAAAGATGAGCCGATCCATGCCGCTCCCTCCCTTCTCCATGGTCTCCTGCCCCCGGGCGCGCAGAGGGGCAGAAAAGGAAGAAGCGACGAGAGGGGTCTCCGTCGCTTCCTCCTTCTATTTGCGTTTGCCGCACCCCTGGGCGCAGCCTCTTTCTCAAATTTCCTCCTCGCCTCTGTGGATGATATGGCGGGAAATGGTCTTGTAGATCAGGAAGGTGATCAGGGAGTTCACACCCGCCTTGATCAGGTTGAAGGGCAGGATCACGGGCAGGAGCATAGCGTCCACCATGTCCACGGGCACACCCATAAACAGAGGGGTGATGAAGTGGTTGGCGATGAGCATGACGATGCCCCAGCAGATAGTGCCGACGACCAGCGCGATGGCCGCACCCCCGCGGGTGTGCTTGATCCGGTAGATATTTCCGGCCACCAGGACGATGGTGGAGGTGGCGATCAGATGCATGATGATGCCATACGCGCCGCTGCCCGCGCTGACGGTAAGGCCCTGGATGAGGCAAGTCACCACGGCCAGCAGGAACCCGGCGGCGGGACCAAAGGCGAAGGTGCCCACCAGGATGGGAATGTCGGCGGGGTCATACTCCAAAAAGGGCGCGGCGGGGAAGATGGGGAAATGGATCAGATACACCAGCACGATGGAGATGGCCACCAGCATGGCCATGATGGTGAGTTTACGGGTCTTTTTGTTCATAGTAAAAAACACTCCCAATTCGTAGTCCAACACCCGAAAAAAACAATGCCTTCCAGGTGCTCACATACGCACTGGGGGTGTCCAAAAAGCCGCAAAGCCAGGAGGCGTTCCCCCTCCGCTCTGCGCGATAACACCGCAAAGATCGCGTGCAGCACGTCTTCTCCCATCCAGACTGTCACTGTCGGTCCCGGAATCGCGCCGGGTCTGCTGCCTCCGAAAAAACGAAGCGCTCGCGGACTGTACCGCCGGTGGGGACTTTCACCCCGCCCTGAAGACATTTTATTTCGTTGTCCAGTTTCATTATAGCGCCTTTTGCCGGAAAAGCAAGACCCAAAATTGACCGCGCAGCGGATCTCTTCCGCAGGATTTCCGTTGACTTTCCCCCGCCTTCGTTATAAGATTTTCTCAGAGAACGCATCGAAAGGAGGACGCCCCATGGACCGCGCCGTCAGCTGCTGCTTTTCCGGCCATCGAACCAGCCGCCTGCCCTGGGGAGACAACGAAGCCGATCCCCGCTGCCTGGCTCTGAAGGCCAAGCTCATGACGGAGGTGGAGGAGGCCTACGACAAGGGCTTCCGTCACTTCCTCTGCGGCATGGCCCAAGGCTCTGACCTCTACTTCTGCGAGGCCGTCCTGGCCCTGCGGGACCTCCATCCGGAGGTCACCGTCGAGGCCGCCGTCCCCTTCGTGGACCAGGCCAGGCGCTGGCCCGAGGCCGACCGGCTCCGCCGGGAGGCCCTGCTGGACCGCTGCGACTTCGAGACCATGGTCCAGCACCACTACACCACCGGCTGCATGGCGCGCCGGAACCGGTACATGGTGGACCGCTCCTCCCTGCTCATCGCCGTCTACGACGGCCAGCCCCAGGGAGGTACGCTGAACACCCTGACCTACGCCATGGGTCACGGGGTCGAAACCGTGATCCTGGACGTGGAGTGAGCCTTTCGTCTTCTGACATCGTCAAAAATCCCCCGCTGGATACCAGCGGGGGATTCGTTTCTCGGGAAAGTGCGAGAATCAGCGGTCACGGTTGAAGATCTTAAAGATCTCCTTGTAGGGGTCGTCGTCGGACTCTGCGGCGGCAGGAGCGGAAGGCGCGGCAGCTGCGCGGCCCGCGCCCTTGCTGGGCTTCTCGGCAGCGGCGGCAGCGCCCATCTTGTTGTTCATGATCTTCTCGTCAAAGCCGGTGGCAATGACGGTGACCACGATCTCGTCCTCCAGGGTCTCGTCGAAGGTCGCGCCGAAGATGATGAGGGCGTTGGGATCGGCAGCCTCCTGGACCAGGTTGGCGGCGATCTCCACTTCCTCCAGGCCAACGTCGGTGGAGCCGGTGACGTTCACCAGGACGCCGCGCGCGCCATTGATGGAGGTCTCCAGCAGGGGGCTGGAAACGGCCCGGCGGGCAGCTTCCTCTGCCTTGCTCTTGCCATTAGCGCGGCCCACGCCCATGTGTGCCATGCCAGCGTCCTTCATGACGGCGGACACGTCGGCAAAGTCCAGGTTGATGAAGCCAGTATTCTTGATCAGGTCGGAGATGGACTGGACGGCCTGCTGCAAAACGTCGTCGGCCACTTCAAAGGCGTTGGACAGGGTGATCTTCTGCTCGGTGGCGAACTTCAGGCGGTCGTTGGGGATGATGACCAGGGAGTCCACCTTGGTGCGCAGGTTCTCAATGCCCAGCTCGGCCTGCTGCATACGGCGGCGGCCTTCAAAGGAGAAGGGCTTGGTCACGACACCGACGGTCAGGATATCCATTTCCTTGGCCAGGTCAGCCAGGATCGGCGCCGCACCGGTGCCGGTGCCGCCGCCCATACCGGCGGTGATGAAGACCATGTCGGTGCCTTCCAGGATCTTGGAGACCTGGGAACGGCTTTCCTCCGCGGACTGACGGCCCACCTCGGGGTTAGACCCAGCGCCCTGACCTGCGGTCAGCTTTTCGCCGATCTGAACTTTCTGGTTCGCGCTGGAGACAGCCAGTGCCTGCTTATCGGTGTTCACCGCGATGAAGTCAACGCCCTTCACGCCGGACTCCACCATGCGGTTGACGACATTGCTGCCAGCGCCGCCAACGCCGATCACCTTAATATTAACAACGGATTCTGCTCCGGTATCCAATCCAAAAGCCATGCTCGATCCTCCTAAGTGTATTTATCTGAACTATGTATAAAATTCTGTTTTCCTTTATTGTATCTCCCTTTCATCGGCAGGTCAATAGAAAAGTTCGAATTATTCTCCTTCTTTTTGAAAAATCTTCGTCCTTTTCCCGACCCCCTGTCGCCTTCCGTCAGCCGCCGGGAGAGTCATAGACAACGTCTGTTTTCAGGTTCACCGTGCGGTATTCGTACTCCCCGGTGAGGGCCACGATCTCCTCAAAAATTTGCAGCTTTCGGTCAAAGTCCGTGTTGCTCAGGAACTTGCCGGTGATTCGTCCGTCGTAGACCAGGGAGACCTCCGTGCTCAGCGTGGAGTCGATGTGGGTGATCGAGCCGACGAGCCCCCGCTTCTCCAGGGCCTGGAGAAGGGTGAGCAGGGTCTCCATCCGCCGCTGACGTTCCGGCCGGACCTGGGCGCTCTCCCCCTGCTTGGGCTCGATGATCTGGATGCCCTCCACCGAGGTATACTGGAGGGCCAGGCTCTCGTCGGCCTTTTCCAGGAGCTTCCCCTTGGCGTTGATGATCCAGAGGTCCCCGGTCTCCACCGTGGCCTCCTCTCCCTCCTCCGTGGTCACCACGACGGCAGAGGGCAGGACCGCCACCGGCTGAGCCTCGGTGATGATCAGCCGGATGGTGGTGGGGAAGCGCTTTCGGACCTCCACCCGATCCACATAGGGCAGGCTCTTATAGATGCGGTTGGCGATCTGATCTCCGGGCGTCAGGATCAGGTTGGAGTCCTTCTCCACGTCCGCTACGGTCAGGATCTGCTCGGTGGAGTAGCGGTCGTTGCCCTCCACCTCCACCTCTTCCACCCGGAAGAAGACCGTGCAGGCCAGCACCACGGACACAATGATGAGGATCCCCATCACCAGTCCGTAGACCAGCCCCGCCTTTCCTTTGCGGGCTTTCTTTTCCTTGTCCTTTTTCTTTTTCGCCATACTACAGTTCCTTTATCTGTTCCTGCGCCGGATTCGACCCCCCAGGGCCTGGAACGCATCCTCCAGACGCTCATATCCTCGGTCAATATGGGACGGAGAGCGGATCTCGCTCTCCCCCTCCGCGCTCAAGGCGGCGATGGTGAGGGCCGCGCCGCCGCGCAGGTCAGTGGCCTCCAGGTCGGCCCCTCGGAGCTTGGTCCCGGCGATCCAGGCGGTGGTCCCCTCCACCCGGATCCTGGCCCCCATCCTCCGCAAGCCCTCCACGTAGCGAAAGCGCTGGTCGAAAATGGTTTCCTCGATCCGGGTCTCTCCCCGGCCTCCGGCCAGGGCCGCCGCCAGCAAGGGCTGGGCGTCGGTGGGAAAGCCCGGATAGGGCGCTGTGGTCACGCTGCCGATCCCGGCGACCACGCCCCGCTGCCGGATGCAGACCCGGTCCGGCTCCTGGTCCACCCGACAACCGGCCCGGCGCAGCGCCGCCAGCACGGGGCGCAGGCTGGAGCCGTCGCTTCCCAGAAACTCCCCCTCTCCCCCGGCGGCTGCCACCGCGCAGAGGTAGGTGGCCGTCACGATCCGGTCTGCCATGACGGTATAGTCTCCGGGATGGAGGGGCTTTCCGCCCCGGATGACGATCTGCTCGGTCCCCGCCCCTTGGACGTCGGCCCCCAGCTCCCGAAGAAATCCCTGCAAGTCCAGGATCTCCGGCTCCCGGGCAGCGTTGTCGATAACGGTGACGCCGTCGGCCCCGCAGGCCGCCAGCATGGCGTTTTCCGTGACTCCCACGCTGGGGAAGGGCAAGGCGAGGCGACTGCCCCGCAGTCGCTTTGCCTGGCAAACCAGCCTTTCCTCCTGGCCCCGGACCTCCACGCCAAGGGCCTGAAAGGCCCGCAGGTGCAGGTCGATGGGCCGGGGCCCCAGGGCGCAGCCTCCGGGCCAGCTGGCAGCGGCCTCCCCGCCCTGGGCCAACAGGCTCCCCAAAAAGAGAACGGAGGCCCGCATCTGGCCCATCAGCGCATCGGGGACCGCCGTGCCGGTGCGGTCGGCGGTGTCCACCGTGACGGTCCGCCCGTCCCGTTTGACCCGGCAGCCCAGGCTGGACAGAATGTCCAGGGCCGCGTTGGTGTCGGTCAGGTCCGGGCAGTTATGTATGACGCTCTCTCCCCGGGCCAGCAGCGTAGCCGCCAGGATGGGCAGGGCGCTGTTCTTCGCGCCGTGTACGGCGAGGGTCCCCTCCAGGGGACAGCCCCCCTTCACTGCAAAATATTCCATCTTCTCTCCCCCATCAGGCTTTTTACGCCATCCTATGCGGAAAAGAGGTGGGATGTTCTCAGGGCTTCATCAGGGAGAGCAGGGTCTCGTAAATCTTCTCCGCAGCGTCAGGGATCCCCAGACCGGCCATGGCCTGCGCCATAGAGCGGCGCTTCTCGCCGTCCTTCAGCAGGTTGGCCGCCGTCTTGTAGAGGGTGTCGCCGCTGCAAACCGGCTCCAGCAGGACAACGGCCCCGCCCTGGCTGCCCAGGACGTTGGCGTTCTTCTCCTGGTGGTTGTTGGTCACGTTGGGCGAGGGCACGATGACCGCGGGCTTCCCGATGGCGGTGAGCTCCGACAGGGTGGAAGCCCCGCCCCGGCAGAGGACCAGGTCGGCCGCCGCCATGACGGTGGGCATGTCATAGATGTACTCCCGCAGCTGGATCTCTCCGGGCAGGCTCGTGTCGGCCAGGGCCTCGGTCATGGTCTGGAAGTTGCGGCCCGCGCCGTGGATGTGGTGGAAGGGCACGCCCTCCCGGACCTCTCGGCGGATGAAGTCGGTCATGTAGCCGTTCATCACCTCGGCCCCCAGGCTGCCCCAGTAGGACAGGAGCAGGGGGCGCGCATCGGTGATCCCCAGGGCCAGGCGGGCCTCCTCCCGGGTCTTTTGGAAAAAGTCTCCTCGGACGGGCGTGCCGGTGACCACCACCTTCTCCGGGTGGTCGTAGTGGGCCCGGGACTCCTCATAGCCCACCATCACCCGGTCAGCCACCTTGGCCAGGCGCTTGGTGGTCAGGCCGGGCACCGCGTTGGACTCATGGACCGCCGTGGGGATGCCGCGGTGGGCGGCCGCGTTCACCACCGGGAAGGAGGCGTAGCCGCCGGTACCGACCACCAGGTCAGGCTGGAAGTCGTCCAAGATCCGCGCGGCTTCCTTCTTGGACACAGACAGGTTCCGCAGGGTCTTTAGGTTGTGGCCGATCCCCGAAGGGCTCAGGGTACGCCAAAAGGAGCTGATGGTCACCGTATCCAGAGGGAATCCCTCCTTCGGCACCAGCCGCTCCTCCATGCCGCCCTTGGCCCCCACGAAGAGGACCTGGCAATCGTTGTTTCTCTCTTGAAACATGCGGGCCAAGGCCACGGCGGGGTTGATATGGCCCGCCGTGCCGCCGCAGGTAAATAACACTCTCATTGCTGCTCCTTCCGGTTCTCACACTAATTGATCGGGTTTTGTCGGGATATGCTGAGGACCAGCCCTATTTCCGCCATTTGGATGAGCAGGGCCGTGCCGCCGTAACTGAAGAAGGGCAGGGAGATGCCCGTCACGGGGAAGAGGTTGCTCACCACGGCCACATTGGCGAATACCTGGAAGGCAAACAGGGTGATGATGCCCACGATGACCAGGGAGCCGAACTTGTCTCTGGCGTGGAGGGCCAGCCAATAGCCCCGGATGATCAGCAGGGCAAAGATCGCCAGGATGAGGGACGCCCCCACCAGGCCCAGCTCCTCGCAGACCACGGAAAAGATGAAGTCGTTCTGGGATTCCGGCAGATACAGGAACTTCTGGCGGCTGTTGGCCAGGCCCACGCCGAAGAGGCCGCCGGAGCCGATGGCCAGCATGGACTGGACGGCCTGCATCCCCTTGTCCAGGGCATCGCTCCAGGGGTTCTGCCACATGGTGATACGGGAGGTCATGTAGTCGGTGCCCAGAATGATGACGGTCAGGCCGCCGATCGCCAGCGCGCCGCCGGCAATGAACCACCCCGCCGCGATGCCGCCGGCAAAGAGGATGGCGGCAGCGATGACGATCATCTGGATGGAGGCGGACATGTGCGGCTCGATGGCCAGCAGGCCGATCATGATCACGAGCACGATGGCATAGGGCACCAGCTCGAAGAAGCCCGAGCGCTCCAGCAGGTTCCCGAAGCGTCCGAGGCCCGTGCGGGGGTTGAAGCTCAGGGGGATGCGCTCGTCACGCTTGGACAGCCGGGCGGAAAAGAAGAGGATCAGGCCGAACTTGCCCAGCTCCGAGGGCTGCCAGCGCATGGGATACTTCAACCAGCGGGTGGCGCCGTTGACCTCAACGCCCAGACCAGGGACCTTGACGGCCAGCATCAGCACAAAGGCCAGCAGCAGGATGGTCAGGGACAGACCCTGAAGCCCCCGGTAGTTGAGCTTGGAAATGCCATACATGACGCCGAAGCCCAGCAGCGCGAAGATCGCCTGCCGCTTGAAATAGTAGAAGGCGTCGCCGCCGGTGATGTTGCTGACGTCATAGTAGGCCGAGGGATAGGAGGCCGACAGCAGCATCACCAGACCAATGACCACCAGCAGAACAGACAGCAGCATGAAGGGGACGTCGATCTCCCCCTGGATCTTCTGCTTGGGTTTTTCCGGATGTTCTTTTTTTCTCAGTGGTCGTTTCAGGGATCTTGCCACGGGTACTACCTCCCAGATGATCGCAATGTCTTTCCCCTCCGGTCACAGCACGGGCAGCCGCCCCATCACGCCGAAGAAGGCCGCCACGCAGCAGACCAGCGTGATGCCGGAAAAGACAAAAAACAGCTTTGCTTCGCTCCAGCCGCCCATCTCAAAGTGATGATGGAGGGGAGCCATGCGGAAAATGCGCTTGCCATGGGTGGCCTTGAAGTAGGCCACCTGGATGATGTCGGACAAGGTCTCCGCGATGTAGATGATACCCACCAGGATGAGGATCAGGGGCAGGTCCAGGGCAAAGGCCATGCCGCAGACCGCGCCGCCCAAAAACAGGGAGCCGGTGTCCCCCATGAACACCTTGGCAGGATGGAAATTGTGGACCAAAAAACCGGCCAGCGCGCCAAAGAGCGCGGCGGCAAAGACAGTCATCCCCGCGCTGCCGGGGCGGCCCCAATGCAGGTAGGCATAGACGAAGGAGGCGGTGAAAAAGGCGCACACCGGCATGGTGACGCCGGTGGCCAAGCCGTCCACCCCGTCGGTGATGTTCACCGCGTTGACACAGCCCACGATGACGAAGGCCGCGAAGATCATATACACCACCCAGGGCAGCTTCCACTCCACCCCAAAGAAGGGGACGTAGAGGTTGGGGGACAGGATGCCGCCGTTGCGCAGCAGCACGATAAAGAGGATGGCGACCGCCAGCTGGAGCAGGAACTTCTGGCTGGCAGACAGGCCGGTATTCTGCTTTTTCTTCACCTTGGCATAGTCATCGATAAAGCCGATGACGCCGAAGACCAGGGCAAAGAGCAGGACGAACACAGAGGTGAGATCCCCTGCCAAGATGAGCGACGCATTGAGGACCAGGACCACGACGATGGTGGCCGCGATGAACATCAGGCCGCCCATGGTGGGGGTCCCCTGCTTCGACATGTGCCAGGTGGGACCGTCCTCCTTGATGGACTGCCCTGCCTTCAAGCGCCGCAGAGCCGGGATCATGCCCTTGCCCAGGACGGCACTGATGGCAAAGCCAAGGACGGCGGCCACCGCGATCTTCACAATAATGGAATCCATTGGTTGCACCTCCGCAATTTTCTACTTCTTTTTTGCAGCAGACATGATTATAGCCTATTCTCGCGGAAAAAGGAAGCAATTTCTTCTCGTTCGTCCAAATGGATTCTCTCCAGGCCGATCTCCTGGTCGGTCTCATGGCCCTTCCCGGCCAAAAGGATCACGTCTCCGGCCCGGCCCAGGGCCAGGATCTCCCGGATGGCCTTCCGCCGGTCCGGCTGGAAGACCCAGGTGTCGCGCCCCTGGGGAAAGCCCTGGGCCACATCCCGCATGATCTGCTCCGGGTCCTCGGTGCGGGGATTATCCGAGGTGAGCACCACCAGGTCGGCCAGCTCCCCGGCGATCTCCCCCATGATGGGGCGCTTGGTCTTGTCTCGGTCGCCGCCGCAGCCAAAGAGGCAGAGCAGACGGCGCTGGGTCACGTCCCGGGCGGTCTTGAGGATGTTCTCCAAGGCGTCGGGGGTGTGCGCGTAGTCAATGATGACCGTGTAGGGGGCGGGGACCGGGACCACCTCCGCCCGTCCCTTGACCCCGGGCACGGTGGCCAAGGCCGCCGCGGCGGCGCGCAGGGGCACCCCCAGATGCAGGCAGCAGCTGATGACCCCCAGGGCGTTGTAGACGGAAAAGCCGCCGGGAATGGGCAGGGACACAGGGCAGCGCTCCCCCCGGGCCTGGACGGTAAACGCCACGCCCAGGGGATGCAGCCGCACCGCCCTCCCCAAAACCTGGGCTTCCCGTCTGGTCTGGCCAAAGGTATGGCGGCGGCAGGCGGCCGACTGGGCCAGCCTCCGTCCGGCGGGATCGTCCAGGTTGAAGAACCCCGCCCGGCACTGGTCAAAGAGCAGCGCCTTGGCCCGATAGTAGGCCTCCATGGTGCCGTGGTAGTCCAGATGGTCTCGGGTCAGGTTGGTAAAGATCCCGCAGGCGAAGCGCAGTCCGGCTGTCCGCCGCTGGACCAGGGCGTGGGAGGAGACCTCCATGACCACATGGGTGCAGCCCGCGCCCTTCATCTGCCCCAGCAGACACTGGAGCACGTAGGGGTCCGGGGTGGTCCGCTTGGCAGGCAGGACCCGGTCCCCGATCATACTTTGGTTGGTGCCGATGAGGCCCACCTTCGCGTTCAGCGCCGTTTCCAGCACGTGTTTCAGCAGGTAGGTGGTGGTGGTTTTCCCGTTGGTGCCGGTGACCCCCACCAGGGTCATGTCATCCCCCGGCCGATCGAACCAGTTGGCGCAGAGGAGGCCATAGGCCTCCCGCGCGTCCCGGGCCGTCAGCCAGGGGCCGGGCGCGTCGGGCGGCGCCTCGCAGAGGATCGCCGCCGCGCCCTTGTCCAAGGCTTCTTGAATGAATTCATTGCCGTCGGTCCGGCTCCCCTTCAAGGCGACAAAGAGGCCGCCGGGGACCAGATCGCGGGTATCGCAGGTGAGAGAAGTGATTTCAACGTCCTGACCGACATGGTCTGTCAGGGCAATGCCCCGGGTCATCCGGGATAGCTTCACAGGTCTTCCTCCCATCCATTCGATCTCAAATGATTTTATTGGTTGGCGTTTTGCGGGGTCTTCTTCCAGAGGTCCTTCTGGCTGATGGCCTGGTCCTCGCCGTTATTTTCCGCGAACTTCACTTCCACGGAAGTCCCCACATCCAGGATCACGCCGGGCTCCACCGTCTGGCTGAACACCGTGCCGGAGGTCCCGGAGCCGGTGGCATCCAGGTAGAGGCCCACGTCCTCCAGGGCCTTCTTGGCCTGGTCGTAGTTCTTGCCGGAAAGGTCGGGCATCGCCACCGTCTCACCGGGCTTTTCCGAGCCCATGTAGAGCACGATGGTGCTCCCCTTGGGCACCGAGCTGCCGGGGTTGGGGGACTGGTCGGTGACCACGTCGCCCTCGCCGGAGGTCCGATAGTTCAGGCCCAGGTTGCTCAGCGTCGCCTGGGCGTCCGCCAGGCTCTTGCCGGTCAGGCGGGGGATGGTCACCCCGTTGGAGTCGGCGCTCGCGCCGGATTTCTTATAGCCCAGGTAGTCCAGGATGTTGGCGATCAGTTCACCGGCCATGGGGGCGGCCATGTTACCGCCGCTGATGTAGACCCCGCTGGCCGTGGTGTTCTGGCCGGGGGCGGCAGGCTGGGGCCAGTCGTAGGCCAGCAGCACGATGACCTCCGGGTCGTCGGCGGGGGCAAAGCCCGCGAAGGAGACGATGATGTGGTCCGTGCTGTCGATGGTCTGGGAGGAGCCGGTCTTGCCGCCGATGCGGTAGCCGTCCACGTAGGCGTTTTTACCGGTACCGCCCGGGCCGCCCACGACGCTTTCCATGAAGGAGCGGACCAGGTCGGAGGTCTCCTGGCTGACGACCTGGCGGACCTCGCTGGGCTCATGGTAGCTGACCACGTTGCCCTCGTTGTCGGTGACCGACTGGACCACATAGGGCTCCATCAGGTGCCCGCCGTTGATGCAGGCGGACAGAGCGGTGATGAGCTGGATGGGAGAGGTGGTGAAACGCTGACCGAAGGAGGCGGTCGCCAGGGAGACCGCGCCCGCCGGGCTGACGAACTCCTCCTTGCTCCAGAAGACGCTGGGGTACTCGCCGGGCAGCTCAATGCCGGTGGTTTCCGTAAAGCCGAAATTCTCCCAGTATTCATAGAACTTGTCGGCGCCCAACCGCTGGCCGATGGCGATGAGGGCCGGGTTGCAGGAGTTCATCACGGCCTTCCGCAGGGTCTGGGTCCCGTGGCCTCTTCGGGCGCTGCATCGGATCTTCCACTGGTCCATCTGCACGTAGCCGACGCAGCTGAAGGTGTCGTTCTCACTGATGACCCCTTCCTCCAGGCCGGCTGCCACCACGATGGGCTTGAAGGTGGAGCCGGGCTCGTAGGAGGTGGTCAGGCACTTGTTGCTCCACTGCTTGAACTGGGCCTGGCTGATGGCGTCGGCATATTCCTCCTCGGTCACCTTGGGGTCGTTTTTTAGTCTCGCCAGCTTGGCGGACTCTGTGGCGTCCACCACCGCGCTGGGGTCGTTCAAGTCAAAGTCCGGGTAGCTGACCATCGCCAGCACCGCGCCGGTGTCCGGGTCCATGACGAGGCAGAACGCGCCGTTGGTCACGTCAAACTTCTGAATGCCCTCCTCCACGGTCTTCTCTGCGAACATCTGGATGGTGGCGTCGATGGTGGTGTGGACATTGTAGCCATCGACGGCATCCGTGTAGCTGGAATAGGCGGAGGGCATCTCCTTGCCGGAGGCGTTCTTGGCAAAGATGGTGCGGCCGTCCTCCCCGGAGAGCTCCGTCTCATACAGGGATTCCAGGCCGTAGGAGCCCTTGTTCTCCGCGTTGACGAAGCCCACGACCTGGGACGCTGTGGTGGAGTAGGGATAGTAGCGCTTGGAGTCGTTGGTCAGGTAGACCGCGCGCTGGAGGTCGTTTTCCTCAATGAAGTCCCGGACCTGGTCGGCAACGTCGTCCTCCACCTTCTTGGCCAGGACCTCGTAGGCGGATTTGGTCTTCTTCAGGCGCGTCATGATCTCATCCCGGTCCAGGTCCAGGATCTCGGACAGACCGTCGGCAATGAGATCATAGGTGGACTGCACCTTCTGCTCCTTCTCGGCCTCGATGACCGTCTGGGAGCGGGGGTTGCCGAACTCGTCCTTTTCCTCCACCTCCACATTTTGCAAAAGGTCTCTCGGGGAGAGGATGACGTTCTGCACCGAGCCGCTGATGGCCAGAATGGCGCCGTTTGCGTCGTAAATGGCGCCGCGGTGGGCCGAGGAGGAGACCTCCCGGGTCTGCTGGGCGATGGCTTTTTTCTCCAGGGTCTCGTGCTGGACGACCTGGAGCTGCCAGAGCTTACCGAACAGGACCACAAAGGTCAGCACGCCGAAGATACCAGCCAGGATCAGGATGCGCTGCATCCCTCGTCCGCTGAGTCGGCGGGAACGGGACCTGTCGGAACGATTGTTGAAAGACATGTTGATTTCCTCCTGCTTTCTTTCCCTTGAGGGTTTGCTTCTTTCGTGTCCTGCGGTGAAACCGCAGGAGAAAATTCTCTTTCCTCTGCGCTGGAATGAGGGCGCAAGAAATGACCTTTCTCACGCCCTCATGCTCTCTTTCCTATCTAAACTATGCGTGTTTTCCCGGGCGTGTCCGGTCCACCCATCGAACGATGCATTATCTTATGACGCCGCCGCTCAGAAATATTCCTTGACTGCGGTGAGCAGATTCTTCGCAAAGGTCGTCAGCTGCTCCTTGATATCCCAGCCCTGGTAGTATTCCACGCTGTCCGGCTCGGACAGCTCCAGGGTATAGGTCTGCCAGTTCTGGATCTTCGTCATCTGGCCGCTGGCCAGCATCTGCGTCTCGATCGCCTGCAAGTCGTAGGCCAGCTCATACTGGGCCATCAACTTGGTCTCCTCGGTTTGCAGCTGGTTCAGCTCGCTGCGCAGGCTCACCACCTGGTCGTTGACCATGACCAGCTGCGCGTAGCTGATCAGGATCATCACCACGACGGCCGCCACGAGGATGATGGTGGCCACGGCTCTCGGGGCGGCCTTCCAGCCCCACCTGGGCTTGGGATCGGCCACAGGCGTGGACTTGCCGGAGCTGCTCTTCTTCTCCTCCTTGGTCGTCCCCGACCGGGGCGGGGCCACCGGAGGCGCCATCTTCAGGGCTGCGTTTCCATCAAAGGCTAATTCTGTCACAGTTTTTTCCACCTCACCCTGTCTGTGTCACAGGCTTATTTTCCAATCTTCTCCGCCACCCGGAGCTTGGCGCTGCGGGCGCGGGGGTTTTCTTCCAGCTCCTGCCGACTGGGCAGGATGGGCTTCTTCGGGGTCAGCTTCACCTGGGGTGTCTTGCCGCAGACGCACACCGGGAAGGAGGGGGGGCAGTCGCAGCCCTTGGCGGCGGCTGCCAGTTCACTTTTCACAATGCGGTCCTCCAGGGAATGGAAGGAGATGACCGCCAGGCGACCGCCGGGATTCAGCCGGAGAATGGCCGCCTGCATCATGCGGGAAATGGCGGTGAGCTCGTCGTTCACCGCGATGCGGATGCCCTGAAAGGACCGCTTGGCCGGGTGCTGCTTCTCTCGCAGGGCGGCGGCGGGCATGGCGGAGCGGATCACGTCCACCAGCTCCAGGGTGGTCTCAATGGGCCTACTCTCCCGCGCCCGCGCAATGGCGCCGGCAATGGCGGGGGCATACCGCTCCTCCCCGTACTGGTAGAGGATGCGGCGAAGCTCCTCCTTGGGCCACTGATTCACCACGGTCCAAGCCGTCAGGGAATCCTCCCGGTCCATGCGCATGTCCAAGGGGGCGTCGTTCATGTAGGAGAAGCCGCGCGCAGGGTCGTCCAACTGAGGGGAGGAGACCCCCAGGTCAAACAGCATCCCGTCCGCGCCGGGGATCCCGGCGTCGGAGAGGAGCTTCTCCAGATCTCCAAAGTTTCCGTGCAGGAAGGTGATGCGGTCCGCCCAGGGGGCCAGCCTCGCCCCGCCCTCTTCCAGGGCTTGGGCGTCGCGGTCAATGCAGATGAGTCGGCCACCCTCGGTCAGTCGCCGCGCGATCTGCTCCGAGTGTCCGCCCCGGCCCAGCGTGCCATCGATATAGACCCCGTCAGGCCGGATGTTCAGCGCGTCGATGCACTCCTCCAGCAGGACCGGGCGGTGTATGTATGCTCCGCTCATGGGCTTGCACGTCCCTTCCCGAAGGCCGCTCCCGCGCGCTGTCCGCGCGGAGAAGAAAAAACGGCGTTCGTTACCTCATTATAAGGTTCCTCCCTGTAAAAAGCAACCGTTTTTTAGCGTCATAACTCCATTCATCACGGAATCGTAAGATTTCACCAGCCAAACCCTTTCTTTTTGCCCTGCTTTCCGGTATACTAAACGTTGCAGCACACATCCATTTTTTCGCAAGGAGGTACCCTTTGACTCTGATCTTACTCACAGCCGCCATCGTCATCATCGCCTGTGTCCTCTGCAACAGGATCTCCAGCAAGCTGGGCGTCCCCACCCTGCTGGCCTTCATTTTGCTGGGCATGTTTTTCGGCTCCGACGGCCTGGTCAAGATCCCCTTCAGCAACTACCTGCTGGCCGAGGATATCTGTAGCCTGGCCCTCATCTTCATCATGTTCTACGGCGGCTTCGGCACCAAATGGAGCGAGGCCCACCCGGTCGCCGTAAAAGCCGTTCTCCTCTCCTCCCTGGGCACCATCGGCACGGCGGGTCTGGTCGGCCTGTTCGGCTGGCTCGTCTTGCGCCTCCCCCTGCTGGAGAGCTTCCTGCTGGGCTCCGTCATCAGCTCCACCGACGCCGCCTCGGTCTTCTCCATTCTCCGCTCCAAACGCCTGAACCTGCGGTACAACACCGCCTCCCTGCTGGAGGTGGAGAGCGGCAGTAACGACCCCTTTTCCTACATGCTCACCGTCATCGTCCTCTCCCTGATGAGCGGCGGGGCCTCTCCCAGGGCCTTTGCCATCCAGATCCTCGCCCAGCTCTTCTGGGGCGGTGCGTTCGGCGTGGTCGCCGCGCTGGTGGCCCGGACCTTCCTCAAGCGGTTCCGCTTCACCTCCGAGGGCTTTGACGCCATCTTCCTGGTCGCCGTGGCCCTGATCTCCTACGCTGCCCCCACCCTCTTGGGGGGCAACGGATATTTGAGCGTCTATCTCACCGGCATCCTCCTGGGCAACCACCCCATCCAGAACAAGCAGGCGCTGGTGAACTTCTTCGACGGGGCCACCGGCCTGATGCAGATGCTGCTCTTCTTCCTGCTGGGACTTCTCTCCTTCCCCTCCCAGCTTCCGAGCGTCATCCCCACCGCCCTGGCCACGGCCCTCTTCCTGACCTTCGTGGCCCGGCCCCTGGCCGTGGGCCTCATTCTGGGCTCCTTCCGCAGCTCCTTCCGCCAGATCGCCCTGGTCTCCTGGTCGGGGCTGCGCGGCGCGGCCTCCATCGTCTTCTCCATTCTGGCCATCACCAGCCCGGCGGTCATGGATTTTGACATCTACCACATCGTCTTCTTCATCGTCCTCTTCTCCATCCTCATCCAGGGGACCCTTCTCCCCCTGGTCGCCCGGAAGCTGGACATGACCGACACGGACGCCGACGTCATGAAGACCTTCACCGACTACACCGACGAGGTCCCCGTGGAGTTTCTCCGCTGTACCGTGGCCCCCGGCCATCCCTGGAGCGGAAAGGCCATCCGGGAACTGGCCATGCCCCCGGAATGCCTGCTCGTGCTGCTCATCCGGGGATCAGAAAAGCTGGTCCCTCGCGGCGACACCGTTCTGGAGCCTGGCGACCGCCTGATCCTCAGCGGCCGCGCCGGCGGCGAGACCGAGGGCGTCCACCTCTACGAAAAGACCATCAAGCGGCGGGACCCCTGGCTCTACCGGCCCCTGGCCGACCTGAACACCGAGGAAAAGCTCATCATCACCATCCGCCGGGACGGAGAGGTCATCATCCCCAGCGGAGACACCGTCCTGGCGGTGGGGGACGTTCTCCTCATCAACGACATGGACGGCGACCCTCTGACCTGATCCGCCCTCTCCCCGAGAAAGGAGGTCCACTATGGCTCGGCTCATCATCCTCTTCACCTTCCTCACTCCCTTGGCCGTCCTCTTCCTCACCCGGAAACGCCCGCTGTGGCAGAGCGTCCTGTGGGTGATCGGCGTTCAGGCGGCCTTATCCGCCCTCTACTGCCTGACCAACGGCATTTCAGCCGGGGACTTCTTCCAAGGAGACAGCCACGGCACGGTGGTCCTGCTGTTCATCTATGCCTCTGACCTTCTGGCCGCGGTAGGCCTTCTCCTCCGCCTCTTCTGGGCCGCCTGGCGAAAAGCCACAGGCCGGTCCTCCTGAGCAACAAAAAAGGGCTGCCTGGCGGCAGCCCTTCAGCTTGTCGAAAAAGGCTGCGCCTTTTCCGACAGAAGGGGATGGCAGGCCGCCGCGCGCAGGCCCTGTGCGCCTCTGGCGCACACGCCCCACACTTGCGGCCTGAGCAGTATGTTCTCCGACGTACACGCCGCCGGAGAA
>CAKTLJ010000004.1 GCA_934572535.1 uncultured Eubacteriales bacterium
GCTCATATACAGTTCGCGTTTGATCATAAAACCTCACCCTCCTTCCGTGACTGACCACAGTATATCACACTTACGATGGAAACTCAATGTCGAAATCGCAAATCCATCAGTTATAACTGATAAAATGCAAAAATCGACAAATGATTTCAGATAAGACTTAACGATTCAAGCGAAGCCCCTATAAAATACAACGCCTCCCCCCTCACCGGAAGCAGGCAGCGTTCACACGCTGCCTGCTTCCCTTCTCCCTCGCGGTCCCTTCCGTCACTTTCCCAGAAAAGCAAGGATTCCTGCATTTTCCACAGGGAGCGATTTTGTGTGGACAGGCCAAATTCACCAGAAACTCCTCCCTATTTTTAAGGAAACCGCTTAATTTTCACCATTTGGTGGGAAGATATTGAATTTTTTATGCACTTGCAGTAAAATGCAAGCTGTATCATAACGCAATGAACCAGGATCGAGGCGACGGAGATTATGCTGAATATCGTTCTTGTGGAGCCGGAGATCCCGATGAACACCGGCAACATCGCCCGGACCTGCGCCGCTACCCGCAGCCGTCTGCATCTGGTGCGCCCCCTGGGGTTCGACATCAGCGACAAGGCGGTCAAGCGCGCCGGTCTGGACTATTGGCCCATGGTGGATCTTCGGGTCTACGACGACCTCGCGGATCTCTTCCGGCAGAACCGGATCGACGATCTGTGGCTGGCCACCACCAAGGCACCTCAGGACTATTCCAAGGCGCGGTTTCAGGAAGACAGCTGGCTGTTTTTTGGGAAGGAAACGGCCGGCCTGCCGCAGTGGTTTCGGCAGGCGCACGCGGACCGGTGCATCCGCATCCCCATGCGGCCCGACGCCCGCAGCCTGAACCTGGCCAACTCCGTCGCCGTCATCACTTACGAGGCTCTCCGCCAGCTGGCGTTTCCCCAGCTGAGCGGAGAAGGCGAAATGAAGGCCGCCCCTCCCCCGCCGCGCGCGGGGAGCGCGGCCAACGAATGAAGAAAGAGAAGGGGCTTTTTTCCTATGAACTACAACAAGAAGACCATCCGCGACATCGACGTGTCCGGCAAGAAGATCCTCCTGCGCTGCGACTTCAACGTTCCGCACGACAAGAAGACCGGCGTCATCCACGACGACACCCGCATCGTGGCCAGCCTGCCCACCATCCGCTACCTGCTCGAGCACGGGGCCGCTGTGATCCTCACCTCCCACATGGGCCGCCCCCACGGCGTTTGGAAGCAGGAGAACTCCCTGTTCTCCGCCCGCGACCATCTGGAAAAGCTGCTGGGCGTGCCCGTGCCCCTGACCACCGACGTGCTCGGTCCCGACACCAAGGCAAAGTGCGCCGCCCTCCAGCCCGGTCAGGTCCTGCTGATCGAGAACCTCCGCTTCCGCCTGGAGGAGGAGAAGAACGACCCTGCCTTCGCCAAGGAGCTGGCCTCCCTGGCCGACGTCTTCGTCTTCGACGCCTTCGGCTGCGCCCACCGCGCCCACGCCTCCACCGCCGGTGTGGCCGACTACCTGCCCGCCGTGGCAGGCTTCCTGGTGGAAAAGGAGCTGGCCTTCATGGGCAAGGCCCTGGAGGACCCCCAGCGTCCCCTGGTCGCCATCCTCGGCGGCGCGAAGGTCTCCGACAAGATCGGCGTCATCAACAGCCTCCTGCAAAAGGCCAACACCATCATCATCGGCGGCGGCATGGCCTACACCTTCCAGGTCGCCCTGGGCGGCAGGATCGGCACCTCCCTGCTGGACGAGGAGCACATCGACTACGCCCGCGACATGATCGCCAAGGCCAAGGAGCTGGGCGTCCGCCTGCTCCTGCCCGTGGACACCGTGGTCACCAAGGAGTTCGCCGCCGACGCCGCGTCCGCCCTCGTCCCCGCCAACGCCATCCCCGACGACCGGATGGGCATGGACATCGGCCCCGACACCATCCAGCTCTTCCGCGACGCCGTGCGCAGCGCGGGCACCGTGATCTGGAACGGCCCCATGGGCGTCTTTGAGTTCCCCGCCTTCGCCAAGGGCACCAACGCCATGGCCGAGGTCCTGGCCGGTCTGGAGAACGCCGTGACCATCGTGGGCGGCGGCGACTCCGTTTCCGCCGTGGAAAAGGCCGGGTACTCCGACAAGATCTCTCACATCTCCACCGGCGGCGGCGCCTCCCTGGAGTTCCTGGAGGGCCTGGTCCTTCCCGGCATCGCCTGCCTGGCCGACCGCTGACCCCACCGGGAGTAGGCATCTATGAACAGAAAGTATCGCAAAACCATCATCGCCGGCAACTGGAAGATGCACAAGACCCCCTCCGAAGCCAAGGCCTTCGCCGAGCAGCTCAAAGGCTCCCTGCCCCGCGCCAAGCGGTGCAGCATCGTCCTATGCGTGCCCTATCTGGACATCCCCGTGGCCGCGAAGCTGCTCAAGGACAGCCGCATCGCCGTGGGCGCCCAGAACCTCCACTGGGAGCAGGCGGGACCATTTACCGGCGAGATCTCCGCCGCCATGCTGGCCGACCTGGACGTGAAATACGTCATCATCGGCCACAGCGAACGGCGCAACCTCTTCTTCGAGTCCGACCTGACGGTGAACAAAAAGGTCCACGCCGCCCTCCGGGCCGGTCTGCACCCCATCCTCTGCGTGGGGGAGGACGAGGACCAGCGGGCGCTGGGCGTGACCCTGGAGCTCATCGCCTACCAGATCAAGACCGCGCTGGCCGGGGTCTCCTCCGAGGACATGCGGCGCGTCGTCATCGCCTATGAGCCCATCTGGGCCATCGGCACCGGCAACACCGCCACCCCGGCCCAGGCCGGGGAGGTCTGCGCCGCCATCCGCGGGGTCCTGCGCAAGCTCTACGGCGCGCGCATCGCCCGCTCCACCACCATCCAGTACGGCGGCTCCATGAACGAGAGGAACGCAGCGGAGCTGCTGGCCCAGGAGGATGTGGACGGCGGCCTCATCGGCTCGGCCTCCCTGGACCCCGGAAGCTTCCTCCAGATCATCCAGGCCGCCAATCAAGATTGAATTCGGTCCCTTGCTGACCTGCCCGCAGGCCCTGCAACACCGGGAGAAGGATTATGAAAACACCCACCACTCTTATCATCATGGATGGCTTCGCCCTGGGCGAGGACATCCCCGGCAACGCGGTCGCGGCCGCAGCCACCCCCCAGCTGGACTACCTCTTTTCCCAGTATCCCTTCTGCCAGCTGGAGGCCTCCGGCCTGGACGTGGGCCTGCCCGACGGGCAGATGGGCAACAGCGAGGTCGGCCACACCAACATCGGCGCGGGCCGCGTGGTCTTCCAGGACCTGCCCAAGATCAGCCGCGCCGTCGAGACCGGGGCCTTTTTTGAAACCCCCGCCTACCTCGACGCCATCCGCGCCTGCAAGGCGGACGGCGGCGCCCTCCACCTGATGGGCCTGCTGTCCGACGGCGGTGTGCACAGCCACATCACCCACCTCTTCGCCCTGCTGGAGCTGGCCAAGCGCCAGGGGCTGGACCGGGTCTTCGTCCACGCCTTCCTGGACGGGCGCGACGTCTCCCCTACCTCCGGCAAGGGCTTCGTGGAGCAGCTCCAGGCCAAGCTGGACGCGCTCGGCCTCGGCCGGATCGCCACCGTCTCCGGCCGCTACTACGCCATGGACCGCGACAGCCGCTGGGAGCGTCTCCAGCGCGCCTACGACGCCATGGTCTGCGGGGAGGCCCCCTTCTGCGGCGACCCCGCCCAGGCCGTCCAGGCCTCCTACGACGCCGGGGTCACCGATGAGTTCATGGAGCCTGTGGTCTGCTGCAAGGACGGCTGCATCCAGGCGGGGGACGCGGTGATCTTCTACAACTTCCGCCCCGACCGGGCCAGGGAGCTGACCCGCGCCCTCACCGACCCCGCCTTCGGCAGCCTGGTGCGGAAACGGGGCTACTTCCCCCTGCACTTCGTCTGCACCACCGAGTACGACGCCTCCCTCCCCAACGTGACGGTGGCCTTCCCCCACGAGAAGCTGAAGAACATCTTCGGCGCCTACCTCAGCGCGCTGAACATGACCCAGCTGCGCATCGCCGAGACCGAGAAGTACGCCCACGTGACCTTCTTCTTCAACGGCGGCCAGGAGGCCGTCTTCCCCGGGGAGGACCGCTGCCTCATCCCCTCCCCCAAGGTGGCCACCTACGACCTCCAGCCGGAGATGAGCGCCCCCGCCGTCACCGACGAGGCCGTCCGCCGCATCCAGAGCGGAAAGTATGACGTCATCGTCCTGAACTTCGCCAACTGCGACATGGTCGGCCACACCGGGAACTTCGAGGCGACCGTGCAGGCCGTGGAGACCGTGGACCGCTGCGTGGCCCAGGTTGTGGCCGCCACCACCGAGATGGGCGGCGTAGCCCTCATCACCGCCGACCACGGCAACGCCGAGCAAATGCTGGACGCGGAGGGCAGCCCCTTCACCGCCCACACCACCAACCCTGTCCCCTTCTGCATCGTGGGCGCGGACGTGCGTCTGCGCGACGGCCGCCTGGCCGACATCGCCCCCACCATGCTGGATCTCATGGGCCTGAACCAACCCGAGGAGATGGACGGGAAAACCCTTATCGTCAACTGACGGAAGCCGCCCGCGGCGGCCCCCCGTTTTGTGAATTCACGTCTATAATGCAAAGGAGCATGGAAAATGAAGCAGATGATTGAAATTGTTGATGTTCTTGGCCGTGAGATCCTGGACTCCCGCGGTAACCCCACAGTGGAAGTGGAAGTCTATCTGGACGACGGCACCATGGGTCGCGCCTGTGTCCCCTCCGGGGCCTCCACCGGCGTCTACGAAGCCTGCGAGCTGCGGGACGGCGACAAGTCCCGCTACCTGGGCAAGGGCGTTTCCAAGGCCGTGGACCATGTGAACAAGGAGATCGCAGACGCCCTCATCGGGCTGAACGTCCTCGATCAGACTGCTATCGACCGGCTCCTGATCGAGCTGGACGGCACCCCCAACAAGAGCAACCTCGGCGCCAACGCCATCCTGGGCGCGTCCCTGGCCTGCGCGCGCGCGGCCAGCGAGAGCCTGGGCCTGCCGCTCTACACCTACCTGGGCGGCTTCAACGCCAAGACCCTGCCCGTCCCCATGATGAACATCCTCAACGGCGGCGCGCACGCCACCAACAACGTGGACATCCAGGAGTTCATGGTCATGCCCGTGGGCGCGAAGAGCTGGAAGGAAGCCCTGCGGATGTGCGCCGAGGTCTTCCACACCCTCAAGACCGTCCTGAAGGAGAACGGCACCCCCGCCGCCGGCGTGGGCGACGAGGGCGGCTACGCCCCCAACCTGAAGAAGGACGAGGACGCCCTGAAGGTCATCGTCCAGGCCATCGAAAAGGCCGGCTTCGTCCCCGGGGAGGACTTCATGATCGCCATCGACGCCGCCACCTCCGAGTGGTACAACGAGGAGACCGGCTGCTATGACCTGCCCAAGGCCAAGAAGACCATGACCAGGCAGCAGCTGGTGAACATGTGGAAGAAGTTCGCCGACAACTACCCCATCCTCTCCCTGGAGGACGGCATGGGCGAGAACGACTGGGAGGGCTGGGCCATGCTGACCAAGGCCATCGGCAGCCGCGTCCAGCTGGTGGGCGACGACCTCTTCGTCACCAACACCGCGCGCCTGAAGACCGGCATCGAGAAGGGCGTGGCCAACGCCATCCTCATCAAGGTCAACCAGATCGGCACCCTGACCGAGACCCTGGACGCCATCCAGATGGCCAACCGGGCCGGGTACACCGCCGTCATCTCCCACCGCTCCGGCGAGACCGAGGACACCACCATCGCCGACCTGTCCGTGGCGCTCAACGCCGGGCAGATCAAGACCGGCGCGCCCAGCCGCACCGACCGGGTCGCCAAGTACAACCAGCTCCTGCGCATCGAGGAGGAGCTGGACGACGTGGCCGTCTACCTGGGCCGCGACGCCTTCTTTAACCTGAAGTAAGACAAAGCCTCCCCGGGAACGGGGAGGCTTCTTCTGCTTCCGAACGCCCCAACCCTTGAACCATAATGGAGGGATCCCTATGCGACACGCTTTCTCTGCGCCGATCCGCGCGCTCTCGGTCTTTCTGGCTCTGTGCTGCCTCCTCGCGAGCGCGCCGGTCTGCAAGGCCGCCGCGCCGGGAGCGCCCGCGATGTCCGGCTACGCAAGGCCCTACATCGAGGCCCTGACCAAGCTCGTTCCGTTTGCCTGCGAGGACTACACCGCGCCGATCCAGCGGGGCGCGTTTGCCGCGCTGGTCTACGATGTGCTCCGGCAAATGGACCCCGACCTTCTCACCGACACCAAGCCCTCCTTTGCCGATACCGACGATCTCCGCGTCGGCGCGTTGCAGCAGGCCGGGCTCATCACGGGCAAGGACGCGGCCCGCTTTGCCCCGAACGATGTTCTCACGCGGGAGGAAGCCGCCGCCGTCTTCGGCAGGGCCTTTGACCGCCTGGGCTTCCGCCCCCTGGGTCAGGCCCCGGCCTTCTCCGATCAGTCTGACATCGCGCCGTGGGCCGCCTCGGCCGTTGCCGTCCTTTGCCCCTACAAAATATTCATCGGGGCGGACAACGGCAGCTTCCGCCCCAAAGACAGGCTCACGTGGGAACAGGCCGCCGTGATCGCCCAGCGCTTTCTGCGTATGCGTGAGCTTTTCGAGCTGGACACGCCGCTTCCCGACGGGTACCGCGCCTGGCAGACCTGGTCTGCGACCTACATCGAGGACCAGACAGGCAGGGTCATCTTTTCCCTTCCCCGCTATTTCCCCCTGGAAATGGGCCGCTCGGTGGAGCACTACGACGGGCTGCGGGTCTGTCCCTACCAAGACCGCTTTCTCTGCATCACCTCGGGGCTTGACGCGGCCCACGCCGCCCAAGGAAGCACGACCCCGGGAACGGTCGTCTTCGACCTGTTGAGCGGCCGCGAGCTTCTGTTTGTCCCCATGCGGAAAAACGACAGCGGGAATTTCGCCTCCGGCTTTTCCTGCCTTACGGCGGACGGGGAAGCCCTGGTCTTCTATCACCAGAGGCAGCAGGGCTCCGTCATGGGCGGCAGCGGAACGTATGTCTACGGGGTCTACGACATCGAGGGGAACGAACGCCTGCCCCTCTCCCATTCCTGGCAGGATCTATACCGCGGCGGATGGGTGAGCGAGGAGACCGAGCCGTTCGCAAACTAGGCAGGGCGTCTTTTCTCCCGAAAATTCCCCTGAATTCCCCCTATTGACTGGACATTTCTCCCAAACTATGCGATACTAGAGAAACACTCTATCGACCAATCCCACGAGAAGGAGGAATTCGGACGTGAAGCAAAACAAACGTGTCCTTTCGGTCGTTCTGGCCCTGGTGCTGCTGCTCTCGCTGCTGCCCCTCCCCATGGCCAGCGCCGCCGGGACCGCCACCTACAACGGCGTGAAGTACAGCACCGACTACACCACCTGGCGTCAAGGCGACGCCGCCTGGGGCAAGACCCCCCTGGGCGATGTACACACCTTCGGCGGCTCCGGCTGTCTCATCTCGGCCATCGCCATCCTCATGTGCCACTCCGGCGCGTATGACCCCGCCAGCCTGAACCCCGGCGTGTTCCGGGACTGGCTCGACTCCAAGGGCTGCATCAGCCACAGCTCCGTCCGGTCCAAGGACGCCCTGCTCTCCTTCGGCCTCATCACGTCCAAGCTCTCCCCCCGCTTTTACTTCGTCAACCAGGAGTTCTTCGCCACCTCCACGCCCTACCAGGACGTCCGCCTGCGCGTGAGCGAGCTGCTCGCCAGCGGCTACTTCGTGGTCGCCCGGGTGAAGAACAGCGGCCACTTTGTGGCCGTGGCCAACGTCACGGACGGCGACGTGCGGATCTACGACTCCGGCGTGGCCGCCAAGCGGCTGCTCTCCGAGTACGACGGCACCATCGGCGGCCTGATCTGCTTCAAGGCCAACCAGTCCGGCAAGGACACCATCCTGCCCGCCTTCGCCGTTCCCCCCGCCCCCAGCTTCACCAGCGTCTCCGACGCCTACGGCACCGGGGACAACATCGCGCTGAGCTGGAACGCCACCAGCGTGACCACCCACTACAACGTCTACGTGGACCAGAAGCAGGCCGACGGCTCCTGGAAGGCCAACTACAAGTGCTATTTCTACGCCAAGTCCCCCTTATCTATGGACGCCCTCCCCGCGGGGCAGTACCGGGTGAAGGTCCAGTCCACCAACGCCAACGCCAACCCCTGGACCTATGCCAACTCCGACTACAAGTCCTTCACCGTCAAGTCCGGCTATCTGACCGTCACCTACAACGCCAACGGCGGCACCTGCTCCCCTGCCTCCCAGCTGGTGAAGCAGCGGGCGGTCTATGACCTGCCCACCCCCACCCGGTCGGGCGCGGCCTTCCTGGGCTGGTACACCGCCGACGGGAAGCTGGTCAACCGCTCCTCCACCGTCCCCACCGCCAAGGGCCACACCCTCACCGCCAAGTGGGACACCGGCGGCGTGGGCTTCAAGCGCAGCGCCACCTACAACAACCAGTTCAAGGACGTCTCCAAGTCCGCCTGGTACTACGGCAGCATCGCCTCGGTCTACGCCTACAACCTCATGAACGGCGTGGAGAAGAACAAGTTCGACCCCAACGCCCGCATCACCAACGGCCAGGCCATCACCCTCGCCGCCCGGATGCGGAAGCTCTACACCACCGGCAGCGGGACCTTCCCCACCACCACGCCGTGGCACAAGGCCTACAGCGACTACGCCGTCAGCCAGAAGATCCTCTCCACCGTGCCGTCCAACATGGACACCACCCTGACCCGGCAGGAGTTCGCCGCCATCCTGGCCAACGCCCTGCCCGACGCCGCCCTGCCCGCGGTCAACGCGGTGAAGGCCGCCTCCATCCCCGACGTCTACCGCTCCGACGCCGCCATCTACAAGCTCTACCGCGCCGGTATCTTTGCCGGAAGCGACGCCTCCGGCACCTTCCGCCCCAACGACCCCATCTCCCGCGCCGAAGTGGCCACCGTCCTGGTCCGCATGGCTGACCCCAACGCCCGGGTGCTCTTTACGCTGGGCAAGTGACCACAAGAAAGGACGAAACACCATGGACAAACCTACCCTGCACCTGATGCGGGTCATGCTCTTCGCGGCCGTGACCCTGCTGGGCGGCACCTACTTCCCGCTGAGCCGCATGGTCGATCCCATCAAGCTCTCCCTGCTCATCAGCTTCTTCCTCTTCTACGGGGTCATGGGCAACCTCATGCACCGCCTCTTCGGCAAGGGGAAGACCGGGATGCTCCTCCTCCTGACCCTGGGCTTCACCGCCCTGGGGCTGGCAGGCCGCTTCTTTCTGGACCAGGCAACCGCCGCCGCCTTCACCCCCGAGAACCTCATCGGGTTCCTGGTGGTCGTTCCAGGGTACACCATCTTGGCCTACAAGCTCATCCCCCGCGACTGAAACAAAAACACCCGCTCGGCCGAGCGGGTGTTTTTTCGTGGCGATATGGAATTATTCCTGCTCCCAGTTGTGGTACACGTTCTGCACGTCGTCGTTATCTTCCAGGAAGTCGATGAGCTTTTCCATGTTCTTGATATCGGCGGGGTCGGTCAGGGTGACGTAGTTCTGGGGGACCATCTCCACCTGGGCGGAGGCGAAGACATAGCCCTTGGCTTCCATGGCGGAGGCCACGGAGCCGCAGTCGTCGGGCTCGGTGTAGATGGTGATGCAGCCCTCTTCAGGCTCGACGTCGGACGCGCCGCAGTCCAGGGCGTCCATCATGACGGTGTCCTCGTCCAGGTCGCCGTCCTCGTTGTCCAGGAGGATCACGCCCTTGCGGTCGAAGGACCAGGAGACGCAGCCGGTCGCGCCCAGGCCCTTGCCGTACTTGTCCAGCAGGTGGCGGACTTCGGGGGCGGTGCGCTGGCGGTTGTCGGTCAGGGCCTCCACGATGACGGCCACGCCGCTGGGACCGTAGCCCTCGTAGACCACGGACTCGTAGTTGTCGGTGTTGTTGGAGCCCAGCGCCTTGTCGATGGTGCGCTTGATGTTGTCGTTGGGCATGTTGGCAGACTTTGCCTTGGCGATGACGGTGGCCAGCCGGGAGTTGTTGGCGGGGTCGCCGGAGCCGCCGGTCTTGACGGCCACGATGATCTCCTTGGCGATCTTGGTGAATGCGGCGCTGCGCTTGGCGTCGGCTGCGCCCTTGGTCTTCTGAATATTATGCCACTTGGAATGTCCGGACATAGGTATCGTTCCCTTCCTAACTTTATAAATGATGCGCGGGGCAACTCTCTCGGCTTGTCCTACGCAGACTTTAACTAAGTAATTCTATCATAGAGCGCGGCCCTTGACAAGTATTCTTCCTCAGAAATATGCGAAAACCTCGCCCTGCCGGGCGGCGATCTCCACGTCCAGGCCGGGGAAGGCCGCCTCCAGCCAGGCCTTCACCACGGGGCAGACCACCGTCTCCGTGGCGTAGTGCCCGGCGTCCAGCAGGTTCACCCCCAGGTCCCTGGCCTCCAGATAGAGGTCGTGCTTGAGGTCGGCGGTCAGGAAGGTGTCGCAGCCCTGGGCCTTGACCAGGGGGAGCATACTGCCGCAGGCCCCGCCGCCCACCGCCACCCTGCGGACCGGAACGCCCGCGTCCAGGACCCGCACCCCCTCCAGGGCCAGGGCCTGCTTGACGCGGCGGGCGAAGTCCTCCAGGGGGAGCGGCCCGCCGGAGAGCAGGCCCACCCGGCCGATGCCGTAGGCCGCGCCGTTCTCATCCTCGCCGTCCACCTCCAGGGGGACCGGGTCCTCCAGGCCCACCAGGCGGGCCAGCTCGGAATTCACGCCCCCCTCGGCGGCATCCAGGTTGGTGTGGGCGCAGATGGCGGCGAGGTGGCTCTCCACCAGGGCCAGGAGCTTCCGGCCGGTGGAGGTCTCGTCCGTGACCTGGCCGATCTGGCCCCAAATGACCGGGTGGTGGGCCACGATGAGCTGGCAGCCCTTCTCCGCCGCCTCCCCGATGACCTCGGGGGTGATGTCCAGGGCCACCAGGACCTTGGTGACCGCCTGGTCGCCCCGGCCCACCAGGAAGCCCGCGTTGTCAAAGCCCGCCTGATACCGGAAGGGGGCCTTCCGGTCCAGCAGGTCGTAGATCTCTCTTACCGTTGCCATGCGCTCCACTCCTTTTCCATGGCCCTGAGTCCTGCCAGGAGGGCCTCCTCCTGGGCCAGGGCCGCCTCGTTCCCGCTGCCCTGCTTCATACCGGCCAGCGCCCGCTCTCTCCGGCGGATCTGGTCCTTCAGGTACGCCCCGCGGCAGGGGTCCGCCTCCCCCGGCTGCTGGCGGCCCGCCCACAGCTCGGCGGGGGTATAGGGCCGCGCGGTCTCCCCGCCGGTGGCGGTGAGGACGACGTAGAACTTCTCCCCCTCCCGCACGACCTGCTCCCGCTGGATCTCGTATCCGTTCTCCAGCAGCCAGCGGCGCAGCTCCGGCTGGGAGCTCATGGGCTGGAGGAGCAGGCGGGAGGACCGGGTCCAGGGGGCCTGGGCCAGGATGCGGGCGATCAGCTCGCCCCCCATGCCGCAGATGGCCACGGCGTCCGCCTCGTCCGGGCCGATGCCCGCCAGCCCGTCGCAGCGGCGGAAGGCGATCCGCGCCGCCACCCCATAGCTCCGGGCGGTCTCCCGCCCCCGCTGGAGGGGGCCTTCGTTCACGTCCGAGGCCACCGCCCGGGAGATGGTCCCCTCCAGCAGCAGCCAGACCGGCAGGTAGGCGTGGTCGGTGCCCACGTCGGCCAGCTTGGCCCCCGGGGGGATCTGGGCGGCGATGGCGGCCAGGCGGGGGGACAGTTCCAGTTTGTTCATGACAGCTCCCTTCTTCCCACAAAAAAGGGGGCGGGAAACCCCGCCCCCTGTATTTGGCTCGTTACTTCTTGTTGGCTGCGATGAGGTCGTTGAGCTCCTTGACCAGGTCTTCGACCGAGGTGTTGTGGACCATGCAGGCCTCCTCAACGGTCTCGTTCCGGGAGGCGGGGCAGCCCAGGCAGTGCATTCCGATGTTCAGGAAGGCAGGTGCGGCCTCGGGCGCAATGTCCAGGATATCGCCCACGATGGTGTCTTTGGTGATGGTTGCCATGGTGTGTCCTCCATTCGTTTGGGGGGCCGCCGGGGTCCCGGACAGCCACCCCTGTATTTTCTGATAAAAAGAGGGACCAGCCATACGGCAGTCCCCCTTTCTTCATTCTGTGTGTCTGCCGCAGAAAGTATTCATTCCAGGTTTGGATCGATTACTCCTCGTCCTCGTCGTCGGCAGCGTCGTTGAGCAGAGCGCGGATGGACAGAGAGACCTTCTTGCGCTCGTCGTCGATGTCGGTGATCTTCACGTCCACGATCTGGCCCTCTTCCAGGACGTCGCCGGGCTTCTCGATGCGGTGATCCGCGATCTGGGAGATGTGGATCAGGCCGTCCACGCCGGGAACGATCTCAGCAAAGGCGCCGAAGGTCATCAGCTTGACCACGCGCACGCTGGCCACGGAACCCACATCGTAGGTGGAGACGAACTTCTCCCAGGGATCCTGGCTGCGGTCCTTCATGCCCAGAGAGATCTTTCTCTTCTCGGGGTCGAAGGAGATGACATAGACGGAGACCTCGTCGCCGACGGAAACCACCTCTGCGGGGTTCTTGATGCGGCTCCAGGACAGCTCGGAGACGTGGACCATGCCGTCCACGCCGCCGATGTCCACGAAGGCGCCGTAGGAAGTCAGGGACTTCACAACGCCGTCGTATCTCTTGCCGACCTCGATGTTCTCCCAGACCTCAGCGGCCTTGGCAGCGCGGGCCTCGGCGGCCACGGCGCGGATGGAGCCCACCACGCGGCGGCGGGAGCGGTTGACCTCGGTGATGCGCAGCTGGACGCGCTCCTTGATCATCTCGGACAGGTCAGCGCCGCGAGGCATACCGGTCTGAGAGGCGGGAACGAAGACGCGGATGCCCTTGACGTTGACCACGATGCCGCCCTTGTTGTCCTCGGTGACGACGCCTTCCATGACGGTCTTGTCTTCCACGGCAGCCTCGATGGTGTCCCAGTTCTTCACGGTGTCCAGACGCTTCTTGGACAGGGTGGCAACGCCCTCCATGTCGTTGACGCGCATGACATAGGTCTCGATCTCGTCGCCGACCTTCACGATGTCCTCCACCTTCACGGTGGGGTCGTCGGACAGCTCGGAGATGGGGATGTAACCGGCGTGCTTGGTGCCCAGGTCCACGTTGACCTCGGTAGCGGTGATGCCGGTGACGACACCTGTGACCTTATCCCCAGTATTTAAAGTTTTGATGGATCTCTCCAGCATGTCTTCGAAAGACTCTTCGATCTCCATGTTGTTCAGCTCGTCGCTCATTTTGTTTTTGACCTCCTTTATTATCCACCCCGGCGTAGACGCACCGGCGGTGATTCCCACAGAAGCTACCCCGCTTACCATACTCCGGTCAAGCTCCTCAGCCCGGCTGATGTGGAGTACCAGCGGGCAGTGCGCCCGGCATAACTCAGCAAGACGGTTCGTGTTGGAGCTTTTTCGGTCGCCGATCACGATCATTGCGCCGCAGTGCTCCGCCAGACGCTGTGCTTCTGATTGCCGCTTACACGTAGCGTCACATATTGTATCAAAAATTTCCGCGTTTGTACACTCTTTTTTCACTTTTTCTCTGCATGGAGTCCAAATTTTATCCGTAGATGTAGTTTGGGAAACCATGGTGAGCGGTTTTTGTGGATTTTCTTTGTCCGCTTCCAAAAAAATCGACAGCTCCGCTTCGTTGCGAAAGACCTTCGCCCCTTGGCACCAACCGGCGATCGCCTTCACCTCGGGGTGCTCCGGCGCGCCGATGATGACGACCTGGCGGCCCCGGTCCCCGGCGTCCTTCACGATCTCGTGGATCCTGGAGACGTTGACGCAGGTGGCGTCGGCAATGGGGCAGCCCATCGCCGCCAGCCGGTCATAGACCGCCTTCCCCTCCCCGTGGGAGCGGATGATGACCCCGCACCCGGCGGGGACCTGGTCGATGCTGTCCACGCAGCCCACGCCGTGGGCCGCCAGCTCCTCGATGACGTTGTCGTTGTGGATGACCGGCCCCAGCATGACGTAGGGCTGGCCGCTCTCGGCGATCTGCTGGGCCAGCTTCACCGCCCGGCGCACGCCGAAGCAGAACCCGGCGGACTTGGCCAGAAGGACCTCTCTCATGCCTGCGCCTCCCGGCCCAGGGCCTTGATCTTTTCCATCATGACCTCGGTGGCCGCCTGGTAGTCCTCCAGGGTCGCCTTGCGGTCCTCGGTGAAGGGCAGGTAGGGCGCCCCGATGTTCACCCGCGTCCGGGTGAAGGGGCCGCGCGCGCCGGAGATGTAGACCGGCAGGATGGGGACCCCGGCGCGAATGGCCATCATGGCCGCGCCGGTCTTGGCCTCGCCGATCTCGTCGTTGCGGGTCCCCTCCGGGAAGATGAGCACCTGCTCGCCCCCCTTCAGGGCCTTCAGGGCCGCCTTCACCGCGCCGATGTCGGCCTTGCCGCGCTTGACCCAGATCAGAAAGCCGAACCAGTTCAGCGCGGGACCCACCACCGGCCAGCGGCTGATCTCCTCCTTGGCCATGATCCAGACCCGCCGCTTTCGGGGGAAGGCGGTCAGGATGTATAAGGGGTCGCTGTTGTGGACGTGGTTGGCGCAGATGAGCGCCGGTCCTTCCGGGATGTTCTCCCGGCCGGTGATCTTGGTCGGGCGGAAGAGGGTGGCCAGCCCGAAGATCCCCTTGGCCAGGACGTAGGCAATGTCGTATTTTTTCAAAGCGCCAGCCTCTCTTTCACGATGGTTTGGAGCAGCGCGAGGCTCTCCTCCAGGTCCAGGTGGGAGGTGTCCGCCACCACGGCGTCCGCCGCCTGCTTCAAGGGGGCCATCGCCCGGTGGGTGTCGGCATAGTCCCGCTGGACGATCTCCTCCTTGACCTTCTCAAAGGGGACCGTCTCGCCCTTTTCCAGCAGCTCCTTGTGGCGGCGGTGCGCCCGCGCCTCCACGGAGGCGGTGAGGTAGATCTTCAGGTCGGCGTCGGGCAGGACCACGGTGCCGATGTCCCGCCCGTCCATGATGACGCTGTTCTCCCGGGCCATGGCCCGCTGCTTCTCCAGCAAAAAGGCCCGCACGGCGGGGATGGGCGAGACCTGGGAGGCGTAGCGGGAGACCTCGTTCTTCCGGATGGCGGCGGTGACGTCCTCGCCGTTGAGGATCATGTGCTGGAGGCCGTCCGCCCCGTACTCCATGGCGATGTCGATGGTCTCCAGGCAGGGCAGCACGTCCGCCTCCTTGGCGCAGTCTCCCCCCTGGCGGGCCACGTAGAGGCCCACGGTGCGGTAGATGGCCCCCGTATCGACGTACAGAAAGCCCAGCCAGGCGGCCAGGGCCTTGGCCAGGGTGCTCTTCCCCGCCCCGGACGGCCCGTCGATGGCGATGCTGTAGTTGCTCATGCTCTCTCCTCCTCTGCATAGCGGGCGGCGCTCTCTCCGGCCACCTGGCCGGTGTACCAGGCGATCTGTAGGTTGAAGCCGCCGGTGTAGGCGTCCACGTCCAGGACCTCTCCCGCCAGGAAGAGGCCCCGGGTCTTCTTGGACATCATGGTGCCGGGGTCGATCTCCCCGGTCCTGACCCCACCGGCGGTGATGATGGCCTCCTTGATGGGCCGGGTCCCGGCGATGGGGATGGTGAAGCGCTTCATGGTCTCGATGAGGCGGCGGCGCTGGCCCTTGGTCATGGTGTTCACGGGCAGGTCCGGGGGGATGTCCGCCCGCTCGCACAGCACCGGGATCATGAGCCGGGGGGCCAAGCCCTCCAGGAAGTTGTGAAAGGCCCGGTTGGGGGCCTCGGCCACGTCCCGCAGGATGCGGGCCTCCAGCCTGGCCTCGTCCAGGGCGGGCTTGAGGTCGATGCTCGCGGTGCAGCGGTCCTTGGCCCAGTCCCCGTGGGCGCTGGCGCGCAGGACCAGCGGGCCGGAGAGGCCGAAGTGGGTGAAGAGCATCTCCCCCTGCTCCTGGAAGACCACCTTTTTCTTCTGGTTCTTCACCGTCAGGGTCACGTTTTTCAGGGACAGGCCCTGCATCCTGGCGCAGGTGTCCCCGTCCTCCACCAGGGGGACCAGGGAGGGCCGCGGCTCCACGATCTTGTGTCCGGCCTCCCGGGCGAAGCGGTAGCCGTCGCCGGTGGAGCCGGTCCCCGGGTAGGACACGCCGCCGGTGGCGAGGACCACCGCCTCCGCCCGGAGCAGCTCCCCGTCCTCCAGCTTCACGCCGGTGACGCGGCCGTCGGCCAGCGCCAGGCCCACGGCTCTGGCCCGGCGGAGGGTGACCGCTTCCTTTTTCAGGGCGAAGAAGAGGGCATCGATCACGTCGGCCGCCTGATCGGAGCACGGAAAAACGCGCCCCCCTCGCTCGGTCTTCAGGGGAACGCCCAGTTTTTCAAAGTATTCCATGACCGCCTCGGGCGGGAACTTCGTCACCGCGCTGTACAGGAAGCGCCCGTTGCGGGGCACGTTGTTCAGCACGCCCTCGGGGGTGGTGTTGTTGGTCAGGTTGCACCGGCCCTTGCCGGTGATGTAGAGCTTGCGGCCCAGCTTTTCGTTCGGCTCCAGCAGGGTCACGCTGGCCCCCGCCCGCCGCGCGGAGAGGGCCGCCATCATCCCGGCCGCGCCGCCGCCGATCACGACCACCTGGTCTCGCATCATTGGTTCTCTTCCTCCATGCTGACAAAGATGCCGTGCTCCTCCCAGATGTGCTCCAGGCGCTCGAAGTGGTCCACCACGTCGGACTTGCTCCGGGCGATGGCCACCAGGAGGGCGTTGATGAGGCTCAGGGGCGCGACCAGGGAGTCCACAAAGGAGGCCATGTCGCTCTTGGCCAGCAGCACGTAGTCGGCCGCCTTGGCCATGGAGTTGGACGCGCTGTCGGTGATGGCGATGACCTTGGAGCCGCGCTCGTGGGCGAAGTTGATGGCCCGGACGGTCCGGCGGGAGTAGCGGGGGAAGGACAGGCCGATGGTCACATCGCCCTCTCCCACCTGGACGATCTGGTCGAAGATCTCCTGGTTGGCGCTCTCGCCCACGTGGACCACATTGTCGAACATGAGGCCGAAGTAGAAGGACATGAAGCCCGCCAGCGAGCCGGAGGAGCGCGTGCCCAGGATGTAGATCTTCTTGGCGTTGACGATGGTCTCCACCGCCGCGTCAAAGCTCTCCCGGTCCAGCTCCTCCATGGTCAGGCGGATCTTCTCCATGTCCGACTGCATCACGTTGGAGACCACATCCTGGTTGCCGATGAGGTCGTTGGACACCTCGATCCGCTGGATGGAGGTCAGCTTGTTCCGGATCATCTCCTGCAGCGCCTTCTGCATGGCGGGGTAGCCATCGTATTTCAGCTCCGAGGCAAAGCGCACCACCGTGGATTCACTGACGTGAACGGTCTTGCCCAGCTTGCTCGCCGTCATAAACGCGGCCTTGTCATAGGATGTCAAAATATAGTTCGCAATGAGTTTCTGCCCCTTGGAAAAGGTGTGCATCTTGCTGCTGATCAGCGCTAAAATATCTTTCGCCATGCCATCGTCCTCTTTTCGTTCCGCGCCCGCAGGGGTGCGGTGTTCTCTCGGGCCGTCAGCCGCGCGCGGCTTTTTCCCGTCATCTTTTGCAAATATTATAGCGCGGTTCCAATTTTTTTGCAAGAAAAAAATCTCGCGCTTGCAGGCAGAGGCCTCACCGCAGCAGGTCCAGCTCCTCCGCCGTCAGGGGCCGCCACTGGCCGGGCTTCAGGCTGCGGTCCAGGTCCAGCCTGCCCTCCCGCACCCGCTTGAGCCGCCGGACGCTCATCCCGCAGAGGGCGCACATGCGGCGGACCTGGCGGTTCTTCCCCTCGTGGATGACCACGGACAGGACCGTCCGCTCCCCCTCCTGCCGGAGGCGGCGGACCCGGGCCGGGCGCAGGGCCTGGCCGTCCAGGGTCAGGGGCTGGCCCAGCCGTAGCAGCCCCGCCGGGGTGAAGCCGGTGACCCAGACCAGATACTCCTTTTCCACCTCATGCCGGGGGTGGATGAGGGCGTTGGTCAGCGCCCCGTCGTCGGTGAGGAGGAGCAGGCCCTCCGAGTCCATGTCCAGCCGCCCCACCGGCCACACCCGGGCCGGGCAGTCCCGGACCAGATCGGCCACGGTCTTGCGCCCCCTCTCATCGGAGAGGGTGGTCACCACCCCCCGGGGCTTGTAGAGCATGAGCACGGTGCGGCCTTCGCTTCCGGTGACGACCCGGCCATCCAGGGCGATCTCGTCCCGCGCCGGGTCCGCCCGGTCGCCCAGGGCGGCCGGGACGCCGTTCACCGTCACCCGCCCGGCCGTTATGTACGCCTCCGCCGCGCGGCGGGAGCAGACGCCCGCCGCCGAGAGGATCTTTTGCAGTCGTTCTTCCATGACCGTCTCCTCACTTTCTGTCTGTCCTGGGCGGGCCGTTCCCCGCCCTGCTGCGCAGCAGCCCCAGGGGCGACCAGGGCGAGTCCTGGCTGAGCACGTCCTGCCCGGCGGACTTCCCCCAGACCAGATAGGTCCGGCCCACCTCCCGCTCGCCCCGGTAAAAGCGCACCGACCCGGCGATCTCCCCCTGGGTCAGCGGGGCCCGGGCGTGCTTGGGCAGCTGGAGCCGCGCCGTGACCCCCTCGCCCTGCCTGAGCGGGTAGGCCACCGTGTCCCGGGCGACCACGGGGACCTGATGCAGCAGGCTCCCCTCCAGCGGCAGGCGGCGCAGGGTCTCCCCCTTCCGCGCCAGCACCCGGCGGGGGTAGGTCGCAAAGCCGTAGTCCAGCAGGGCCTTGTGGTCGGCCCAGTCGTCTCCGTCGTGGAGGGTCACGCAGACCAGCGTCTGGCCGTCCCGCGCCGCGCTGGAGACCAGGGTCCGCCCGGCCTGGCGGGTGTAGCCCGTCTTCATGCCGGTGCAGCCCTCGTACTGCCAGAGGAGCTTGTTGTGGTTGGTGAACTGCCGCCCCTCCAGGACGATGGAGCGCGTGGCGACGATCTGGGCCACCACCGGGTTCTGGAGACAGGCCGCGCCCAGCCGCGCCATGTCCAGGGCGGTGGAGTAGTGGTCCGCGTCCCCCAGGCCGTTGGGGTCGGAGAAGTGGGTCCCCCGCATCCCCAGGTCCTCGGCCCGCTGGTTCATCCAGCCCACGAAGGTCTCCACGTCCCCGGCGCAGTGGGCGGCCAGGGCCACCGCCGCGTCGTTGCCCGAGTGGAGGAGCAGGCCGTAGAGCAGGGTGTTCAGGGTGATCTCCTCCCCCGGCTTGAGGTAGAGGGAGGTCCCCTCCACCCCCGTCCACTCCGGCCGGATGGTGATGGTCTGGGACAGGTCGTCCAGCGCTTCCGCCGCCACCAGGGCGGTCATCAGCTTGGTGATGCTGGCGATGGCCCGCGCCTCGTTTTCATTCCGGGCGTAGAGGACGCGGCCGGACGCCGCGTCCAGCAAAACAGCGGAGGCCGCGGAAACCGCCGGCGCCTCCGCCGCCATGGTATGGATCAGCAGCCCTGGCCAGAGGGCGCAGAGCGCCGCCGCCAAGGCGATCAGTTTTCTTCCCACAAGGCTTCCCTCCATACAAACAAAGGATAGCGTTAGTATGGAGGGTTTTCTCAGTCCTTATCCGTGCCCTTGGCCTTCTTTTTGTCCTTGAAGTCGGTGAGCATGGTCATGAGGTCGGGGATCTTTTCCACAATGCGGTCCACGCTGTTCTCGGCGGGGGCCGCCATGGGCAGGACCCGCACCGCGCCGCCGCTGACCACCAGGAAGCACACGGGGATCACCTTCACCCCCGCGCCGCCGCCGCCGCCGAAGGGATTGTCCTTCTCCGCCTTGGCGGGGAACTCCGAGCCGCCGGTGCCGAAGCCGAAGGAGATCTTGGAGACGGGAATGATGGTCACGTCCTCCACCACGATGGGATCTCCCACCACCGTGTTGGCGTCCACCGTCTCGCGGATCTTCTGGATGGTGCTGGCCATCAGTTCATTGATCGGATGATTCTTTTCCATGGTTGACTTCCCCTTTCTTTTCTTGGGCCGCCGGTCGGGGCGGTTTGGTGCGCGTCCGATGGTCCCACAGGACCTGCAAGCTCCGGAGCCCCGCCGGGAGGGCAATGGCCAGCAGCTGGGCCAGGGTCAGGGACAGGCCCGCCCGGATGTACGCCCGGGGCACCTCGGCCAGGAAGTCCACGGAGAGGGACACCTGCCGGTTTTTGATGATAAAGTTGGCCTCCAGACAGGCCAGAAGGGCCTCGACGACCGCCCAGCCCCGCCCGTAGTGGATGCCCGCGTCGGCGGGGTCCTCCTCCGCCCAGGTCACGTCGATGGTCAGCTCGTCGATGCGCAGCTTGTGCCGGAAGCGTCCGGCCGCCACCTTCACCACGGGCAGCAGGTCCCAGACCAGGTCCAAGGCCCCGCCCAGGTCCCGTTTCCCGGGGCCCTTCGCGGGCTTGTCCCCCTGCTTGGCGGCCTTGGCCGCCTGCTTCCGCTTCTTTTTTGCTTCCTTGTCCGGGTCCTTTTGGGCGGGATAGACCTGGACCAGCTTTGGCCCCACCCGCAGCTTCACCCAGGGGCCGGTCCCGTCGTAGCAGGCCAGGACCCCCAGCCGGACCGTGCAGGCCAAAAGGACGAGGAGGGCCAGGACCGCCAAGAGGATCCATCCGATCACGGCGCCGTCCCCCCTTCCTTCTCCGCCTCAGGCAGCGCGGGCCGGGAGCGCGGCCGCCCCCAGGCGGCCGGGATGCCCTCCGGGCCGCGCCTTCCCTTCTCATGTTCCAAGGCCATCCCTCCTTCCGCCCAGACTGAACGAGCGCTCCACGGGCCGTTACCTCAGCAGGCCGAGCACGCCGTAGTAGGCGAACTCGGAATAGTGGAGCATGAAGTTGGTCAGGAGCGTCCTGGCCCCGTCCAGGAACCCGTCGAACCAGCCAAACCACAGCACGGCCATGAGGACGATCATGCCGAACCACTCCAGCTGCATCCACCGGACGTAGAGGTGGTCGGGCAGGAACATGGCCACCACCTTGGAGCCGTCCAGCGGCGGGAAGGGGATCAGGTTGAAGACCCCCAGGCCGATGTTCAGCAGCACCAGCAGGTAGCAGAACTGGAAGGCCAGCGCGGCCCCGCCGGTCTGCCCCCGAAGGTGCATCACCGCCGCCAGGGCGTTGGCCCCGATGGCGGCCAGATAGGCCAGGACGAAGTTGGACAGCGGCCCGGCCAGGGCCGTGACGGCCATGCCCTGCTTGGGCTTTTTGAAATAGCGGGGGTCCACCGGCACGGGCTTGGCCCAGCCGAAGCCCACCGTGACCATCATCAGCAGGCCGAACACGTCCAGATGGTGGAGGGGATTCAGGGACAAGCGGTGGTTCCTTTTCGCGGTGGGATCGCCCAGCTTGTAGGCCGCCAGCCCGTGGCTGACCTCGTGGACCACCAGGCAGAGCAGGATGGCCACGATGCGCAAGATCATGGTCCCCATCCCCTGCCAGTCTACCCCATGGACAAGACTCATAGCGTTTCTCCTCTCCCCAGTATGCCAACGCGCGGCGCGCTTTACGCGGGCTGCGGCGTCCGTGCAATATCAGATAGTAAATTATATCAAAAAAGTCTCCGTCTGGCAAGAAAAAGGCGGGGCAGTTTCACCCCGCCCCGCTTCGTTCGGGTCCGTGCCGCTGCCGGCAGAGGAGCCAGCCGCCGCAGAGGGCCAGCAGGAAGCTGCCCGTCTTGCCCAGGACCCACAGGCCCACGGCCAGCAGCAGGCCCCCCAGCACCCGGGTCAGGCCTCCCTCCAGCCGGTCGCCCCAGTCGGGGCCAGCCAGCTGGGCAAAGACCGCCCGGAAGGCCCGGCCGCCGTCCAGCGGGTCGGCGGGCAGGAGGTTGAACAGCCCCAGGACCAGACTCACGCCGGTGAGCAGGTAGGCGTCCTCGCTCCCCAGCCACCGCCCCCAGCTTCCCGCCAGCAAGGCCAGCAGGAGGCTGGCCGCCGGACCGGCCAGGGCCGTCAGGCACTCCTCCCAGTAGGAAAAGAGCCTGGCCCGGGCGGGAACGATGACCGCCCCCACCCCGGTCAGGCGAAAGGCCTCCACCCGGCCGCCCAGGGCGCGGATGGCCGCCCAGTGTCCCAGCTCGTGGACCAGGCAGGCCAGCAGGAACCAGAACAGAAGCCGAAGGGACGCCACCAGCAGCAGCGCCCCCAAGACCAGCCAAAATCCGCCGGTGCTATGGATCCTGTCAGGTATCCTGTGCCGTACCATGCTCACCCCCCGGCGCCTCCTGCCCCGCTTCGCGCGGCCCGTCTTTGGCTTCCTCCTCCCGTTCGGAAAACACCGAGCCCCACAGCGCGTGGAAGGTCTCCACCGCCTCGCCCTGGGAGAAGGACTCCCCCATCCGGGCAAAGACCGCCTGGAAGTCCGTGTCGGCCCGGACCAGCTCGCTCACCGCGGAGGACGCCCGGGAGAGCGGCCCCAGATCGACGCCCCGCCCCACGAACACCACGCCGAAGAGCAGGACGCAGGCCACCAGCTGGCGAAAGCGCCGCCGCTCCCCGTCGGAGAGGGCGCTCTTTTTTCCGTTCGGCTTTCCTGTCCGTGCTTCTGCCATCGCGCACACCTTCCTTCCCTGGTTTCTTCTTCATGGTATGGGACAAGGGCGCGGAATATGCGGGAGAAAAATCCGGTCTTTTCCTTGACAATCCAGGACAGGTTGAGTATAATGGGATAGCTTAATTTAGGATAGCAATATCCGGGTGTGGCGAAGCTTGGTATCGCGCTTGGTTCGGGTCCAAGAGGCCGTGGGTTCGAATCCCGCCACTCGGACCAAAATCGGCAAGTTTCTGGGGAAACTTGCCGATTTTGCATTTTATTCGACGGTTTCTTCGCGCAGCGGGTCTTTGAACAGGGCCCTCATAGAATCGCTGCCTTGCACAATGATGACCCCACCTACAATAATCCAGCTGGGTCGTGTTTGCTGTTATTTAAGCGCATTGTCCGCCACAAACCGAATAGTTGCGATCTCAGATTCCATTTGCTCATAGTCTGCCAATGTTTCCGGCGTACACTGCACATCGCTGGCATAATAAAGCAGGTATGTCCCGTCTTGCGTGGTCATGATATACTCGCAACGGGCGTAACTCCACTCTCCGCCAGCGTCCACCTGATCCTTTGTCAGCTGCGCATCCCATAGCGTAATGTAAAACAACATTCCTCCGCTGGAAAGCGTTTCGCTGCTTCCGCCCATTGCTTCGCGGATCGCAGGGTTGTAGACATAATACGCAGTACCGTCCTCGTCCTGTTCCAATGCGTATTTCCCTTTCCAGCTATCGGGCAGAATCAACGTAAGTCCGATGGCGTCGATCTCGATCCTTTCCTGTTCAACCGGGACCTCCACCCTGGTTTCTTTCGCAAAGGCCAGTGCGCCCACCGTAAAGCTGCATACCATCAAAGCGAGGACTGCTGCAATGGCCGAAAATCGTTTGAACGCCTTTCGACGATGCTGTTGGGCGTAATTCGGAATATGCTCTGCCTGCTGCACAAGGCGGTCATCCATATTCCCAATATGGTCGGAGAGTTGTTCCTTCTTCATAGTTCGATCCCCTCACTTTCCAAGTATTTTCTCAACTTCAAACGCAACTCATACAGAATCGATTTTACTTTACTTTGGCTAAAACCCGTCTTTTGGCAAATGGCTTCCATCGAATCAAAATACCAGTATCGCCGAATGAAAATATTCCGTTTTTCAATTCCCTGTTCCCAGAGGAATGTGTCGATCGCACTTTCGATGTGCTTGCTCTCCATCTCGCTTTCCACGCTGAATGTCCCAGACACACAGTCCCCCAATTCATCCAGAGACAGAAGCGCAGAGGGATTGCGCTTTGCGGCAGAGAGGTATTCCCACTTTTTTAGCGCCAAATTCCTTGTAATTCTGCTGATAAAAGCAGAAAAGCGGTTTGGCCTTTGGGGAGGGATCGCATTCCAAACGGCAAAGTAGGTATCATTCACGCATTCTTCACAGTCCTCATGATTTTTGAGGATATTTTTTGCAATATAGGAGCACAAGTTTCCATATTTGATCGACGTTTCATGGATCGCATCCTCATCTCTTTTCCAGTATAGATCAATGAGCCTATTGTCCTCCAAAGGTATCCCTCCTTTGCGCACTATTCCAAAAGCTGCTTTCACTTAACAAGTACGATTCTACTGGAAATGGTTGTAGGACCGTCAAAAATATAACACACTTTTTCTCCCTGACTCCATGCAGACCCCTTCGGCGTTGGCGTCGATCTGCTCGTGAGCGGCGAAGAATGAAACAGAGGCTGCCCCGCGTGATCTCTTTCCATCACGCGGGGCAGCCTCTGTTTTTCAGTCCCGAAGGTTGGTCAGCTTGTTCTTGATGAGGTAGAGGTGCTTTCCGTCGGCGGTGAGGCGGGCGTTGTCCAGCACCTCCGGCGCTTCCCGCATGATCTCCCTTAACTTGTTCATGGCGATGACGATGACGGGATTCTTCAGCATGGACAGCTTATAGACCCATCTGTACACGCCATCGGGGCACAGGCGGAGCGTCTCCGTGACCCCTTCCCCTCTGAACTCTGTTGTTCTCTTGTTGGCCATATCGCATCCCCTCCGAATCTCTGTTTCGTAAATGTAATGCCGCAAAAGCAACTTTTCAATAAAATCAGAGAACTTCGTTCCCTCCTTCTTGACAAGGCCTTTTTCGGATGTTACCCTTCTCCTGTAACCACTCCGATCGCAGGGCATAGGCATTTGGAAGCCTATGCCCGAAAGCAGACGAGTGGTTCTTTTTTGCCATCGCCTACAAAAAGCCGCAACCGAGTGAGGGTACATCACATAGGTCAAAAGGCCATCAAACCGGTAAATTTTCTATCTTGAGGCTATAATACTTCTCCCGGCCAACTCGCTTGCTGTCCAGCAGGTCGTCCGGGACCTTGTCCAGCAGTATCCTGACCTTCCCGTAACCGGCCGACAGGCAGCGCTGAAGGTCTTTGGTGGAGATCCCTGCCTCGCCGAACAGCGCAGACTGGATCAGCAGGAAATACAACCCCTGTACATCCCGTTTCTCTGCGTTCGGCAGCTGTGGGATATAGTCCCCGTAGCGCTTCAGCAGCGTCACGCGCTCCTCCAGGGATTCCTTCAGGTCCTCTTCCGACTGCGCGATCATATCCAGCATCATCAGCAGGAAGGGCGTGAGATCGCCCCGGTTCCTCGTCGCGTTGCAGGTGTCAAAGGCCTTGTAATACCTGCGGATATTCTCCTTGATCGTCTTGGAGAGCCGATAGCCCAGCAGAGGGTCCATCGTCCTGGCCAGGTACTCACTCACGATGAACCGGCCGAGCCGACCATTTCCATCATAGAAGGGATGGATATACTCCAGCAGGTAGTGGAAGAGGCAGATGCGGTACAAGCCCTCTACGCTCTCATCCCCCAGAAAAGCCAACGCCTTCTCTACGGCCGCTATGATATTCTCTTCCGGGTAGACGCCCTTGTGGATGACCTTGTCTGCCGCGCTCTTGACCTCCGTCTGGTCTTTCCGGAAAATGACGCCGTCCGGTCGGTTTTTCGGGTCTTCCTCCATCACTTCGTCCAGCACAAGGGCGTCATAGAGGTCCCGAACATCTTGGCACCGTTCCAGCGTCAGCCCCTCCCCGCCCTGCAACCTGGCATACTTCTTCACAATGCCGTTGAAGCGCAGCTTCTTGCCCCGATGCGTTGACTGCGCTTCCAGCTCATCCAGCACATCTCCAATTTCCTTCCGGCTGCTGTGGATGCCCTCGATCTGATTGGTCAACACCACCTCGTCGATCAGGCACTTCCGGGTATACTGCTCCAATGCGATGCGAGGCAGCTTGTACTTCAGCAATGCGATCTCTTTGTCCAGCCGCAAGATATGAAAGACCTTCCGGATCACAGCCTTGTCCTGCACAAAGAAAGCCGCATGTTCCCCGATCAGGAAGTCCAGATGGACGGTCGTGCTCTCCGAAAAGCGGCGCTCATACTCCCGTTGATAGATCTCCGGGTCGCCATAGTATAGTTTTTTTAAGCTTTTATACTCCTCCATCCGCTCCCTTTCCTTCCTTTTTCTCGTCCTTTTCAATGTTCAAGCCAAGAATATCACGCCACACCTTCAAAATCAATCTTTTTTTGTTGGTGTCCTCAAATCCTGACCCCTCTTTAGAAAACGAACTGCACCCTACTTGCCAGCAGCATGGCAAATAGGGTGCAGTTCCTGTATTCTCCGGCCGCAGCCGGTATGCCGGGCTTTGACAAACCCGCTCAGCGCACCTGCGCCGGAGGGAAGCCCAGCACGAGCAGGCGCTGGAGGAGGCTCGCGCCGCCCAAGACCTCGGTGTCGGGGAATGGGAGGATCCCCCGCGCCGCCCGCGCGTCAAACAGGATCTCGCCCGGCTCCGGAGTGATCCCCCGCCGCTTGAGCAGCTCCTCCACGGTGACCAAGGAAAAGTCCCGCGCCTCCAGCTTGGTCAGCAGCGCGTCCAGCCCGCGCGCGGTGCTCTCCACCGTCTCGTGCAGGAGGACGATATCCCCGTCCTGGATCTGCTCCCCGAAATAGTGCACCAGATGCCGCACGCTCCGATACTTCCAGTCGCAGGTATCCGCCGAACACCAGATCACCGGCACATGGGCCGCTGCCGCCACCCGAGCGCTGTAGCTGCCAAAGGGCGGGCGGAGATAAAAGCCGGTATCGCCGGTCCCCGTCAGGCCCGTGACGTCTGTGATGGCCTGCGCGGTCTCCTTGACCTCCCGCTGGATCGCTGCGTCGGAGCATTCCTTGAGGTAGGGGTGGTTTTCCGTATGGTTCCCAAGCTGGTGGCCCTCCGCCGCCATCCGCCGGACCTGGTCCGGACAGGCAGGGATCTTATGCCCGAGGAGGAAAAAGGTCGCCTTGGCGTTGTGCCGCCGCAAGGTGTCCAAGATCTCGTCCGTGTACGCCCCCGGCCCGTCGTCAAAGGTCAGGGCCACCAGCTTCCGCCCGGCGGCAGGCTCGGCGGGGGCGGCAAGGACCGCAGGCGCTGCCTCCAGCAGCAGGCCCAGCGTCAGCAGCACGGACAGCAGGGTACACAAAGGACGTTTCATGGGCGGCACTCTCCTTTCAGGGTCTATCGCAACAAACTAGTAGGTCTACAACAATTTACCTCACTTCGGAGAAAAAGTCAAGCCCAAATCTGCAACCCCCCCGCCGTCCCAAAGCCTTGGGACGGCGGGGGGGGCGAGGCGTTCTCTCTCATTCCGCCGGGGAAACGGTGCGTTCGCACAGCCGCTGGAGGATGACCGCGCCCATGGCGCGGGTGGTGGTGTCGTTGGGATGGAAGGCGCCCTCCGAGCCGTTCAGCAGGCCCAGGGCGGAGCACTGGGCCACTCCCTCCTTCGCCCAATCGGCGATGGCCGCGCTGTCCTGGTAGGCCGCCAGGTCGAAAGGCTTCGCCTCCGCCCCGCCCAGCTTGGCGTATCGCGCCAAGGCCACGGCCATCTGCTGGCGGGTCAGGGGGGCGTTCACCCCAAAGCTGCCGTCCTCCAGGCCCACCATGACGCCGTTCTCCTTCGCCCAGGCGGCGTAGGCGGCGGCGTAATGACCGGCGGGAATGTCCGTAAAGCCGGACGGCGTCTCCCCCGCCTCCACGCCGGAGAGGCGGCCCAGAACGGTGACGAACATCCCTCTGGTCAGGGGGAACTGGGGGGTGAACTCCCCGTACTCGTTGCCGCCCATGAGGCCTTCCTTCTTCACGTAGGAGATCGCGTCCCAGGCCCAGTGGGTGTTTAAACGGGACTCGTCCCAGTACAAAGCCCGCTCGCACCGGTTCACACCGGTGTTTTTCGCGCTATAATAGATCTGACCGGGCGTCGCCGTGACGCCGCGCCGCCAGAAGAGCTCCTCCACGGTGACCAGCTCAAAGCCCCGCTCGTCCAGCTTGGTCAGCAGCGCGTCCAGGCCCTGGGCGGTGCTCTTGTGGGTCTCGTGGAGGACCACGATGTCCCCGTCCTGGAGGACCGAGCCGGTATAGCTCACCAGGCGGCTGGCGCTCTGATACCGCCAGTCCCCGGAATCCACCGTGCACCAGATCACCGGCACGTTGGCCGCCGCCGCCACCCGCGCGTTGAAGCTGCCATAGGGCGGGCGGAGGTAGAAGCCCGTGTCGCCGGTCCCCGTCACGCCGGTGACCTCCGTCAGGACCTGCGCCGTGCTGCTGACCTCCCGCCGGATCAGGGCGTCGGAACTCCTGGCCAGGTAGGGGTGGTTATAGGTGTGGTTGCCGAGCTGGTGGCCCTCCGCTGCCATCCGGCGGACCTGGTCGGCATAGGTCCGGACCTTATAGCCGTTCATAAAAAAGGTCGCTTTGGCCCCGTGCTTTTGCAGGACGTCCAGAATGGCGTCGGAATAGGGGCCGGGGCCGTCGTCAAAGGTCAGGCAGGCCAGCTTTTGTCCGGGCCGGTCATAGGCCGAGGCCGCGAAGGCCGTGCTCATCAGGCTCAGGGCCACCGTCAGGGTCAGCAGGACCGTGACCCACCGAAGGGCATACTTCTTCATGGGCAATTCCTCTCTTTCTCTGTCACGAGGCGGTATGGTTTGCTATGACTCTACCCTACGCCGCCGAAAACGTCAACAACAAAAGGGCTACAAAATCCTCGCCTTGTGCAGAATGCCCCTTGACATCCGGACTGTCCCGCCGTAAAATGTACGCTACCAAACAGTTTACTACTAAACAGTTCAAAGGAGGGACGGTCCATGCACGTTCCCAATGGATCCCGCGCCCATGTCGGCCTGCGGTTGAAGTATCTGACCCACGCCTTCACCCGGAAGTTTACGGAGATCGCCCGGGAAATGGGCGCGGAGGAGCCATCCATGATGCACAGCCACATCATGAGCTACCTCTACTGGAGCGGCGAGAAGGACATCTTCCAACGAGACATCGAGGAGACCTTCAACATCACCCGCTCCTCCGTCACCGGCCTGGTCAAGCTCATGGAGAAAAAGGGCTACATCTCCCGCCAAAGCGTGGCGGGGGACGCGCGGCTGAAAAAGCTCACGCTCACCCCGCTGGGGCGGGCCTCCTGCGAGCGCACCATCGCCGCCGTGGAGCAGGTGGAGGCTCTGGCCACCCAGGGCCTGCGCGAGGAGCAGCTGCAAGCCTTCCTCACCGTCTGCGACCTCATCCAAGAAAATCTGACCGATAAAAAGGAGTGTATCCATGCTAAAAACCATTGCGTCCCAACTCAAGGAATTTAAACGGGACTCCATCCTCACCCCCCTGCTCATGCTGGCGGAGGTGGCCACGGAGATGATCATCCCCCTGCTGATGGCCTCCATCATCGACAAGGGCGTGCAGGCCGGAGACCTGGGCCACATCCAGCGCACCGGCCTGTGGATGCTCCTTCTCGCCCTGGTGAGCCTCACCGTAGGCATCCTGGGCGCCAAGTTCGGCGCGCGGGCCTCGGCGGGTCTGGCCCGCAACCTGCGCCAGGCCATGTATGAGAACATCCAGACCTTTTCCTTCGCCAACATCGACCGGTTCAGCACCTCCGGCCTCATCACCCGCCTGACCACCGATGTGACCAACATCCAGAACGCCTTTATGATGATCCTGCGGATGTGCACCCGGGCGGTCGCCTCCCTGATCGTGGCCATGGTGGTGGTCTTCCTCATCAGCCCCCGGCTGGCCAGCGTCTATCTGGGGGCCGTGGTGGTGCTGGGCGTCGCCATGTACTTCATCATCACCCGGGTGATGGTCCACTTCAAGCAAGTCTTCCAGCGCTACGACGACCTGAACGCCAGCGTCCAGGAGAACGTCTCCGCCATCCGCGTGGTGAAGGCCTACGTCCGGGAGGCGCACGAGACCCAAAAGTTCCAAACGGCCTCCCGGAACATCTACCAGCGCTTCCTCTCCGCCGAGAAGATCATGTCCTGGGTCTCGCCCCTGATGACCGCCACTGTCTACACCTGCATCCTGCTCATCAGCTGGCTGGGCGCGCACATGATCGTCTCCGACACCCTCACCACCGGTGCGCTCATGAGCCTGCTCACCTACTGCATGAACATCCTCATGAGCCTGATGATGCTCTCCATGGTCTTCGTGATGATCTCCATGAGCATCGCCAGCGCGGAGCGGATCTCCGAGGTCCTGAACGAAAAGCCCGAGCTCTCCAACCCGGCGCACCCCGTCCTCCAGGTCCCCGACGGCTCCGTGGCCTTCCGGAACGTGGCCTTCTCCTATAAGAAGAACGCGGAGGAGCCGGTGCTCAAGGACATCACCTTCTCCGTCCGGTCCGGGGAGACCATCGGCATCCTCGGCGGCACCGGCAGCGCCAAGACCAGCCTGGTGAACCTCATCAGCCGTCTGTACGACGTGACGGAGGGGCAGGTCCTGGTGGGCGGCCGGGACGTGCGGGCGTACGACATGGAGGCCCTGCGCGACCAGGTCTCCGTGGTCCTGCAAAAGAACGTCCTCTTCTCCGGCACCATCCTGGACAACCTGCGCTGGGGCGACGAGAACGCCACCCTGGAGGACTGCGTCCGGGCCTGCAAGCTGGCCTGCGCCGACGAGTTCATCCAGAAGATGCCCGACGGCTACGACACCTACATCGAGCAGGGCGGCGCCAACGTCTCCGGCGGCCAGAAGCAGCGGCTGTGCATCGCCCGGGCGCTCTTGAAAAAGCCCAAGGTCCTCATCCTGGACGACTCCACCTCCGCCGTGGACACCGCCACCGACGCCAAGATCCGGGCCGCCTTTGCCCGGGAGATCCCCAACACCACCAAGTTTATCATCGCCCAGCGCGTTTCCAGTGTGTCCGGGGCCGACCGCATCCTGGTGCTGGACAACGGCCGCATCAGCGGCTTTGACACCCACGAGACCCTGCTCGCCACCAACGAGATCTACCGGGACGTCTACCTGTCCCAGACCAGCGGCGGCGGCGACTTTGACGAAGGAGGCGACGACTGATGGCAGCACAGACGAGAACCCAACACGGCCCCCGCGGGCGGGGACCCCGCCCCAAGCTGGAGCACCCCCGCCAGACCCTGGGCCGGGTGCTGGCCTACGTGGGGCGGAAGTACCGCCTCCACCTGATCGTGGTGGTCATCTGCATCGTCGCCAGCGTCCTGGCCTCCGTGCAGGGGACCCTCTTCATGAAGACCCTCATCGACAGCCATATCCTTCCCCTGGTGAAGGCCGTCCGGGCCGGGCAGCCCGCGGACTTCTCCGGCCTGACCCGCGCCATCGGGCGGGTGGCCCTCTTCTACCTGTGCGGCGTGGCCGCCACCTTCGCCCAGAGCCGCCTGATGATCTACGTGACCCAGGGCACCCTCCGGGACCTGCGCGACGACATGTTCCAGCATATGCAGCGCCTGCCCATCCGCTACTTTGACACCCATCCCCACGGGGACATCATGTCCATCTACACCAACGACATCGACACCCTTCGCCAGATGATCAGCCAGAGTATGCCCCAGTTCCTCAACTGCTCCATCACCATCGTGAGCGTGCTGGCCTCCATGCTGGCCCTCAGCCTCCCCCTCACCGGCCTGACCCTGGCCATGGTGGCGGTGATGCTCCTGGCCACCAAGAAGTTCGCCGGGGCCTCCGGCCGCTACTTCGTGGCCCAGCAGCGGGACCTGGGCAGCCTGAACGGCTTCATCGAGGAGATGATGGAGGGCCAGAAGGTCGTCAAGGTCTTCTGCCGCGAGGAGAAGAACATCGAGGCGTTCACCCGCCGCAACGAGGCCCTCTTCCAGTCCGCCAACAACGCCAACGCCTTCTCCAACATGCTCATGCCGGTCTCCGGCCAGCTGGGGAACATCAGCTACGTCCTCTGCGCGGTGGTCGGCGGCGCGCTGGCCCTGAACGGGGTGGGCGGCTTCACCCTGGGCGGCCTGGCCAGCTTCCTCCAGTTCAACAAGAGCTTCAACATGCCCATCGCCCAGATCAGTATGCAGCTCAACGCCATCGTCATGGCCCTGGCCGGGGCCGACCGCATCTTCAAGCTCCTGGACGAGGCCCCCGAGACCGACGAGGGGACCGTCACCCTGGTCAACGCCAGAGAGGCCCCCGACGGCTCCCTGACCGAGACCGCGCAGCGCACCAACCTGTGGGCCTGGAAGCGCCCCGGGCAGGACGGCGGACCCGCCGAATACATCCGCGTGCGGGGCGATGTGACCTTCGACGACGTGGACTTCGGCTACACCCCGGAGAAGATCGTCCTGCACAACGTAAAGCTCTACGCCACCCCCGGCCAGAAGATCGCCTTCGTCGGCTCCACCGGCGCGGGCAAGACGACCATCACCAACCTCATCAACCGATTCTACGACATCCAGGACGGCAAGATCCGCTACGACGGGGTGAACATCAACCGGATCAAGAAGGATGACCTGCGCCGCTCCCTGGGCATCGTCCTCCAGGACACCCACCTCTTCACCGGCACCGTGATGGAGAACATCCGCTATGGCCGTCTCGACGCGCGGGACGAGGAGTGCATCGCCGCCGCCCGGCTGGCCAACGCCCACGGCTTCATCACCCGTCTGCCCCAGGGCTACGACACCATGCTCCACGGGGACGGCTCCAACCTGAGCCAGGGCCAGCGGCAGCTTCTGGCCATCGCCCGGGCCGCCGTGGCCGACCCGCCGGTGCTCATCCTGGACGAGGCCACCTCCTCCATCGACACCCGCACGGAGATGCTGGTCCAGCAGGGCATGGACGGCCTGATGTTCGGCCGGACCACCTTCGTCATCGCCCACCGACTGTCCACGGTGCGCAACGCCGACTGCATCATGGTGCTGGAGGCCGGACGCATCATCGAGCGGGGCAGCCACGAGGAGCTGATGGAAAAGAAGGGCCGCTACTACCAGCTCTACACGGGCAACGCCCCCCTCTCCTCCTGACGCCCCCCCCCACGACAGGGCCGGATGGAAACGCTTTTCGACACGCGAAACGCCTTCCTTTTGACAAGGAAGGCGTTTCGTGTTACTCTGCCCCTATATACCTTGGAAAAGAAGGAATTTCTCTTGAAGCATACCGTTGACATTCTCATCATCGGCGGCGGGGCGGTGGGCTGCGCCGTGGCCCGGGAGCTGTCCCGCTACCGCCTGTCCGTCGCCCTTCTGGAAAAGGAGTGGGACGTGGCCGCCGGGGCCAGCGGGCGCAACTCCGCCGTGGTCCACGCCGGTTTCAACAACAAGCCCGGCAGTCTCATGGCGCGGCTCTGCGTGGAGGGCAGCCAGGGCTTCGCCGCCGCCTGCCGGACGCTGGACGTCCCCTACCGAAAGACCGGCAAGCTGCTGGTGGCCTTTGACCAGGAGGACCTGCGCGTCCTGGCCCGGCTGAAAGCCCAGGGCGAGGAAAACGGCTGCCGGGGCCTGACCCTGCTGGACCAGGCCCAGCTCCGGGCGCGCCTGCCCCAGGTGGGGGGCGTGGGGGCCATGGAGTCCCCGGAGACCGGGGTCTTCGACCCCTTTCTCTACACTGTGGCCCTGGCGGAAAACGCGGCGCAAAACGGCGTGACCTTCTTCCTCGGCCACGAGGTCACCGCCATCCAGGCCCTCCCCGCGGGCTTCCGGGTCACCGCCGGGGGCAAGGTCTTCACCGCGCGGCGGCTGGTGAACTGCGCCGGGCTGTTCAGCGCGAAGATCGCCGCCATGGCGGGGGTGGAGGGCTACGCCATCTACCCCTGCCGGGGCGAGTATTTCCTCCTGGACAAGCTTGCCGACCCCCTGCCCATGCCCGTCTACCCCGCCCCCAAGGCGGGAAGCGGCGGGCTGGGCGTCCACCTGACCCCCACCATCCACGGCAACCTCCTCATCGGCCCCAGCGCCGAGTACATCGACGCCCCGGAGGACACCGCCTCCACCCGGCCCGTCATGGACCAGCTCTTCCGGGAGGCGCAGCAGCTCCTGCCGGGCCTGGCGCGCGCGCAGATCATCGGGGCCTACGCCGGGGTCCGCCCCAAGCAGGCCCCGCCGGGCGAGGGCGGCTTCCGGGACTTCGTCATCCGGGAGGAGGCGGCCTGCCCGGGCCTGGTCAACCTGGTGGGCATCGAGTCCCCCGGCCTCACCGCCTCCCTGCCCATCGCCCGCATGGTCCGGGACATCCTGGCCCGCTCGCTGGCGCTGGTCCCCAAGCCGTCCTTTGACCCCACCCGCCGGGGCATCGTCCGCTTCCGCGACCAGCCCCCCGAGGTCCAGGCCCGCCTCATCGCGGACGACCCGGACTACGGCGAGATCCTCTGCCGCTGCCAGACGGTCACCCGGGCCGAGATCCGCCAGGCCCTCGAAAATCCCCTGGGCGTGAAGACGCTGGCCGGGATCAAGTACCGGGCCTGGGCCACCACCGGCCGGTGCCAGGGCGGCTACTGCCTGCCCAAGCTCGCGGAGATGCTGGTGCGGGACTACGGCCTCGCGCCCGACCAGGTCAGCTGCCGGGGGCCAGGCTCCCAGCTCTTTACGGGGAGGGTGAAGGAATGAAACGCTATGACGTGGTCATCATCGGCGGCGGACCGGGCGGTCTGGCCGCCGCCAAGGGGGCCAGAGAGGCCGGGGCCCAGTCCGTGCTGGTCCTGGAGCGAGAGGCCCGCGCGGGCGGGATCCTGAACCAGTGCATCCACGACGGCTTCGGTCTGGTCCGCTACAAAGCCATGCTCACCGGCCCGGAATACGCCCAGCGCGCCCGGCAGGAGGCCCTGGACGCCGGGGCGGAGCTGCTCACCGGGGCCATGGTCACCGGCCTGACCCCCGACCGGGTGGTCACCGCCGTGACCCGGCAGGGGCTTCTCACCCTGCAAGCCGGGGCGGTCGTCCTGGCCACCGGCTGCCGGGAGCGCACCCGGGGCGCCCTCGCCATTCCCGGCTCCCGCCCCGCCGGGATCTATACGGCGGGGACCGCACAAAACCTCATGAACACCAAGAACCTGATGGTGGGCCGCCGCGTGGTCATCCTGGGCTCCGGCGACATCGGCCTCATCATGGCCCGGCGGCTGACCCTGGAGGGGGCCAAGGTCCTCTGCGTGGCGGAGCAGAACCCCGTCCCCGGCGGGTTGGAGCGGAACGTCAGCCAGTGTCTCCACGACTTCGGCATCCCCCTCCACCTGCGCTGCACCGTCACCGACGTCTTTGGCAGAAAGCGGCTGGAAGGGGTGATGCTGCACCGCCTGGACGAGGCCGGACGGCCCATCCCCGGCAGCCAGCGGCGCATCGCCTGCGACACCCTCCTCCTGTCCGTGGGCCTCATCCCCGAAAACGAGGTCGCCGCCCAGGCCGGGGTGGCCCTTGACCCCAGGACCAACGGGGCGCTCACCGACCAGGCGCTCCAGACCTCGGTCCCCGGCATCTTCGCCTGCGGCAACAGCCGGAAGGTGCTGGATCTGGCGGACTTCGTCACCGCGCAGGGGCTGGCGGCAGGGCGGAACGCCGCCGCCTTTCTCCTGGGGCGTCCCCTTGGCCCCATGCCCCCGGAGACCTCCAACGCCATGGCCAAGGGCCTGCCCCAGCCGGGCCTCACCACCTGCATCCTCTGCCCCAAGGGCTGCCGCGTCCAGGTGGCGGCCAACGGCGACGTCACGGGCAGCGGCTGCTCCAAGGGAGAGGCCTACGCCCGGCAGGAGGCCACGGCCCCCAAGCGGGTCCTCACCACCACGCTGGTCAGGCGGGACGGGCGCCTGGTCCCCGTGAAGACCTCCGCCGGGGTCCCGAAGGCGCGCCTCTTGGCGTGTATGGAGGCTGTGCGTCACCTCCCCGCGCCGGAAGGTCCCCTCTCGCCCGGGGACGTCGCGGCGGCAGACCCCTTCGGCGTTGGCGTCGATCTGCTCGTGAGCGGCGAAGAATGAAACAGAGGCTGTCCCGCGTGATCTCTTTCCATCACGCGGGGCAGCCTCTGTTTTTCAGTCCCGAAGGTTGGTCAGCTTGTTCTTGATGAGGTAGAGGTGCTTTCCGTCGGCGGTGAGGCGGGCGTTGTCCAGCACCTCCGGCGCTTCCCGCATGATCTCCCTTAACTTGTTCATGGCGATGACGATGACCCCCCGGTCGGTGGACTCGATGCCCTTTTCCTCCAAGTGGCGGAAGAAGGCATAAAAGCTCCTGGACGCGAAGAAGTTGCGGCCCTCCAGGGTGATCGGGCGGTAGCGGCCGGACAAAAGCTGGCCCTGCTCCATCCGCTCGGCGGGGACCAGGTCCCCCCGGGCGGGTCGGACCAGGAAGGCGTAGCGCCCCAGCCCCTCCGGGTCCACGAAGTGGTAGTCGGCGGGTTCTTTGTAGATCTTTCCCTCGGCGGTGGTCTCAAGGAACATCAGGTTCCCCCCTTCCTGAGCACGTTCGGCTCGGTTTTGCTCTCCCATCGCTGGGTGGATGGGACCATTATAGCGAATCGAAGGCCATTTCAAAAGGGGGCAGAGAAAAAAATCTCGCTTCCCGCGACGCAAAGCCGCCGCCCCAACGGCTTCGTTGGGACGGCGGCCAGGGGCGCACTGCGCAGAGGCGCAGCGTCACTTCATAGAACGCCAGAGGAGGGTCACGCCCTGCGCCCGCGTGCAATCCGCGTCCGGGCTGAACGCGCGCGCGGACGTTCCCTCGGTTATCTTCGCCTGCACGGCCCACAGGACCGCAGCGGCGTAGTAGGCGTCAGGGGAAACGTCGGCAAAGGAAGCCCCCGCCTCCGCCGCCGGGGCGCTCTTGGCGCGCCAGAGGAAGGTGACGATCTGCGCGCGGCTGCAAGCCTGGTCCGGGCCGAACGCCGTCGCGCTCGTCCCCTGGGCGATGCCGTTCTCCACGGCCCAGAGGACCGCGTCGTAGCAATAGCTGCCGACGGGCACGTCGGTGAAGGGCATTTCCGCGCGCTTGGGCGCGGGCGAGCCTGCGGCTCTCCACAGGAAGGTCACGATCTGGCCGCGTGTGCAGGGGTCGTCCGCGCCGAACAGGGTCGTCTCCTTCCCCTTGGCGATGCCGTTCTTCACGGCCCACTCCACCGCCTTGCGGTAGTAGTCGTTGGCGGAAACATCCGCAAAGGCAAGGGCGCTGCTGCCGCCACTGGAGGAGCTGCTGCTGCCACTGGAGGAGCTGCTGCTGCCACTGGAGGAGCTGCTGCTGCCACTGGAGGAGCTACTGCCGCCACTGGAAGAACTGCCGCCGCCACCGGAAGAACTGCCGCCGCCGGACGAGCTGCCGCCGCTGTCAGCGATCTGGTAGCGGTCGAGCGCGGGCGTGGGCTGGATCGCAGGCTTCCAGTACAGCGCTGCCAGCGGGTCGTCCTTGCCGCTCTCGACCTGCGTGCCGTTCTGCACGTGGCGCTTGGCGGAGAGGACCCGCACGCCTGCCTCGATGGCCTTGCCGGGGGCCGCCTTCTTTGCCGTGTACGCGGTCGCGCCCTGCAAAAAGGCTTCGCTGGTGGAGATCGTGCCGCTGCCGGAAACGGCGGTCCCGCCGGAGCCAAAGAGCACGCTGCCGCCGAGCGCGATCAGCTTGCCGCTGCCGGTGATGGTCCCCCCGTTCAGCTGGATGGCACTGCCGCCGTCGGAATAGATCGTCGTGTTTCCGCCGCCGCCATAGGCGGCCAGCACGGCCCCGTCCGCCAGCGTCAGCGTGCCGTTCACCGCCAGCGCGGTCTGGCCCTTGCCTGTGCTGCCGGCCTCATCGCCGCTGAGGAAGACCTGTCCCTTGACCGTCACCTTGCCTGTGGTGACGACCACCGCCTCGTCATTGGAGCGGTCGGTCAAATCCCCGTTGGCCAGGTAGTTGGTGTGGGAGTAGATGGCCGCGTTTTCCAGCGTGGAGCCGTCCGCCATGCGAAGCTGGCCGCAGAGGGAGGCCCCGGTGGTGAACTTTTTGTTGTAGGCGTCATAGTTCATGGAGAAGGTGCCGCCGCTCTGCACGTCAAGGATGCCCTGCACCACGGAGTCGGAGAGGGTCAGCTTGCCGCCCTTCTCCACCACGATGCGCACGCTGCTGAGGACCTTCATGTTGGTCAGCGTCAGGTCGCAGCCGTCGGGAATGTAGAGCGTCTGCGGGATCTGCCCCGCCTTGACCTTCTCCCAGGGGATATCGTAGCCCAGAACGCCGTAGGTCCCGCTCTGGTGGGAGCCGAACCAGACCTCCAGCTTCTCCGGCACGCGGACGCTTTCCGTCTCGCCCGCCACGTTGCTGCCGAAGTTCTTGATGGCCCAAGGCTCCATGATGTCCCAGGCGTACAGGCCGTTGGCATACTGCTTCAGGTTTTCGGGTTTGAGCTGGTCTGCCAGCGCTTCCTCGCCGGTGTAGATGCGGAAGGGCAGGGCGTTGCTGCGCACGGCGCGGCCCTGCGTGTCCACGATGAAGACCGAGATCAGATAGCTGCCCGCATCCTTGGGGATGCCGTCCAGCGTCAGGTCGCTGCTCATGGTCATATACACGCCCTTCATGCCGCTGTCGGCGTCGGCGGGCGTTCCCTTTGCCGTGTCCGGCTCGATGATGACCTGGCACGCGCTGCCGTTCAGGCTGATCTGGGACTGGTGATCCAGCCGCTCCCAGTCGCTGTCGACAGGCTCGGTCCCCTGCTCCACGAGCGCGCCGTAGACCGTCACCGCGCTGTTCTTGTTGCTGGAGGTGCCGCCGGTGCTGGCGCTGGAAACGCCGTCGTAAGCCTTCTGGCCCACAATGGCCGCCTCAAAGCTGCCTTCGAGCTTGACGTGCAGCTCGTAGGGGTCGCCTTGGCCGTCGTCTGCCACAGCAGAGGCATTGCCCTTCTTGTCGATCACCAGCTTGAAGGTCAGGTCCTTGTAGCCCTCGGCCTGGAGGACGATGACGTCGCCGCTCTTGAGCGCGGGGGTGCTTCCTTAGCTGTTCCGCGCGAACAGCAGCATTCCGCCCTCCAGCTTGTACTGCCCGCCGTTTGCGAGAGAGGACGACGCGGCCTGCCAGGAGGCCCCATTCACCGAAACGCCGGTGATCTTGTCGGCATACCCCGCTTCCTCGAAGGACACCCGCCAATCGTTGCCGGTGGGGTCCATCGCGAAGTGGACCTTGCTCAGCTCGACCGTGCCCAGCTCCGGGCTGCCCGGCGCTTCGCCGCCGGAGCCGCCGCCGCCGGGGTCGGTGCCTTCCACGATCTCCGCTTTGTGCGTGTCCTTATCCAGGGCCAGCGTCAGCGGCCGGTAGCCCTGCGCGGCAATGACGCAGGTGGCGGTGTTCCCGGAGAAGTCTTCCCCGACATACACAGTGCCACTTCCCGCATCAACGTAGAAACTCTTATTCTTCCAAACCAGAGAAAAATTGCTTACTCGGTTCCACTTGGCCCCGGAAACTTCTACGCTTTCGATCGCGTTGAGCCACTCCGATGCATTTTTGAACTTCAGTTTGAAATCCCAACCAAAATTCGAACTTGACTTCACTTCTGTCGGCGGGGCTTTCGATTCCTCCGCCGCCACGGCCGGGGTCACCGCCACGGACAGCAGCATCGCCGCCGCCATGAAGAGCGAGCTCACCCGCTTTTTTATCCCATTCATAGCGTTCTCCTTTTCTAAACTTTCTTGCTCTCCCCGCCGGGGAGGTCCTTGGGTCGTCTGCCGCGCGCGGTGCGTTCCCAAAAAACATCTTTTTTCCGCGCGCCTCTTGAAAGCACCTCCTTCCTGTGGTATAATCCCACACTAGTTAGCCGCACCTAACCGACGTCCAAAAAAGAAAGCCGCAGTGCGTGGCCGTTCTTGCATTGGTTAGCCTTAGCTAACCGTCATGGATGATTTTAGTACAATTCGCCGCGCTTGTCAATCCCGGAATTTACGGTTCTGCCGCGCGAACCCTCAGCACAAGGAGCTCTCTATGAAAAATCTGGTATGGACCGCACTCCTCCTGGCCGTTCTGCTGACCGGCTGCTCGGCCTCCCCCGCGCGGGAGCCGGAAACGGCCACCTTCCTGGCCATGGACACCGCCATGCAGTTCACGATCTATGGCGACGCCGCGCTCCTGGCGCGGTCCGAGGACCTGATCCGTTCGCTGGAGGCCGCCGTGTCCGTCACCGACGGGACCAGCGCCCTTTTCGCCATCAACCGGACCGGAAGCGGGACCCTGTCCGGCCCCGCCGCCGACCTGATGGAGGAGGCGCTGGCGCTCTGCCGCCGCACCGACGGCGCGCTGGATCTTTCCGTCTACCCCATCGTCCGGGCCTGGGGCTTTACCACCGGGACCCATCAGGTCCCCGGCGAGGAGACCATCCAGGCCCTGCTGCCGCTGGTGGACTACACGAAGATACAATACGACGCCGCCACGGGCGTTGTCCGCCTTCCCGAGGGCATGACCCTCGATCTGGGCAGCGTGGCCAAGGGCTATGCCGGCCGCCTGGCGGCGCAGATGCTGCGGGAGAGCGGCGTGGACTCCGCCCTGCTGAGCCTGGGCGGCAATATGCAGGCGGTGGGTGGGAAGCCGGACGGTTCTCCGTGGCAGATCGGCATCCAGGACCCGCAGGGGACGGACGCCATGATGGTGCTCTCCGTGCGGGACCAGGCCGTGGTGACCTCCGGCGGCTATGAGCGCTATTTTGAGCAGGACGGCCGAACCTACTGGCACATCATGGACCCTGCCACCGGGCGTCCGGCGGAGAGCGGCTTGCTCTCCGTCACCATCGTGGGGGAGGACGGCGCCCTCTGCGACGGCCTTTCCACCGCCCTGTTCGTCCTGGGCCTGGAACAGGCCGCGGACCTCTGGGCGCGCAGCGACGACTTTGAAGCGGTGTTCGTGACCACCTCCGGCGCGGTGTATCTCACCGAGGGCTTGACGGACCGCTTCGCGCTGACCGACCCCTACGCGGACACGCCGGTCCGCGTGATCGCGCGGTGAGCCGACCCGCCGCGCAAGGAAGCCTCCCCGTCCCCGAAAACAAAAACCCTGATCTTATCAGCTGTATCTGATAAGATCAGGGTTTTTTCCGTGTTGACAGGCGCTGCCCTCAGTCGCTGTAGGCGCGGTCGATCTTGATGCGGAAGGTCCGGCCGTACTTGGCGGACAGCTCCGCCTCCATCTGGCGGACCAGGGCCACGCTGTCCTTACAGGCGAAGTCGATGATCGCGTCGAAGGACAGCACGCCCGTCTCCTTGTTTTCAAAGAAGGCGTGGCTGGACAGGACGTAGGGATAGGCCTTCACATCCGCCCGGACCTGCTCCTCCAAGCGCTGGAGCGCGTCCTGCTGCGTATTCACCGCGTAAAAGCCGATGTAGAGGGAGATGCTGTACTCGTCCAGGACCCGCTGCTGGGCCTTCTTGCTGAGGGTGTGCAGCTCGGCGGCGGTCCGCCAGTCGTACACCGCCACGTTGACGGCGCCCATGGTCTTGGTGGGTCCGTAGTTGTGCAGCACCAGGTCATAGGCCCCCAGGATCCCCTCCACGGAGCAGAGCGTCTGCTTGATCTGGCGGGACAGGTCCGCGTCGGCCCGGCGGCCCACGAGGGAGCGCAGGGTGTCCAGCAGCATCTCCACACCGGCCTTGATGATGACCAGGGAGATGACCGCCCCGATCCAGCCGTCCAGCACGCGGCCGGTGGTCATGGTCACCACCGCGCCCGCCAGGGTCCCGGCGGAGATGACCGCGTCGAAGGTGGCGTCGGACCCGGAGGCCACGAGGGCGTCGGAGTCGGTCTGCCTGCCCACCCTCTTGGTGTACGCGCCCAGGACCAGCTTGGTCGCGATGGCCACCACCACGATGACCACGGTCAGCATGGAGTAGTTGGTCACGTCCGGGGCGAGGATCTTTTTCACCGAGGTGATGGTGAAGCTCACACCGGCAAAGAGGACGATGCCGGAGATGATGATGGCGGTGAGGTACTCCACCCGGCCATAGCCGAAGGGATGCCGTTGGTCCGGCGGGCGGGAGGCCAGCTTGGTCCCCAGGATGGTGATGACGGAGGAGAGCGCGTCGCTCAGGTTGTTCATGGCGTCCAGCACGATGGCGATGGAGTTGGCCAGCAGGCCCACCAGCAGCTTAAAGGCCACGAGACATAGGTTGGTGACGATCCCCACCGCGCTGGCCTTCACGATGGTCCGGTCCCGCCGCCGGGCCGCCTCCTCTTTGGTCAGGTCCGGCATTTACAGCTCACTGTCCTTCCGCTTTTCGTCCACGACCTGCTTGAGCAGGGTCTCAAAGTCGGCGAAGGACATCGCGCCCAGGTCCCCGGCGGCGCGGTGTCTGGGGGAGACGGTGCCGTTTTCCATGTCGCGGTCGCCCACCACCAGCATGTAGGGGACCTTGTCCAGCTGGGCCTCGCGGATCTTCTTGCCGATCTTCTCGTTGCGGTAGTCCACCTCCACACGGTAGCCCTTCTGGGTCATCTGCTTGGCCAGGTCGGCGCAGTAGTCGGCGGCGCGGTCGGTGACGGGCAGGAAGCGGACCTGCTCGGGCGCCATCCAGCAGGGCAAAGCGCCAGCGTACTTCTCGATGAGCAGGGCCAGGGTGCGCTCGTAGCAGCCCATGGAGGTGCGGTGGATGATGTAGGGGCGCGTCTTCTTGCCGTCCACGTCCACATACTCCATGCCGAACTTCTCGGCCAGCAGCATGTCGATCTGGATGGTGATGAGGGTGTCCTCCTTGCCGAAGACGTTCTTGATCTGGATGTCCAGCTTGGGGCCGTAGAAGGCGGCCTCGTCGATGCCGACGGTGTAGTCCACGCCCAGGTCGTCCAGGATCTTGCCCATGACGGACTGTGCCTCGTCCCACTGCTCGGGGGTGCCCTCGTACTTGTCGGTGTTGTTGGGGTCCCACTGGGAGAAGCGGAAGGAGCAGTCCTCCTTCAAACCCAGGGTCTCCAGGCAGTAGTTGGCCAGCTCGAAGCAGCCCCGGAACTCCTCCTCCAGCTGCTCGGGGCGGAGGATGAGGTGGCCCTCGGAGATGGTGAACTGACGGACGCGGATGAGGCCGTGCATCTCGCCGGAGTCCTCGTTGCGGAAGAGGGTCGAGGTCTCGCCCAGGCGCATGGGCAGGTCACGGTAGGAGCGGCCCCGGTTCAGGAAGACCTGATACTGGAAGGGGCAGGTCATGGGGCGCAGGGCGAAGCACTCCTTGGTCTCGTCGGCGGGGTCGCCCAGGACGAACATGCCGTCGAGATAGTGGTCCCAGTGGCCGGAGATCTTATACAGGTCGCTCTTGGCCATGAGGGGGGTCTTGGTCAACTCATAGCCCCGCTTCTGCTCCTCGTCCTCGATCCAGCGCTGGAGGGTCTGGATGACCCGCGCGCCCTTGGGCAGCAGGATGGGCAGACCCTGGCCGATGACGTCCACGGTGGTGAAGTATTCCAGCTCACGGCCCAGCTTGTTGTGGTCGCGCTTCAGGGCCTCCTCCTGCTTTTTCAGGTACTCGTCCAGCTCGTCCTTCTTGGGGAAGGCGACGCCGTAGATGCGCTGGAGGGTCTGGCGGCTGGAGTCGCCTCTCCAGTAGGCGGCGTTGCAGGCGGTCAGCTTGATGGCGTTGCCCTTGATGCGGCCGGTGGAGTCCACGTGGGGACCGGCGCAGAGGTCCACGAAGTCCCCCTGCTTGTAGAAGGAGATGACGGCGTCCTCGGGCAGGTCGTGGATGAGCTCCACCTTGTAGGGCTCCTCCCGCTCCTCCATGAAGCGGATGGCCTCGGCGCGGGGCAGCTCAAAGCGCTCCAGCTTGAGCTTTTCCTTGCAGATCTTGCGCATCTCGGCCTCCAGCTCGGCCAGCTGCTCGGGGCTGAAGGGGGCGGGGGTGTCGAAGTCGTAGTAGAACCCGTTCTCGATGGACGGGCCGATGGCCAGCTTCACCTCGGGGTGCAGGCGCTTCATGGCCTGGGCCAGGATGTGGGAGCAGGTGTGCCAGTAGGTCTGGCGATATTCGGGGTTTTCAAAGGTGTATTGGTTGTTTGCGTCGGACATGGTTCGTTCCTCCTCGTTGCATGGGGCTGGGATCTGGGGATAGAAAAATCCCGCCCCTGATGATCGGTCAGGGGCGGGATGTAAGATCTCGCGGTTCCACCCTGCTTGCGCAGCGCAAAAAGGCGCTGTGCCGCTTCGTTTCCGCTGTAACGGGCGGTGCCCGGCCCAGCCTACGGCAAGCCTTCGGTGGGCGGCTCGGGGATGGTGCTTGGTCCGGTCCCGGTCCGCGGACGCTCTTTCAGCCCATGAAGCGTCCTCTCTGTGGGGCGAGCCCGGCAAGGTTCCCGTCGTTGCCAGTTTCTTGAACGCAGTTATTATAAGACCGGCAGGGGGAATTGTCAAGGGTCAGAAAATGGACTTCCGCTCCTTTGGCTCTACCATCAGTTCGAACACATAGGCGCAGTATTTATTCCAGCGGACCTCAGTAAAGATCGCTTCAGGGTACTTTTCCTGTAATTTCTGTCGCAAGATGATCGCAAATGTTTTATGAATGGAACCTGAGAGGTCTTCATACCCTAACCATTCAAAGCTTGTGACAATCGCACTGTAATTTTCACTCTGACGATAGCTCTCCAGTTCACGTTGAAATGCATCGTTTTGAGAATCTGCCACTGACTGAACGCCCAGCTTATTGGAAACATAAGAATCCAACATCCCCGTTTTCTTCTGCTCAAAGATGTATTCTATATCTCTGTTCTCAACTACGATCTCCTTAAGACGGTTTGCAAAGGCATCGCTCAAATAATTATTTATCACGATCGCCTTTTTTGCAATGATGACCTGCCGCCGATTGCCATCCCAGCTTCCCTGCGATTCAGCAAACCATGGAATTCTCTCGGATTCCTTAACAAGATCACGGATCAATGCACTGTTCGCTATTTTTTCATAGAGTTCCCGCTCCTGATCCTCCTGAGCCTGCTGACGGCGCTGACGTTCTTCTATCATCGCTTGCTGTCGGGCATTTTCTTCTCGTATGTATTCTTCCTTCTTGCTCTTCAAGGTATCCAAAAATCCCACAAAGATCCCTCCTTTCGCTTTTATGTATACGTTTCCTCTAACGATCTGGTCATCTTTTCATAAAGCTCCCACGCATCCTGCGGTCTTCCCTCCTGGATCGCCTTTACGCAGGGACATACCATCTCGTCATAGATTCGTTGGAACTCTGCCTTGCTGTCGCTCTCCGCGCGGATCGCCTCGACGATGCCCGGCGCGACCCGGTAATAGGTCTGGATCGTCTCCTTCCCGCCAGGCTGGTCCGTCAGCCATCCGTCCCGGAATTGACGAAGGGTCGTCAGCTCCATGCAGTCATCCGGCAGACCCATGGCCTCCACGCAGGCCGAGGTCAAATAGCATCCCCCGCCGGAGGGGTCGTCTTTGTAGATCGGGCAGTCGCTATACCCATAGGTACTGCAATATTTTTCGTACAGATCCGAGTTCACATCGCCTTCTTTTTTCATGCAATAGTAGCCGGAGCGCCAAGTGTAATAGGGACAGCTCATAAAAATCCTCCTTTTCTCAGGTGATATTCCTTCCACAGGTCGTATTTCGATTATAAACAGGATTTTATAGCGTGTCAAGACTATTTCCGTCTTGTAGCACGTTTTATTGTCTGGATTTTTTCATATTCTTTATTTCATGGAGGTAATGCTATGAAATTGGATTACAAAGAAATTGGAAAAAGAATTGCAAAGCGGAGAAAAACGCTTGGGTTAAGTCAGGCAAATGTGGAAGAACGGGCCGATATTGGAGACAAGTATCTATCCAGCATCGAACGCGGCATCTCCATCCCCTCCACCGAGGTCATCATGCGGCTTGCCATTGCCCTGGAGACCACCCCCGACGAGTTCCTGGTGGGGACCGCCCGCCACGAGGACGAGGCGTGGAAAAGCGTGGCGGAGCTGCTGCGCACCATGGATGAAAAGCACCTGAACCTGGCCCGGAGCCTTCTGACCTGGCTGGCTGAGGAACCCCTGTGACCCCCTCGGCGGGAGCAAGCCCCCGCCCTGCCGACAAAGAAAAACGCCCCGCCTCTTGAAAGGCAGGACGAATTGGTATGATAAAAGTACGGGTACTGCGGCAAGCGGTTTCAGCCCAAATGCGAAAAGTTAGTTGCAAAGGTAAGAAACCGTCACTTTGGCCGAGTGGCGGTTTCCCCTTTGAGCCGGATCGTCCAGACCATACCCTCACACAAGATCTCCCATCGCCGAAGCGATGGGAGATCTTCATGTCTTCTATGGTCAGATCACTCCACCAGGCTCTGGACCGCGCCTTGGCGGCAGTCCATGGAGACCTTCATGCCGTCGTGGAGGGTCCGCGTCGCGCCGATGGCGCCCACGATGACCGGCTTATTCAGGCTCAGGCCGACCACAGCCGCGTGGCTGCCCAGGCCGTTCTCCTCGGCGATGATCCCGGCGGCTTCCCGGAGATAGGGGAGCATCTCGTTGTTGGTGTGGGGCACCACCAAGATCATGCCGGGACGGAACTTGCTCTTCACGTCGGCCACGTTCCGGCAAACGCAGAGGATGCCCTTGGTCCCTCTCTCCCCCACCCCGGCGCCGGTGATGAGGCTGCTGCCCACCAGGTGGACCTTCATCATGTTGGTGGTCCCGGCAATGCCCGCGGGCACACCGGCTGTGACCACCACCAGGTCGCCGTCCTGGATGAGCCCGGCCTCCTGGGCGGCCTTCACCGAGCCGTCGATCATCTCGTCGGTGGAGCCCACGTAGTCCATGATGAGGGGGGTGACGCCCCAGGTGAGCGCCAGCTGGCGGCGGACGTCCTCGTTCATCACGCAGGCAATGATGGGGGTGTCGGGCCGGAAGCGGCTGATGAGGCGGGGGGTCGCGCCGGAGGTGGTCACGGTGATGATGGCCGTGGCGTTGGTGTCCACCGCGGTGGTGCAGGCGGCGTGGGCCGTGGCCCCGCCGATCCCCAGGCGGATGGAGGCGGTCATCTCCTTCATGCGGCCGAAGTAGTTGATGTCCCGCTCGGTGCGCTCGGCAATGGCCGCCATGGTCTGCAAGGTCTCCACGGGGTACTTCCCGGCGGCGGTCTCCCCGGAGAGCATCACGGCGGAGGTCCCGTCGTAGACGGCGTTGGCCACGTCGGTGATCTCGGCCCGGGTGGGGCGGGGGTTGGTGCTCATGCTGTCCAGCATCTGGGTGGCGGTGATAACGTGCTTGCCCACACAGAGCGCCCGGGAGATCAGGTCCTTCTGGATGACGGGGATCTCGGTGAAGTCGATCTCCACGCCCATGTCGCCGCGGGCGATCATGATGCCGTCGGCCACCGCCAGGATCTCGTCCACGTTGTCCACGCCCTCCTGGTTTTCCAGCTTGGCGATGATGCGCATGTTGGACTGGTGCTCGTCCAGCAGGCGGCGGATCTCCAGCACGTCCTGGGCGCTGCGGCAGAAGGAGGCCGCCACATAGTCAAAGCCCACCTGGATGCCGAAGAGGATGTCCTCCCGGTCCTGCTTGCTCATATAGGGCATGGAGAGGTGGACGCCGGGGACGTTGACCCCCTTGCGGTCCTTGATGGGTCCGCCGTTCTCCACCCGGCAGACGATGTCCGTCTCGCTGACCTCCAGGGCGGTCATGCGGATGAGGCCGTCGTCCAGCATGATGGTCGTGCCCACCTTCACGTCCTGGGGCAGGTTGCGGTAGGTGATGGCGCAGAGCTCCTTGCTGCCCTCCACCTCCCGGGTGGTGAGGGTGAAGGTCTGGCCGGACTCCAGGACCTCCTTGCCCCCGGCGAAGGTCTTCAGGCGGATCTCGGGTCCTCTGGTGTCCAGCAGCGCGCCCACCGGGGTGTTCAGCTTTTCCCGGGCCGCCTTCAGGGTGTCCAGGCGCTTCTTGTGCTCCTGGTGGGTGCCGTGGGAAAAGTTGAAGCGGGCCACGTTCATGCCGCTTTGGATCAGCGCCTCCACCATGTCGGGGCTGTCCGAAGCGGGACCCAGGGTGCAGATGATTTTCGTCTTTCGCATAGCGATTACGCCTCCCTCTCGTTGCTATCGGGTAAAAACTTCACATGGGACGGGTGAACCATCAGTCCTCTTCGGTGTAGGTCAGCTCGTCGTACTCGTCATAGTCGTCCGCCGCGTCCAGCTGGGAGTCCTGGAGCATTTGCTCAAAGTGGGCGTCCAGCTGGGCGGAGAACTCCTGCGCGGCGTTGAAGCCCATGCGCTTGTTACGGTTGTTCATGGCGGCCACCTCCACGATCACGGCCAGGTTCCGGCCCGGCTTTACGGGGATGGTGATGACGGGGATCTTCATGTCCAGGATGGTGGTGAACTCCTCGTTGGTCCCCAGGCGGTCGTAGAAGGTGTTCTCGTTCCAGGGTTCGAGGTTGACCACCATGTCGATCTCCTTGTCCTCCTTGATGGCGGACATGCCGAAGAGCTGGCGCACGTCCACGATGCCGATGCCGCGCAGCTCGATATAGTGGCGGATGAGCTCGGGGGCGCTTCCCACCAGCATGGGGCCGAGGTGGCGGATCTCCACCGCGTCGTCGGCGACCAGACGGTGGCCGCGCTTGATGAGCTCCACGGCGGTCTCGCTCTTACCCACGCCGGACTCGCCCATGATGAGCACGCCCTCGCCGTAAACGTCCAGCAGGACGCCGTGGCGGGTGATCCGGGGGGAGAGGGTCGCCTGGAGGGTCGCCTGGATGTTGGGGATAAAGAGGGAGGTCGCCTCCTTGCTGCGCAGGATGGTCCGGCGGTACTTGATGGCCATTTCCATCAGCTCCGGGAAGGGCTCCAGGCTGCGGGTGAGGATCAGGGCGGGGATGGGCTTGCGGAAGAAGGCGTCGAAGCACTGGCGGCGCTCCTCCTCCGGCTGGTTGTTCAGATAGGTCCACTCCACCTTGCCCAGGACCTGGATGCGGTTGGGGTTGAAGTAGTCAAAGAAGCCCAGGATCGGTAGGGCGGGCCGGTTGATGTCATCCTCTCGGATGAGGCACCGGTCATAGTTCTTGCCGGGGTTGAGCACTTCCAGCTCAAACCGCTCGACGAGCTTGGTCAGCTTGATGGACGACTGAGATACTGCCACGGGGATTCCTCCTCTTCTGGTTTGTGCGCTATGCTGTCATAAAATCATGGAAAATGGTTCTGTTGATTCCTAAATAGTATAGCATACGGCGCGGCCGTTTTGCAAGATAAACGCCCCGCCCCCGCCTTGGCGGGAATAGAAAAAAGCACAGGCCGAAGCCTGTGCTTTTTGTTTTCGATCGTGTCTGGATCAGACAGCGCGGGTGACTTTGCCAGAACGGAGGCAATGAGTACACACGTATACGTGCTTGGGGGAGCCGTTGACAATCGCCTTCACACGCTTGACGTTGGGCTTCCAAGGCCGATTGGAGCGGCGGTGGGAGTGGGAAACCTGAATGCCGAACACGACGCCCTTGTCACAAAAATCACATTTAGCCATTCGCTTGAACCTCCTCGCTGGTTTATGATTACACTGAGAGACCCAGTGCATTGATATCTAAAAAGCATCGGTTAGTATGATAGCAGAAAAGTGAGAAAAATGCAAGGCCTATTTTGCATTTTTTAAAAAGGCCGCGAATTTTTTTGGCGCTCAGATCCAGCCTTCCTCGGTCTCGTGGCCCTTTTTCCGCCGCATCAGCTCCTTCAGGACCTCGTTGGGGTTTCTCCCCTCGTAGAGGACCTGGTAGGCCGCCTGGGTGATGGGCATTTCCACCCCCACGCTCTGGGCCAGCTCCCGGGCGGAGTCCACGGCGTAGTAGCCCTCCACCACAGCGCCGATCTCCTCGATGGCCTGCGGCACGGGGGTGCCCTGGCCAATGAGGATCCCGGCCCGGTAGTTTCTGGAGTTCAGGGAGGTGCAGGTGACGATCAGGTCGCCCATCCCGGCCAGACCGGCGAAGGTGTCCTTCCGTCCCCCCAGGGCGACGCCCAGGCGGGCGATCTCCGTCAGGCCCCGGGTCATGAGCATGGCCTTGGTGTTGTCGCCATAGCCCATCCCGGTGACCACACCGGAGCAGAGCGCCATGACGTTTTTCAGCGCGGCCCCCATCTCCACGCCGACGATGTCGGAGGAGCTGTAGACCCGGAAGCGCTCGCTGAGGAAGAGGTCCTGGATCTTTTCCGCCGCCGCCCGGTCAGGGCAGGCCGCCACCACGGCCGTGGGGACGCAGCGCGCCACCTCCTCGGCGTGGGACGGGCCGGACAGGGCCACCACCGGGCAGACGCTGCCGGTCACCGCCTGGATCACCTGGGTCAGACGAAGGGAGGTCCCCTTCTCGATGCCCTTGGACACGGACACCAGGGTCATGTCCGGGGTGAGGTAGCCCTTGATCTTCTCCGCCGTGGCGCGCACCCCGAAGGACGGCGTGGCCAGCACGACCACCTCGGCCCCCTGGACGCAGGACAGGTCCCAGGTGTAGGTGAGGCCCGCGGGGAGCTTCACCCCGGGCAGCAGGGGGTTCTCCCCCGTCTCCCGCAGGGCGCGGGATTCCTCCTCCAGAAAGGACCAGAGGGTCACGGCATGGCCGTTTTCCTCCAGCACCATGGCCAGGGCCGTGCCCCAGCCGCCGGAGCCAAGAACAGTAACTTTCATTGTCTTCCCTCCTTCTTTTTATGCAGCGAGAACTTGCTCTCGTTGCCTGCCAGCAGGCGCTTGATGTTCTCCCGGTGTTTATACAGGATCAGGCCGCCGATGAGGATGGCCAGGATCAGCAGGACGACCTGATGGTAGACGAACCACGTGACAAAGGGGAAGGACGCCCCGGCCCAGCAGGAGCCAAGCGACACATACCGGGTCAGGACGGCCAGGATCAAAAAGCCGCCCCAGACCACCAGCGCCACCCGCCAGTCGATCATGATCGCGATGGTGCCGCCGGAGAGGATCCCCTTCCCGCCCCGGAAGCGGAACATGCAGGGGAACATATGCCCCACCAGGCAGAACAGCCCCGCCCAGTACTTGGCAAAGTCCGTCCCGCCCAACAGGGCGGAGACGATGAGCACCGCCGCCACGGCCTTGAGCACGTCGGTCAGGATGACCACAAAGGTCAGGCCGCCCCCGAAGGTCCGGTGGAAGTTGGTCAGGCCCGCGTTGCCGCTGCCGTGGTTGCGCACGTCGTCCCGAAGGATATACTTGGAGACGATGACCGCCCCGTTGAAGCAGCCGCAGAAGTAGGCGATGACCGCCGGGAGCAGGAGGGTGGTGAGGAAATAGAGGACCCAATCAGAGACATGAACTGGCATTCCGTCAATCCTCCTTGTCGCCTCGCTGGCGGACGGTCAGCCGGATGGGCGTGCCCTCCAGACCGAAGGTGTTGCGGATCTGGTTCTCGATATATCTCTGATAGGAGAAGTGGAAGAGCTTGGCGTCGTTGCAGAAGCAGACGAAGTGGGGAGGACGGGTCCCCGCCTGGGTCATATAGAAGATCTTCAGCCGCCGCCCCTTGTCGGAGGGGGGCTGGACACGGGCGGTGGCGTCAGCCAGCAGGCTGTTGAGCATACCGGTCGTGATGCGCATGGAGGACTGGTCGTCCACATACTGGATGAGCTGGAACAGGCGGGGGACCCGCTGCCCGGTCAGGGCGGAGATGAAGAGGATGGGCGCGTAGGTCATATAGGCCAGGTCCCGGCGGATCTCCTCCCGCATCCGGTCCATGGTCTTGTCGTCCTTCTCGATGGAATCCCACTTGTTCACCACGATGATGCAGGCCTTCCCGGCCTCGTGGGCCATCCCGGCCACCTTGGTGTCCTGCTCGGTGACGCCCTCGTTGGCGTCGATGAGGATCAGGCAGACGTCGGCCCGCTCGATGGCCATGGCCGCCCGCAGGACGGAAAACTTCTCGATCTGGTCGTTGACCTTGGACTTCTTCCGCATCCCGGCGGTGTCGATGAAGAGGAACTTGCCCGCCTCGTTCTCAAAATAGCTGTCCACCGCGTCCCGGGTGGTCCCGGCCATGTCGGAGACGATGACCCGCTCCTCGCCCAGGATGCGGTTGATGAGGGAGGACTTGCCCACGTTGGGCTTGCCGATGACCGCCACCTTGACGACGTCGCTCTCCTCTTCCTCCTCCTCTTCCTCGGGGAAGTGCTCAAAGCAGGCGTCCAGCAGGTCGCCGGTGCCGTGGCCGTGGACGGCGGAGACGGCAATGGGGTCGCCCAGACCCAGGTTGTAGAATTCATAGATGTCCGGGTTGGTCATGCCCACCTGGTCCATCTTGTTCACCGCCAGCACCACGGGCTTGCGGGCCTTCAGGAGCATGTTGGCCACGTCCTGGTCGGCGGCGGTGAGGCCGGTCTTGATGTCGCACACGAAGACGATGACGTTGGCGTGCGAGATGGCGATCTCGGCCTGCTTGCGCATGAAGGCCAGGATCTCCGTGGTGGTACCGGGTTCGATACCGCCGGTGTCCACGATGTCAAAGGTCCGGCCTCTCCACTCGCACTCGGCGTAAAGGCGGTCCCGGGTGACGCCGGGGGTGTCCTCCACGATGGAGAGACGGCGGCCCACCAGCTTGTTGAACAGCATGGACTTGCCCACGTTGGGGCGGCCGACAATGGCCACAAGAGGTTTGGACATAGTTGCACCTCCTAAAATAGATACGAACGTTCGTTTTGATTACATTTTGTATTTGCGCGGACGGCAGGCGCACGGCTCAGCAGCCGAAGATCGCCTCGAAGAGGTCGAAGCCGTCCTGGGGCACGGGGACCACCGGGACCCCCAGCGCATCGGACAGCTCCTCCAGGGACACGTCGTCCAGGAAGACGGTCTCCCCGTGGCGGAGCATGTTCTGCGCGATGAGCAGCCGGGTCCCCAGCGCCTTCCCCTTGAGCTGCGCCATCAGGTCCTGCCCGGTGAGCAGGCCCGCCACGGTGATGGTTTCCCCAAGGAATCGGTTGACGATGGGATAGATATGGTAATCCAGCTTAGTATGACAGTTCGCGGCCGCCCTGTCAATGATTTCTCGCAGATACGGGGCGGCGGCCACGCCGGTGGCGATGGAGAAGGGCTCCACCGGGATGTTCTCCGGCGCGCCCAGGCAGGCCCCCATGCACTCCACCTCCAGCAGGCGCAGCATCCCCACGCCGTTGTCCAGCTGGGTATACTCTTCGTAATATTCATCCTCAGGCAGGGGCAGGCCGCCCTGGATGTAGAACTCGTCGGAGCACCAGAAGATCCGGCTGCCGGTCCGCGCCAGGCACTGGTCGGCATAGGCCTCCACCTGCTTCACCACGGCCTCGGCCCGCGCCAGGGTGTAGGGCTCCAGGGGATACAGGCCCTCCCGGTAACGGGTGAGGCCCACGGGGACGATGGACACGCTCTTCACCTGGGGGTACAGGCCCGCCAGCTCCTCCATGCTCTTTTGCAGGATCTCTCCGTCGTTGAGGCCGGGGCAGGAGACGATCTGGCAGTTCATCACGATACCAGCCGCGGCGAAGCGGCGCATGATGTCCATGATCTCGCCGCCCCGGCGGCTGCCCAGGAGCGTCTTGCGCACCTCCGGGTCGGTGGCGTGGACGGAGATGTTGATGGGCGAGATGTGCAGGTCGCAGATCCGCTGTAGTTCCCGGCGGCTCAGGTTGGTCAGGGTGATATAGTTGCCCATGAGGAAGGACAGGCGGGCGTCGTCATCCTTAAAATAGAGGGACTCCCGCATCCCCTTGGGCAGCTGGTCCACGAAGCAGAAGACGCACTTGTTCGCGCAGGAGCGCGCCCGGTCCATGAGGTAGGTCTCAAACTCCAGGCCCAGGTCCTCCCCCACGTCCTTGGTCAGGGCGACCGCGCGCTGGTCCTCCCCCTCCTTCAGGGTGAGCTCCAGCTCGGGGTCGTAGGCATAGTATTTGTAATCCAGCACATCCACGATACGCTGGCCGTTGATGGCCACCAGGGTCTCTCCGACGCGCAGGCCCGCCCGGTCGGCCGGGCTGCCGGGGGTGATGGATTTGATGATGGTGAGAGACATGGCGCCGCCCTCCTTTTCGGGTGATCGTTTGGTTCCGTGTCCGGACAAAAAAAGAAAGAGGGGCGATCCCCTCTTCTTTTTCCTATTAGTTCTCCTGCTGAACCTGGCCGAACACCTTGCCGTCATAGGTCATGCAGGCCTTGCACAGCCGGTGGGGCAGCCGATATGCACCGCACTTGGGGCAGGTCGTGACTGCGGGAGCTGCCAGCTTCCAGTTGGCACGCCGCTTATCGCGTCTCTGCTTAGAGACTTTACTCTTCGGAACCGCCATTTCGAGACACCTCCTTGGTGATGCCCTTTCGGGCACTTGGTTAGTGGTTACTACTCAGTTTTTATTAAGTAGCTGCTCGAGAGCGGCCCATCTGGGATCGGCCTGCTTTTTGCACCGGCATACCTCCTGGTTCAGGTTGGCACCACAGCCGGAGCAAAGCCCCTTGCAGTCTTCTGAGCATAAGTGTTTTGTGTCCATATCGAGAATAAAGGCCGTGTAGGCCAAATCACCGACGTCGATCTCGCCGTCGTCCAGAAGAACGATGTCACCGTCCTCCTCCCCTTCGATCTCTTCGGCCAAAAGGTAGGAGAGCTTGACGACTTTCTCCCGGCTGAATCCGCCCATACACCGGTCGCAGGTGTAGTCCAAAACGGACGCGGCCTGGCCTTCCAGCACCAGAACATCGGCGATGTTCTTCACCGTTCCCTCCACGTGGACGGGTCGGGTGATCGGGTGTTCGCCAAAGAAGTCCTCTTGGGTCAGATCAAGAGTAAAATCAAAGGGAACGCTGGCCCCGGGTACATGGATGATTTCTCTCAGATTCAGTCGCATAGCACAATCCTCACATGGTACAGAAAGCATTTTAGCAAAAAAGAATCCGCTTGTCAAATACTTTCTTCATTTTTTTCAAATCTGTGGTATAATGCTGTTGCAGCAGGCCACTCGATATAGTATACACTGGAAATGCCGCGCTGACAAGTGGCAGGACAGAGAAAAGACAGAGAAAGGCGGACCCATCTATGCGGGAATTTACCATTGGCGGCAACGACGCCGGACAGCGGCTGGACCGCTGGCTCAGCAAGACCCTCCCCCTCCTCCCGGCGCCCCTGGCGCAGAAGTACATCCGCATCAAGCGGGTGAAGCTCAACGGCAAGGGGGCCAAGCGGGACACCCGCCTGCAAAAGGGAGATCTTCTCCAGCTCTACATCAACGACGAGTTCTTCGACCGCCCCACCCCGGAGAACGCCTTCCTGTCGGTCTTCAAGCCCCAGCTGGATATCGTCTACGAGGACGAGAACCTGCTGCTGCTGAACAAGCGCCCCGGCATGGTGGTCCACCCCGATGAGAACGAGCGGGTCAACACCCTGCTCACCCACATCCAGGCCTACCTCTACCAGAAGAAGGAATGGTCCCCCTACTGGGAAAATTCCTTCGCCCCCGCCCTCTGTAACCGCATCGACCGGAACACCGGCGGCATCGTCATCGCTGCCAAGAACGCCGAGACCCTCCGGGTGATGAACCAGAAGATCCGGGACCGGGAGGTGGAGAAGTCCTACCTCTGCGTGGTCCTGGGTTCCCCGAACCCGCCCGAGGGCAAGCTGGAGAACTTCCTGGTCAAGGACGAGGCGAAAAAGCAGGTCTCGGTCCACAAGCGCCCCGTGGAGGGCGGCCGCACCGCCGTGACCCTCTACCGCACCCTGGCCAGAAAGGGCGGGCTGGCCCTAGTCGAGTGCCGCCTCATCACCGGCCGCACCCACCAGATCCGCGCCCAGTTCGCCGCCGCCGGGCATCCCCTGCTGGGCGACGGCAAGTACGGCCGGGAGCGGGAGAACAAAAAGTTTGGCCGCACCGGCGGCCAGGCCCTCTATTCCTATAAGCTAGTGTTCCGCTTCACGACCGACGCAGGATGCCTGAGCAACGTAAACGGCCGCACCTGGACCATCCAAAGCATCGACTTTGTGGAGGAGCTCTTCCCCGGCGTCTGCGTGGATTGAGGGGGGTCTTGACAGTCCCGCCCTCTCCGCCTACAATAAGGATACAGGAGCCGTCACTTGACCGAGTGGCGGTTTCCTCTTTGACCGGGCGGGTCTGCGCCCCCCTTCGCCTTTTTTCTGCCCCTGTTGACAGAATCCGTTCTTTCTGCTAAAATACGTTCTATCTTCTATTTGGAAACCACGAGATCGAGTCTTTCCAAAGCAAGACGCGACCGCCGGACGGGTCCCTTTGCCCCCGCAAAGCCCCCAAGGCCAAGGCCACACGGACAGCCGGGTCGAATGCCGAGTTCCGCATGATGCGGCGGCAACTTCTGTTGCCTTATTGATTGGGTTAAAAGCCCAAGTTTTATAAGTTGGTAACTATAAACCATTGCTTTCGAGCATACAAACTTGTGAAATGATCAATAAGAGTAGTAAAAGTAAGTTTCTTTGCTATATAGACTCTCAAAATCTTCGGTTTCCGCAGTGGAAGTGAATCCATTGCGGTATGCGCAAGTGACTGTATGCGATAAGCATGACGGTCACTTTTTTTGTTTTTTGGAGGCACGCTCCCATGAAAAAAATCATTGAGCTGAAACACATCACCAAATCCTTCGACGGCGAGCAGCCCGTCCTGCAAAACGTGGATCTGGACATCTACGACAACGAATTCCTCACCCTGCTGGGGCCATCCGGCTGCGGCAAGACCACCCTCCTGCGGCTCATCGGCGGCTTCGAGTCCCCCGACGAGGGCGACGTGATCTTCCTGGGCCAGCGCATCAACGGCGTTCCGCCCTACAAGCGCCACGTGAACACCGTCTTTCAGAAGTACGCCCTCTTCCCCCACCTGAACGTCTTTGAAAACGTCGCCTTCCCCCTGCGCGAGAAGAAGCTCCCCAAGGAGGAGATCGAGGCGCGGGTCCACGAGATGCTCGCCCTGGTGGCCCTGAAGGGCTTTGAGAAGCGCAGCGTCACCCGCCTCTCCGGCGGGCAGCAGCAGCGGGTGGCCATCGCCCGCGCCCTGGTGGCCCAGCCCCGGGTCCTGCTGCTGGACGAGCCCCTGGGCGCGCTGGACCTGAAGCTGCGCAAGGACATGCAGGTGGAGCTGAAAAAGATCCAGAAGCAGACCGGCATCACCTTCATCTTCGTCACCCACGACCAGGAGGAGGCCCTGTCCATGTCCGACACCGTGGTGGTCATGTCCGAGGGCAAGATCCACCAGATCGGCACCCCCGTGGACATCTACAACGAGCCTGTCAACGCCTTCGTGGCCGACTTCATCGGCGAGAGCAACATCCTGGACGGCGTCATGCTGGAGGACTACAAGGTGCGCTTCTCCGGCCAGACCTTCCGCTGTCTGGACAAGGAGTTCGAGCGCAACGAGCCTGTGGACGTGGTGGTCCGCCCGGAGGACGTGGACATCGTCCCCGTGGAGCGGGGCCAGCTCACCGGCGTGGTCACCTCGGTCACCTTCATGGGCGTCCACTATGAGATCATCGTGGACGTGGGCGGCTTCAAGTGGATGATCCAGACCACCGACTTCGTGGACGTGGACGAGAAGATCGGCATCGAGCTGGAGCCGGACGCCATCCACATCATGAAAAAGTCCGAATACTCCGACCTCTACGGCGACTACTCCTCCTTCTCCAACGAGCTGGACGAGCTCTCCGAGGCAGAAATGGAGGATGAGGACGCATGACAAAAAAACTGGCCGGGAATGAACGGCGAGTCGTCCGAATGGACCACCTGGCGCTGGGGCCCTACTCCCTCTGGGCTGTCATCTTTATCCTGGTGCCCCTGGTCTTCGTCGCCTACTACGCCTTCACCGACAACAACTTCCACTTCACCCTGGACAACATCCTGCGCTTTTTCACCTCCACCTCCCAGGTGCTGCAAGCCGACGGCTCCAGCAAGGAGATCTACACCTACCTGGTGATCTTCTGGCGCTCCCTGAAGCTGGCCGTCATCTCCACCTTCCTCTGCCTGCTGCTGGCCTATCCCCTGGCCTACAGCATGGCCCGGGCGCAGCCCCGCGTCCAGAAGACCTTTATGACCATCATCATGATCCCCATGTGGATGAACTTCCTCATCCGCACCTATGCCTGGATGACCATCCTCCAGGACACGGGCATCCTCAACAACTTCCTCTCCGCCCTCGACCTGCCGGTGATCCACATCATCGGCACCGAGGCCGCCGTGGTCATCGGCATGGTCTATGACTACTTCCCCTACATGGTCCTGCCCCTCTACTCCATCATGGCCAAGATGGACACGAAGCTCATCGAGGCCGCCCGTGACCTGGGGTGCAACGGCCTGGGGGTCCTCCGCCGGGTCATCTGGCCGCTGAGCCTGCCCGGCGTCATCAACGGCGTCACCATGGTGCTCATCCCCTCCATCAGCACCTTCTACATCTCCCAAAAGCTGGGCGACGGCAAGTTCTTCCTCATCGGCGACGCCATTGAGAGCCAGTACGTGGCCAACAACCTCCACTTCGCCGCCGCCATGGCCTTCATCCTCATGGTGGTCCTGCTGGTCTGCATGGGCGCGATGCAGGTCCTCACCAACCGACACACGGAAGGAGGGAAATGATCCCTATGAAACCCATCGCAAAAGTCTACACCGGCATCATCTTCCTCTTCCTCTTTGCCCCCATCATCATCCTGCTGGTGTTCTCCTTCAACAGCAGCAACAGCCTGTCGGTCTTCGACGGCTTCTCCCTGTATTGGTACAAGGAGCTCTTCCACGACACCAACACCCTGGCCGCCCTGAAAAACACCCTCGTGCTGGCCCTGTGCGCCTCCATCCTCTCCACGGTCATGGGCACGGCCGCCGCCGTGGGCATCAACAAGCTCCGCAACCGCCAGATGAAGATGGCCATGAACACCGTGACCAACATCCCCATGGTGAACCCCGACATCATCACCGGTATCTCCCTGATGCTGATGTTCGTCTTCGTGGGCCGTCTCATGGGCCTGGGCACCAGCCTGAGCTTCTGGACCATGCTCATCGCCCACATCACCTTCTGCCTGCCCTACGTGATCCTACAGGTCCTGCCCAAGCTGCGGCAGATGGACAAGGCCCTGCCGGAGGCCGCCCAGGACCTGGGCTGCACCCCCATCCGGGCCTTCTTCAAGGTGGAGCTGCCGGAGATCATGCCCGGCATCCTCTCCGGCATGATCATGGCCTTCACCCTCTCCCTGGACGACTTCGTCATCAGCTACTTCACCTCGGGCAACGGCTTTACGACCCTGCCCGTCCGCATCTACAGCATGACCAAGAAGACGGTCACGCCCAAGATGTACGCCCTGTCCACCCTCATCTTCTTCGTGGTGCTGGCGCTGCTGCTCATCACCAACCTGATGGACGACGACGAGGCGGCCCGGGCCCGCCGGGCCGAAAAGAAGGCCAAGCACGGCCACAAGGCCCATCCCCTCGGCAACCGGGGGAAGGAGCTGGTCGCCGGCGGCGTCATCGCGGTCGCCCTGGTGGTGGTCCTGGGCGTGTCCGCCGCGGGCAAGGCCTCCGACACCCTGGAGCTGAACGTCTACAACTGGGGCGAGTACATCTCCGACGGCTCCGACGGCTCTCTGGACACCATCAAGGCCTTTGAGGCCTGGTACAAGGAGGAGTACGGCCAGAAGATCAAGGTCAACTACTCCACCTACGCCAGCAACGAGGACATGTACGCCAAGCTCAAGAGCGGCGCCGTCAGCTACGACGTCATCTTCCCCTCGGACTACATGGCCGCCCGCCTCAAGGAGGAAGGGATGCTCCTGCCGCTGGACTTCAGCAACATCCCCAACTACCAGTACATCACCGAGGACTACCGGGGCCTGTACTACGACCCCGACGACACCTACACCGTCCCCTACACCTACGGCATCGTGGGCGTCATCTACAACGCCAACGTGGTGGACGAGGCGGACGTCGGCGGCTGGGACCTGATGTGGAACCCGAAGTACGCCGGGTCCATCCTCCAGTTCAACAACTCCCGCGACGCCTTCGGCACGGCCATGTACAAGCTGGGCATCGACGTGAACACCACCGACACGGCCCAGTGGGACCGGGCGCTGGATGAGCTGCTGAAGCAGCGTCCCCTCGTCAAGGCCTACGTCATGGACGAGATCTTCAACGCCCTGGAGGCCGGTGAGGCCGCCATCGGCGCGTACTACGCCGGTGACTACTTCACCATGGTGGACGCCCAGGCCGCCAGCGTGGACCTGCAATTCTACTACCCCGAGGTCACCAACTACTTCTTCGACGCCATGTGCATCCCCTCCTGCTGCGAAAACAAGGAGCTGGCGGAGATCTTTATCAACTACATGCTCAGCGAAGAGGTGGCCGTCGCCAACGCCGAGTACATCTACTACGCCTGCCCCAATTCCCTGGTCTACAACAACGAGACCTACCAGGAGGACATGGGCGAGGACGCCATGGCGATCCTCTATCCCTCCATGGAGGGCTTTGCCGAAAAGTACAACCGCTTCGCCTACCAGAACCTCTCCGACGAGATGCTCGACTACATGAACACCCTCTGGGAAGGGCTGAAGATCAACTGACACCGCAAAATCGCGCAAGAAAAGGGCCGCTGCCATCTGGCAGCGGCCCTTTTCTTGCGCGCTTATTCTGCGTAGTTGGTGAAGTAGTTCTGGATGACGATGAAGGGGGTGCCCTTGTCGCCGGAGCCGGAGGTCAGGTCACACAGGGAGCCAAGCAGGTCGGTGTACTGACGGGGGGTGGTGCCCTCGGAGCTCATGTTGCCCACCAGGTCGGAATCCTTGCCCTGGATCTCCTTGCGAATGGCGGCCTTCAGTTCCTCGCCGGACAGGTCGGAGAAGTCGTTGTCCGCCAGGAACTTGATCTTCAGCTCGTTGGGGCGGCCGGACAGGCCCTCGGTATAGGCAGGAGAGACCACGGGGTCAGCCAGCTCCCAGATACCGCCCACGGGGTCCTTGAACGCGCCGTCGCCGTAGACCATGACCTCCACGCGGATGCCGCGCTCGGCCTGGATGCGGGCCTGGATGCCGTCCACCACGGGCTGGCAGTCGCGGGGGAAGAGCTTCAGCTTTTCCTCGGTGGCCTTGTTGGAGCCAAGCAGGCCGTACTTGTCGTGGTAACCGCTGCCGTCCACGGGGGCGGAGAGGATGTCGGCCAGGGTGAAGACCGTCTTGCCCATGGCCTTCAGCACGTCGCGGGTCTCGTTGCGGGTGTGGATGTCACAGCAGAGGATGTTGTCACATGCGGTGGCGATGTAGCGGGGATCGTTGGAGAAGAGGAAGGTGGCCTTTGCGCCCTCGGACTCAATGACCGCACGGTAAAAGTCCAGGTAGTTCACGCCGGTGAAGGGGTGCAGGGGCGTTCCGAAGGTCTTGACGAAGTCCGCCTCCTGATAGGAGGTGACCTCGCTGTACCTGTGGGGAACATAGGCGGCGCGCGCCATGAGCGGGTTGCCCACCTCGTCGTTGGGGTAGCTGAAAAGGATCACGACTTCTTCCACCGCCCGGGCAATGCCCTTCAGGCACATGGAGAAGCGGTTGCGGCTGAGGATGGGGAACACCAGGCCCACCTTCTTGGCCTCGCCGAACTTCGCGCGGATGTCCTGCGCCACGTGGTCAACGGTAACATAGTTGCCCTGGGCGCGTGCCACCACGGACTCGGTAACGGCAATGATGTCGCGGTCCTTCAGGGTGTAGTTGTCCTCCTTCTCGGATGCGTACACGCTGTTGACAACGATATCGACGATGTCGTCGCCTTCGCGGATGATGGGGCCTTGGATCCCTCTGGAAATAACGCCTGCCATGGTCAGTCCTCCAATATAGTAAAATAGCGGGAGTCACATATCACGGGGTAGGGTCAGGATACGATACCACGTGTGATAGCTTCATAGAAAAATTAACGAAGATATTATACTCGCTTGTCGCCTGAATAACAAGTCCTAATTTGACAGGAATTCGCCTTTTCCCTGCATAAATTTCGGTACCTACCGAAACAATAGGAGAAAGATCCGGCTTGCGGAGCGGCCCCGCTTCCTGTATAATCTAGGATAATACCATATTAAATTAAAGGAGGACTGCGCTTGAAGAACACCATTCCCTACGCGGGCTTTGAGCTGGGCCCCATCCGCCCCCCCAGCGAGGCCTACAGCCTGCTGCTGCGCATCAACCGCGGCTGCGGCTGGAACAAGTGCCGCTTCTGCGGCTTTTACCGCGACATCCCCTTCAGCATCCGCACGGCGGAGGACATCAAGAAGGACATCGACCGCATCAAGTATTGGGTGGACGTCTTCCAGGGCCGCGTGGCCCAGGCGGGCAACCCCGAGACCGAGGGCGAGCAGGAGGCCTGCTACATGGCCTACAACTGGATCCAGAGCGGCATGAAGTCCGTCTTTTTCCAGGACGCCAACAGCATCCTGATGAACCCCGACGGCATGATCGAGGTTTTGACGTATTTGAAGGCCACCTTCCCCCAGATCCAGCGCATCACCTCCTACGCCCGGTCCGACACCATCAACCGCCTGAGTCTGGAGCGTCTCACCCGCTATCGGGAGCTGGGCCTGAACCGGTTCCACATCGGCCTGGAGACGGGCAACGACTATATTTTGAAGCTCATGAACAAGGGCGTGGACAAGGCCACCCAGATCAAGGCGGGCATCAAGGCCAAGGCCGCCGGCATTGAGATCAACGAGTTCTACATGCCCAACATGGGCGGCCGGGAGTACGCCCGGGAGAGCGCCCTGGACACCGCGGACGTGATGAACCAGGTCAACCCCGACTTCATCCGCATCCGCTCCATGGCCCTGGCCGAGAACCTGGAGATGTATGAGGACTACCGCTCCGGCCTGCTGACCCGCCCGAACGACATCGAGACCATCCAGGAGATCCGCCTGTTTCTCGAAAACCTCCACGGGATCACCAGCGTGGTGGACAGCGACCACATCCTGAACATCCTGCTGGAGCTTCGCGGGAAGCTGCCCGAAGATAAGGACCGGATGCTGGCCACCATCGACCACTTCCTGGACCTGCCCGAGGACACCCAGAATATCTTCCGCCTGGGCCGCCGCATCGGCGTCATGAGCAACCTGCGTGACCTGAAGAATGGCGTCCTGGTGGACAAGGTCAAGCAGACCATGGACCGCAGCGGCATCGACAAGACCAACATCGACGCCGTCTGCGACCAACTGATGATCCGCTGTATCCCTATCTGAATCTGAGCAAGGGGCTGCCTTTCAGGATCCTTCTGGAGCCTGAGAGGCAGCCCCTTTGATGCTTTGTCCGACCGATTTGTGTCACCAGCGGTGTCACAAAGGCCTCCTCCTTTGCCAAGAAATAAGAAATTTTGACATATTTCGACAAAAGGCTTGCTTTTTCTCGTCATTTTCGCTAAACTCGAGGGTGTGAGGAGGGAAAGAATGAAACAACGATCCAAAATTTTGATGGCCGTTCTGGCTGTCATCACCTGCGTTTCCGTTTGCGTTGCCCTCTGGGCCCTCCTGGGTCGTGCTCCCACCCCACTGCTTCCGCCGGACGAGATCCCCGCCGCGGACGAAAACGCCCTCCCCACCGGGGAGGACGACGAAGAAAAGATGGATGCGCCGGACGGGGGCGGCGCCGTGAACATCACCTACTCGGACCAGGTCTCCATTGCCCTCTCGGAGGGCGTCGCCCAGCTGTTCTTTTCCAACCCCGCCCGCTCCAACCAGAGCCTGGTGCTGGAAGTCGTGATCCAGGGGACCACCGTGGTCCAATCGGGCGCCCTGGCGCCCGGAAACCAGGTGGAGACCCTGCCCCTGCTGGACACCGCCAAGCTGGCGCCCGGCCGATACGACGGGATGTTCCATGTGGTCTTCTATCATGAAGACGGCAGGCAGGCCATGCTGGACACAGAGATCCCCATTTCGATCGCCGTCACAGCGTAACATCAGGAGGTCATACCATGAAAAAAACGTTGTCCATCCTCTGCGTCCTTGCCCTGAGTCTGGCCCTTCCTACGCTGGCCGCAAATTCTTCCGGCGAGACAACTATATCGTCCCCTGGCGCCACTAACATTCCCGTAACCGCTTCGTACAAGGAAGTCGGCGGAAACGACCCTGTGTACAGCGTTGACATCATATGGGGAAGCATGGACTTCACCTATCAGGCCCAGAAAGGGAGCTGGGATCCAAAAACGCATCGGTATACCGCCACTTCCGGCGGAGCCTGGGCATCTCCAGCCGAAGGCGCAAACGGTCTGAAGTCAAACCAGCTGAAGATCACAAATCACTCGAATCGCGGCATTGACTACCAGTTAGTCTATACCCCTGACGAGCAGTATCCTAATATCACTGGCACGCTTGTAGATAATGATAATTATCCAGCGCCTAGCGACTCTTTTATCCCCATTCTAAGCGCTGAGGGCAAACCGACAGATTACGGAGATCTATCGGTACTATACAATCTGATTTTAAACGGGACACCTCCTACGGGCTCTTCAAGCATACCCATTGGCACGATCACCGTAACGATAAAATCCTACTAAAGCAGGTGATCGGACGAAGGGGCTCACGGGACCTCCGTCACCTTCATGATCTCCCGCTTCAGCCGGGAGATGATCCGCTTTTCCAGTCTGGAAATATAGGACTGGGAGATCCCCATCCGCTCGGCCACCTCCTTCTGGGTGTGCTCCCGGCGGCCGCCCAGGCCGAAGCGCAGGGTGATGATCTCCCGCTCCCGGTCATTGAGCTTTTCCAGGGCGTCGGCCAGCATCTGCCGGTCGGCGTCCTCTTCCATGGGCCGGATGACCAGGTCGCTCTCCGTCCCAAGAATGTCCGACAGCAGCAGCTCGTTGCCGTTCCAATCGGTGCTCAACGGCTCGTCAAAGGGGACCTCGCTCTTGAGCGAGGCCGTTTTCCGCAGGTGCATGAGGATCTCGTTCTCGATGCACCGGGAGGCATAGGTGGCCAGCTTGATGTTCTTGGCCGGCTTATAGGTCCCCACGGCCTTGATCAGCCCAATGGTCCCGATGGAGATCAGGTCCTCAATGCCCACCCCGGTGTTCTCAAACCGCCGGGCAATGTAGACCACCAGGCGCAGGTTGTGCTCGATGAGCGCGGAGGACGCGCTCCGGTCCCCTTCGGACAGGCGGGCGATGAGTTCCGCCTCCTCCTCCCGTTTCAGGGGGGCGGGCAGCACATCGCTGCCGCCGATGTACATGATCTTTCCGGGGCGCCACAGCCTGCGCCGGGCCAAAAAGAGCCGCACGGCCCAGCCCCATTTCCTCCAACTTCGTTTCACGGTACATGCCTCCTTCTCATCCTTCGCTGCCGATCAGGGCGCAGTAGCCGCCCCCGTCGGAGACTGGCGTGGGCGACAGGGCCGTCAGGCAGTTGCGATAGGCCCGCGTCCCATACTCCGCCCGCTCCACCCGCAGGGCCAGCAGCATCCCGCACTCCACCCCCACCGCCCGGTAGGGCAGCAGCTGGAGCCGCAGGCTCCCGGCCCGGCCCTCCAGGTCCCGCAGCAGCGCCACCGGGTCGGAGAGACTGCCGCGCGCCCGGAACAGCTCCGGCACCAGCTCCCGCAGCTTCTCCCCCTCGATGACCACCACCGGGCGGCCGGTGAGAGGGTCTTGCAGGGTGTTGCCCGTGTCCCGCAGGGCCAAAACGCGCACCGTCCTCCCCTGGTGGGACAGGCGCAGCTCCTCCAGCTCTCCGGCCGTGCGGGTGTGGACGAACTGCCCCCGCAGCAGCAGGGAGAGCAGGCCATAGCCGAGGGCCGCCGCCACCAGGATGCCGCGCATCCCCAGCGCCGGACCCAGAAAGCCCACCGGCCCCGCTCCCGTGCCGCGCGCCAGGGACAGGAGCAGCAGCCCGCCGCCAAAGGCGCAGGAGAGGAGCAGGAAGAGGCCCCCCGTGCGCAGGATGCGCTCTGACCGACCAAAGGCGACCAGGACCATGCCCGCAGCGCCCGCCGCCTTGCAGGCCGGATGCTCCAGAAAGGCCCAGGCGGGCAAGAGGGCCAGGCCCGCGTAGGCCGTCCCCAGGCCGCTGCCCAGGGCATACCTCCAGCGGACCATGGGCTCGCCGTCCAGCTTTCCGGCGCAGGCCAGGAGCAGGTAATTCACCACGAAGTTCATCCCCAGATACGTGTCCAGGTAGAGGACCGTCATCTGCCATCCCTCCCCGCCTTGTCCCAAACTGGCCCCATTATACGTCCCCGCCCCCCACAAAAAAAGTCAGAAGGAGGGCGGGACAAACTTTTTTGTCCCGCCCTCCTCAAGGGTGCAAGCAGCGAAAAAGACCCGCCCTGGGAGACGAGTCTTTTTCGCTTCACACACAATCAATCGGCTAGGCATTCACGCTGTCCAGAACAGCGTCCCGGAAGTGCAGGGGGGACAGCTGCAAGTGGTTGAACCGCTCGGCCAGGTGAATGACAGTATCGCGAATGGGGGAAATATCCTCAATGGTGTCGATCTGGATCCAGGTTCCCATACAATCGCCCAGACACTGGAGGCCATAGGTCATGTACCTCTGGGTCTCGTCCTGGATGTGGTTACAGATGGCTTGATACCGCACAGCGGCGGGTCCCGCTGCGGCCAACGCTCCAACCATGGCTGCGTTCCCAGCTTCGTCACGCCGTTCCATTGTTTGCATAAACATGGCCTCCTTTCGGAAATTGTCCTTTACATCGTCCGGAAGAGGATGGTATACTATTCGGTAACATATCGTGTTACTGTAATCACGTGGGATCTTTTCTACACATATGGTAGTCTATTCGCCCCTGTTCGTCAATGGCAGATACTCATGCAGCTTTTGAATCGCCCTCATTTATAATAAAATCCATTATCACAGGTGATAAAACTATGATTTCTAACCAGCTCAAGCTTTTGAAAGAGCAGCGAAAGCTCACCAATCAGCAGCTCTCCGACCTGTCCGGCGTCCCCATCGGCACCATCAACCGGATCATGGCCGGTCAGACGGACAACCCCAGTTTTCAGACCGTCTGCGACATCGTCATGGCCATGGATGGCTCCCTGGACGAGCTGGTCGGCATCAAGGAGGAGACCCAGCAGGAGAAGAAGGCGTCCAGCAAGGAGATCATCCAGCTCTACGAGAGTATGCTGGCCAACAAGGAGAAATGGCTCCACCGCCTCTTCATTTGCTGCTGCATCATGATGACCGTCCTTGTCGGCATCATGGTCTTCGACCTGGCCAACCCCCACATCGGATTCTTCCAGGGACGTTGAGCCACGCGCTCGTTCCACGCAAACAGGCTGCCGCGTCCGGCAGCCTGTTTGCTTTGTTTCGCGCCCCGCGCGGGCTCACTGGTAGTGCTTGATGAGGGCCTGGGTCCCCAGGTCGCCGTACCCCGCCGCTTCCAGGGCCTGATAGTGTTCCAGGGCCCGCGCCAGGATATCCAGGGTGAGCCCGCTGCGCTCGGCCTCCTCCAGCGCCAGCCCCATGTCCTTGACAAAGTGCTTCAAGAAGAACCCGGGCGCGTAGTCCCCCGCCACGATCTTCTCCCCAAAGGCGTCCAGCTGCTTGCTGCCCGCCGCGCCGGTGGCGAGGGCCGCCAGCAGCTGGTGGGGGTCCAGGCCCTTGGCCTTGGCATAGGTCAGCGCCTCGCAGACCCCGGACAGGGTCCCCGCGATCATGATCTGGTTGGCCATCTTGGCGTGCTGGCCGCATCCTGCTTTTCCAAGATGGTTGATGTTCGTGCCCATGGCCTGGAACAGGGGCAGGCAGGCCTCGAAGTCCGCCCGCTCACCCCCCACCAGGATGGACAGGGTCCCCGCCTTGGCCCCGGTGTCCCCGCCGGTCACGGGCGCATCCAGCACGCGGCAGCCCCGCTTGCCGCCCGCCGCGCTGAGCCGCTCCGCCAGCGCGGGGCTGGTGGTGGTCATGTCGATCAGGTAGGCGCCGGGCGCCGCGCTGTCCAGGATGTTGCCGGGGGCGAAGTAGACCTCCTCCACGTCCTTCGGAAAGCCGACCATCGTGACCACGGCCTCGCAGCCCCGGACGCAGTCGGCGATGGTCGGGTGGAACACCGCCCCCTCCCCGATGACCTCCTCCACCTTGGCCCGGGTGCGGGCATAGATGTGCAGCTCAAACCCGGCCTTCATCAGATTGCGGACCATGGACGTTCCCATGATGCCCACGCCGATCCACGCAACTTTTTTCATATTGGATCCTCCCTCGTTTTTTTGCCATTGTATCACGGTTTCTGGGGGTTGAAAAGGAAAACAAGGACGGGAGAGCTCCCGTCCTTGTTTGCGCTTGGTTCAGTTGTTGCCTTCCGCGGGGGTCTGGCCGGTGATATCACTGCCCAGGTCGCCGGTGTCGCCGCCTTCGGTCTCGCCGCCGGTGGTGCCGCCAGTGGTCCCGCCGGTCCCCGTGTTGCCCTTGTTGCCGGTGGTCCCGGTGTTGCCGTTCGTACCGGTGCTGCCATTGTTCCCGGTGGTCCCGGGATCAGGCTGCGTGCTGCCTTCCTCCGGCTCGTTGCCGGTGGACTCGCTCTCGTCGTGCTTGTTGTTGTCGGGGTTCTCCACCACCGTGACCACGATCTCTGCGGTCTTCTCGCCGGCGGTGGCCTTGATGATGGCCGAGCCCACGTTGCGGGCGGTGATGACGCCGTTCTTATCCACCTGCGCCACGGAGGAGTCGCTGCTGCTCCAGGTGACCTTGGCCGGCGACATGTTGTCCGACTCCATCTCCACGGTGGCCTGGGCGGTGTAGGTTTCCCCGGACTTGATCTCCACGGTCTCCTGGCTGAGCTTGATGCCCACAACGCCGGGGGCCACATCCACCACCATCACGGTCTTTTGGATGGTCTCCCCGTTGATGTCGGCGGCAATGGTGACCGAACCCTCCTTCTTGGCCGTGAGGGTGCAGTTCTTTCCGTCGCCGTCAATGGAGATCACGTTGGGATCGCTGCTGCCCCAGGTGATCTCGTACTGCTCCGTCTCAGACAGGCCCGTGATGGTCGCCGTGGCGGTATCGCCCACCACGATGGTCTGGGAGTCCAGCTTGATCTCGTAGTCGCTGCTGCTGCCGCCGAGAAAGGACTTGATGATCAGGCCCGCCAGGATGACCATCACCAGGCCCAGGATGATGGGCACGAACTGGATGTTCCTCTTCCGCTTCGGCGCGGGGCCTCTCCGGCTGTCGGAGGGACGCCGCCCGGAGGAGGAAGCCCCTCTCCGGCTGTCGCCCCGGGACCCGGAGGAACCACGGGAGCGGCCATCGTAAGACCGGCTGTCATAGGACCGGCGGTCGGAGGAGGCGCGGCGGTCAGAGCCGCCGCGGCTTCCGCCGCTGCTGTGGTGGGCGGAGGAGCGGCCGGAGGAGCCACGGGAGCCGCCGCCGGACTTTTTCCGCGCGCCGCTGCGGTCCTCCCAGTTGGGGGCGGTGCGCTCCCAATCCAGCTGGTCGAAGTCGTCGTAGTAGCCGTGGCTGCTGTACCGGTCGGAGGACCGATAGTCCCGGCTGTAGCTGCGGTCATAGTCCCGGTCATAGCTGCTGCCGTAGTCGCGGTCGTAATCCCGGTCATAGCTGCTGTAGCCCCGGTCGTAATCGCGGTCATAGTCTCGGTAGCTCCGGTCGTACTCGCGGCTGCCGTGATCCCGGCTGCCGGAAGAGCGCGTGCTCCGGGAGCCGCCGCGAGAAGACCGGCCTCTGTATTCATCAAACTCATCGTATCGCATAAAAAATCATCCTCCTGACCTTCGTTCAAAGAAAGGGAATGGAAATCGACTATCTCTGCATTTTTACATACTTCGTGCCATTATAACACATCTCGTCCCGCGTGAAAACACTCAATTTGTAAAGATTCTGCAAAATGTTGTCACCGCTCTTGGGCACAATCGCCGACCAGCACCCCGCGCGGGGCCGGATTTTCTGCTACAATGTCCATAATTTCCCTTTGTTTTCCAGCCTTTTTCGACAAGCTGAGAAAAGAGCCTTCCTCTCGGAAAGCTCTTTTTTGACGAACGCAGGCGGCCCTCAGCCGCTGAACTTGTCCAGGAACTGGCGGGTACGGGGGTGCTTGGGGTTGCCGAAGACCTCGGAGGGGGGACCCTCCTCCACCACCACACCGCCGTCCATGAACATGACCTGGTCGGCCACGTCCCGGGCAAACTCCATCTCGTGGGTGACGATGATCATGGTGGCGTGCTGCTCGGCCAGGCCGCGGATGACCTTGAGCACCTCGCCGGTCAGCTCGGGGTCCAGGGCGGAGGTGGGCTCGTCAAAGCAGAGGATATCCGGCTTCATCGCCAGGGCGCGGGCAATGGCCACCCGCTGCTTCTGGCCGCCGGAGAGCTGATGGGGATAGTTGTTCACGCGGTCGCTCAGGCCCATCATGCCCAGCAGCCGCTCCCCTTCCCTGCGGATGTCCTCCTCCTTCTCGCCGGTCTTCTCGCTCTTGGCCATGAGCTCCCGGGCCAGGACGACGTTTTCCAGGGCGGTGTACTGGGGGAAGAGGTTGAAGTCCTGGAAGACCAGGCCGAAGTGGAGCCGCTTCCGGCGGATCTCGTTCTCCCGCCGGGTCGCGGGGTCCGCCGCGTCGAAGAGCAGCTCCCCGCGGACGGAAATGCTGCCGGTGTCGGGCGACTCCAGGAAGTTCAGGCAGCGCAGGAGGGTGGTCTTTCCGCTGCCGGAGGAGCCGATGATGGCCAGGACCTGGCCCTCCTCCAGGGAGAAGCTGATGTCCTCCAGCACCCGGGTCGCGCCGAAATGCTTTTCAATGTGCTGTACGTCTAAGATAGCCATGGGGACGCCTCCTTAGCGGAAGTAGTCGAGCTTGCGCTCGAGGAAGTTGAAGAAGATGGTGAGGATGCCCACGAAGAGCAGGTAGAACACACCGGTGTAGAACAGGGGCCAGGCCAGGCCGCTGGACTTCATGAAGGAGTAGCCGGTGAAGGTCAGCTCGTACACGGAGATGATGCGGGCCAGGGAGGTGTCCTTGACCAGGGTGATGATCTCGTTGGACATGGGGGGCACGATGCGCTTGATCATCTGCAAAAGGGTGATCTTGAAGAAGATCTGGCGTCTGGTCATGCCCAGGACCTGACCGGCCTCCCGCTGGCCCACGGGGACGCTCTGGATGCCGCCGCGGTAGATCACGGAGAAATAGCAGGCGTAGTTCAGGGAGAAGGCCACCACCGTGGCCACCATCCGTCCTGCGGCGCCGCTGGGCCAGATCCGGTAGCCCAGGATGCCGGGAATGTAGAAGAAGGCGATGAGCTGGAGCATCAGGGGGGTGCCGCGGACGATCCAGACCAGGAAATTGAAGAGGGCGCTGACGGGGCGGAACTCGGCCAGCCGACGGGCGAAGGCGCTCGGCTCGGCCTTCTTCTCCGCCAGAGCGCGCAGGGGCTGCCACTTGCTCATGGAGCCGAAGGCAACGAGCAGGCCCAGGGGCAGGGAAAAGAGCAGGGTCAGGAAGAAGATCTCAACGGTGCTGAGCAGGCCGGTGAGCAGGGTTTGTGTTACGTTCCAAAGCATGGAAAAATACTCCTCTGTTTTGATATCTTACAAAAAGCCGCCCAAAGGCAGAGGGCGGACCCGCCCTCTGCCTTTGAAGTTATGTTGGTTCTGATCGGAAACGAAGTTCCCTTAGCCAGGCAGGACCACGACCTGCGCGTTGTTGCAGTATGCGTTGGTGCAGTTGGCGGCAGAGGTGACCTCGTCGGTCAGGGTCATGCCGTTCCAAAGCACGTCCACGTTCTTGGAGTCCAGCTCCAGGATCTTGTTGTCCCAGTCGATGACCACGAACTGGACCTTCACGCCCAGCTTCTCAGCCACCAGCTTGGCCATGTCGGCGTCGAAGCCGATCCACTCGTCGCTGCCCTTTTCCTTGTAGTCCATGGGCGCAAATTCGGTGATGCCCACCAGCAGGGTGCCCTTGTCCTGGATGTAAGCCACGTCGCCGTCTGCGGCGATCTCAGGCTCCTCCACCTCAGGCTGCTCGACCAGAGCGGCGGCGACCTTGTAGGTCTCGGCGATGTCCTGCATGGTGCCGTCGGCATAGGTCTCGGACAGGACCCAGTTGATGTACTCGGTCAGGTCGGAATCCTTGCGGCAGGCCACGCCGTACTCCTCGGTGCTCAGCTTCTCGCCGGTGACCAGGGAGGGATAGCTGGTGCCCTCGCCGATCATGGCGTCGGCCATCAGCAGGTCGATGATGGCAGCGTCGGAGGTGCCGGAGGCCACTTCCATCAGGGCGTCGGCCATCGCGGCCACGGAGTTGTAGTCATAGCCCTTATCTGCGGCGACCTTCTCACCGGCGGAACCGGCTTCCACGGCGTAGATCATGTCGTCGCCCGCGGGTTCGGTGGTGGTGCCGCCGTCGTTGCCGCCGCAGCCAGCCAGCAGGGAGCAGCCCATCGCAGCTGCCAGGAACAGTGCAAGATACTTCTTCTTCATGGTTTAACTCTCCTATCTCGAATTCGGATTTGTTTAACACTCTATCGTAATAAAGTACTAACATAATACCACAACAAAGTAAAATTGCAAGGGCTTTTTTCAAAAAGTTTGCAAAACCAGTATTTTCAGCAAAACAACGAAAGCGCCCGGCAACCCGGGCGCTCGAGACTGTTAAAAAAGCCTCGCAGAGTTCGCGGCCCGCAGGCCGCGAAGAAGGTACGATCCTGTTCTCCGGCGGCGTGTACGTCGGAGAACATACTGCTCAGGCCGCAAGTGTGGGTCCTGTTCAATTCCGATTCAATACTTTGTCTCGCGCGGGAGCAGGAAGGTGTCGCCGTCCTGGGAGAGGCGGTTCAGCACGCCGATCAGGATCGGCCCGGAAATGCGGCTGTCCAGCAGGATGCGGCCGCTCTTCTCTCCCTCGCCATAGCCCACGATGCTCTCATAGAGCTGGGTGGCGCTGTCGTTGACCTTGGCGGTGAGGCCCGGGGACCAGCAGAGATACCCCGCGTCGGCCAGCGCCGCGTCGCCGGAGAGGACGAACCAGGTCTCCCGCCGCAGGAGCCTGGACAGCAGGGCCTGCCCCTCCCGGACGCTTCGCAGGCGCTCCTCCGCCGTGTCGCCCACGGGGATCAGGCCAACCTTGTGCCCCCGTCCGGCGGCCTGGCGGATCTGATCTCCGGCGGCGGGCAGGGCGTCCGCCGGGAAGAAGACCACCGCCGTGGCCCGCACGTTGCCCAGGGCGTTGAGGGCGGCGGTGATGTCCGTCCCCTGGCTCGCCCGCAGGCCCACGTAGAGGGAGAACTGCGGGGCGTTCTCCTCGGGGACCTGGGGGATCTCCACCGTGGGGGGCGTGACCGGGGCGGAGGGCGAGGGCGCGGGGGCGGGCGTCGTGGTCCCGCCGCCCGGGTTGGTGCTCCCGTTCTGCCGGTAAAAGCTGTTGTAGCGGCTGCGCATCATGGAGGAGGCAGAGCTGATGAAGAGGGAGTCACTGAGCACGGCGCTGCCGTCCTTGATGCGCAGGAAGGGGCCGTACTCCGTGGTGCAGAAGGAGTAGCTGAGGCCAAAGTAGCGGCAGACGGCATAGGCCGGGACGTAATAGGTCCCGTTCTGCCGGACCACCCGGCTGGGGACCGGCGGGTCCCCGCCCGTGGCGGAGGCCGTCCCGTCCGTCAGGTTGAAGGTCATGGTCTGGCCGGAGAGGTTGTAGAAGATGAGGCTCTCGTTGTTCTCCGTAAAGCCGTAGTAGACGCCGAAGTTGATGCCCGTGACCCGGTTGTTGAAGACCGTCACCGGCACGTAGACCCAGCCGCTGTTCTGGATGGGCGTGGTCTGGACGGACTGCGAGGCCAGGGAGTCGTTGAGGGACAGGAAGAAGAGGCCGTTGGACGCCGCAGAGGGCACCACCAGCAGGGACAGGCTCAAGACGACGGCGCAGGCCAGCGCCAGCAGCTTCTTTTTCATTGCGGACCCTCCTTCCCGGAATTTTTCTCTGATTTTATCACGAAATGGGCCAATTTTCAATTGCATTTCTTCCCATCTCTTTGTATTATATGGTATCATTTAGAAAAAAACACACATAGGAGGTCCCATCTATGCTATTCGTATGTTACCCGCGCTGCTCCACCTGCAAGAAGGCCCAGAAGTGGCTGGAGGAAAACCAGGTGGACTACACCCTCCGCGACATCAAGGAGGACAACCCCACCCTGGAGGAGCTGAAGGCCTGGCACGAACGGAGCGGTCTGCCCCTGAAAAAGTTCTTCAACACCAGCGGCCAGCTCTACCGCGCCATGGAGCTGTCCAAAAAGCTCCCCACCATGCCGGAGGAGGCGCAGCTCGCCCTGCTGGCCTCCGACGGGATGCTGGTCAAGCGTCCCCTGGTGGTCCGCGACGACAAGGTCCTGGTGGGCTTCAAGGAAGCCGACTGGGCAGCCGCCCTGAAGTAAGGGGGCGGACCCATGCGCATCTTAGTCAGCGCCTGCCTTCTGGGCGTGGGCTGTCGGTACGACGGCAAGAGCAACCAGCTGCCCCAGCTGGAGCAGCTCATGAAGCAGCACACCTGCATCCCCGTCTGCGCGGAGCTCTTCGGCGGCCTGCCCACGCCCCGGGTCCCCGCCGAGCGCCAGGGCGGCAGGATCGTGACCCGGGACGGCCGGGACGTCACCCAGGCATTCGTCCGGGGCACGGCGGAGGTCCTGCGCCTGGCGGACCTCTACCACTGCAAGGCCGCCCTGCTCAAGGAGCGCAGCCCCTCCTGCGGCAGCGGCGAGATCTATGACGGGACCTTCACCAAGACCCTGACGGCGGGGGACGGGCTCACCGCCGAAATGCTCAAGCGAAAGGGCATCGCCGTCTATGGCGAGTCCCAGATCGGCGAGCTCATCAACGACCGCCCCTTCTTCTTCAGTATTTGAGGGCAGGCCCGCCGCCCTCTCTTGCCAGGTCCTGTCGGGCCGTGGTATAATGCCCCTACTTTGACAGAAGAGGGGCGATGACCATGACCAACACCAACCCGCCCGCGAAACCGGGCGTCACCCTTCGGTGGCTGCCCTGCGGCTTCATCCTGCTGCAAAGCATCCTCTACGGCTTCGGCGACCCCATCTCCAAGGCCGCCTACGAGGTCGTCCCGCTCTACTCCCTGCTGTCGGCCCGGTATCTCATCGCCTTCCTCTTTTTGCTCCTGCTCTTTCCCAAGCGCATCCGGCAGGGACTGCGGGCCTGCTCGGTGAGGGACTGGCTCCTGCCCAGCCTCTGCATCGCCGGGGGGTACATCACCACCAACGTGGCCATCGTCCTCACCACCGCCACGGCCACCGCCTTCCTGCGGTCCCTGTCCACGGTGATGACGCCCCTGCTGGCCCTGGTGATCTTCCGCCGAACCTTCAGCCGCAAGCACATCCCCGTCCTCCTGCTGTCGGTGGTGGGGCTGTATCTGCTCTGCGGCCAGGGCGGGCTGTCGGGCTTTGGGCTGGGCGAGGTCTTCGGCCTGCTCTCCGCCCTCCTGTTGGCCGGTTCCCTGGTCTTTGGCGAAAAGGCCCTGACCACCGTGGACCCGGTCACCCTCACCGCCGTCCAGGCCGGCATGTCGGCCCTGCTGACCCTGGTCTTCACCCTCTGCTTCGAGGGCGGCGTCCACCTGGAGCGCGCCGGGCGCACCGAATGGGCCATCATCGTCTATCTGGCCATCCTGTGCACCGTGGCCGGGTACTTCCTCCAAAACGCCGCCCTGGGGCACATCTCCTCCCGGACGGTCGCCCTTCTCCAGTGCGCCGGGCCGGTGATGACCGCCCTCTTCTCCCGCCTCATCCTGGGCGAGGTCCTCTCCCCGGCGGGGCTGCTGGGGGCCGCCCTCCTCCTGGCCTGCGTGGTGGCGGAGACCCTGATGAAACCATAAGAAACCGCCTCCCTTCGTCATCCAAGGGAGGCGGTTTTCGTCAATAGCGCACTTCTTCCAGGCACAGGCCGCAGGCGGGGACGGTCTCCCCGGCCCGCTGGCGGTCCTTCGAGGCCAAAATGGCTTCCATCTCCTCCGGCTCCAGCTCTCCCCGGCCCACCGCCAGAAGGGTCCCCACCAGGATGCGGACCATGTGGTAGAGGAAGCCGTCCCCGGAGAAGGTCAGCCGCAGCTCCGGCCCCAACGCCTCGATCTCGATGGACTCCACCGTGCGGACGGTGGATCTTTTGAACTTCTTCAAGGCGCAGAAGGCGCGGAAGTCGTGCCGCCCGCAGAGGGCCGACGCCGCCCGGCGCATCCGCTCCACGTCCAGGTCGCCGGGGCAGACGTAGAGGTAGTTCCGCTCGAAGACGTTCGGGACCTGACTGCGCCAGATGCGGTACACATAGGTCTTGCCCACGCAGGAGAGCCGGGCGTGAAAGCGCGGCTCCGCCTCCTCCAGGCTGATCGCCCCGATGTCCGCCGGGAGGTATTGGCGCAGCCCGTCCAGGATCTGCTGGGGCCGCAGCTCGGTCCTGGCCCGGAAGGAGGCCACCTGCCCCCGCGCGTGGGTCCCGGCGTCGGTGCGGCCGGAACCGGCCACCTCCACCGGCTGGTCCAGCAGGCGGGAGAGCAGACTCTCCAGCTTGCCCTGGATGGTGTTGTCCGTGTTCCCCTGCTTCTGCCACCCCTTCCAGCGGGTCCCATCATAGCACAGGGTCAAACGATAGTTCGGCATCGCGCGCCCCCCTTTCTCCTGCCGTTTCGGCGAGGTCCTTCGCTTCATTATACTGGATTTCTTCCCCGGGGGAAAGGGATGCAAGGGTTCTTTCGTGATTTTAGCCGATTTTCCGCCAAAAAGACGCGAAAAATTCTCACGCTCTCTCCAGTCTCGTTTTCCTGGAAAAATCTAGCAGGAAATCTTGTCATATTGTCAACTTTTCCGCAGAGGGAGAAACATTTTATCTCTCGTCCAAACCGCCAAAAAGTCTTGATTTTCAAGGGTTTTTTCGCTTTTGAGGCAAAAGCCGCCCGTCCCCTTCCTCCCCCCTTCAAGTGTGGAAAACAACAGCTTGCAATCTCCCAGCTTTTAGTGTAAAGTGATGTCATCATATCCGGGTGTGCGGCTCCGCCCTTCCCATCGGAGCGCGGTGCACCCTTTCCCCAGCCCGCCCCCTGGTCTCTTGCGCCGGTCGGCGGCAGTTTCACAACAAAGGAGAGAGAAGTACAATGCATGAAAACAAACGCGGCCAGTGGGGAAGCTCCTTCGGCTTCCTGATGGCCTCCATCGGCTCAGCCATTGGTCTGGGCAACCTGTGGGGCTTCCCCTACAAGATGGGTTCCTCCGGCGGCTTCGCCTTCCTGGTGATCTACCTGATCCTGGTGGTCCTGGCCGGTATCCCCCTGATGATGGCGGAGTTCTCCCTGGGCCGTAAGACCGGCACCGGCGTGGGCGCTTACGCCAAGCTCTCTAAGAACTACAAGGTCATCGGCTGGATGGCGGCCTTCTGCCCCTTCCTGATCCTCAGCTTCTATTCTGTGCTGGCCGGCATGACCCTGCGGTACTGCCTGGGCTTCCTGGTGCAGATCGTCGGCCTCGACGGCTTCGCCGCGCAGGGCTCCAACTTCTTCGGCTTCCTGCTCTATGATTCCAAGAGCATGGTCCTCTTCCTGGCTCTGGCCATGGCCATCACCATGTTCATCGTCATGGGCGGCGTCCAGGGCGGCATCGAGAAGTTCAGCAAGGCCGTCATGCCCGCCCTCGGCGTGATCCTCATCGTCATCATCATCTTCATCGCCACCCAGGACGGCGCCATCGAGGGCTACAAGTTCATGTTCAAGCCTGACCTCGCCCTCTTCTCGGATCCCGGCAGCTTCTTCGGCGTGCTGAAGGTCGCCGCCGGTCAGATGTTCTTCTCCCTGTCCCTGGCCATGGGCATCAACATCACCTTCGGCTCCTACCTGAGCAAGGACAAGAGCATCCAGAACAACGCAGTCATCGTTCCCCTGTCCGACACCCTGTTTGCCCTGCTGGCCGGCATCATGATCATGCCCGCCTGCGCCGCCTTCGACGTGGACTACGGCACCGGCCCCGGCCTGCTGTTTGCCTCCATGCAGAAGGTCTTCCTGGACGGCATGGGCGGTATGGTCGGCAACATCGTCGGCTTCCTGTTCTACTTCCTGGTCTTCATCGCCGCCATCACCTCCTCCATCGCTCTGCTGGAAGTCTGCACCGCCTCCGTGGTGGACCGTCAGCTGGCCAAGGGCAAGGAACCCAACCGCAAGAAGATCTCCCTGATCTTTGCCATCGTCATCTTCATCGTGGGTCTGCCCGCTGCCATGGATGCCCTGGGCTCCGGCGGCGCTGCCCTGAAGGCTCCCTTCGAGCTGCTGGGTCTGGAGCTCGGCGGCGAGGGCTACGCCATGTGGAACGACTGCTGGCTGGACTTCTACGACATGCTCACCGAGGGCGTGCTGATGCCTCTGGGCGCTCTGCTGATGAGCCTCGTGCTGGGCTGGAAGCTGCCCAAGCTGGTGCAGGAGGAGTGCGAGGCGAACGGTCAACCCTTCAAGTTCGCCAGGTTCTTCAATATCTCCTATCGCATCATCATCCCCATCGTCATGGTCATCGTCCTCTTCACCCAGCTTCAGTCCTTCTTTAACCTGTGACCCCAACTCCATAGAGAACCCAACAGCAAGGGCCGGTACGCAATGTACCGGCCCTTGGTCTCGTCAGGGATTCAGTTCTCGTTTTTCCTCTCTGTCCACCATGGACCGCCGCCAGATGCCGGTGCGCTCGTAGAGGTATCCCAGGGGGACCGAGGAGGCCGGGGCAATGGCGCAGGCCCAGAAGATCCCCACCAGGCCCATGGTGTGGTTCAGGATGAGCGCCAGGACCACGCGGACCACGATACAGTTGAGCAGGCTGGACATCAGGGCGAACATGGGGTTCCCGGCGCCCGTCGGCAGGGCGTTGTAGACCATGAAGCTGGCGTAGAAGATCTGGCCCAGGATCTCGATGCGCAGGTTTTTCAGCGCGATCTCCATGGTCACGGCGTCGGGATGGAAGATGGACAGGACCTGCGGCGCGAAGAGCTCGATGACCACGATGACCACCGCCGCCATGGCCAGCGAGATGCGCATGGCGATGTGGACCACCTTGCTGGCCCGGTCGTAGAGCTTGGCCCCCAGGCACTGGGCCGTCATGGTGGCGGCCGCCGAGGACATGGCGATGGTGAACATGAGGGCCACGTCCTTGACCTTGGCGCAGATGCCGCTGGCGGCCGAGGCCTCCACCCCGTAGCGGTTGACCAGGAAGGTCATGGCCAGCCAGGACAGGCCCACCACCGTCATCTGGACGGCCGCGGGGATGCCCAGCTTGAGCATCTGGGTCAGCTTGTCCCGCTCGAGGATCGGCTTCCCCAGCGACAGGCCGAAGAGGTCCTTCTGCCGCAGCACGTAGACCAGGCAGACCACGAAGCTGGCCGTCTGGGCGAGGACCGTAGCCAGGGCTGCGCCCGCCACGCCCCAGTGGAAGACCCCCATGAACAGCAGGTCCAGGACGATGTTGCAGCAGGCCGTCACCGCCACGCAGTAAAAGGGCTGCTTGGAGTTGCCCACGGACCGGAGAACGGCGGAGAGGGTATTGTAGCCAAAGATGGGGACCAGGCCAAAGGCGCAGATCCGCAGGTAGATCGTGGCGTCCTCCAGGGCGGGGGCCTTCAGGCCCACGAGGATCAGGCGACTCGTCAGGAAGAGGAGCGCCGTCGCGATGGCCCCGGCGGCCAGGGCGAAGGTGAAGAGGGTCTGGTTCGTCTTCACCCGGTTCTCCCGGTCCCGGCTGCCAAAATACTGGCCCATGAGAATGTTGCCGCCGGTGGTGATGCCCATGATGATCTGGGTCAGGATGACCGTCACCTGACTGGCGTTGTTGATGGCGGAGATGCCGTCCTTGCCGATAAACCACCCGGCTACGATCAGGTCTGTGATGGAGTAGGCCGATTGAAGCAGGGAGGAGAGCACCACCGGCAGGGCGTAGACCACCAAATTCTTCCAGATGGCACCCTTGGTCAGATCCATTTGCCGCATCCGTTTTCCTCCTTCCGTGTCACCGCATTGGTTCCGTAAGATTATATTGTAGCACAGGTTCGGGCTTTTTGAAAGAAAAAAAGCCATACCGCCCTGCTTCCCCGCGCGTAAACTAGGGCGGCATCCCTCCATTGCACCTTTCTGGATTCTGTGCTATGATGGACAGAACTACCACGCGAAAACACACGGTTCTCTTCCGCTTCGACCGTTTTCCTTCGTGAAAGGATGATACTGCTTGAAAATTCTCATCGTGGGAGCCGGCAAGGTGGGCTCCAGCCTGGCGACCTACCTCTCTCAGGAGGATCATGACGTCACCATCATCGACAACAACGACATCGCCATCCATCGGGCCAGCGAGACCCTGGATGTCATGTGCATCAAAGGCCCCGGCGCGGCCCCCTCCGTCCTGCGGGAAGCCGGCGCCGAGGACGCCGACCTGCTCCTGGCGACCACCAACATGGACGAGGTCAACATGCTCTGCGCCCTCACCGCCAAGCGGCTGGGCACCAAGTTCACCATCGCCCGCATCCGGGACGTGGCCTACACCGAGGACATCTCCTCCCTGCGGAAGGACCTGAACATCGACGCGGTCATCAACCCCGAATACTCCACCGCCGCGGAGATCTCCCGCCTTCTGCGCTTCCCCGCCGCGGCCAACGTGGACACCTTCTTCCGGGGCAAGGTGGAGATGCTCGGCGTCGCCGTCCGGGAGGACGACCACATCGTGGGCCATCCCCTCTCCGCCCTCTTCGGCAAGAACCGGGGCATCCTCTTCAGCGCCGCCGAGCGAAAAAACGAGGTCATCATCCCCAACGGCTCCTTCGTGCCCCGGGCCGGGGACACCCTCTACGTGACCGGCACGCCCAAGGACCTCTCCGCCTACCTGCGGACCCTGGGCCGGGACCTGCCCAAGATCCACTCGGTCTTCATCATCGGCGGCAGCCGCATCGCCCACTACCTGAGCAAGCTCCTGCTGTCCATGTCGGTCCGGGTGACCCTGGTGGAGAGCAACGAGGCCCACTGCCGCCGCCTCTCGGAGCTGCTCCCCGGCGCGCTCGTCCTCCACGGCGACGGCACCGACCAGGAGCTGCTGGCCTCGGAGCACTTCACGAACAACGACGCCTTCATCGCCCTCACCGGCCGGGACGAGGACAACCTCATCTCCTCCCTCTACGCCCGGCAGCAGGGCATCCGAAAGGTCATCGCCAAGTCCAACCGGGAGAACTACACCGCCGTGGTGCGGGCCGCCGGGCTGGACAGCGTGGTGGCCCCCAAGCTCCTCACCGTGGAGCGCATCCTCCGTCTGGTCCGCGGGCTTCAGGACAAGAGCGGCAACGTGATGACCGCCCTCTACCGCATCGCGGACACCGACGCGGAGGCCGCCGAGTTCATCCTGCGCAGCACCACCCCCCATCTGGGCGTCCCCCTGATGGACCTTCCCATCCGCAAGGGCTTCCTGATCGCCGCCCTCCTCCACGAGGAAAAGGTCATCATCCCCTCGGGGTCCACCGTCCTCTCCGCCGGGGACCGGGTCATCGTCATCTCCCACGGCAAGGGGATCCAGACCTTCACCGATATCTTCCGAAAGGACTGAGCTAAGGGCACGCCATGAACTATAAACTGATGCTGCGCATGATGGGGCGGACCCTCCAGGTGGAGGCGCTCTGTCTGCTTCTCCCGCTGGCCGTCTGCCTGCTCTATCGCGAGGACCCCCTCCCCTTCGTGTATACCGTCGTGCCTGTGGCCCTGATTGGGTTTTTCCTCTCCCTCATCCAGTCCCACGCCACCTTTTTCTCCCGGGAGGGCTTTGTCATCGTGGGCCTGATCTGGATGGTCCTCAGCCTCTTCGGGGCGCTGCCCTTCTGGTTCTCCGGCCACTTCGCCAGCTTCGCGGACTGTATCTTTGAGATCGTCTCGGGCTTCACCACCTCCGGCGCGACCATCCTCTCGGAGATCGAGACCCTGCCCCGGGGCATCCTCTTCTGGCGCTCCTTCTCCTCCTGGATCGGCGGCATGGGCGTGCTGCTGTTTACCCTGGCCTTCCTGCCCAAGGTCGGCGCGCGCAACCACATCCTGGTGCAGGCGGAGGTCCCCGGCCCCATCGCCACCAAGCTGGTCCCCAAGACCGTGCAGTCCTCCCAGATCCTCTATCTGATCTACTTCGCGCTGACCGGCCTGGAGATCCTCTCCTTTTTCTTGGCCGGGATGCCCCTCTACGACGCGGTGGTCACCACCTTCGCCAGCGTCTGCACCGGCGGCTTCGCCGTGATGAACGCCAGCTTCGCCGCCTACAACACCGCCTGCCAGATCATCGCCATCGTCTTCATGCTCCTCGGCTCGCTGAACTTTGCCCTCTTCTTCCTGGCCCTCACCGGCCGGGGAAAGCAGGCGCTGCACAGCGACGAGCTGCGCTTCTTCCTGGGCGTGGTGGCCGCGGCCTCCCTGCTGATCTTCCTGAACATCTTCCCCCTGTACGACAGCCTGGGCAGCGCCCTGCTGGACGCGGTCTTCCAGGTGTCCTCGGTGATCTCCACCTCGGGCTTCTCCACCACGGACTACAACCTCTGGCCCCCCTTCGCCCAGACGATCCTGCTGCTGCTCATGTTCGTCGGCGGCTGCTCCGGCAGCACCGCCGGTTCCATCAAGTGCGGCCGCATCCTGCTCCTGCTCCGCTGCTCCCTGCGCTCCCTGCTGCGCCTGTCGCACCCCCGCGCGGTGAAGGTCGTGAAGCTGGACGGCAAGGCCGTGGATGAGAGCACCCTGAACACGGTCTTCTCCTTTCTCATCCTCTTCTTCCTGCTGCTGGGCGCCGGATGTCTGCTGGTCTCCCTGGACGGCGTTTCCCTGACCACCGCCTTCACCGCCTCCCTGGGCTGCTTGTCCAACGTGGGCCCCGGTCTGGACGCCGTCGGCCCCGCCTCCAGCTTCGGCGCGCTCTCCTGCCTGAGCAAGGTGATCCTGTCGCTGTACATGCTCATTGGCCGTCTGGAGCTCTTCCCCATCCTCCTCCTCTTCCACCCCGCCACCTGGGAGCGCTCCTGACGCTCTCCGATACAGGTATTTGTCTATGAATTACAAACTCATGCTCCGCATGTTGGGCCGGACCCTCCAGCTGGAGGCCCTCTTTCTGGTCCTCCCGTTTCTGGTGGCCCTCTTCTACCGGGAGGACCCCCTCCCCTTTCTCTACACCATCCTGCTGGTCGCCCTCCTGGGCACCGCGCTGACGCGGCTGCGGTCCAAGCCGGACTTCTTTTCCCAGGAGGGATACGCCGTGGTGGGCCTCATCTGGCTGGTCCTGAGCCTCTTCGGCAGCCTGCCCTTCTGGTTCTCCGGGCAGTTTGCCAGCTATGTGGACTGCCTGTTTGAAACGGTCTCCGGCTTCTCCACCACCGGGGCCTCCATCCTCACCGAGGTCGAGTCCCTGCCCCGGGGCATCCTCTTCTGGCGGTCCTTCTCCTCCTGGCTCGGCGGCATGGGCGTGCTGATCTTCACCCTGGCCTTCCTGCCCAAGGTGGGCGTCCGCACCCACGTCCTGGTCCAGGCGGAGTCCCCCGGTCCGCTCTCCTCCAAGCTGGTCCCCAAGACCGCCCAGTCCTCCCAGATCCTCTACCTCATCTATATTGTCCTCACCGTGCTGGAGATCCTCCTCCTGTGCCTGGCGGGGATGCCCCTCTACGATTCCGCGGTCACCACCTTCGCAACGGTGTGCACCGGCGGTTTTTCTGTGATGAACACCAGCATCGCCGCCTATGGCCTGCCCGCCTGCGAGATCATCATCACCGTCTTCATGCTCCTGTGCTCGCTGAACTTCGCCCTCTTCTTCCTGGTCCTGACCGGTCGGTGGAAGCAGGCCCTGGGCAGCGACGAGCTGCGCTTCTTCCTGGCAGCAGTGGCCGGGGCCATCGCGGTGATCTTCTGGAACGTCCGTCCCCTGTATGACGGCGTGGGCGAGACCCTGCGCATCGTCTGCTTCCAGGTCGCCACCGTGGTCTCCACCGCGGGCTTCTCCACGGTGGACTTCGCCCTCTGGCCCGCCCTGTCCCAGACCGTCCTGGTCCTGCTCATGTTCCTGGGCGGCTGCGCCGGCAGCACCGCCGGCGGGCTCAAGGCCTCCCGCATCCTGCTGATGCTCCGGGGCGGCCTGCGCTCCCTGCGCCGCCTGTCCCACCCCCGCGAGGTGAAGGTCGTGAAGCTGGACGGCAAGGCGGTGAGCGAGTCCGACCTCAACACCGTCTTCGTCTTCTTCTCCCTCTATTGCCTGCTGCTGGCCGGGGCCACCGCCCTGGTCTCGCTGGACGGCGGCTCCCTCACCACCTCCTTCACCGCCGCCCTGACCTGCCTGAGCAACGTGGGGCCTGGCCTGGACGCCGTGGGCCCCATGGGGAATTTCGCCGCCTTTTCCCCCCTGAACAAGCTCGTGCTGACCCTCGCCATGCTCGTCGGGCGGCTGGAGATCTTCCCCATCCTCATCCTTCTCTCCCCCTCCACCTGGAAACGAAACTGAGAAGACGGACTTGCTTCAGCAAGGCTCGCCCCGGCTCCGCCCTTTTGCCCAAAATCCCCCTTGTTTTTCGGGCGTTTTTGTGAAAATATTGCGAAATCGGAGAAAGCGCCGGGGTTTTGCTTGCAAATCCCTGTTCTTATGCTAAAATTGGTATGTTATTCATGTGTCTCTTGTCTTTCCCAGGCAGGGGACCAAAAAGAAAAGGAGTGTCGTTCGTGGAAAACTACATGTGGATCGGCTTTATCGGCGCCGCCCTGGCTCTGATTTTCGCCCTGATCCAGCGCAACAAGGTCATGACCTTCTCCGAAGGCAATGACACGATGCGGAAGATCGCGCAGTCCATCCGTGATGGCGCAAACGCCTATCTGAAGCATCAGTACACCACCGTCGCCAAGGTCTTCTTGGTGGTCTTCATCATCCTGATGATCATCGCCTTCGCCAGCGGCGGCCAAATGCTGTCTAAGTTCACCCCCTTTGCCTTCCTCACCGGTGGTATCTGGTCCATGCTGGCCGGCTTCATCGGCATGAAGATCGCAACCAACGCCAACGCCCGCACTGCCCAGGCTGCCTCTGAGAGCCTGAACCGCGGTCTGCGCGTGGCCTTCTCCTCCGGCTCCGTCATGGGCTTCACCGTCGTTGGCCTGGGTATGCTGGATATCTCCATCTGGTTCTGCATCCTGCGCTATGCCGCCGGTATCATGGATCCCGTTGCCCTGGGCAACATCATCGTCATGAACGGCATCGGCGCATCCTTCATGGCTCTGTTCGCCCGTGTGGGCGGCGGTATCTACACCAAGGCCGCCGACGTGGGCGCTGACCTGGTGGGTAAGGTCGAGGCCGGCATCCCCGAGGATGACCCCCGTAACCCCGCCACCATCGCCGACAACGTGGGCGACAACGTGGGCGACGTGGCCGGCATGGGCGCCGACCTGTACGAGTCCTATGTCGGCTCCATCCTGGCGACCTTCGCCCTGGGCGCGACCGCTGGCTACGGCTGGAGCGGTATGCTGCTGCCCCTGGCTCTGGCTGTGGCCGGCATCATCTGCTCCGTCCTGTGCACCTTCCTGGTCAAGACCAAGGAGGACGCGACCCAGAAGTCCCTGCTGAGCTCTCTGCGTACCGGCACCTATTCCGCTGCCGTTCTGTCCGCTCTGGTGGCCATCCCCCTGACCATGTGCATCATCGGCAAGGGTTGGGTCGGCGTCTACGTCGCCATCCTCTGCGGTCTGGTGGGCGGCTGCCTGATCGGCTACTTCACCGAGTACTACACCTCCGATAACTACAAGCCCACCCAGAAGCTGGCTGCCGCTTCCGAGACCGGCTCCGCCACCATCATCATCGGTGGTATCTCCCTGGGCCTGCAGTCCACCATGGCTTCCATCCTGATCGTCGCCGTGGCCATCCTGGTCTCCTACTTCGCAGCAGGCGGCTCCGTCTCCATCATGGACGCCAGCGGCGCCTTCAGCCCCGCCTTCAACCGCGGCCTGTACGGCATCGGCATCGCCGCTGTCGGTATGCTGTCCACCCTGGGCATCACCCTGGCGACCGACGCCTACGGCCCCGTGGCCGACAACGCCGGCGGCATCGCCGAGATGTCCGGCCTGCCCGAAGAGGTCCGTGAGCGCACCGACGCCCTGGACTCCCTGGGCAACACCACCGCTGCCACCGGTAAGGGCTTCGCCATCGGCTCCGCTTCCCTGACCGCTCTGTCCCTGCTGGTCTCCTACGTCAACATCGTGCAGACCAAGACCGCAGAGACCCTGAACTTCACCCTGACCAGCCCCACCGTCCTGGTCGGTATCTTCATCGGCGCGATGCTGACCTTCGTCTTCTCCGCCATGACCATGAGCTCCGTCCAGACCGCCGCGCAGTCCATCGTCGTGGAGGTCCGCCGTCAGTTCAAGGAGATCGCCGGCATCATGGAAGGCAAGGCCGACCCCGACTACGCAAGCTGCGTGGCTCTGTGCACCAAGGGCGCCCTGCATGAGATGGTCGCGCCCGCTCTGCTGGCCATCATCGTGCCCATTGTCACCGGCCTGATCCTTGGCCCCACCGGCGTGGTGGGTCTGCTGGGCGGCGTTTCCGTCACCGGCTTCGCCATGGCAGTCTTCATGTCCAACGCCGGCGGCGCATGGGACAACGCCAAGAAGTACATCGAGAGAGGCAACCACGGCGGCAAGGGCTCCGACCAGCACAAGGCTGCTGTCGTGGGCGACACCGTCGGCGATCCGTTCAAGGATACCTCCGGCCCCGCTCTGAACATCCTGATCAAGCTGTGCTCCACCGTTTCCATCGTGTTCTCCGGCCTGATCCTGGCATTCTCCCTGCTGTAAGCAGTACAGATCCTTTGAGGACGACCCAACTCGGGTCGTCCTCTTTTTTCCCGGATCCCCTTGTCCCCCCTCGCTCTTTCCTGTATAATAAAATATTACCGTAAGCAATTCTCATCGCAAAAGGAAGCGCACCATGCTGAAAAAACTTCTTCCCTTCCTCTTCTGCCTGACCCTGGCCCTTTCCCTGACGGCCTGCGGCCCCCGGGAGAGCGCCGCTCAGCCGGAGGACGGCCTGACCCTGGCCGCCACCACCTACCCCGTCTACCTCTTCACCCGCGAGGTCACCAAGGGCGCGGACAACGTCACCGTGACCCTGATGGTCAACCAGTCGGTCAGCTGTCTGCACGACTACACCCTCTCGGTCCGCGACATGAAGGTCCTCGACCGCGCGGACGTGGTCATCCTCAACGGCGCGGGGCTGGAGGACTCCATGGCCGACGCCCTGGACGCCGCCCAGACCCGGCAGATCGACTGCTCGGCCGGCATCGAGCTGCTGGCCGCCAGCCACGATCACGACCACGACCATGGCCACGGCGAGCGCGAGACGCACGACCACGAGGCCCTCCACGACGACCATGCGGACCACGACCACAGCGAGGACGAGCACACGGGCGAAGCCGATCCCCACATCTGGATGGACCCCATGCGGGCCTGCCAGATGCTCAAAAACCTGGCCGCAGGGCTGGGGGCGCTGGACCCGGACCAGGCCGCCCTCTATGAAGCCAACGCCCAGGCCGCCGCCGAGCAGGTCGCCGCCGCCTACCGGGACCTGCGGCCCCTGCTGGACGACCTGTCCTGCCGGGAGCTCATCCCCTTCCACGACGGCTTCACCTACTTCGCGGAGGCCTTTGACCTGACCATCCTCCGCTCCATCGAGGAGGAGGCGGGCAGCGAGGCCTCCGCCCGGGACGTCATCGAGATCCTGGACGAGATATCGCTGCACCACCTTCCCGCCATCTTCACCGAGACCAACGGCTCCACCGCCACCGCCCAGGTCATCCACCGGGAGAACGGCGTCCCGGTCTACGCCCTGGACATGCTGATGAGCGGGGAAACGGAGTCCGTGGGCATCGACACCTATCTCGCCGGCATCACCGCCAACGTCAAGACCATTCAGGAGGCCTGCTCATGAGGTTCGCCAAACAACACCACACCCGCATCCCCATGCCCGCCAAGCCGGGGACCTGCCGTCTGGACGTGAAAAATCTGGGGGTCACCCTGGAAAACGACGTCATCCTGCACGACATCAACTTCCAGCTCAACTGCCGGGAGCTCGTGGCCCTCATCGGGCCCAACGGCGCGGGCAAATCCTCCCTCTTTCGGAGCATCCTGGGCCAGATCCCCTACTCCGGCAGCATCCAGTTCGAGCTGGCCGGGGGCTATCCCAGCCAGCCGAAGATCGGCTACGTCCCCCAAAGCCCCAGCTTTGACCGGGGCTACCCCATCAGCGTTCTGGACTTCTTCGCCGCCGCCATCAGCCGCTGGCCGGTCTTCCTGCCCGTCCCCCGCGCCCTGCGGGCCAAGGTGGCGGAGTGCCTCTCCCGGGTCCACGGGGAGGCTTTGATCGACAAGCGCATCGGGACCCTCTCCGGCGGCGAGCTCCAGCGGGTCCTGCTGGCCCTGGCCCTGGAGCCCATCCCCCAGATCCTCATCCTGGACGAGCCCCTGTCCGGCGTGGATGTGGGGGGCGAGCACCTGCTCATGGAGATGCTGGACGAGATCCGGCAGAAGTACGACCTGTCCATCCTCTTCTCCACCCACGATTTTTCCACCCTGCGGCTCTATGCCGACAAGGTCATCCTGCTCCAGCAGGCCATCCTGAAGGTGGGGACCCCCGGCGAGGTCCTCCGGTCGCCGGAGTTCCAGTCGGTCTTCCACCTGAACCTCGGTGAGGAAGGAGGGGAGGCATAATGCAAGTCTGGTATTGGCTGGTCTCCTGGCTGCCCTTTGAGTGGGCGGCGGCAGACTCCATGTACTTTATGAAAAACGCCCTGCTGGCCATCCTCGTGGTCACGCCCCTCTTCGGCCTGCTCTCCACCATGGTCGTGGAGAGCCGCATGGCCTTCTTCTCCGACGCGCTGGGCCACTCGGCCTTCACCGGCATGGCCATCGGCGCCATCTGCGGCCTGGCGGAGCCTGTGGTCGGCGCGGTCCTCTTCGCCGTGGTCATCGCCTTCCTCTTCACCGTCGTCCGGCAGCGGACCTCCATGGCCAGCGACACGGCCATCAGCGTCTTCTCCTCCGCCGCCGTCGCCCTGGGTATCTTCCTCAGCACCCTGGGCGGCCAGAGCTTCACCAAGTTCAACAACCTCCTCATCGGCGATATCCTCAGCGTCTCCCCCGGCGAGATCGGCCTGCTGGCCGTCATCCTGGCGCTGCTGGTCCTCCTGTGGGTGACCTCCTTCAACCAGATGATGCTCACCGCCGTCCACCACGCCCTGGCCGACAGCCGCGGCATCAAGGTGTTTTGGAAGGACTTCCTCTTCACCGCCGCCATCGCCGTGGTGGTCACGATCACCATGACCTGGGTGGGCCTGCTGGTCATCAACGCCCTCATCGTCCTCCCCGGCGCGGCCGCCCGGAACATCGCCCGGAACCTGCCCCAGTACCACCTGATCTCCGTCCTGGGCGGGCTGGTCTGCGGCGTCGGCGGCCTCATGGTGTCCTATCACCTGGGCGCCTCCACCGGCGCGTCCATCACCATCCTGCTGGCCCTGTGGTTCTTTGTCACGCTGCTGGTAAGACGAGCGCACTAAATGGCTCCCCTGAAAGGGGAGCTGGCCGCAAAGCGGTCTGAGGGGTTGTCCCCGAAGGGCCCGACCACTTGCGAATAAGAATCTCCCAATCCCCCCTGCCGACCTGCCCTCCCCGCAGGTCGGCTTTCTTGCGAAAAGAAAGCACGCCGCGACGGTCCGAGTGGAACCGCCTGTGGCGTGCTTATTCTTTGATATTCTGTTCTTTCAGCCAGGTGAGCAACCCCCGCGCCATCTCCAGTTCTCGCGGGGACATAGGGCGTAGCAGGGAGGCCACATCCTTCCAAGCCTCGCTGCGCTGGCTCGTGCCCACCAGAAACTCATCCGGTGTAGTGTCCAGCGCAATGGCCAGGCGCATGATGACCTCGGTGGAAGGAATGGAGACGGCCCGCTCGATATTGGATAGATAGGGGTCACTGATATCCACCATCTCGCTGAGCTGCGCCTGACGCAACCCCAGCTCTTTTCTGCGCTTGGCAATGCGTTTGCCGATTTCAGTATAGTCCAGTTCCATAAAAACCTCTCTTTCGCTTTATATTCTATTCAAATCACAGCGTAATAAAACAATCTATAAAATAAGAAAATTCACTTGACATTTAAATTTTTAAATTATATACTTGAACTACAAACTACAATATTAAGTTTTGTAGGAAATCTAAAAGAGGAGGTGTGTTGTATGGCTTGTCCTGTTTGTGGCTCCAGCAACACCCAAGCGATGGGAAGTTCTCCTACCCACGATTACTACAAGTGCTTGAACTGCGGCAACGAGTACACAGAAAGAAAGTGAGGTTTTCATTATGGGAAGCAGTGAATGGTTCAAGTGTGAGAAGTGCGGTCACGCTGTAAGATGCAAAGCCCCGAGCTGGATCGATAAGCTGACAAATCCCTGCGAGCGCTGCGGCGGCGTCATGCGGAGGATTTAAGGGGGTCTTCACGAAAAAGAAAAAGAAAAAGAAAAAGAAAAAGAAAAGAGGAATGCAAATGATATCTGGTTCGACTCTGAAATCTACAGGAGAAGAGGTTCGGATATTCGATCCTAACATATCCATGCAGGAAGTCAAAGTATCGTTGGAATCTCTCAATAGGGAACTCTTTCAACTCCCTATTCGGGTCCATTTGGATACTGCAAAATTCGGAGGAGTTTTCAATTCCTCTAAGCAAGATTGCCTGGTGATCGTAAATAAAGAGCATAATGATTATTTTGCTTTCTTTATCGTATGCACTCGCACGGGACGATCTATTAACTTCTCGTTGAGATACAGCGGAACCAGCAAGCTCACTGGACAAGAACTCCAAACAAAAGAAAGGGAGGGCAATCTTCGTGGAAAGATTTTGAACTCCATTTTCAGAGTAAATGAGGAAGCTCTCGACCAAGAGTACGAATACTATGCGCTCTTAAAAGAGCTATTCAAGCGTTGTCTTGAGAGGTGTTCCAAATGAGGATCATTCTTTGTCCTAACTGCGGCAGAGAGGTCGTTGTTCTCTATGACAACGGGTTCTACGAGTGTCCTCATTGCAAACAGCGCTGGGGCATCCGTTAATAAGAAGCGCGTCATCACTTCAAACGATGACGCGCTTCTTCTATTCTCATATCATAAATCCAAGTCGAATGGTAGTAACTTAGGACTGCTTACAGTAGATAGTGTACTAACACAGAACAGCCCAACACGCAGCCACCCATCAAATCCATTTTGCAAAGCAAAACTCCATTTCCATTTTACACCATACATACGAAAAAGCCCAGCTATTCCTCAATGCTAGCTTCTTAATCACATTGAGCCTTGCTGGACTTTTTCGACAGACTGAAGCCCCCCTTGCGCGAGCAAGGGGGGCTTGTGCTGTCTATCCTGTCTTTGTCACCGCAGGGGGCAGGCGTCCCGCCCGTATCCCTCCACGGGTCCCTGGTAGCCCTGGTTGCCGCAGCAGTTCTTGATGCCGCCGATGTTATGGGCGTTGGCGTATCCCATGGCCTTCAGGCGGCGGACCGCCTTGCCGCTGGTCTCGGGGCTGTAGGCATAGACGTAGAGCGGGGTCGTCCGGTCGGGGGCCAGCTCACCCACCCGGTCCAGCTCCTCCAGGGGAAGGTTCCGGCTCTCCGGGACCCGGCGGCGCGCGTACTCCGCGCGGGAGCGGATATCCAGAAGGACCGCGCCGGGCGTCTTCCGGTACTGCGACAGGCCCACGTTGATGTTGGTGCAGACAAAATGATCCAAAATTCCCATCATGACACTCCTTCCTATGGGGTCGTCGTTGGCTTCTTTTTCTTCATTCTAAGAAAAAGAAGCGGGAAAAACTGTGACCTACTCTCGTTTGCTCAAAAAAAAGACCCTGGAACGCAGAAAAAAGGACGGCAAAAGCCGTCCTTTTTGCGCAAAGAGGGATCAGTCTTCCTTCTCTTCGTCCTCGTCCACCAGGTCCATGGAGAACTTGTCCCCGCAGTTGGGGCAGGTGACCTCGCCGATGTCCAGGATGCTCTCGTCGATGACGATGTCCTCGCCGCAGCTGGGGCACTCGATCTCGAAGAAATCGTCGTCGTCCAGGTTGCCGCACTGGCCGCAGCAGCCCTCAAAGTCGAAGTCGTCGTCGTCCTCCTCGAAGAGGATCTCTTCCACGTCCTCCAGGTCCTCGGAGATGGCGTCCACCTCTTCCTCCACGGACTCGATCTCGTCCTCCAGGTCCTCCACGGCCAGACCGATGTCTTCCAGGATCTCGATGATCTTGGTCAGCAGCTTGGCCTCCTTGGAGGGCTCCTTGTCCAGATCCAGGCCGTCGGCCAGACCCTTCAGATAAGCGACCTTTTCGGTGATAGTCATAGTCATAGTGAATCATTCCTTTCTAAACAGATGGTTCATGAACAAGACAGGCTCAACAGGCCGCACTGACCCATCAAGCCTGTCTGAACAGTCAAAGATTAGCCCTTGGAACGCTCCAGGTACTCGCCGCTGCGGGTATCGACCTTGATCTTGTCGCCCACGCTGATGAACAGGGGGACTTTGATCTCAGCGCCAGTCTCCAGGACGGCGGGCTTGGTCACGTTGGTGGCGGTGTCGCCCTTGAAGCCGGGATCGGTCTCGGTGACCTCCAGGTCAACGAAGGTGGGGGGCTCCACGGAGAAGATCTTGCCCTTGTAGCTGCTGATCTTGCACATCATCTCTTCCTTCACGAAGCGGAAGTTGTCGCCCAGCAGCTCGGTGGCGATGGGGATCATGTCATAGGTCTCCTGGTCCATGAAGTAGTACAGGTCGCCGTCGTTGTAGCTGTACTGCATGTCCTTCTTCTCCACGTAAGCGTTCTCAAACTTCGCGGTGGGGTTGAAAGAGGTCTCGGTAACGGAACCGGTGATGACGTTTTTCATCTTGGTGCGGACAAAGGCTGCGCCCTTACCAGGCTTAACATGCTGGAACTCGATCACCTGCATGACCTGGCCGTCCATTTCAAAGGTCATACCATTTCGAAAATCGCCGGCAGAAATCATAATATTCATCCTCCAAACAAATTGGTTTTTTCATTCAATAAGCTCTCTTATTGTACAATACCTCGGCGCGTTTTGCAACGGTTTTCTGCAAATCAAAGCAGATAATCAGGATCCCCGCCAAGGCGGCGCTCAAAGGGCCTCGCCCCGCTTGCCCAGGGTGCGGAAGGGCGTTTCGAACCCGTAGCGCAGCAGGCGGAAGACCGTGCCGAACTCAATGGGCTTCACCATGAGGGTGGTGACCCCCGCGTTGTTGCCGCCCCAGATATCGGTGAAGATCTGGTCCCCCACGATGGCGGTCTCCTGGGGCGTGACCCCCATGCGCGCCATGGCCTGATAAAATCCCTTGGACTTGGGCTTGCCCGCGTGGCCCTGGTAGGGGACCTCCAGGGCCTCCGCAAACCGCTGGGCCCGGCCGGGCTTGCGGCTGTTGGAGAGGATGAACAGGGTGATCCCCGCCTCCTTCAGCCTGTCCCGCCAGGCCCTCACCTCCTCCGTGGGGACTTTGACGGAATAGGTCACCAGGGTGTTGTCCAGATCGGCCAGCAGGAGCTTGACGCCCCGGTCCCGGAGGCGCTGGAGGTCGATGGTATAGATGCTTTCAAAGAGAAAGTCGGGAATTAACGGAAAATGCATGGCGTTACCTCTTCTACGATCGGTTGGAGCGGCATAGGATGGAACCACTCGGATACTCATTATACACGGAGAACAAACGATGGACAAGGGGGATTTCCTTTATGAAGCAGTATCTTCTCACGCCGCCTCACGCCCTCGCCGCCGCGCGGGGCTGGGACCTGCCGCTGGGCCACATGGCCTTCCAGATCGGCCCGGAGGGGCATCTGCACCAGGCGGCGCTGCCGCCGGAGGTCACAGGGGGCCTGATGCTGGTGGGGCTGGCGGAGCCGCCCGCGGGGGACACGCCGCCCCGCCAGGCCGTCCAGGAGATCCTGTCGGTCTGCCAGGCCCGCGCCTTCCTGGGGGTGGTCCTGGACCTGGAGACGCCGCCTTCCCCCTACATCGCCCAGCTCATCACGGCCTTGCAGGCGGGCCTGCGCCGAAGCCGCCGGGGCCTCTTCCTGCCGGAGTCCTACGCCAACTTCTCCTCCCAGGCCATTCTCTACCTCTCCTCGGCCCTCTCCGGCGGCTCCCTCCGCCAGCGGTTGCAGACCGCAGTGGAGACCTACGGGGCCGACCGCCTGGCGCTGAGCCTCCACCGGGCCAGCGCGGACTTCTTCCTGCCCTCCCCCACGGGGGAAGGCCGCCCCCTCAGTCAGCAGGCACTTCGCCAGCGCATGGCCCGGCTGGAACCACGGGTCCACTTCTCCCAGGACCTGTGCGCCCATTACTTCACCTACATGAGCCGGGAGACCGGCGCCCACTTCGTCCTCTTCGACGACGAGGAGAGTCTGCGGAGCAAGCGGGCGCTCGCCCAAGAGGTGGGCATCCAGCGATTCTTCTGGCTCTACCCAGAGGTGGAGGAGTTTCTTTCCCAGCTTGTGGACCAAAAAGAGACTCACTCGAGTTTGTCGTAAAAGAAACGCCAGGAGGGGGCCAGTCCTTGACTGACCCCCTCCGGTTTGTTTCGTATTTTGTTTGCAGGGTGGTGGTCCTCTCACTGCACCCGGATCAGGGTGAGGATGGGGGCGGCATCATTGACGGCATCCAGAACAAGGTAACTCCCGTCGGGGGTGGTGCTGCCGAGCACATAGAGGTGCTCCTGCTCATTTAACAGGGTCTCTGTCACCCCGGTTTCCAGGGTCTCGACCATAATAGCGTTGGCGTTGCGCTCATTGAGGAAGAGCTTGCCATCGGCGTAGCTCCAGGAGAACACATACAGGCTCTCGTCCTCGTTCACCACGGTCTCCTTCCCGTCGGCGTAGTCATAGACGAAGATTCTCTGGTCCATCACGCCCTCCCGTAAGAAGGAGTAGAGGCAGCGTTCTCTGTCCGCAGTAATGTTAAACAGGGCTGCGCCCTTCTCCACAGGAATCTCCTGCAGGAGCTTTTTGGCGGCCAGGTCGTACACCTGGATCGTCGTCTCTTCCCCCTGGTCCACAGCATAGGCGCAGATACCATCTATAACGTTGGCTCTGATGAACGGGAAAGCAACACTGACCTCCTTGGCCACATCGAAGAGGGTTTCCTTAGCGATCTCATACCCCCGGATGGATGCCGTTCCGTCTGCGAGGCGATACCAGGTGAGATACTTCCCGTCGCTCTGCAACAGGATGTCGCTCTCTCCCTCGCCGTACTGCTCGATGACCTGGACATCTCCAGTGGCGAGGTCCAGCCGTTCTACGGCACGCTGTACGCCTTCGGTGCGGACCCAAAACACACAGTCAGCGACGGCCTCCAGCTCGTTGAGGTAGAATCCGTCGTCGTTGGTATATTCATAGACGACTTCCTCCTCTCCGGATTCCAGGTCGTAGGTGCAGAGCTTTGCTGCACGCATATCCTGAGCCATCGGCTCCTCTTTAGCCAGAAGATAAAAGGCCGTGTCCCCGTTGGCCGCGATGTCTCCTGTGACCCAGCCCGCCTCCGGGTGAATGGGGATCTCCTGGGGGCGCCCCTTCCCCTCCCCAGCCTGCTCCTGCTCCACACTCTGGTCCGGGGAACACCCGGAAACCAGCAGGGCAACGGAGAGCATCAAGCACAGGGCACACAAAAGGGTTCGCAGTTGCTTTCTCATAGTACCCTCCTTAAGACACAAAAGAAGTAGAGATCAGATATCGTTCAGATGCAGAGATGGAGGCCTTGGCTTCAGAGGTCGGAATGGACCGTGTACCATAATAAGCCGAGTTCCTATTGCAGTCAGACAAACGAATCTTATCGGTAATCAGGTCCCTCAGCAGATGCCCCAAGGACATTCAGCGGAAGCACAGCAACAGAGAATACCACTGAACCTCCTTCATATATGACTCGTGTGCTTGCGTGGAGAAACGACCGACGCATAAGGCACCCACGCAGTACGACTTATGCGCCCTCTGAAATACGTTGAATCCGCCCTCTCCACAGGGGAGAGTTAGGCCAGGGCGCGGTTTGCCTCCAATTGTAAAGCATCCCAAGATTCCTGTCCATATCATTCCCTCCCATTCTATGATGACTTCCAGCTTCCGGGTTTTTACCAGAAATCTTTTCTATTTAAAGAATAGCATAAACTTATTTTAAAGTCAAGTTTTCTTTCAGAACATTTTTCATTAATAGTATGTACTGTGCAGGAGTCGAAGTTCCCATCAAAAAACCTGCCCGGCACAAACGGCCGGGCAGGTCTTTTAACTCATCAATAATACTTTTTACGGTTTTTACGTGCAGCCTCAGACTTCTTGCGGCGCTTCACGCTGGGGCTCTCATAGTGCTCTCTTTTCCGCACTTCAGCCAGGACGCCAGACTTGGCACAGCTACGCTTAAACCGCTTCAGAGCGCTTTCCAGAGATTCATTTTCTCTCACGTGAACTTCAGACATTCGTTTTCCCTCCCTCCGAAGTGGTGAGCTTCGCATCTCACGCACCAAAGGGCCATCGTTAATATATGGCTTCAACAGTAGTATTATATGAAATTCCCACGCTATTGTCAAGATGGAATCTTCATTTATTTTTCTTTTTTCTGATCTGCGCTCAGGCCTTGGGCTTGAGGATCAGGTTGACCAGCTTATTGGGCACGTAGATGACCTTCACGAGCTCCTTGCCCTCCATGATCTTGGCGATCTTGCTGTCGGCGGTGACCACGTCCAGGACGGCGTCCTGCTCGCTGCCCATGGGGACGGTGACGGTGGTCTTGAGCTTGCCGCCCACCTGGACGGCGATGGTGACCTCGGAGGCCACGGTCTTGCTCTCGTCGTACACGGGCCACTGGGCGGTGCTGGCGAAGCCCTCGAAGCCGAACTGCTCCCACAGCTCGTCCGCCATGTGGGGGGCGAAGGGAGAGAGCATTTGCAGGAGGGTCTTGAACTCGGCCTTGTTCACGCCCTTGTCGTAGAACTGGTTGGTCAGGGTCATCAGGGCGGCGATGGCGGTGTTGAACTTCATGTTCTCGATGTCATCGGAGACCTTCTTGATGGTCTTGTGGATGAGGGCCATGTTGTCCTTGCTGTATTCCTCGCCCGGCGCTGCCTGCTCGGCCAGGTTCCAGATGCGGTCCAGGAAGCGCTTGCAGCCCTTCACCGCGTTGTCGGACCAGGCGGCGGCCTTTTCAAAGTCGCCGATGAACATGATGTACATGCGCATGGTGTCCGCGCCGTACTGGGCGATGACGTCGTTGGGGTTGACCACGTTGCCGCGGGACTTGGACATCTTCTCGCCGCCCTCGCCCAGGATCATGCCGTGGCTG
>CAKTLJ010000005.1 GCA_934572535.1 uncultured Eubacteriales bacterium
TATGTTCTCCGACGTACACGCCGCCGGAGAACAGGATCGTACCTTCTTCGCGGCCTGCGGGCCGCGAACTCTGCGAGACTTTTTTGACAGTCTCAAAAGGGCTGCCTGGCGGCAGCCCTTTTTGTTGCAAAAATCAATCCTCGTCGTCGTACTCGTCGGCCTCCGCGTCGTAGATCTCCCGGCGGGATTCCTGCCGACGGGGCGCGGATTCCGCGGTGCCCAGAAGGCTGCGGAACTTGGCGCGGGAGTGCTTGACCTCGTCATAGGCGTCGGCCACAGCCTCCTCCACATGGCGCAGCGCATCCTCGCAATATTCGCTGGCGGCGTGCTTCAGCATCCGGCTCTGCTCCTCGGCCTCCGCGATGATCTCGGCGGCCCGGTCCTCTGCTTCCCGGACGATGGCATGTTCGTTGACCAGACGTCTGGCATAGTCCTCTGCCTGCTGGCGCATCCCGTCAGCCTCCCGCTTGGCGGAGGCGATATAGTCGTTCTTGTTTGCCACCAGATCCTTGGCCCGCTTGATCTCCACGGGCAGCTCTGCCTTCACGTCGTCGATCATGTCCAGGACCCGGTCGCGCTCCACAACGCACTTGTCGTTGTTGAGAGGCATGTTCTTCGCCTCTTCGATCTCGGTATACAAGATATCCAGTAATTCTTCAATGCTGCCTGCCATGGCCATCTTCTCCTTATCCTTACTTTATTTACATTTGCGGCTTTCTTTCAGTCGTTCTCTTACATCTTCCAGGATCTCCCGGGGCAGGAACTCGCTCAGGTCGGCGTTGTACCGGGCCATTTCCTTGGCCACGGAGGAACTCAGATAGGTGTACTTCTCGCTGGAGGGGAAGAACACCGTGTCCAGATCGGGGTTGAGCTTGCTGTTGATCATGGCCATCTGAACTTCCTGCTCATAGTCGGACACCGCCCGCAGACCCTTCACCAGGACCCGGGCGCCTCTTTCCTTGGCATACTCCGCCACAAGACCGCGGTATACATCCACTTCTACATTTTCCACCTGGATACTCTTGCGCAGCAGCTCCAGCCGTTCCTCCGGCTGGAACATTCCGCCGTTTTTTTCCGAGTTGACCATCACGCAGACGATGACCTTATCGAAGGCGTTGGCCGCCCGCTTGATGATGTTGATATGTCCCAGGGTGACAGGGTCAAAGCTGCCGGGGTAAATTGCGGTCTTCATAACCTTGTTCCTCTCTTTGTTCATGCCCGTTTCTTCCGGTGTTCAATCGGCGGCACGCCGATACAGGGCTGTTCTGATTTTTCCGTACCGGTACTCTTTCTGCATCCGATAGGGCTCCGAAAGGATGGGCCAGGCGATACCAGACCCATTTTCGCAAACTATTATACCATGTTCCGACACAATGTCAATCGTTGTGATGGTTTCCAAGGCCTTTTCCAACAGATCGGTCCCATAGGGTGGGTCCAGGAAGATGATGTCGAACTTCTCCCGGCAGCGGGAGAGGAAGGCCTGGTAATCCCCCTGGATGACCTGGGCCTGGTCGGCAAAGCCGGTGATCGCCAGGTTCTCCCGGATGATCCCCACGGCTTCCTTCCGCAGGTCCACGAAGGTGCAGTGGGCCGCACCCCTGGAGAGGGCCTCGACGCCCATCTGCCCGGTGCCGCCGAAGAGGTCCAGGACCCGTCTGCCCTCGATCTCAAACTGGATGCTGGAGAAGATCCCCTCCTTCACCCGGTCGGTGGTGGGGCGGGTCTCCAGCCCGCTGGGCTCCTTCAGGCGCTTTCCCCGCGCCAAACCAGTGATCACTCGCATGGGCTCATTCCTCCTATTACAATGGTTACGGTTTTGGTGTTCTGAAATACTGGTATACCGACAGGGCCGCGTTTTTGGGCAGGACCGCTTCCAGCTCCTGTAGGTCGGCCCCCTGAATGGCTTTCATACTGCCGAACGTCTTCAGCAGCTTCTTGCGCCGGGTCTCTCCGATGCCGGGGATCTTCTCCAGCATCGAGCCTGTGCTCGACTTGGTGTGCTGCTTGTGGTGGAAGCCCACAGCAGAGCGGTGGGTCTCCTCCTGGATCTGCCCAATGAAGGCGAAGAGGGCGGGCACCCCCTGGATGCCGATCTCCCGGCCGTCCGGGGTCGTCAAGGCCCGGGTCCGGTGCCGGTCGTCCTTCACCATGCCGTAGACGGGGATGGACAGGCCAACCTCCTCCAGCACCCGCTGGGCCACCGCCGCGTGGACGTCGCCGCCGTCGATGAGGATCAGGTCAGGGCGGCTGGCAAACCGCTCGTCCCCGTCCCGCTGGAAGCGGCGGCGGATGGTCTGGTCCATGGAGGCATAGTCGTCGGGACCGTCCAGACCCTTCATTTTAAAGTAGCGATACGCCCCTTTCCGGGGCTTTCCGTCCTGGAAGACCGTCATGGCCGCCACGATGTCCGAAGCCCCCGTGTTGGAGATATCATAGGCTTCGATGCGCCGGGGCGGTCTGTCAAGCTCCAGCCGCTCAGCCAGCAGCGTGAGGACCTTGGCGGTGCGCTCCTCCCGGGTGGTGACCCGCTGGACCTCCTCCTGGGCGTTCTCCCGGGCCATGCGGATCAGGTCCATCTTGGCCCCTCGCTGGGGGGTGACCAGCTCCACCTTCCGCCCGGCCTGGTGGGAGAGGAAGCGGCCGATCTCCGCCGTGTCCTCCAGATTCTCCGGCAGAAGGATCTGCCTGGGCAGCAGGCCGCGGCTGCCGTAATACTGGACCAGGAAGGCCGACAGGATCTCCTCAGGCCCCTCCCCGTCCGTCTGGAACAGCTCCAGGTCCCGGCCGGTGAGCTCGCCCTCCCGAAAGTGGAGGACGGCCACGCCGGAGCGGACCTCTCCGCAGAAGAGGCCCAGCACATCGGTGTCCGCCAGATACCCGGCCACCACCTTCTGCCGTTTCCCCAGCAGGGAGATGGCCTTCAAACGGTCCCGCAGGGCGGCGGCCCGCTCAAACTCCAGGTTGTCCGCCGCCGCCATCATCTGGTCGGACAGGTCCTTCTCCACCTCGCTGAGCTTACCCTCCAAAAGGCGGATGGCCTGGCTCATGGCCTGGTGGTGCTGCTCCCAGGGGACCTCCTTGCGGCAATAGCCGTCGCAGAGGCCCATGTCATGGTTTAGGCAGGGCCGCTCCTTGCCGATGTCCCGAGGAAATTTTTTCCCGCAGGCGGGCAGTTTCAAGGCGTTGCGCAGGGCGTCGATGATGGATTGGGTGTCTCCCCGGCCGCCGAATGGCCCAAAATACCGCGCGCCGTCGTCCGCCATGCGCCCCGCGATGGAAAACTGGGGATAGCGCTCCTTCACGGGCAGACGGATGTAGGGATAGCCTTTGTCGTCCTTCAGCAAAATATTATACCGGGGCTTGTGCCGCTTGATGAGGGCGTTTTCCAGCACCAGGGCCTCAAACTCCGACCCCGCCACGATGGTGTCAAAGTGGTCGATCTGGGCCACCATGGCCCGGGTCTTCTCATTGTGGGAGGCCTGGTCGTGGAAATACTGCGACACCCGGTTTTTCAGTATCTTGGCCTTGCCCACGTAGATCACCGTGCCGGTCTTGTCCATCATGAGGTAGACGCCCGGCTTCAGGGGCAGGCTCAAGGCCTTGTCTTTCAGTTCGTCAAAGGTCACCCTGCCGCCCCCTTTTCCCTCGCTCGGCGAAGGCATTTTTTCTCAAAAAAAGCGCCGCGAACTTGCGGCGCTTTTCTGCTTCTTCGTTTGGATCAGTCAGCAAAATCGGAGCTGATGAGTTCAACCAGTGCATCGACCGCATCCTTTTCATCGGTGCCGTCGGCGATCAGGTCGATGGTGCTGCCCTTGATGATGCCAAGGGAGAGGACGCCGAGCAGGCTCTTTGCGTTCACTCTCTGCTCGTCCTTCTCGACCCAAATGGTGCTCTTGAATTCGTTTGCCTTCTGAATAAAGAAGGTGGCAGGTCTTGCGTGGAGGCCGACCTGGTTATTGACAGTTGCCTGCTTGATATACATAGACATTCCCTCCAGTGATCTTTCCCTTGGATATACTACAAATAGTGTAGCAAATTTCCTTGATGCCGTCAATCCCATTTTTCATGGCTTCCTGCGTAATTTGTCACAAAAATTTATGGGTGGCGTCAAAACTTTTTTCCGCCGTTATTTCAGGTCCACGATGGTCACGCCACTCTCGCCCTCGCCATAGCGGCCCAGGCGGAAGCTTGCCACGCCCTTGCAGCGCTTGAGGTAGGCGTGGACGGCTTTTCGCACAGCGCCAGTCCCCTTGCCGTGGATGACGGTGACCTGGGTCAGGTTGGCCATGATGGCCCGGTCGATGAACTGGCTCAGGACCATCTCGGCCTCGTCGGTCATCATGCCCCGCAGGTCCACCTCGGCCTTGGCCCCCAGGGAGCGGAGCTTGTGCTCGGACCGCTGGATGTACTTCTTGGCTTCCTTCTGGGCCTGGGTCTCGCCCTGAACGACGCGGACCTCCTCCTGCTTGGCGGAGATGCGCAGGATGCCCGCCTGGAGCTGAAGGACGCCGTCCTTGTTCACCGACAGGACGGTGGCCTGGGTGCCGGTCTTCAGGATGGTGACCGTGTCCCCCTTCTGGGCGGGACGGACCATGGGCGGCGGTGCGGCCTCCTCCTTGGCGCCCAGCTTGCTCTCCGCCTCGTTGAGGCGGCGGCGCAGGTCGGCCCGCTGGTCGTTCACCGATTGGAAGTTACCCTCCTTCTTGGCCTTCTTCTTCATGTCGTTGAGCTCGTAGAAGATCTGGTCGGCGGTGCGGCGGGCGTCCTCGATGATGGCCCGGGCTTCGGCCTTCGCGGCGGCGGAGTTCTTCTCCTTCTCCTTCTGGAGCGAGTCCCGGTACTCCTGGGCCTTCGCGGCGGCCTGCTCCATCTCCTGGCGGAGCTTGGCGGCCTCCTGCTGCTCCCGCTCCATCTCCTGCCGCTGCCGGTCCAGCTTGGTCAGCACGTCCTCAAAGCGGATGTTCTCGGCGTTGATGCGCGCGTTGGCCGCCTGGATGATGTGGTCAGGCAGACCGAGGCGCGAGGAGATGGCAAAGGCGTTGGACTTGCCTGGGATACCCACCAGCAGACGGTAGGTGGGGGCCAGGGTCTCCACGTCAAACTCGCAGGAGGCGTTCTCCACCCCTTGGGTGGTCATGGCGTAGACCTTCAGCTCGGCGTAGTGGGTGGTGGCTGCCACCAGGGCGCCGCAGCCCCGGGCATACTCGATGATGGCGGCGGCCAGCGCCGCGCCCTCCACCGGGTCGGTGCCACCGCCCAGCTCGTCGAAGAGAATGAGGGTATCCTGGTCGGTCTCCTCCAGCATCCCCACGATGTTGCTCATGTGGGAGGAGAAGGTGGACAGGTTCTGGGCGATGGACTGCTCATCGCCGATATCCGCCAGCACCCGCTCAAAGACCCGGATGACGCTGCCGTCGGCGGCGGGGATGTGCAGGCCGCACTGCGCCATGAGGGTCAGCAGGCCGATGGTCTTCAAGGTGACCGTCTTGCCGCCGGTGTTGGGGCCGGTGATGACCAGGGTGTCGAAGGTCTCTCCCAGGGAGAGGTCGTTGGCCACGGCGGTCTTCTGGTCCAGCAAGGGGTGACGGGCCCGGCGGAGGATGGTGCTCTTCCCGGAGAGCTTGGGCTCCATGGCGTGCATGTTCATGGCCAGGCGCGCCCGGGCGAAGACGCCGTCCAGGAAGATGAGCAGGTCGTAGTTCTGGTTGATGTCCTCCTTGAAGGCCGCCGCCTCCGCGGAGAGTTCCGCCAGGATGCGGTCGATCTCCTTTTCCTCCCGGGCCTGAAGCTCCCGCAGCTCGTTGTTGGCCTTCACCACGCCCATGGGCTCGATGAAGAAGGTGGAACCGGAGCCGGACAGGTCATGGACCAGACCGGGGATCTCGTTCTTGTGCTCGGACTTCACCGGGACCACGTAGCGGCCGGAGCGCATGGTGATGATGCTCTCCTGGAGGTACTTGGCCTGGGAGGAGGAGATGATCTTTTGGAGGATGTCCCGGACCTTACTCTCGGTCGCCCGCATGTGGCGGCGGATGGAGGCCAGCTCCGGGCTGGCCGAGTCGGCCAGTTCTCCGTCTCCCACGATGGAGGTGGTGATCTTGTCCTCCAGGAAGCGGTTGGGATGGAGGGAGCGGAAGAGGTAGTCGATGACCGTCTTCTTCTCGCTCTCCCCCTCGCCGTAGTCCTTGGCGGTCCGGGCCGCCGCCAGGACCCGGGCGATGTCCATGAGCTCCCGGGTGTTCAGACTGCCCCCCATGTCGGCCCTCTGGAGGGACCCGGCCACAGGCCGGACGCCGCTGAAGGAGGGGCTGCCCCGGAGAACCATCATGTCCACCGCAGCGGAGGTCTCCTTCAGGCGCTTGGCCACCTCGTCCGGGTCGGTCTCCGGGCGCAGCTCCCTGGCCCGGCGCTTGCCCTCCTCGGTGACCGCCTGGGCGGCCAACAGCTCCAAAACCTTGGGCAGCTCCAATGTATGGATGGATTTCTCAAATAGCTCTGTCATAGGGTATCTCCTTAAAGCCATCCCACAGGGATGGCCTCAGTATCGCAGAAGTTGTTTATAGTAATCTAACGTGCGGAAGCCCCGCTCGTGCTGGGTCATGAGGAAGGCCTCGGCGGCGTTTCCCAGCAGCGCCATGCTCTCCGGAGCCAGAGAGAAGGAAAAGAGCTTCTTGGGGTTGCCCAGGACGATGTGCCGGGCCGCCGCCAAGGCCCCCGGGGACAGGGGCATGGACACGCCGGGCGCCACCTGGCTCTTGCACCGGGCACAGTGGAGGACGCCCTGAGACAGATGGAGCCGAGGCTCCTCCGGCTCGGGCAGGCCGCAGACGGCGCAGCCGTCCAGCAGCGGCTCGTAGCCCGTCAGGAACAGCAGGCGCAGCTCAAAGGCGGCCTTGACCAGCTCCTTGGGCTTTTTCAGGGCATCCAGGGCGTACAGGCAGTTGAGCAGAAGGGAGAGCACCTCGGAGGACTCCTCCCCCTCCTGACAGGCACTCTCGGTGACCTCCGCAAAGTAGGAGGCCAGAGCCAGCAGCTCCAGATCCTGGCGGATCGACCAGAACTGCTGCTGGGGGTCGGCCTCGCTGAGCGTGAGGAATTCCCCCCGCTCCTGGATGGTCATCTCCGAAAAGACCAGAAGCTGACTGCCCGCGGTAAGGCGGCTGTTCTTCCGACGGCAGCCCCGGGCCTTCACCGTCCGCTTCCCGAAGTCCCGGGTGAGGACCGTGAGGATCTTGTCGGCTTCCTTATAGTTGACTTCCCGGAGGACGATCCCCTGGGTGGTGAGCAGCATGGTCTTCCCTTCTCTCCGCTTCCCCCTCTCGCCGCCGAGCTTGGCGGGAGAGGACGTAGACTTCCGGCAGGCCTGTTTGAAAGAACAGGTCCCGCAGCTGTTGTGACGTCATGGTCGGCCCTCCTGTCCGTTTTGGTTAGCATGACAGGAGGGCGGTGATTTTATGGTTGGTAAGTTTTAGTCCCGGTTGTCGAAGCCGAAGTTGCGGATGAGGTTCAGGTTGTCCCGCCAGTTCTCCTTGACCTTTACCCAGGTCTCCAGGTACACCTTGGTGCCCATGAACCGCTCCACGTCCTCCCGGGCCATGGAGGAGATCTTCTTGAGCATAGCGCCCTGCTTGCCGATGATGATGCCCTTGTGCGAGGCCTTCTCGCAGTAAATGGTCACGTGGAGGTCGATGATGCCGTTGTCCCGCTCGGAGAACTTGGTGACCTCCACGGCCGTGCCGTGGGGGATCTCCTTCTCCAGGCAGTACAGGAGCTTTTCCCGGACGATCTCGGCGCAGATCTGCCGCTCAGGCTGGTCGGTGACCACGTCCCGCGGGAAGAGCTGGGGGCCTTCCGGCAGGTAGCCGGAGAGCAGGTCCATCAGCTCCTCCAGCCCGTCCTTCCGCTTGGCGGAGATGGGCAGGATGGCGTCGAAGTCGTGGACCTTTCGGTAGGCGTCGATGACCGCCAGCAGTTCGGGCTTCTCCACGGTGTCGATCTTGTTGATGACCAGGACGGAGGGACAGCGCAGGCCCTTGATCCGGTCGATGAGCTCGCGCTCCGGCCCGCCCACGTTGGGGATGGGCTCCACCAGCAGAAGGACGCCGTCCACGTCGGCCACGCTCTTTTTCACCACATCCACCATGTAGTCCCCCAGGCGGTTGGCCGCCCGGTGGAGACCGGGGGTGTCCATGAAGACGAACTGGCTGTCCCCCCGGGTGAGAACGGCGCAGATGCGGTTGCGGGTGGTCTGGGGCTTGTTGCTGACGATGGCGATCTTCTCCCCCACCAGGGCGTTGGTCAGGGTGGACTTGCCCACGTTGGGGCGGCCGCAGATGGTGATGATGCCGCAGCGCTTGATCGGGATCTCCTCCTCCACTGCGGGCGCCAGGGGCTTGTCCAGCTCCTCGTTCCAGGCGTCCCGGGTGATCCCCAGCTCCTCCAGGATGGCCTCCTCTCTGGCGCGCATCTGGGCCTTCTGGGGCCCTTCGTCCAGGTGGTCGTAGCCCAGCAGGTGGAGGACCGAGTGGACCGCCAGGTAGGCGATCTCCCGCTGGACGCTGTGGCCGAACTCCGCCGCCTGGGCCTGGGCCCGCTCCACGGAGATGACCATGTCTCCCAGGGGACACAGGCCGGTCTCGGGGTCCTTCTCGTCCTCGCCGGTGCCGTCGGGGGGCGTGCCGGGGGTGAGTTCCAGCATGGGGAAGGAGAGCACATCCGTGGCCGCGTCGATCTCCCGCTGCTCCAGGTTGATCTCTCGGATCCCCTCGTCGGTGGTCAACAGCACGTCCACCCCGCAGGGGATGCTGACGTGCTCGGCCTCCAGCGCGGCGGTGATGACCCTGGTCAGCAGGGGCTTGTAGGGATCGGGGCCGTCCAGCTCCCAATCAATGTAAATGTCATGGTGTTTCATTGTATTCTTCCTCTTCGTTTGCGTTTCTATTGGGAAAGGGTCACTTCTTGTGATACTCATTGCGCCGGTAGCTGCCGCTGGGTCCGGCAGCCCGGTTGCGCGCCTTTTCGTCGTCCTCGTAGGCCTTGATGACCCGCTGGACGATGGCGTGGCGGACCACGTCGCTCTCGTTCAGGCGGCAGATGGCGATGTCCTCCACCCCGTTGAGGACCCGCATGGCCTCCTTCAGACCGGAGACCTTTTCGCCGGGCAGGTCGATCTGGGTGATATCGCCGGTGATGACGATCTTGGAGCCGAAGCCCAGGCGGGTCAGGAACATCTTCATCTGCTCCCGGGAGGTGTTCTGGGCCTCGTCCAGGATGATGAAGGAGTCGTCCAGGGTGCGGCCGCGCATGTAGGCCAGCGGGGCCACCTCGATGTTGCCCCGCTCCACATACTTGGCATAGCTCTCGGCCCCCAGCATCTCAAAGAGGGCGTCGTACAGGGGCCGCAGATAGGGGTCCACCTTGCTCTGGAGATCGCCGGGCAAAAAGCCCAGATGCTCTCCGGCCTCCACCGCAGGACGGGTGAGGATGATGCGGTTGACCTCCTTGGCCCGGAAGGCGGCCACGGCGGCGGCCACGGCCAGGTAGGTCTTGCCGGTACCGGCCGGGCCCACGCCCAGGGTGATGGTGTTCCTCAGGATGGCCTCGACATACTTCTTCTGGCCCACGGTCTTGGCCTTGATGGGCTTGCCCTTGGCGGTGACGCAGAGCACGTCGGCAGCCAGCGTCTGGATCTTGTCTTCGTTGCCCGACTTCACCAGCTGGATAAGGTAGCGGATGGTCTGCTCGTTGATGCTTTCTCCCCGGCCGGACAGGCCGATGAGGGACTCGATGACCTTGGTCGCGTGCATCACCGCCTCGGCCTCGCCGGAGATCTTCAATTGATCGTCCCGTCCCACTACGCTGACCCCCAGCTCCTTCTCGATGAGGCGGATGTTCTCATCAAAGGAACCGAAAATGGCGATGGCTTCCTCCATCCGTTCAATGCTGACTGTCTGTTCGATCATGGGCTTTGCTCCTTTGTGTTCGTCTCGTCCTGTCCGTAGGTCCCCTTGTCCGGGTGAAGAGGGCCGGGCACGGTCTCCTGGGTGTCCATCTCCTCCAGGCGGCCGATCTGCTCATCGCACTGGGCCTGGAGCGTCACCCGGAGGGTCTCCCCTGTCTGCTCCGTGGAGAAGTCGGTCTGGAGGATCTCGCCTTCCCCCACGCAGGCCTCCAGGCCCTCCAGCAGCTTCCGGCGCAGCAGCGCCTCCGCCCGCGCCGCGTCCAGCCGGACGACCGCGTCGGTGTACTCCCGGTACGTTTCCTTCCCCCAGATCACCGGCAGAGTCTTGCCCGCAGCCGGGGTCCAGGACTTTAATCGAGATATTATATCATATTTCTCATAGGAGATTCCACTGTTTTGATAAAAATTCATCCGGTATCCCAGCACAGAAAGGGACCGCCGGGTGATCTCCTGCCCGGTGTAGGCCTTTCCCCGGGCGGTCAGGTCGATCTCCGCCGTCATGGTCCGCTGGGTGCGGGCCAGCACCTTGCCGTCAGCGTGGACCAGGGCGGTGCCCAACTCGGCCTCCACATTGGGCGGCGGGTCCAGGCGGATGCGCCCCGAAATGAGGATATCTCCCCTTCGGACAGCGTCCCCCACCACATACTGGGCATCGCCCCGCCAGGGCTCCAGGTGGGTGATGACCCCGTCGGCGGTGGCCACGATGTTGGTGGGGACGGTCTCCTCCTTCACCTTGGGGATCGGGTCCCGCTCGCGGACGATGACCTCCGCCTTGGTCCCCTTCAGATTCAGGGAGAAAAAGGCCAGGTCGTCCATGGCCCGCATCACCCGGTTCTCCACCGCCCGGATGGGGACCGAAGGTCCCCAGGTCCCCGTTCCCACCCCGCACAGACGGAGCTGGCCGAGGATGACCTCATTGGGGATGGTCTCGTTGCCGGAGACCTCCACCGTCAGGATCACCTGTCCGCCCACCGCACCCAGGACCAGGCAGAGGACCAGCCCCGCCAGCAGGGCATAGCGCCGCCGAAACCCCCGGAGGAAGAAGGGCAGTCCCCGTGCCTGGGAGGCCTGGACCTCGCACTGACAGGCCGCCGCCAGACGGCACATCCGGGGGTATTCCCGTCCCGTGACCTGGACCGCCAAGGTGAATGGGTCCAGGCGGTCCATCCGCCAGAGGAGGAGGCCGTCCCTGGCGCAGAGGTTGAGAAATTCCTCCGGCTGGGCCCCCACCACGCGGGCCGTCACGCTGCCGAACAGCCATGCCACCAGCTTTTTCACGACCTCATCCCCCCTTTCACACCAGCTCCAGGCTGTGGACCCAGCCGAAGATCCGCAGCTCTCGCTCCCGCATGGCCTTGATCTCCATGTCCCGGCCGGTGAGCCGCAGCATCCACTGGCCGCCGTCCACGCAGATCTCCTCCTTGCTGTAGGAGAGGATCTCCTTGTAGTTTTCCAGATAGAGCGCCCGATCTCCCGTCAGCTCCAGCCGGGGCATCCCCGCCACCGCCTCCTCAGGCAGGGCCAGGGTGCGGGCGGTCTTCTCTCGCAGGCTTTCCTTTCGCGCCTTCCTTCCGGTCTCCTCCATGAGGCTCCTCCTCCCTGTCCGCAAGATCTCGTATCCAGTGTATGGGAAGGCCGCGCCATCCTTGCCTGTCCCACCCCTTTTCCCTGGGCGCAAAAACACCCCCGGCAAAAAAGCCAGAGGTGTTCTCATCGCTTACCTGTCCTGCGACAGAGGCAGGATGTCATCAAGCTGTTCATAGATGTAGTTCATCAGGCGCTCGGCGTGCAAGACCCTGGCGACCAGGCCGCTGTAGTCCTGATCGCCCACCCAGCCGACCATCGCGCCGGACTTCTCCCAGGAGCCCAGATAGGCCACCCGGTAGGTGTCCTCCGTTCGGAAGTGGACCTCCATGCGGGGCCGGGCGTCCAGGGCCCTCCTGGCCGGGTGGAGGGTGGGCCGCTCCCGGCAGCTTCCCATGTAGTCCACGATGGCGCGCGCGGTCTGCTTGTCCACCATGGACCGGGGATGCCAGGTCACGCATTCGTTGCGGGAGAGGTAGGCCGTCACATAGAGCAGCTCCGTCTGGACCGGGTCCTTCACCAGCGGGGCGGACATCATGAGCCAGGCGGCAAACAGCAGCGCCGCCGAGGCCACGGCCATGGTCAGCGTCCCGGCAATGGTCTGCCGGATCGCAGAGTGTCGTTTTGCGGGCTGGATCTGCTGCGCCATAGTCATCCTTTCCTTCTTTCGCTCGTCATTTCTGCGTCCGGATCACCGCGTCATATTCCGCCTGCCGGAGCCGTCGCCGGACCCGCTCCATCACCCAACGGGCAGTCAGTGCCAGGGCCAGCTCCCACAGGCAGGGAAAGAGCCAGATGGCTGCCCGGGCCGCGTCGCCCATCCAATAGCTCACCAGGTCGCCCACGTGCATACTGCCCCAGTCCATCCACTGCCAGCGGAGCATATCCACCAGGGCGTAGAGCGGAAAATAGAGCACCATCGCGGCCGCCGTGGTCATCCCGATCTTCTTCACGGCGTAGCCCAGCGGCCTCTTCCAGGTGCGCAGCAGCGCCAGCGGCGGGACCAGATACAGCGCCACAACAACGGCAAAGGTCTCATTCATGACGGTCCCTCCCTTTCTCCGGCGTCCTTCCTGTGGGTTATTTCCCTGTCTATCGTAACTATAGCACATCTTTCCGGCAGGTTCCATTTCAAAGCGGTTACGAACTTCTTAAGATTTTATTGCGTTTCCCTCCAAACGGGCCGCCGAGGTCACCCTTCCCTTATATAGACGAACGAGAAGGGCAAAATGTGACACCATATCTCTCTTTTTTTATTTTTTTGTGAAAAAATGGACGCGAACTGACGTTCGCGCCCATTGGACTGCTGAAATCACTTCATCATATAGAACTTGTCGGTAGACCGGCTCTCGATGGGTTCATAGTGGACCTTCTTCACCACGGCCCGGTAAGCGGGACGCATGATGCGGTTGCCGGTTAGGACCTCCTCGATACGGTTGGCGCACCAGCCGGCGACACGGGCGGAGGCGAAGATGGGGGTAAAGACATCCTGGGGGATGCCCAGCATGGCATAGACCATGCCGGAGTACATATCGACGTTGGCGCACATGGGGGTGTCGTCCTTCCGCCGCTCCTGGATCATGGGGATGCCCAGCTCCTCGACCTTTTGCAGAAGCTGGAAGTCGTCTCCATAGCCCTTCACTTCCGCCACATGCTGGGCGTACTTTTTGATCAGGACCGCGCGGGGATCGGAGACGGTATAGACCGCGTGGCCCAGGCCGTAGATCTTGCCGGACCGGTCGCCGGCCTCCTTGTTGAGGAGCTTGTTCAGATAGTCCCGGATGGAGCCGTCATCCTGGGGATCCACGTTCTCCTTGATGTGGCGGAACATCTCCATGACCTTGGCGTTGGCGCCGCCGTGGAGGGGGCCCTTCAGGGAGCCCACCGCGCCGGCGATGGCGCTGTAGGTATCGGTGCCGCTGGAGGACAGGGCGCGGCAGACAAAGGTGGAGTTGTTACCGCCGCCGTGCTCGGCATGGATCATCAGCATGATGTCCAGCAGGTGGGCCTCCTCCTCAGTGTAGTTTTTGTGGTTGCGGACCATCCGCAGGAAGTTTTCCGCCGCGGAGAGGTTCTCCTTGGGGTAGTGGATATGTAAGGAACGGCCCTCGAAATAGTGGCGCTTGACCATGTAGGCGTTGGCCACGATGGAGGGGAACGCGCCGATCAGACGGATGGACTGGAGCAGCAGGTTCTCCACCGAGGTGTCGTTGGGGTTGTCGTCGTAGGAGTAGAGGCACAGCACACTGCGGGCCAGCTTGTTCATGATGTCCTTACTGGGACTCTTCATGATCATGTCTTCCGTGAAGTTTTTGGGCAGCCGCTTGGCCTGGTTCATGATGTCGTTGAAGCGAGCCATCTCCGCCCGGGAGGGCAGGTGGCCCATAAGAAGCAGGAAGGCTACCTCTTCAAAGCCAAAGGTATTGGCCTTGCGGTGGGCCTCCACGATCTCGTTGAGCTCGATGCCGCGGTAGTAAAGCTGGCCGGGCACAGGGACCCGGACGCCGTCCTCGATCATATAGCCCATGACCGAGCCTACCTTGGTCACACCAATGGGAACGCCGGTGCCGTCGCTGTTTCGCAGGCCGCGCTTGATATCGCTCCGATAGTATTCCTTCTCGATGGCGTACTCCCGCTGGATGTATTGTCCCAGGGAACCTGTATATTGTTCAAGGATCCCGGTTTCGTTGTTTGTCATTGGTTTGGTTCCCCTTTCCGCTAGGTTTCCGGGCGCTCGGCAAAGAGCCGAACGCCCGTTTGGTTCATAAAAAGAAGTTTATTATTCCATAACGCAAGTTTATTATACCCCTCTTTCGCAGTTTGTGCAAGAAAAAATTCCTAGTCGTCCCTTCTTTTGGGAAATCTCCACCGATGTTTCGAATTATTTCCTTCATTTTAGTTCACCCTGCGAGAAGTTTTAAACTTCCTTCTTTTTACTTTGCTTCTTTGCAGGTTTATGATATACTTACCATCGTATATGGAGCAACCGCACAAAATCAGAAAATTTTTCCCAGAAAGGGTGTCGATACATATGATCACATTGCATTCCGGCGGCGTTTTTTGGCAGAAGGGCGCGCCTGTCCCCGCCTCTGTTGCTTCCCCCGCTGACCGGGAGAAGACCATGGCCTATCAGATCTTCCGCCGCCACAACCTGCGGGAGGAGGCCGGTCATCTCCACCTGAAATTTGACAGTCTCATCTCCCACGACATCACCTACGTGGGCATCATCCAGACCGCCAAGGCCAGCGGCCTGACGGAGTTCCCTGTGCCCTACGTCATGACCAACTGCCACAACAGCCTGTGCGCCGTGGGCGGCACCATCAACGAGGACGACCACGTCTTCGGCCTGTCCGCTGCCATGAAATACGGCGGCAACTTCGTCCCCGCCAACCAGGCCGTCATCCACCAGTACGCCCGCGAAATGATGTCCGGCTGCGGCAAGATGATCCTGGGCTCCGACAGCCACACCCGCTACGGCGCCCTGGGCACCATGGGCGTGGGCGAGGGTGGCCCCGAGATCGTCAAGCAGCTGCTGAAGAACACCTACGACATCGCCGCCCCCCAGGTGGTGCTGGTCTACCTCACCGGCGAGCCTGCCCAGGGCGTAGGCCCCCACGACGTGGCCATCGCTCTCTGCGGAGAAGTCTATAAGAACGGCTTTGTGAAGAACAAGGTCCTGGAGTTCGTTGGCCCCGGCATCAAGAATCTTCCTATGGACTACCGCATCGGCATCGACGTGATGACCACCGAGACCGCCTGCCTGTCCTCCATCTGGGAGACCGACGGCGCGGTGGAGGAGTATCTCGCCATCCACGGCCGTCCCGACCAGTACGAATCCCTGCACCCCCACGAGGGCGCTTACTACGACAGCATGATCACCATCGACCTGTCCAAGGTGGAGCCCATGGCCGCCCTTCCCTTCCACCCCTCCGAGGCCTACCCCATTCGGGAGCTCATGGCAAACCCCGGCGATATCCTCCGGGAGGTGGAGAAGCAGGCCGCCGAACAGTTCGGCGACAAGGTCAACCTGCACCTGACGGACAAGCTCGTCAACGGCCAGATCGTGGTGGATCAGGGCGTCATCGCCGGCTGCGCCGGCGGCATGTATGACAACATCGCCGAGGCTGCCGCCATCCTGGACGGCCACGACGTGGGCAGCGGCTACTTCTCCCTGTCCATCTATCCCCCCTCCGTCCCTGTGAACCTGGAGCTCATCCGGAATGGGGTCCAGCAGTCCCTGCTGGAGGCCGGTGCGCTGTTCAAGCCCTGCTTCTGCGGCCCCTGCTTCGGCGCCGGAGACGTCCCCGCCAACAACGGCCTGTCCATCCGCCACACCACCCGCAACTTCCCCAACCGCGAGGGCTCCAAGCCCGGCGACGGCCAGCTGGCCGGGGTGGTCCTCATGGACGCCCGCTCCATCGCCGCCACCGCTCGGAACCACGGCGTACTGACACCCGCCACCGAGGTCTCCTACACCCAGCCCAAGCAGGGCAAGCGCGACTTCGACGCCCAGGTCTATGACCGCCGGGTGTACTTCGGCTTCGGCAAGCCCCAGGCGGACTACGCGCTGAAGTTCGGCCCCAACATCGCCGAGTGGCCCAAGATCCCCGCCCTGGCCGACAACATGCTCATGCAGGTCGCCTCCGTCCTCCGGGACCCCGTCACCACCACCGACGAGCTGATCCCCTCCGGCGAGACCTCCTCCTATCGCTCCAACCCCATGAAGCTGGCCTCCTTCGCCCTGTCCCGCCGGGACCCCGACTACGTTCCCCGCGCCCTGGCCACCCAGGAGCTGGAGACCGCCCGGCAGGCCGGTTCCTCCGCTCCCGCCGTGAAGGACGCCCTGGCCAAGCTGGGGCTGGGCGATGACGCCCTGGCCTCCATGCAGATCGGCTCGGTCATCTTTGCCAACAAGCCCGGCGACGGCTCCGCCCGTGAGCAGGCCGCCTCCTGCCAGCGCGTCCTGGGCGGCTGTGCCAACATCTGCTACGAGTTCGCCACCAAGCGCTACCGCTCCAACTGCGTCAACTGGGGTATGCTCCCCTTCACCCTGGCCGAGGGCGACGCCTTCCCCTACCAGCCCGGCGACTTCATCTACGTCCCCGACGTGAAGGCCAAGGTGGAGCAGGGCGACGAGATCTTCCCCGCCAAGGCGATCACCGCAGAGGGCGTGAAGGACCTGACCCTGTATCTCAAGAACACCACCGGCGAGGAGCGGGACCTGCTGCTCACCGGCTGCCTGATGAATCACTACGCCGCGCAGAACGCGTAAGGGGGGAAGAACCATGGAAAAAATCAAGATGCCCAACCCCATCGTGGAGATCGACGGCGACGAAATGACCCGCGTCCTCTGGGCCATGATCAAGGACGAGCTGATCAAGCCCTTTGTGGCCCTGAACACCGAATACTATGACCTCTGCCTGCCCAACCGGGACGCCACCGACGACCAGATCACCGTCCAGGCCGCCGAGGCCATCAAGCGCCTCCACGTGGGCGTCAAGTGCGCCACGATCACCCCCAACCTCCAGCGGATGGAGGAGTACAGCTTAAAGCAGATGTGGAAGTCCCCCAACGCCACCATCCGTGCCGCCCTGGACGGCACGGTCTTCCGGGCACCCATCCTGCTCTCCAACGTCAAGCCCGTGGTCTCCTGCTGGAAGAAGCCCATCACCATCGCCCGCCACGCCTATGGCGACATCTACAAGGCCGTGGAGTACCGGGTCCCCGGCCCGGGCAAGGCCGAGCTGGTCTTCACCGACGACAAGGGCAACGAGACCTCCCGCCAGACCATCTTTGACTTCAAGGGACCCGGCGTTCTTCAGGGGATGCACAACCGGGACGACTCCATCCTCTCCTTCGCCCGGAGCTGCTTCACCTACGCCCTGGAGGTGGGGCAGGACGTGTGGTTCTCCACCAAGGACACCATCTCCAAGGAGTATGACCAGACCTTCAAGCTCCTCTTCCAGAAGGTCTTCGACGAGGAGTACAAGGAGAAGTTTGATCAGGCCGGTCTCACCTACCGCTACGCCCTCATCGACGACGTGGCCGCCAAGGTCATCCGCTCCCAGGGCGGCATGATCTGGGCCTGCAAGAACTACGACGGCGACGTGATGAGCGACCTCATTGCCGCCGCCTCCGGCTCCCTGCCCATGATGACCAGCGTCCTGGTCAGCCCCGACGGCAACTTCGAGTACGAAGCCGCCCACGGCACCATCACCGACCACTACCGCCGCTATCAGAAGGGCGAGGCCCTGTCCTCCAACCCCCTGGCCACCATGGCTGCCTGGTCCGGCGCGCTGAAAAAGCGGGGCGAACTGGACGGAAACGCCGACCTGATGCGCTTCGCCGACTGCCTGTTCCAGGCCGGCCTGGACGTCTTCGAGGCGGGCTACTTCTCCGAGGACCTGGCCATGCTGTGCGACCGCTCCGAGTACAAGGAGATGCCTGAGAACGGCAAGCTCATGCGCCTCATCCGCACCCGCCTGGAAGCGCTGCTCAGCGCGTAAGCTCCAGGCCTTGTAAAACAAATATCGTAACAGCTGCCCGAGATAGGGGAAGCTGACAAAAGGGGTATGTGCCGTTTCGGTACATACCCCTTTTGTATCGTGCGGCTGCTTTGTGCACCGCTTAGTCCATTTGATGGGCATTCTCATACGCCCGCCGGATCTCTTCCGGCAGTTGATCTGGGATCATCGCCGGGATCGCGTCCTCGTTTCCGTCCTTTATGGCCTGGGTGTAGTACCAGGACTTGAATTTCAGCATATCCAGCGCCCGGTTCATGCGCGCGATCTCCTCCTCCATGTGCGCTCTCTGCGTCTCGATCAACACCTTGCGCTTTGAATAGGTGGATGGTCCCTCCACGCACCAATCCATAAACTGGCGGATGTCCTTGATCTCCAGCCCCGCCTTTTTCAGGCATTCGATCACACGGAGCGCCTCAAGCTCCGTGTCGCTGAATTTGCGGATGCCGGACACCCGCGTCATGTTTGGGAAGAGTCCCTGCTTATCGTAATAGCGCAGCGTAGAAACCGGCAAGCCGAACATCTCCGCCACCTGTCCAATTGAGTACATAAAATTTCCTCCAAAAAATTCAAAAAACATCTTGACTTGAAGTTAGGTTTAGGTGCTATCCTGAGTATACCACCAAGAAAACCCAAACGCAAGGAGTGTTTTACGATGAATCAAAAGGTCCTCATTCTTTCTTCCAGCCCCCGCAAGGGCGGCAATTCGGAAACGCTGGCGGCAGCCTTCGCCAAGGGCGCGCAGGAGGCAGGCGATCAGGTGGAGACCGTGTATCTGCGGGAAACGCAGGTCGGCTTCTGCAAGGGCTGCTTCGCCTGCCACAAGCTGGGGCACTGCGTTATCCAGGACGACGCAGTGAGGATCGCCTCCAAGATGCACGATGCCGATGTACTGGTCTTCGTCACGCCCGTCTACTACTACAGCGTCAGCGGCCAACTCAAGACCATGCTCGACCGCGCGAACCCGCTGTATGGGAGTGACTACGCCTTCACCAAGGCGTATCTGCTGGCAACGGCAGCGGAGGACGGCCCCAAAACCGTCGAGGGCGCCGAAAAAGCCGTACAGGGCTGGGTGGATTGCTTCCCGCGCTGTGAGCTGGTGGACACCGTGTTCGCAGGCGGCGTCAATGACATTGGTGAGATCGCGGGGCATCCCGCATTGGAACGAGCCTATCAGATGGGTAAAGAGAGTTGAACAGGCAGGTCACAAAACAAATCTTAAACCGACAGGAGGGAACCGAAAATGGCAGAAAAACAAACAGCGGGCCGAGAGGCTTTGGGGGAATTTGCACCCAAGTTTGCGCAACTCAATGACGATGTTCTGTTCGGTCAGGTTTGGAGCCGGGAGGACAAGCTCTCCCTGCGGGATCGCAGCGTGGTGACCGTGGTGGCGCTGATGGCGCAGGGCCTGACAGAAAGGCGACAGGCAAGGAGGTTTGAGGCATGGACGCACTGAATTTGACACAGGAATGGGACAAGGTCTTCCCGAAAAGCGACAAGGTCGAGCACAGAAAGGTGACCTTCCGCAACCGCTACGGCATCACGCTGGCGGCTGATCTGTATACGCCGAAGGACACCGCTGGCAAGCTGCCCGCCCTCGCCGTCAGCGGTCCATTCGGCGCGGTGAAGGAGCAGGCCTCCGGCCTGTACGCGCAGAAGCTGGCAGAGCTGGGCTTTCTGACCATCGCCTTTGATCCGTCTTACACCGGCGAGAGCGGCGGCACGCCCCGATCTGTGGCCTCACCGGATATCAACACCGAGGACTTCTGCGCAGCAGTGGATTTTCTCTCCGTGCAGGAGAGGGTGGACGCGGACAGGATCGGCATCCTCGGCATCTGTGGCTGGGGCGGCATGGCCCTCAACGCGGCTGCCATCGACACCCGCATCAAGGCGACTGCCGCCATGACCATGTACGACATGAGCCGAGTGACTGCCAACGGCTACTTTGACAACGAGGACAGCGAGCAGGCCCGCTTTGAAAAGCGAAGCGCCTGGAACAAGCAGCGCACCGAGGACTACAAAAACGGGACCTACGCGCTGGCAGGCGGCGTGGTCGAGCCCCTGCCGGAGGACGCGCCGCAGTTTGTAAAGGATTACTACGCCTATTACAAAACCCCGCGTGGCTACCATCCCCGCAGCCTCAACTCCAACAACGGCTGGAATGTGACATCTTCGCTTTCCTTCCTGAATATGCCGCTCTTGCAGTACAGCAGTGAGATCCGCTCCGCCGTCCTGCTGGTGCACGGCGAAAAGGCGCATTCTCGCTATTTCAGCGAGACGGCTTACCGCAATCTGACCGGCAGCAACAAGGAACTGCTGCTCATCCCCGACGCCAACCACACCGACCTCTACGACCGAATGGACATCATTCCGTTTGAACGGCTTCGCGCGTTTTTCGCGACGCACCTGGCCTGAGACCGCGCGTCTGCCTTGTCTGCAAACACGTCTTGTGATACAATGGGGCGAAAGAAGCATCAACGGAGGAAACCGCTATGTCGCAGGACTTCACCCACTTTGACAAGGCAGGCAGCGCCATCATGGTAGACGTCTCTGAAAAGGAGAGCACCCACCGCACCGCCGTGGCCCAAGGGGTCATTCTGGCAGGCCGGGAGGTCTTGGCCGCTGTCTCCGACAAAACCGCCAGGAAGGGCGACGTTCTGGGCGTGGCCCGGGTGGCCGGGATCATGGCCGTGAAGCAGACCGCCTCGCTGATCCCTCTGTGCCACAGCCTCCTCCTCACCCGCTCGGCGGTGGACTTCACCCTGGAGGAGGACCGGATCGTCGCCCGCTGCACCGTGGCGTGCGACGGCAAGACCGGCGTGGAGATGGAAGCCCTCACCGGGGTCTCCGTCGCCCTGCTGACCATCTATGACATGTGCAAGGCCATCAGCAAGGAAATGGTCATCACCGACGTGCATCTCGTCACCAAGACCGGGGGCGCAAGCGGTGCCTTTTCCTTTGGGGGACAGCAGAATGGTTGACGGGCTGGGCCGGACCATCGACTACCTTCGGGTCTCGGTCACGGACCGCTGCCAGCTGCGGTGCGTCTACTGTATGCCCGAGCAGGGCGTTCCCGCCCTGACCCATCAGGAGATCCTGCGGTTTGACGAGGTCACCCGCCTGTGCACCCTCTTCGCCCAGCTTGGCATCCGCAAGGTGAAGGTGACGGGGGGAGAACCCCTCTGCCGCAAGGCTCTCCCCCACCTGATCCAACAGCTCAAAGCCGTCCCCGGCATCGACCAGGTCACCTTGACCACCAACGGCGTGGACCTGGCCCCTTCCTGGCAGGCCCTGTGTCAGGCCGGGTTGGACGGCGTAAACATCAGCCTGGACACCCTGGACCGGGCGCTGTACGCCAAGCTGACCCGCCGGGACCGGCTCGACGACGCCCTAAAAGGCCTCCGTCTAGCGGCGGCCAGCGGTCAAATGCCCGTGAAGGTCAACTGCGTCCCCACGACCCGGGCGCAGCTTCTCTGGGATGTGGCGGAGCTGGCCCGGACGCAGTCCATCCACGTGCGCTTCATCGAGAGGATGCCTGTGGGGCTTGGACGGGATGTCCCCTCCCTCTCCGCAGCGGAAACCAAGGCCGTGCTGGAAGCGGCCTTCGGCCCCCTCTCCCCAACGGATGGCCCCGCAGGGAACGGACCGGCGGAATACTTCTGCCTACCCGGCTTCCGGGGAACGATCGGCTTCATCAGCGCCCTGAGCCACACCTTCTGTCAGAACTGCAACCGGGTCCGCCTGACCGCCACCGGATTTTTAAAGCCCTGCCTACAGTTCGCCCACGGCGTGGATTTGAGAGGTCCCCTTCGCGCGGGAGCCTCCGACCAGGCACTTCTGGCCCACATGGCGGCAGCCATCCGCGCCAAACCCAGCGCCCATCACTTCGGCGCTCCCTTCACCCAAGGGGACGAGCGGCGAAACATGCGTCAAATCGGAGGATAATACCATGGGAACCATCATTGCTGTCTGTATCAGCCCAGAAAAAGGGACCCCAAAAAAAGATGTGGGCTCTGCGGTCCTTCTCGAAAATTGGGGGCTGGCGCAGGACGCCCATGCCGGTACATGGCACCGACAGGTCAGCCTTTTGAGCTATGAAAAGTTCCAGGCCTTTCAGGCCAGCGGCGCGGACGTGATCCCCGGGGCCTTTGGGGAGAACCTTTTGGTCTCTGGCTTCGATTTCCGGTCCCTGCCGGTGGGGACCAGGCTTCGCTGCGGAGACGTCCTCCTCGAAGTGACCCAGATCGGAAAGCAATGCCACCACGGCTGCGATATTTTCCAGCGTATGGGGACGTGCATCATGCCCACGGAGGGTATCTTTGCCCGGGTCCTCCACGGTGGCCTCATCTCCGCAGGGGATGAAATGGTCTTGCACCAGGAAGAGGAGGCGTGTCTATGAGCAACTGCAAGCGTGTGGCCATCCTCGTATCCAGCGACAGCGCCTTCCGGGGCGAGCGGGAGGACCTGAGCGGCCCAGAGATCCGGCGGATCATGGAGGGCAACGGATATACCATCGTCTCCTCCACCATCCTGCCCGACGCGCGGGCGCAGCTGGCTCAGACCATGGCAGACATCGCCGACCAAGGTCGGGCGGACCTGATCCTGACCTCCGGCGGCACGGGCTTCTCTCCCCGAGACTGTATGCCCGAGGCCACCCAGGACGTGATCCAGCGGGCAGTCCCGGGCATCCCCGAGGCCATGCGCGCCTACTCCATGCAGATAACCAAGCGGGCCATGCTCACCCGGGCGGCAGCGGGCATCCGCAACCGGACCCTGATCGTCAACCTGCCCGGCAGCCCCAAGGCAGTTCGGGAATGTCTGGAATACATCGTCGAACCCCTGGCGCACGGGTTGGAGATCCTCACCGGGGAATCCTCCAACTGCGCCAGACTCTGAGCAAAAAAACTCCTTGATCCCCATGGGATTCAAGGAGTTTTTTTGTTTCCAATGCATCATTCCGCCAGTTCTCTGACTGCCTGGATGGCGGCGTCCACCTCTTCCTGGGTGGTGAACCAGGAGGCGCTGAAGCGCACCGCCCCCTGCTCGGTGGTGCCAAGGGCGCGGTGCATCCGCGGGGCGCAGTGTGCCCCCGGGCGGGTGGCGATCCCATAGGCCTGACTGAGCGCGTCGGACACCTCGCCGGAATCATAGTCCCGGATGTTCAGCGCCACCACCGCCGTCCTTGCCTCGCTGGAAAAGTCGCCGTAGACGGTGACTCCCTCGATCCCCTTGACCCCCTCATAGAATCGGGCCATCATGCTCCGTTCGTGGGCGGCAATGGTCTCAAGCCCGACCTCCTGAATGAGATCCAGGGCGGCAGAAAGGCCCATGAGGCCGTGGCTGTTGAGGGTCCCGGCTTCCAGACGGGTGGGGTATTCCTCCGGCTGCTCCCTGCGGTAGGACTGGACGCCGCTGCCCCCCACCTTGAAGGGGCGGATCTCAACCCCTGGCCGGATACAAAGCCCGCCGGTCCCCTGGGGACCCATGAGGCCCTTGTGTCCGGTGAAGCAGAGCACGTCCACCCCCATCTCCTCCATGTCGATGGGAACGCAGCCGCCCGTCTGGGAGGCATCCACAAGAAACAACAGGCCCTGCTCCTTGGCCAGCCTGCCCACCCGGGCGAGGTCGATCAGCTGCCCGGTGAGATTGGAAGCGTGGGTGCAGACGATGGCCCGGGTCTCCGGACGAATGTGCGCAGCGAACTCGTCGTAATTCACCCGACCTCGCCGGTCCGCCGAAACGAAGCTGAGGGAAATGGTCCCTGCCGCCTCCAGCCGATAGAGGGGGCGGAGAACGGAGTTGTGCTCCAGATCCGTGGTGATCACGTGATCACCGCGGCGCAGGGTGCCGCTGATGGCGATATTCAGGGCCTCAGTGGCGTTGCCGGTGAACACCACATGGTCCGGCCGGGCACAGCCAAACAGGCGGGCGACCTTACAGCGGGTCTCATAGACCGCCCGGGAGGCCTCCAAGGCGCTGTCATGGGCGCCCCGAGAGGCGTTGCCCAGGGTTGTCATGGCCTTCACCACAGCGTCGATGACCGGCTGCGGCTTCCGCCGGGTGGTGGCGGCGTTGTCCAGATAGATCATGGGACCTCTCCTCTCTTGTGGATGCCGAGCGCCTGCTTCCTGGTGCGGTCAGGCCCACAGCGCAACGATCTTCATGGCCTCCCATCGGATCCCGGCCTCTTCCAAACTCCGCGCAAAGCGGGCATCCTCCCCAGGCAGGGTCTTCCAGGCCAGGCCACAGCCGGCAGTGATCTCCCGCGGGATCGGGATCAGGCGACCGGGCAGGCCCCGAGCCTGGCAATGGGCTTCCATGGCCATGGCGTCCGTGGTGGCGGAAAAGGTAATGATGAGCGCGGGGCTTCTCTGTCGCATTTAAGGCTTCACCACCAGGTCCGCGCCCAGTAGCTTTTCCGTGATGGTATACATGTTGGTCACCTCTCCCACCCGGAGCTTGTCCGTCAGGCCGTAGTAGTTCAGGCAGGTGCCGCAGGTCAGGATCTCCACCCCCAGCGCCTCCAGACTCTTCAGATCTTCCAGCGCGGCGGAGCCCTCCGTGGTCAGGGCAGCCCCGCCGTTGTAGAACAGAATGGTGGTGGGCAGGTCGTCCTGCTGGGTAAGGGCAAAGAGAAAGCCCTTGATGAGCACCGCGCCCAACTCCTCATTGCCCGCGCCCATCCAAGGCGCGGAAACGGCAACCACCACCTTCCTTTTTCCGCCGGGGGCGACCAGGCAGGTCGCGGGGGCGTCCTCTTCGGCCTGGTCGAGGTCCCCCTCGCCCACCTCCATGACGACTTGGAACTGGCGCTCGGCCAGCTTCTCCGCGCGGACGCCATAGCCCTTCTGGTTGGCCATCTTGGTCAGGTTCTGCACAGAGATCTCGTTGTCCACCAAAATCTCCACGACGCCGCCCTGGTCGCCCAGGTCCTTGATCGCCTTCTTCGTCTTGACCACAGGGACAGGGCAGGTGTCGCCCATTGCGTTTACGTGCTTGATCATGTTCTGATTCCTCCAAGGTCTCCGCTTCCATCCATGGTAACGGTCATTTCCTTCTCTTCCCGCTCGGTCAGCTCCCCCACGATTTGGGCGGGCAGGCCCACGGCCCGCAGGTCCGCCAGCAGCTTCGGGGCCTCCTCCGGGGACAGGGCGATCAGCAGACCGCCGGAGGTCTGCGGGTCGAAGAGGACCTCCTCCATGGCGAAGGGCACCCCTTGGAACTCCAGGAAGGGGCTCACGTGGTTGCGGTTGCGCTGTCCGGCGGCGGTGAGGAGAAACTCCTCGGCGCAGTCCAGCGCCTCCGGGATCACCGGCACTTGCCCGGCGTGGACATGGCAGGAGAGCCTTCCATCCAGCATCTCGTGAAGGTGGCCCAAAAAGCCAAAGCCCGTCACGTCTGTGCAGGCATGGATGTGATAGGGGCGGCAGCACTCGGCTGCGTATTTATTTAAGGTGGTCATCCAGCGGATGGCCTGCTCCATCCCCTCCTGAGAGACCTCCTCGACCCGGGAGGCCGTGCAGAGGATGCCCACGCCCAGCGGCTTGGTCAGGATGAGCAGGTCCCCCACCTGGCCGCCGTTGTTGGGATAGATGCGGTCGGGATGGACCACACCGGTGACCGACAGGCCGTACTTCACGTCGGTGTCGGCGATGGAGTGCCCTCCGGCCAGGCTTCCCCCGGCCTCCAGGACCTTTTCCGCGCCGCCCCGCAAGATCTCGCCCAGGATATTCAGGTCCATAGACTCGGGGAAGCAGACGATGTTCAGCGCGGTCTTGACCGTGCCGCCCATGGCGTAGATGTCGCTGAGCGCGTTGGTGGCCGCGATCTTCCCAAAGGTATAGGGGTCCTTCACCATGGGTGGGAAAAAATCCAAGGTCTGCACCATGGCGAGATCCTCCGTGAGCCGATAGACCGCAGCGTCGTCCTTGCTGTCATAGCCAATGAGCAGACCGGGGTCCTTCGGACCTTTGGGCAGACGAGAGAGGACGCGGTCCAGCACGCCCGCCCCCAGCTTCGCGGTACAGCCACCGCCTTTGCAGAATACGATCGTTTCTTCCATGGTGTTCTCCTCAAAATAAGCGTTTTCCGGTTTATCCAAGCGTCTTGGTCCGCTGCGCCCGCACTTGGATCAGCTGGGCCGCGATGGAGACGGCGATCTCCTCGGGGGTCTCCGCGCCAATGGCAAGGCCGATGGGCGTGGTCACCTGGTCCAGCTCCTCGTCCGTCAGCCCGTGAAGCTCCGCCAGGGTCTTTCTGACGGCTGCGGCCTTCTTCCTGCTGCCGATGACCCCCACATAGCAGGGATGCCGCCGCAGGACCTGGGCCTGGACCTCCGTGTCATGGGCATGTCCACGGGTCATGACGCAGACATAGTCCTCGCAGCCGATGCGCACCGACGCGGCGATGTTCCGCAGGTCGATGCACCGGACCTCCTCCGCCGTAGGAAAGCGCGCCCGGTCGGCAAAGTCGGGCCGGTCATCCAGCATCACGCAGCGAAATCCCACGCGGGTGAGCAGCGGCTCCAGCTGCTGGGATACATGGCCGCAGCCGAAGATATACACCCGGCCCGGGCTGTTGATCTGCTCCACGCAGTGATCCGCCCCGTCCCGCTGGATGCGCCTGGGCTGCCGGGTGAGCTGGGTCTTGAGCCAGTCGGGGCAGGGGCGACCCAGAAAGCCCTCCCGTTCCGTGTAGAGGCTGAGGCCGCCGTCATGCCCGACATCCGACAGCAGCCACAGGGCCTCACCCGCCGCGAAGAGGCGCTCGGCCTCCCGGGCCAGGGAGAGCGTCTCCTGATTCCCCGCCGGGATGTAGTGGAAAAACACGTCCACCGCGCCGCCGCAGATCATCCCCAGGTCCTCCACATCGTTTCGTGTCAGGGAAAAGCCATGCCGGTCTGAGCGCTTCTCCTCCAAGGCCCGCAGGGCCATCTGCTCCGCCCGGTATTCCACCGCGCCGCCGCCGATGGTGCCGCAGAGCCGACCGGCCCTGCCCACCAGCATCCGCGCCCCCACGCCCCGGGGCGTCGCCCCGGTGGAGGCGGTGATCGTGACCAAGACCAGGTCCTCTCCCGCCAGCAAGCGCTCCTCTATGGATTTGAACATCTGTCTCATGGCACAGCTCCCCCCTGTGTGTTTCTGTTGTTCCGCAGCTCGTATTTTAGCACCGAAGGGGGGCCGATGGCAAGTCGTTTTCCCTCAATACCGGCCGAAGGTACAGTTGGGCCAGTGGCAAGGTCGGCACATCTGGCACAGGCCTCCCTCCTCCAAGCGGAGCAGGTCCTCCTTGCTCAGCCTCTCCCCGGCAAAAACCTGGGGCAGCAGCACGTCGAGGACCGTGGTGGGCAGACTGATGGCCGCGCCGGGGACCCCCAGAATGGGGATCTCCCCCAGGTAGGCCACCAGCGTCATGTTGCCAGGCTGGGCCGGAACGCCATAGCTGACGATCTCCGCCCCCAGCCGCCCAATGGCGGTGGGCGTCAGATCGTCCGGGTCCACGGACATCCCGCCGGTGAAGAGCAGAAGCTCCGCGCCTTGTTCCAGGTGCGCCTTCGCCGCCGCCACGATCTGCTCCAGGTCGTCGTCGCAAATGGTGACCCCCACGATCTGGCTGGGGTAGGCCCTCAGCTTTTCCCGGAGGACAGGCTCAAATTTGTCCCGGATGCGTCCGGTGTAGACCTCGGACCCGGTGATGACCACCCCCACGTTTTTCTGTCGGTAGGGCAGCAGCTCCAGGAGCTTCCGGCCCGCGCAGAGGGCTTCGGCCTCCAGGATCTGCGCCTCCTTGGTCACCAGGGGGACGATCCGCATGGAGGCCAGCCGGGCCCCCTCCTCCACCGGGTAATGGTCCGGCAGGGTGGTGATGGTGATGTCCCCGATGGAATTGAGTCGGTGCAGCAGCGCCCGGTCCACGCGGAACATCCCCCGCCGCCGGGCCATCAGCAGCACCTTTCCCTCGGCGGGCTCGGTGTAAGCGGCTCCTTCCACCGGGGCCATGGCGGCCAGACGGCGGGCGCAGTCCTCCTCGTGCAGTTCCCCGGCCTGGGGTTCCCAGACAAAGACCGTCCGCTTGCCCAGATCCAGCAGCTTGGGGATATCCTCTTCTGTGACGATGTGGCCCCGCCGGAAGGCGGCTCCCTTAAATCCGTCCTTCATGGCGGTGATGTCGTGGCAGAGCTCCTGGCCCACGGCCTTTTCCACACTGATCTTTTTCAATCCAGATCCTTCCCTTCTTCATGCGTCCCGCAGAGGCAAGATCGCCTCGGGCGGCAGGCTGAGCCGGAGTACCTGCCCGGGCTGAACGCGCCAACGCGCCTGATTTGTCTCAACCGCAATGGGAGAGGCCGCCCCTTCCGGCCTTGCGATCACAAGCCGGGAGAAGGGATTTTCGATCTCCTCCACCACGCGGCAAAGGAGGGCGTTCTCCCCCTCCCCCTGCCGGATGTCATGGGCGCGGACGCCCACGGCGGTCACGCCCTCCACGGGCCGGGCCAGTCTCAGGGTGACGCCCCAATCCAGCGCCCGCACCTGGTATGGGCCCACTGGCTCTGCCCGGGATATATTCTTGCAGCCGGTGAGGATGGCGCCGCGCCGGGTGCCGGGATCGCGGAAGACCTCCCGCTTTGGCCCCAGGCGCTCCACCCGCCCATCGTCCAGGATGGCAAGGCTGTCCGCCATACGAAAGACCTCCTCCCGGTCGTGGGACACCAGCAGCACCGTCTTGCCGAACCTCCGGATGACCGCCCGCACCTCCTGCTCCAGGCGGAAGCGAAGGTGGCTGTCCAGAGCGGAAAATGGCTCGTCCAGCAGCAGAAGCTGCGGGGCGGAGACCAAGATCCGGGCCAGGGCCACGCGCTGCTGCTGTCCGCCGGAGAGCTGGGCGGGGTGGCGCTGCAGCAGGTCCTTGAGCCCAAAGCTGTCCACGACAGCCTCCACCGCCGCCCGCCGCTGCCTCTTGTCCGGCGTCCGGCTGGCCCCGGCGCGGATGTTTTGCAGCACCGTCATGTGCGGAAAGAGGGCATAGCTCTGAAACATCAGGCCGATCCGGCGGGCCTGGGGCGGCAGATCGATCTTTTTTTCGCTGTCGAAGAGCACCCGGTCGTCCAGGACGATCCGCCCTCTGTCCGGCCGCTCGATACCGGCGATGCACTTGAGGGTCAGGCTCTTGCCGCAGCCGGAGGCCCCCAGAAGGGCCAGGGTCTCGTCCCCCGCCTCCAGCTTTACGTTCAGATGAAACCCGCCGAGCTTCTTTTCCACATCCACAGAGAGAGACACTCAGCTTCCTCCCTTCCCTTGCGCCGAAAGCGGCTTCTTCTCCAGCATATTCACCGCCAGCAGCACCACAAAGGAGATGGCCAGGTTGACCAGCACCCACCGGACCGCCGCTCCGTCGTCATTGGTCCGCCAGAGCTGGTAGACCGTGGTGGATATGGTGGCGGTCCGCCCGGGGGTGTACCCGCAGAGCATACTGGTCGCGCCATACTCCCCCAAGGCCCGGGCAAAGGACAGCACCGCCCCGGCCAAGATCCCCTGCCGACAGCAGGGCATCCGGATCCGCCAGAAGATATAGCGGTTGGAGAGGCCCAGCGTCTGCGCCGAGTAGGCCAGGGTCTCGTCGAAGGACTCGAAGGCCCCCCGGGCCGTGCGGTACATGAGCGGGAAGATCACCACCGCCGTAGCGAAGATTCCCGCCCACCAGGTCATGGTCAGCTTCAGGCCGAACAGGTCCAGCAGCCAGTGCCCCACGGGCCGCTTCGGGCCAAGGACCCGCAGCAGAAGGTAACCCACCACAGTGGGGGGCAGCACCAGAGGAAGCGTCAGAAGCACGTCCATCACGCCCTTGACCAGTCTGGGCATCCTGGCGATGGAATAGGCAGCAAAGATCCCCAAAAAGAAGATGAGCGCGGTGCTGGTGGCCGCAATGCGGATGGAATTATAGAGTGGAAACCAGTCCATGGCGCAGCCGCCCCTTTCTATCTTGCTCAGGCAATGGGGGTGAAGCCCACGGCGGCAAAGACGGCGGCGGCCTCGTCGCCCGTGAGATAGTCCAGGAAGGCCTTAGCCGCCTCGGGGTGGGCCGAGGTCTTGATGACCGCCGCGGGATAAATGACCCGCCCGCACATCTCATCGGTAGCAGTGTCCACCACGGTGAGTCCAGCGGAGAAGGCGTCGGTCTGATAGATCACGCCGCAGTCCACAGCCGCCTCGCCCACCTGGGTGGTGACCTCCTTCACGTTGGAGCCGTAGGTGATGCAGCCAGCCCGGGCCAGCTCATCCTCATCCAGCCCATAGTAGGCCAAGATCTTCTGGGTATACTGGCCCACGGGAACGTCAGCGTTGCCCATGGCCATCAAAATGCTCCCGTTGGTCAGACCGGTCTTCAGGTCCGCATAGGCGTGGATGTCGGCGGGGTTCCCTTCGGGAACGGCCAGCGCCACCTTGTTTTCCAGGATGTCGAAGCGGGTCCCCTCCAGGACCAGGTCCAGGCCCTCGGTGTTCTCCTCGCCGCCGTCACGCAGGTCCATCTGATCCATCTGCTTCTGTCCGGCGGAGACAAAGACGTCGCAGACGGCCCCCTCCTGGATCTGGGTCTTGAGGGTGCCGGACGAGTCAAAGTTGAACACGAGGGTCACGTCGGGGTGGTCCGCCATGTAGCGGTCCCCCAGCTCCGTCAGCGTCTCGGTCATGGAGGCCGCCGCAAAGACGACGATCTCTGTCTTGTCCTGCTGGGAAGCAGGTTGCTGGGACTGGCCGCCGCAGCCTGCCAGCAGGCAGAGGGCCAGGAGCGTCAATAGGGCCATTCGTTTTCTCATCGTATTTACTCCATTCTGTTCTGGGTTTGCCAAGTTGGCGTTCTTTTCACCATACTTCATTTTCAGCGAAAAGTAAGTTGTCCCAACAACTTTTTTGTGGTATTCTTAACGTCAATACGAGACCCAGGAGGTTGGATATGGACGTATCCATGGCTTTGCGAAAAAATGAACTCTTCGCCCCCCTGCCGGACGCGGTCCTCCGGCGGGAGGTCCTCCCCCACGGGTATCTGCAAACCTTCCAAAAGGGGCAGGTCGTGATCGCCCCCCAGCAGAGAGTGGACCGCCTGGGGGTGCTCCTCAGCGGGCGGATCCACATCATGCACCTCTTCCCCAGCGGGCAGTACAGCCTCACGTCCGTCCTGCTCCCCACCAAGACGCTGGGGGCCGACCTGGTCTGCACCAAAAGCCAGCGCGCGCCCTATCACGCCGTGGCGGCCCTCCCCACGCAGGTCTTCTCCCTCCCCATCGCGCTGCTCACCCAGCCCGGAATGGTCGAAGAGGGATCTCGGCTCCAGGCCCTGAACCGGCTGCTCACCCTCATCTCCCAGGAGAACATGAAGAAGGAATACCGTCTGGCGATCCTGTCCCGAAAGGGGCTGCGGGAGCGGATCCTGGTCTATCTGACCATGCAGGCCCGCAAGCAGCAGCAGACCACCTTCACCATCCCGTTTTCCAGGGAGGAAATGGCTTCCTTCCTCTGCGTCAATCGCAGTGCCCTGTCCCACGAACTGAGTCTGATGCAGAAGGAGGGCCTTCTCTCCTTTCAGAAAAACCGCTTTACGCTCCACGCGCAGGAAGGCAGGCGCTTGTGATGCAGATCCTATGGCATAGCGACCAGGGCTGGAGGAAAAGCCATTCCTTGGACTGCCTCGCCCCGGCGGGGCGAGTGATCTCCCTGGTGGGTGGGGGCGGCAAGACCACCCTCCTCTATCACCTGGCGGCGGACCGCCAGGCCAAGGGCAAGCGGACCGCGGTGATGACCACCACGAAGCTTTACCGGCCGGAGCGCCACTGCGCCACCTGGCAGGAATGTGAAGCATGCTGGGCCGCCGGGCAGTACGCCGTCTGTGGGCAGGCGGTCTCCCCGGAAAAGCTGGGGCCGCCCCCTCCCCTGCTGCTGGCATGGCTGCTGGAACACGCCGACGTTCTTCTGATCGAGGCTGACGGGGCCAAGCACAGGCCCTGCAAGCTCCCCGCGGACCACGAACCGGTCCTCCTTCCCCACACCGACACGGTCATCGCCGTTCTGGGGCTGGACGCCTTGGGGCAGCCCGTCGGCCAGGCCTGCTTCCGGCCCAACCTGGTCTGCGACTTTCTGGGCTGCGGCATGGACCACCGCCTCACCCGCGAGGATTGCGCCAAGCTCCTCCTCTCTCCCCAGGGCTCCCGCAAAGGTGTGGGCCAGCGGGCGTACCGCATCGTTCTCAACAAGTGCGACGGGGCAGGCCGATCCGCCGAGGGACACGCCCTCGCCGCCCTCTTGGAGGCCATGGGCCACACCCAGACCTACCTCACCCGATTTCGCTAGAAAGGACGATCGACCCCATGCAACCTCTCATTCTCGTTCGCGGCGGCGGCGACCTGGCCACCGGCGTCATCCACAGACTCCACAGCGCGGGCTTTCCCGTTCTCGCCCTGGAGACCCCCCAGCCCGCCGCCATCCGCCGTCAGGTCGCCTTCAGCGAAGCGGTCTACCAGGGGACCGCCACCGTGGAGGGTGTGACCGCCCGCCTGATCCCCGCGCTCTCCCACCTTTCCCGGACTCTGGCAGCCGGAGAAGTCCCCCTCCTCATCGACCCCGAGGGTTCCTCTATCCCCCGCATAAGGCCTGCCGTGGTGGTGGACGCCATCCTGGCCAAGCGGAACCTGGGAACGCACCGGGGTATGGCCCCCCTCACCATCGCCCTGGGGCCGGGGTTCACGGCGGGGGACGATGTGGATTTCGTCATCGAGACCATGCGGGGGCACGATCTGGGGCGCATCCTGACCGCAGGCCCCGCCCAGCCCAACACCGGCGTCCCCGGTCTGGTGGGCGGTGTCTCCGCAAAACGGGTCATCCACGCCGAACAGGCGGGGATCCTCCACGCCCGCCGGGCCATCGGCGACCGGGTGGAGCAGGGAGAGCCCATCGCGGTGATCTCCAACGCAGCGGGAGACTTCCCTGTCCCCGCCTCCATCTCCGGCCTGCTTCGGGACCTGATCCGGGACGGGTTCCCGGTGACCAAGGGACTCAAGATCGCCGACATCGACCCCCGCGCAGGCGAAGAGAAGAACTGCTTCACCATCTCCGACAAGGCCCGCTGCATCGCGGGCAGTGTGCTGGAGCTGGTCTGCCGCCACACCCGATGAGCCAAAGGGAGGACAGAGATGACATCGCAACCAGAAACCTGCCCCCTGTCCGCTGTGGTCATGGCCTCAGGGCACTCCACACGCTTTCAGGGAAATAAGCTCATCACCCCGGTAGACGGGGTCCCCATGATCCAGCGGCTCTTCCAGGCCCTTCCCCGCGCCCTCTTTCAGACCGTGGCCGTGGTGGCCCGAGAGGACCCCATTCTGGCGCTGGCCCAGGCCTTCCGCCTCACCCCGGTCCCCAACGATGACCGGAACAACGACACCGCCAAGACCATCCGCCTGGGGCTGACCCACATCCCGCCGGACAGCGCCGGCTGCATGTTCTTCGTGGGAGACCAGCCCTGGCTGCGGACGGAGACCATCCAGCTTCTCTGCCAGAGCTTTTTCGCCCAGCCGGACAGGATCCACCTTCCCGTCCACCAGGGCCAGCGGGGCAACCCGGTGATCTTCCCCGCCTGTCTCTTTGAAGAGTTGAAAAACCTCCCGCCCCATGGTCTGGGGAAGGCCGTCATCAAACGCCATCCCCAGCTTGTCATAGAGCGGGAGGTCGAGGCCCGGGATCTCCGGGACGTCGATCACATCTGGGATTTGAACTGCAAAGGGGCCGTCTCGCTGTGAGACGGCCCCTTTGGTGCAGATCGCGTTCAAACACGTTGGAGCTGGTGACGTGACTCGAACACGCGACCTTCTCATTACGAGTGAGATGCTCTACCAACTGAGCTACACCAGCTTATCCGTTTTTGCAAATCTGCGGATAATATTTTATCACAGAAACCCCCTGTTGTCAACCCCTTCTCGCTATACATTGGGTATACCAGGGCGGAAGCCTTGCGCGACGGCCTCTCCGCCCCGATATTTTCCCCAGTATCGCGAGAATTCTACAAAGAGTTATGCACATTTTCCACCGAGTTTCCCACATTCAGTGGAAACTGCCGGTGCAAACATCATCTCTCATAGCCCAGCGAGATATCCCGGTTGGCAAAGGCGTTCAGGTCCGTTCCGGCCCGGACACCGGCCAGATACTCGTAGTACCCCTGGCTGCCGATCATGGCGCCGTTGTCCCCGCAAAGCTTCAGCGGCGGAAGGTAGAGCTTGCAGCCCGCCTGCGCGCAGGCCTTCTCCAGATCCCCCCGGATGCGGGAGTTGGCGGCCACGCCGCCCACCACAGCCACCTTGCCGTAGCCCAGCTCTCGGGCGGCGGTCATGGTCCGGGGGACCAGCTCGTCGCTGACGGCGGCGGCGAAGGAGGCCGCCAGATCGGCCACGGGCAGCGCCTCTCCCTTCTGCTGGGCGTTGTGGATCAGGTTGAGCATGGCGGTCTTCAGCCCGGAGAAGGACATGTCCAGCGGGGCATCCTGGACGTGGACCTTGGGCAGGACAAAGGCCTTGTCGTCCCCGCCCTGCGCGGCCCGGTCCAGAGGACCGCCGCCGGGATACCCCAAGCCCATGACCCGGGCGATCTTGTCAAAGCACTCCCCGGCGGCGTCGTCCCGGGTGGCGCCCAAGATCTCCATGTCGGTGTAGCCCTTCACGTCCACGATGAGGGAGGTGCCGCCGGAAACGCACAGACACACGAAGGGCGGCTCCAGGTCGGGGTGGGCGATGTAGTTGGCGGCGATGTGGCCCCGGACGTGGTGGACGGGGATCAGGGGGACCCCCAGGGCGTAGGCCACGGACTTGGCAAAATTCACCCCCACCAGCACCGCGCCGATGAGGCCGGGGGCATAGGTCACCGCCACGGCGTCAATGTCCTCCCGGCCCAGGCCCGCCCGGGCCAGCGCCTCGTCGGCCAGGCCGGAGATCACCTCGATGTGCTTCCGGGAGGCCAGCTCGGGCACCACGCCGCCGTAAATTTTGTGCATCTCCACCGAGGAGGCGATACAGTCGGCCAGGACCTCCCGGCCGTCCTTCACCAGCGCCACTGCCGTCTCGTCGCAGGAGGATTCCACTGCAAGAATGATCATAGGGTTTCTTCCTTTCTCTCTTCCAACCCAGGAAGGGTGGTCTGCTCCGCCCAGGACTCCGGCGGCTGGAGGGGGTTCTCCGGATCTCGGGGGATCTGGATGTAGCGGTCATAGGCCCACTGGGAAAACTGGCGGCGGTACAGGGCCTTGTGGGCCTCCATCGTCCCCGCCGGGGTCCCTTTCCCGTTGGGGGAGCACAGGCAGACTGCGTAGTGGACTCCAAAGAGAACGCAGTCATAGTCCAAAAAGACATAGCCGTTCCGGCGATAGAAGTCCATCCGCCGCTTCCGCAGGGCGTCGTGCGCTCCGCCATCGGGGGCTTCGGACTCGACGATGATGCCGTCCATATCCCGGAAGCGCGCTTTGAGCCGCTGTAAGATCTGTCCGCCCAGGCCGCCGTTTCGGCGGCTGGCGGTGACGCCCAGGTAGTCGATGAGGACATACCTTCCCCCCGGGCTCTCCCACAGGACGGCGTAGCCCAGCAGCTCGTCCCCCTCCCAGGCCCCCACGGGATGATACAGCCCCGATCGGTACAGGGCCTCCATGGCGGCGTAGGGCTTGAGCTCCTCGGCGGGAAAGGCCTCCTTCAGCTCCCGGTCGTGGAGCCATTTCAGCTCCTCTACGTTTAATTCCCGAAGCGTCATCGCGGAAACGTCCGGGTCAGCAGGAGGGCATCCTCCTTGGGGTCGTCATAGTAGCCCTTCCGGCGTCCGGCCTCCTGGAAGCCGTGCTTTTCATAGAGGGCCACGGCGGCGGTGTTGGAGGGGCGGACCTCCAGGGTCAGGAAGGCCAGCTTACTCTGGCCGAACCGGACGAACACGTCCAGCAGCCGGTCGGCGATCCCCATCCGTCGGCAGGAGGGGCGGACGGCCACGTTGTCGATGTAGCCCTCGTCCAGGACCACGTGGAGGCCAGCGTAGCCCAGGACGGAGCCGTCCTCCCCTTCCGCCACGATGAAGGAGGCCGTGTCGTTATACAATTCTTCTTCCAGCATGGCCTCGTTCCAGGGCGCGGAGAAGCACATCCGCTCCAGCTCCGCCACCCCGGCCAGGTGGGAACGGTCCATGGGGACCAGTTTGTAATGCATGGTAGTTCTCCTTTCGGCTTGGCTCAGCCCTTGGCCTCCGCCCAGCTTCGTCCGGCGCCCGCGTCGGTGACGAGGGGGACCGAGAAGTGCCCGGCGGCCTCCATCTCCTCGCAGAGCAGCGCTTTCACGGTCTCCTGCTCCTCCTCGGGGCACTCCACGATGAGTTCGTCGTGGACCTGGAGGATGAGCCTGGCTCGAAGTCCCTCGGCCTTCAGGCGGTTCGACACCCGGATCATGGCCAGCTTCATCACATCGGCGGCGGTGCCCTGAATGGGCATGTTCAGTGCCACCCGCTCGCCAAAGGAGCGGAGGTTGTAGTTGGAAGACCGCAGCTCCGGCAGCCAGCGGCGGCGGCCCATGAGGGTGGAGACGTATCCGTCCTCCTTACCCTTCTTCTTGATGTTGTACATATATTCCCGGACCCCGGCAAAGGTGGCCAGGTAGCACTCCATATACTCCCGGGCCTCCTTCTGGCTGACCCCGATGTCCTGGGCCAGGGAGAAGCCGGAGATGCCGTAGACGATGCCAAAGTTCACTGCCTTGGCCCGGCGGCGCAACTCGGGAGAGACCGCCTCCACAGGGACTCCAAAGACCTGAGAGGCCGTCCGGGTGTGGATGTCCTCCCCGGAGAGGAAGCTGTCGATCATGTTCTGATCCCCCGCCATGTGGGCCAGGAGGCGCAGTTCGATCTGGGAGTAGTCCGCGTCCACCAGCACCCAGCCGTCCGGGGCGATGAACATGTTCCGGATCTGAGCGCCCAGCTCTGTGCGGACCGGGATATTCTGGAGGTTCGGCTCCGTGGAGGACAGGCGGCCCGTGGCGGTCACGGTGTTCTGGAAGCAGGTGTGGATGCGGCCGTCGGAAGCAATGACCTTGGACAGGCCCTCCACATAGGTGGAGTTCAGCTTGGTCAGCTGGCGGTACTCCAGGATGTTGTCGATGATGGGGTGGGCCGGGCGGAGCTTTTCCAGCACCTCTGCGCTGGTGGAGTAGCCGGTCTTGGTCTTCTTCACCGGCGGCAGGCCCATCACCTCAAAGAGGATGTGGCCCAGCTGCTGGGTCGAGTTCAGGTTGAACTCCTCCCCGGCCTGGCGGAAGATCTCCGCCTGGAGGGCGGCAATGCCGGTCTTTAAGACCTCCCCGAACTGGGTCAGGGCCTGGTCGTCCACCAGCATCCCCGCCACCTCCATCTCGGCCAGCACGGGGCAGAGGGGCAGCTCGATCTCCTGGTAGACCCGCGTCAGGTCCAGCTCCTCCAGCTTGGGCGGCAGGACCTCGTAGAGCGCCAGGATGAGGGCGGCGTGGCTGGCCATGGCGCCATATGCCTGGGCGGTGGTCTCCTCGTCCTTCCAAGCCTTGGAGCTCAGATAGTCCTTGGCCGACGGGAAGCTCTCGGCGAAATACTGGGCCCCCACCTTGTCCAGGTCATAGCTGCCGTCCGTGGGCGAGAGCAGGTAGGCGGCGATGGCCGCGTCGAAGAGAAACCCTTCGGCCCGATAGCCCCGCCGCAGGGTCTGCGTCATCACGTCCTTGGTGTTATAGCCCAGCTTTTGGATGCCAGGGCCAAAGAATCCCTTCAAAAATGCCTCGTAGTCCGGGGTCTTATCCTGGAAGAACAGCCCGGCCTTCTCGCCGGTTTCTCCCCAGCAGACCGCCAGACCGGCCAGGTCGGGCAGGGCGAGCACGGAGACCGTCTGGCCCTGCCAGAGGTCCAGCAGCTCCCGGGTCCGGGCCGCCTCGGTGACCAGCTCCATGTCGCAGCTTCCCTCGCAGTGGGCGCACGGCTCCTTGGGGCCTTGGGCGGCGTCCAGACCCATCTGAGCGATGAGCTTGTAGAACTCCAGCTCCTGGAAGAGCTCCCGCAGGAGCGTGGCGTTGGCGGGCTTTTTCAGCGTCTCCTCCGGCGCAAAATCCATGGGCGCGTCGCAGTGGATGGTGCAGAGCGCGAAGGACTGGAAGGCGCTCTCCCGGCCCTCGGTGAGCTTCTTCTTCACGCCGGGCTTGGCGTTGAGGGTCTCCGCGTCCAGCCGCCGATAGATCTCCTCCAGGGTCCCGTTCTCGTGGAGGAGGGCCATGGCGGTCTTCTCCCCCACCCCGGGAACGCCGGGGATGTTGTCCGAGGCGTCTCCCATGAGGGCTTTGAGGTCCACCATCTGGGGGGCGTCAAAGCCGTAGGTCTCCCGGAAGGCGCCGGGGTCCATCTCCTTCGTGGTGGTCTTTCCCATGCGGCTGGTGACCAGCTCGATATAGGTGTGGTCAGTGACCAGCTGGAGGGAGTCCTTGTCCCCGGTGGCCACCCGGCAGTCCCAGCCGACGGCCTCGCATTTCCGGGAAATGGTGCCGATGAGGTCATCGGCCTCCCACCCGGCCAGCTCGTACTGAGGGATGTTCATGGCGTCCAGGACCTGCTTCAGCACGGGCATCTGGACGGCCAGCTCCTCAGGCATCCCCTTGCGCTGGGCCTTGTAGCCCTCGTAGGCCAGGTGGCGGAAGGTGGGTTCCTTCCGGTCAAAGGTCACGCACAGGCCGTCGGGGTCCACCTCCTCCTCCATGCGGCGGAGGATATTCAAAAAGCCAAAGATGGCGTGGGTGGGAAACCCCTTCTGGTTGCTCAGAGGGTGCATCCCGAAAAAGGCACGGTTGACGATGGAGTTTCCGTCGATCACCAGCAGCTTCATTGCTTCACTTCCTTTGCCGCGGGGTCCAGCCCCGCTCAGGTAACATAATAGGATATTGTAGCAAGATTTGAAGAGAAAATCAATTCTCCCGCAAGAATTGACAAGGTGTGCCCTATCCTTTATATTAAGTGTATCCAAACTGTGAAAGGATCTGTCGTTATGCAGCAGCGCTCCCTTGCTCCCATCCCTCTGGCCACGGCCATTCTGACAGCGTTGAACGCCCTGTGGTGTCTCTTCCGCCTGTTCGGCGACCTGAACTATCTCCCAGCCTCCCTGATCTTCCTCTCTCTGCTGGGCTTCGGCGTGTACGGCTTTTTCGCCGTCGTCCTCTTTTTCCGCCGCCGGGACATCATGCTCCCCATCGCGGCAGCCGCCCTGTGCCTGCTGAACCTGGCGAGCCTGCCCCGAAGCTTTCTGAGCGTGTGGAGCTTCCTGGGCTGTATCCTGTTTCTGGCGGCCTCTCTGGGCCTGCTGATCTGGGCGGGCTGCGCCGTGCTGGACCCCCTCTTGGAGCACCAGCCCCTGACCGAAAAGCTCTGGTTCCTGCCCGGCCTGGCCGCCGCCCTCGGGGCCTTCCTCTCCATCTCCGCCGAGCCCTATCTGGGCAGCCTGCTGAGAAACCTCTTCGCCATCGCGGTGTACTTCCTGCTCTCCCTCACCCTCGTCTTCCCGGATGGAAACCCCGCGCGGCCCTTCTCCGACCCCCTCCCCCCTGTGGAGACCCCCTATGACGGGCCCGAAGACTTTGATCTGCCCCAGGAGGACTACCCGGACCTGGACGATACCATGCCGCTCTTCCCGCCGCGGGACGGCTACTGCGACATGCTCAAGCATGTCCTGCTGCTGATCTTCACCTTCGGCGTGTGGTTCTTCATCTGGATCTACCGCGCCACCGGGTATCTCAACCAGGTGGAGGAAGCGCCGTTCCGGACCCCCACCAACCAGCTTCTGCTGTGCCTCTTCGTCCCCTTCTACCACATTTATTGGGTCTACCAGAGCGCCCGGCGGCTGGACCGCCTGGCCAACAGCCAGGGCGTTGCCTCGGACCTGCGGGTCGTCTGCCTGGTGCTGGCCTTCTTCGTGCCCATCCTGCCCCCGGTCCTCATGCAGGATAAGATGAACCGACTTTCCGGCCGGGAAGACGCCCCCGCGGGCCGTCCCTATGTCTCGCCTGTCAACGACGAGGTCCTGGCCGTCCGCCTGCGGACCTACAAATCCCTGCTGGATGACGGTCTTATCACCCAGGAGGACTACGACGCCAAGAAAAAACAGATCCTGGGACTGTGATCCCAGCCCGCAAGGAAGGAAGCCGGCTCTCCCGCTTCCTTCCTTCTTTTTTTCATATACTCGGACGATCCCTGTCGCTTCCGCTGATTTTCTTGATATAAACTATGTGACGGCCGATAGAAAAAGTATTTTTGTATATTTTTTTACATTCTTTATTGTTTCCTCAAGAACGTCAACATTTTGGGCATATAATCCTTGATTTATCCTCGTTTCTACTGGTTTTTACGTAGTTTTTTGTACGTTTTCCCCCTCCCCCCTTGATTGACAAACGGGGGATTTGGAGGTAAGATGTAGTCGTTAAAATTTTAACATCTTTAACATTTGGATAGTAGGAATATCCAGCGATGCAGGAACCCTATCCCCAGTTTGCATTTCTTTCCCTCTGGGCCCCGGGCGAATGTTTTCCATCTGACCCCCCTCCTTCCTCCTGGGTCTTTCCTCCTGTCCGCGCTTGCATAGCCGCTTCCCAAGAGCTTGCTCCAGGGATAAGAGTATGCAAACTACTGTAAAGGAGAGAGCCTTATGAGTCCGAAACACACGACCTGCGAATGCGAACACGGCAGCGAGTTCGACCAGATCGCGCAGGTAATCGAGCAGTACAAAGAAAAGGAAGGCGCTCTGATCATGGTCCTCCACGCAGCCCAGGAGATCTATGGTTATCTCCCCATGGAGGTCCAGCGATTCGTCGCCGACGGCATGGGTCTGCCCGTTTCTGAGGTCAGCGGCGTTGTGAGCTTCTATTCCTTCTTCTCCACCCAGAAGCGCGGCAAGCACACCATTCGTATGTGCCAGGGCACGGCTTGCTACGTCAGAGGCGGCAAGAAGGTGGTTGACGCCATCAAGAAGGAGCTGAACGTAGAAGTGGGCGGTACCACGGAGGACGGTCAGTTCACCTTTGAGATCGCCCGCTGTATCGGCGCCTGCGGTCTGGCCCCGGCCATGATGGTGGATGATGACGTTTACAAGCAGGTGACCCCTGCAAAGCTCAGAGGTATTCTGGCTCTGTATGCCGACGCCCCTGAGGCGGTCGCTGAAGGAGGTGCTGGCGCATGATTAAAAGTATTGCTGACCTTCAGAGCATGAAGGAACTTTACCAGGAGAAGATGGGTCACTACAAGCATCTTGCCATGGTATGTTACGGCACCGGCTGTATGTCTTCCGGCTGCAAGGACGTCCGCGACGCGCTGGTGGAAGAGCTGGAGCTGGCCGGTCTGACCGACGAAGTGGCCGTCATCGAGCGCGGCTGCATGGGCACCTGCGCCGTAGGCCCCGTGGTCTACGTTTTGCCCGACGAAACCTATTACACCGAAATGACCCCCGACCGCGTGAAGGATGTTGTGAAGAAGCACTTCATTGGCGGCGAGCCCGTCATTGACTATACCTTCTATGACAGCATCCAGAAGAAGCGCGTGGCCAACATCCACGATGTTGCCTTCTTCCGGGACCAGGTCCGTATCGCCCTGCGCAACTGCGGCCTGATCGACGTCAACTGCATCAACAGCTACGTGGCCAAGGACGGCTACCTGGCTCTGGCCCGCATCCTGGAAAAGGGCGACCGCATGGAAGTCATCGAGGAGCTGAAAAAGGCCGGCCTGCGCGGCCGCGGCGGCGCGGGCTTCCCCGCCGGCGTCAAGTGGGAGGCCGCTTACAACCAGCCCGGTGACGAAAAGTACATCATCTGCAACGCCGACGAGGGCGACCCCGGCGCGTTCATGGACCGCTCCGTCTTCGAGGGCGATCCCCACAGCGTCATCGAGGGTATGCTGATCGGCGGCTATGCCATCGGCGCGCAGCACGGCGTGGTCTACATCCGCGCAGAATACCCCATCGCCGTGGAACGTCTCCAGGCGTCCCTGGAGATGGCCCGGGAAGAGGGCCTTCTGGGCCAGGATATCTTCGGCTCCGGCTTCAACTTCGATATCGAGATCCGCATCGGCGCGGGCGCCTTTGTCTGCGGCGAGGAAACGGCCCTGATGGCCTCCGTGGAAGGCAAGCGCGGCGAGCCTCGCCAGAAGCCTCCCTTCCCCTTCCAGAGCGGCCTGTTCGGCAAGCCCACCATCATCAACAACGTGGAGACCCTGGCCACCGTTCCCGCCATCATGCTCAACGGCGCGGACTGGTTCCGCCAGTTCGGCACCGAGCAGAGCCCCGGCACCAAGGTCTTCGCCCTCTCCGGCAACATCATCAACACCGGCCTGGTGGAGGTCCCCATGGGCACGCCCCTGTCCGAGGTCATCTACTCCATCGGCGGCGGCATCCCCAACGGCAAGAAGTTCAAGTCCGCGCAGACCGGTGGTCCCTCCGGCGGCTGTATCACCGCTGAGAACATCAACACCCCCCTGGACTATGAATCCCTGGCGGCTCTGGGCTCCATCGTGGGCTCCGGCGGCCTGATCGTCATGGACGAGGACACCTGTATGGTGGACACCGCCCGCTTCTACCTGGACTTCATCCAGGAGGAATCCTGCGGCAAATGTACCGCCTGCCGCATCGGCACCAAGCGGATGCTGGAGATCCTCAACCGCATCGTGGCCGGGGAAGGCCAGCCCGGCGACATCGAGACCCTCCAGCACCTGGGCTCCGTCATCAAGGACACCGCCATGTGCGGCCTGGGCCAGACCGCGCCCAACCCCGTCCTCTCCACCATCAAGTACTTCCACAAGGAGTACGAAGAGCACATCGTGGAGAAGCTCTGTACCGCAGGCGTCTGCTCCGACATCGTCTCCAGCCCCTGCGAGAACACCTGCCCCGCCGGCATCAACATCCCCGGCTACATGAGCCTGATCGCCACCGGCGATTACATGGGCGCGGCCCGCATCATGCTCCGCGACAACCCCTTCTCCGGCATCTGCGGCCGTGTCTGCACCCATCCCTGCGAGAGCCGCTGCCGCCGCGGCAGCGTAGACGAGGCCATGAACATCTGCGAGCTGAAGCGCTTCGCCACCGACTGGGCCTACGCCCACGGCTTCCCCTCCGACAAGGATCTGGCGCCCGTGGCAAAGCTGGATAAGAACGTGGCCATCATCGGCTCCGGCCCCTCCGGCCTGACCTGCGCCTACTACCTGGCTCGCCTGGGCTACCACGTGGACGTCTACGAGGCCGAGGACCGCGCCGGCGGCATCATGACCTACGGCATCCCCGACTACCGCCTGCCTCTGAACATCATCAAGCGGGAGATCGGCAACATCAAGAAGACCGGTGTCAACATCATCCTGAACACCAAGATCGGCGTAGACATCTACTTCCGCGCTCTGCGTGAGAACTACGACGCCATCTTCATCGCCATCGGCGCGCAGAAGACCCTCCGCCTGGACATCCCCGGCGAGGACCTGCAGGGCGTCTACCATGGTCTGGACTTCCTGAAGCGGGTGGTCATGCAGAAGGATCTGGACTTCACCGGCAAGAAGGTCGCCGTCATCGGCGGCGGCAACACCGCCATCGACTCCGCCCGTACCGCCGTCCGTCTGGGCGCCAGGGAAGTGGTCATGCTCTATCGCCGTACCGCGGAAGACATGCCCGCCGATAAGATCGAGATCCGCGACGCACTGGAAGAGGGCGTCCAGATCCGCACCCTGGTCAACCCCACCGACTTCATCGGCATCGGCGGCAAGCTCAACAGCATCTGCATCATGAAGCAGACCCTGGGCCAGTTCGACAGCTCCGGCCGCCGCAAGGCCGTGGCCAGCGGAGAGAGCTATGTGGAGGAATTCGACATCGCCATCCCCGCCATCTCCCAGACCCCCGATACCAACTTCATCAAGGGCTCCGTCCGTCTGAACGGCGACCGTGTGGTGGCAGACCACTACACCCAGGCCACTTCCATGCCCGGCGTCTTCGTGGGCGGCGACGCGCACCGCGGTCCCAAGGACATCGTCAACGCCGTGCACGAGGCCAAGGTGGCCGCATCCGGCATCGACAAGTTCCTGGGCGGCTCCGGCGAGCTCAACAAGGGCTTTGACCAGGAGATCACCGATTATCACATTGAGGGCGACATTGTCCCGCATAACCGCTTCCTGACCAGACAGCTCGAAGCGGAAGAAGCAGTTGGCAGCTTCTGCGAACGTAACCTGGGCATGCACGAACTGGATGCCCGCGCTGAGGCCAGCCGCTGCCTGCGTTGCGACAGGAGGTAAGTGAAATGGCAGATATCAGACTCACCATCAACGGGAAGGAATGTATCGCTCCCGCCGGCAGCACCATCCTGCAAGCCGCGGAGCTCAACGGCATTCACATCCCGAAGCTGTGCTATCTGGAAGGCATCCATAAGTACGGTGCCTGCCGTATCTGCGTGGTGGAGCAGGTCAGCCCTCCCGCCAAGAACCTGCAGGCCTCCTGCATGGTGGAAGCCAAGAACGGCATGGTCATCGAAACCAACAACGAACGCGTCCAGGACGCCCGCAAGACCATGTATCAGCTGCTCTTGTCCAACCACGACAAGAAGTGCCTGACCTGCGCCCGGAACCAGGACTGCGAATTCCAGGCCCTGGGCCGCGAGCTGGACGTGGAGGACTCTCCCTACGAGGGCGAGCGGAACCTGCTCCCCATCGACGTCAGCGAGTCCATCACCCGCGATCCCAACAAGTGCATCCTCTGCCGCCGCTGCGTCAGCGTCTGCTCCAAGATCCAGACCACGTCCATCCTGGCGGAGGAGAACCGTGGCTTTGACACCGTCATCACCCCCGCCTTCAGTCTGCCCATCGGCAACACCGCCTGCACCTTCTGCGGTCAGTGCGTGGTCGTCTGCCCCGTGGGCGCGCTGAAGGAGACCAGCCACAGAGACCGGGTCCTGAAGGCTCTGAACGACCCCAGCAAGTATGTCGTGGTCCAGCCCGCTCCCGCAGTCCGCGTGGGCATCGGCGAGTGCTTCGGTCTGCCCGCCGGAAGCTGCGAGACCGGCAAACTGGCCGCCGCGCTGCGCCGCCTGGGCTTTGACGACGTCTTCGACACCAACTGGGCCGCTGACCTGACCATCCTGGAGGAGGGCACCGAGTTCCTCAACCGGTTCCGTGCCGTCCTGACCGGCGGCGTGGCTGCCCTGCCCATGATGACCTCCTGCTCCCCCGGCTGGATCCAGTTCATCGAGCACACCTATCCCACCGAGCTGGACCATCTGTCCACCTGTAAGTCTCCCCACGAGATGTTCGGCGCGGTCATCAAGAGCTACTATGCCAAGAAGCTGGGCAAGAAGCCCGAGGATATGTATGTGGTCTCCATCATGCCCTGCACCGCGAAGAAGACCGAGTGCGCCCGTCCCGAGCTGAGCAACGACGGCGTTCCCAACGTGGATGCAGTCCTCACCACCCGTGAGCTGGGCGACCTCATCAAGACCATGGGCATCGACTTCCTGTCCCTGCCCGAGGAGGACTTCGACGCACCTCTGGGCTACTCCACCGGCGCAGCCGATATCTTCGGCGTCACCGGCGGCGTGATGGAAGCCGCGCTGCGCACCGTCTACGAGATCATCACCGGCCGTGAGCTGCCCTTCCCCAACCTCCACGTCTCCCCCATCGTGGGTCTGGATCAGATCCGCGAGGCCACCATCAAGCTGGAGAACGTGAAGCCCGAGTGGAAGGCCGCCGAGGGCTTCGAAGTCAAGATCGCCGTCACCAGCGGCTATGCCGGCGCGAGAAAGCTCATGGACCAGGTCCGGGCGGGCACCTCTCCCTACCACTTCATCGAAGTCATGGGATGTCCCGGCGGCTGCATCACCGGCGGCGGCCAGCCCAGACCCAAGCAGGACATCAGCATCGTCCGTCAGAAGCGAATGGAAGCCATCTACGGCGAGGACGAGCGCAAGCTGGTCCGCAAGTCCCACGAGAACAAGTCCCTCATGGAGTTCTACAAGGAATGGGGCGAGCCCGGCGGCCACGCATCGCATAAGTATCTGCACACCCACTATGTCCAGCGCGGTCTTTACAACGAACTCACCACCGAAAGCTTCGTCCGGGAGAAGTAATTCCCTGTCCCTGGATACCAAAAGGAGCGAGACAACCGTCTCGCTCCTTTTTTGTTCCTCGGTTCGGCTTGCGCCGCCTCTGCCAGTGTGCTATAATACCCGAACGATCGCAAAAATCACTAGGGAGGTCCCTGCCATGCCCCTGTCCATGAAGCCCCGGGATCATTGCTTTGACAGCTTGAAATGTATCCTCATTTTCCTGGCTGTGCTGGGGCATCTGCTGACCCTTTCCCCGGCGTGGGGCGGGTGGAACGACAGCCTGTACCGGGTGATCTACTCCTTCCACATGCCGGTCTTCCTCTTCATCACCGGCTGGTTCGCGGTGTACAAGCGGCGGACGATCATCTTCCACCTGCTCTACCTCTACTTCCTGTTTCAGACGCTCCATTGCGTGATCTTCCGGGGGCTTTTAAAGGACGACCCCATCCTTCTGGAGTACACCACGCCCTCCTGGTCCCTCTGGTATCTGATGGTCTGCCTGTTCTGCTATCTGCTCATCCCCCTCTTCAACCTCCGGGGCAAGCGTCGGCGAGGCTGCGTCCTGGCCCTCTTCTTCTTTCTGTCCGTCTTCTACGGGCTGGACCCCACCATCGGGAAGTTTCTCTCCCTGGGGCGGGTCTTCTCCTTCCTCCCCTTCTTCGCGCTGGGGTACTATGCCAAGGACTACAAGGACACGATCCTGCACTTTTCCAAAAAGCCGGTGTCCGTGGCCCTGACCCTGGGCGTCCTGGCCGCCACGGTCTACCTGGCCTTCTTCTGTCGCTTCCCCAACGCGATGTTCTACGGCTCCCACTCCTTCGAGCGGCTGGGGTGCGGCGTCGCCACCAAGCTCCTGATTCAAGCCATCGCCTGCCTGTGGCTGGCCTTCTTCCTCCTGGTGGTCGCCCCCGCCCTGAACCGAAAGATCCCGGTGATGAGCACCGCGGGCAAAAATACACTGGCCGTCTATCTGCTTCACGCCTTCCCCCTCAAGCTCATGGGGCACTTCGAGCTGACGGCCAACTTCACCCCGCTGCACACCCTGCTCACCGCTCTGGTGATCCTGCTGGCCTTCGGCAACGACACCATGGGGCGGCTCTTCTCCCGGCTGTTCACCGGCTGGTGGCTGGAAAAGCTGTGGAACAAAATGGAACCCCGGAAATATAGCGTCAATCACTATGATCAACATGCGGCTCACCCTCCCCGGTGAGCCGCATGTCTATTTTTGCGAAAAGAGAGGGAATGGGTTTCCCCATTCCCTCTCAAACACGCTGGATCATCCAGGGCTTCTTACTTGAAGTAACGCTTCAGCAGGCCCTCGAAAGCCTTGCCGTGTCTTGCCTCGTCCCGGGCCATTTCATGCACGGTGTCGTGGATGGCGTCCAGGTTCAGAGCCTTGGCGCGCTTGGCCAGATCGGTCTTACCTGCGGTCGCGCCGTTCTCAGCCTCGACACGCATCTCCAGGTTCTTCTTGGTGGAGTCGGTCACGACCTCGCCCAGCAGCTCAGCGAACTTAGCAGCGTGCTCAGCCTCTTCATAGGCGGCCTTCTCCCAGTACAGGCCGATCTCGGGATAGCCCTCGCGGTGTGCCACGCGGGCCATAGCCAGATACATACCGACCTCGGTGCACTCACCCTGGAAGTTGGCGCGCAGGTCCGCCATGATATCCTCAGGAGCGCCCTGTGCCACGCCGACAATGTGCTCGGCAGCCCAGCTCATGTCAGGACCCTGCTCCACGAACTTGGAAGCGGGCGCCTTGCACTGAGGACATTCCGCAGGAGCTGCATCGCCTTCATGAACATAACCGCAAACGCCGCAAACAAACTTAGCCATAAGATTACCTCCATAACATGCTCCCATGGGAGCGAATTTTTGTTGTATTGTTGAGTGTTGTCATTCTCATGTTCTACACTCATATTACACGATTGGACTGATTTTGTAAAGTTCTTATCTTCACAGATTCAGTGGCCATTTTTCAGTAATATTTTTTCTCATTTCGGTGACTTTATCACAGATTTTTTATTTCTTCTAACAAACTCTCCCGATCGTAAAGCGCAGAGAGCACCGGCAGCATGGCGTTGGGGCTGAGATACTGCGGCAGACCCAGCTTTTTCAAAAGCGCCTGGCGTCTCTCCTTGCTCCCCTCCCCGCCGGACAGACCGCAGGCGAAGAGGTCGGCCTTGGTGAGCGGCGGCGCCGTCTTGGGCGCCTCGTCCAAGATGGTGGCTCCGGCCCGGCGAAGGGCAGTCTCCAGCACCTCCGGGCGCATCCCCTCCACCCCCAGCTTTCCCTCCTTCCCCGGCTTGCGCTTGCGCTTCTCCTTTCCGAAGAGGTCGGGGACATAGGCGTGCTTCACCTGGTCCTGGGGCAAGGCCCCCTTTAGATAATTTCGGATGACGAAGCCCGCGCCGTCGCTGTCGGTCAGGATGATGAGTCCCCGCTTCTCCCCGATCTTCCGCAGCAGGGCGAGCTTTTCCTTGTCCTTGAAAATAGCAAAACCGGCAGTCTCCAAGATCACCGTGTCCACCAGCTGGGACAGGGTGTTTTTGTCATACCGGCCCTCCACCACGATGGCCTCCTTGATTTTCAGCATGACGACCCTCCTGTAGACAGCTCCAGCATCAAGGCGATGAGCAGCTCCTTCGCGTCGGCCCCGGCCACGGACTTCATGGCCAAGTCGGTCTCAGCGCAGCGGGCCATGGCGTGCTTGCACCCGTCCAGGCCGTGGCGGCGGGCGGCCTCCATGAGCTTGTCCGCCGGGTAGGTGGAACGCATCCCCCACAGGTCCATGAGCCAGCGGCTGCCCTTTCCCGTCTCCAGGGCGATCCGGGCGCTGTAGAGCTGCCGCAGGTGCTTGCCCAGCACGGCCAGGATCATAATGGGGGCCTGCTGGAGGCGGAGCAGGTCGTTGAGGACCGAAAAGGCCTTGTCGAACTGCTTCCGGGTGAGCGCCTCGGTCATCTGGAAGACCACCGCGTCGATGATGGGGATGGCCACCGCGTCGATGTCCTCCCGGGTGACGCGGCGGTTCTTGGCAAAGGCCCCGATCTTGCCGATCTCAGAGATCAGGCCGGTCATCAGGTCGCCGCAGAGGAAGATGAGGTACTGGGCGTCGGCCGTGTCGATCTCGTGGCCCAAGGCCCGGAAGCGGCGGCCGATCCAGTCGATGAGGTCGTTCTGGGCCTGGCGGGCGAACTGGACCACCTGGCCGCGGCTCTTGATGGCCCCGGCCAGCTTTTTCATGCGGGCATCGCTCTTGTAGGCCACCGTGTCGTAGACGAAGACCAGGCAGCAGTAGTCCGGCAAGTCCTCCAAAAGCTGGGTCATCAGGGTCCGCTCCCCCTCCGGGGCCTTGAAGAGGTCGTAGTCGCTGACCACCAGCATGGTCCGGGGGCTCATCATGGGCAGGGCATCCACGGTCTCCGCCAGCTTCTGGACGGTGAGGCTCTTCCCCGGCAGCAGGTGATAGTTAAAGCTCTCCATCCCCGGGGGGATCAGCTTCCCCTTCATCTGGTCCAGGTAGTAGTCCCGCAGATAGGCCTCCTCCCCGTGGAAGATATACAGGGAGCCGATGGTCCCGGCGGACAGGTCCTTCTTGAGCTGACGATAGGCTTCGTCGTTCTTTTTCTCTGGTCTCTTCGCCATTCATCCATCCTCCTGACGGTTGGCATATAGGGTCACCGACCCCATCTGGTCGGTGCGGTAACAGGCGATGTTCCCGGCGGCCAGCCGGTCCAGCAGCTCCTGGGCAGGGTGGCCGTAGCTGTTGTAGCCCACGGAGATCACCACCCACTCGGGGCGGACGATGTCCAGCAATTCCTGGCTCGTGGAATTCTTGGAGCCGTGGTGGCCCGCCACCAGCAGCTCCACATCGGGCAGAACGCCCCGGGCGGCCAAGCGCTGCTCCTCCTCGCGGGGCATGTCCCCGGTGATGAGGGCGTCCCAGTCTCCGCTGGTACACACCAGCGCCAGGCACTGTTCATTGACTTCCTTGCTTCCCGACAGGGGCGGGTGCAGGGTCAGGTCGGCCTTTTCCAGGGCCACCTCGGTGGTTTCGGTGATGTAGTGGACCTCGACCCCCTGCGCCTCGGCCAGGCCTCGATCTCCTGGCGGAGGGGACTGTCCAGGTCCACATCGGGCAGGGCCATGGCCTTCACCCGGACCCGGCTCATCAGCTCCGGCACGCCACCGGCGTGGTCCTCGTGGAAGTGGGTGAGGACCAGCAGGTCCAGGGACCCCTTCCCTACAGACTGCAAATAGGTGGCCGCCGTGTCGCCCGGGGCCTTGGTCCCGCCGCAGTCCACCAGGGCTGTGGTGTTGCCCGCGGTCAGCACCACGCTCTGCCCCTGGCCCACGTCCAGGACCGTCACCGTCAAATCGGACCGCCGGGCGGTCTGGACGGTCAGCAGCACCGACAGGCACAGGGTCGCCACGCAGGCGCACACCGGGATGACGGGCCGCTTGTCCTTGACGGGGACAAGGAGGTAGAGACACAAAATCAGGTACACAAAGCCCACCCAGAGGGCAAAATAGCCGGAATCCATGGTCAGGGCCGCCAGGGAGAGGCGACCGGCCTTTTCAGCATACCACAGGACAAGGCGAATGGGAAGGCCCACCAGCCCAGCGGCGGCGTGGCCCAGGGGCGGGACCAGGACCAGGATGGGCAGGGTCAACATTCCCCCGGCGAAGGCCAGGGCGACCGCCCAGCCGGCGAGCAGGTTAGACAGGGGCGCGAGGAGGGAAAACCGCCCAAAGTACAGGGCGGAGAGCGGCACGGTCAGCACCATGGAGCCCAGACTCACCGCCAGAAGGCTGAGCAGAGGGGCCAGCCACCGCCGGTAGTGCTTCGGAACCGCTTCAAGCCACCGGGCCAGCCAAGGACGACCCCAAAGAAAGATCCCCGCCGTGGCCAGGAAGGAGAACTGCAAGCCCGGGTTGGCGATGGCATAGGGGTTGGCCGTCAGCAGGATCAGCAGCCCCAGACTCAGGGCGAGCATGGGGTGGCTGTCCCGGCCCAGGTACTGGCCCAGGAGCACCACGCCGCTGAGGATCACCGCCCGGACGGTGCCGGGGGCGTTCCCGGTCATCACCGAGAAGGCAGCCAAGACGGCGACCAGCACCAGAAGGGAGCCCTTCCCCTTGGGCTTGATGAAAAAGGACAGCAGGCCCAGCAGGAAGCTCACGTGCAGCCCGGAGATCACCAGCACATGCCCCAGGCCCACCCGGTTGAAGTGGTGGGTCAGGCTGTCGCTGAGGCCGGACTTGTCCCCGGTGAGCAGGGCCTTGAGGAAGGCCGCCTGGTCCGCCGGGTAGTTCTGGTCGATCCGGTCCCGGAGGGCCCCGGCCAGGATGGCGAGGGCGTAGCGCGGCGGGACCCCTTGGGCCTTCGTCACGGTCACTTCCCCATAGCTCTGCACATGGAGCAAGATGCCCCGGGAGGTATCATAGAGGCTCTTTTCGCCGCGAACGCGGTCCGCCGGGGCGCAATAGGCCACGCAGGAGAGGGCATCCCCCGGCCGCAGGTCGGCCAGGTCGGCGCTGCCGTAAAACAGGGCCTTCCCCTTGCGTCCGCCCTCCTCCCCGGCGCGGACCATGACCCGCAGGCCGTAGTCCGTGATCTCCGGCCAGTCCTCCACCACCGCTTGCAGGCGGACCGTCCGATCCTCCAGGGCCTTCGCCGGGGCATGGAAAACAGCCCCGTAGGCCGTCAGCCACAGGAGGGCCAGCGCCATGCCCAGGAGGACCTGGCGGGGCACCTTCCCCCGTTTCCTCAGGGTCAGGCCAAGCCACACCACCAGCAGGCCCAGCCCGACCGCGAGCGCCCAACCCTGGGCAGGCAGATAGATCCCGGCGGCCAGCGCGGCGGCGAAGCCGACGGTAAAGAACAGGAGGGTCATCGCCGGTCAGAACGTCCCAGGATGTAATCCGTGGTGGTCTTGTAATAGTCGGCCAGCTTGATGACCGCCCACACCGGGATCTCCCGCTCGCCCTTCTCATAGCGGCGATAAACCGTCAGGTGCATATTCAAATACTCCGCCACATCTTTTTGCCGCAGATCGGCATCCGTGCGAAGCTCTTCAATTCGTCTGAAATACATTTGCATCACCAACGAAAATGTTACCAAACGGTATTATTTTATCCGGAATATCGCTCTATACGGTGTTTTTTTATGCAAAAGGCAAGGCAGGAGGAGACGTCCCCCTGCCTTGCGGCAAAATAAGATCCAATTTGCGCAGCCTGCCGCCACGTTTGCGCCATTATCCGGGAGGCCAGGTCATATCTCTCCCGCCCAGCACATGGAAGTGCAGGTGGAAGACGCTCTGTCCGGCCTGCGCCCCGCAGTTGGACACCACGCGGAAGTCGGTCAGGCCCAGCTCCTTGGTGACCTTGGAGATCACCTCGAAGCAGTGCGCCACCACCGCCGAGTTCTCGGGAGTGATCTCACCGCAGGAGACGATGTGCGCCTTGGGGATCACCAGGAAGTGGGTGGGCGCCTGGGGATCGATGTCGTAGAAGGCGTAAACCAGTTCGTCTTCATAGACCTTCTTGGAGGGGATCTCCCCCGCCGCGATTTTGCAGAATAAGCAGTCGCTCATGGTAGTTCTCCTTTTCGTTATTGTTCGGGAATGACGGCCAGGAATTCCAGGTCCTCGTCCCCGTCGTTGATGAGACTGTGTCCCTTGCCCTTGGGGCAGTAGTGGCAGGTCCCGGGCGCCAGAGGCTCATACGCCCCTTCGTAGAGCACCTTGCCCCGGCCGGACAGGATATAGATGACCTCGCTGCTGGTCTCATGCACGTGCAGGCCGATGGAGGCCCCGGGGACCAGCTTGCCCCGCATGATCTTGCCCAGCTCGTCTTGGTACTTTCTCAAACGCACTTCCTTCTCCCCGTCCCGCATGTGGGGGACGACGGTCTCGGGAATGGCAGAAAAATCGATCAGCATGGTCTTCTCTCCTTTGCTTACAGGCCCAGCTTCACAGCCACGAAATCATCCACGGAGGCCAGCGCGTCGTCCAGCTTCAGCAGGTCGGAGCCGCCGCCCATGGCGCTGTCGGGCTTGCCGCCGCCCTTGCCGCCGCAAATGGCGGTGACGGACTTGATGATCTCCCCGGCCTTGATGCCGAGCTTGACGGCCTCCTTGCCGCAGGCGGCCAGGAAGGTGATCTTGCCGTCGTTGACGGTGGAGAGGACCGCCACGCCGTTGGGCTGTCTGTCGCGCAGGATGTCGCCCATCTGGCGGAGCTTGTTGGCATCGGCGTTGGGGATGGTGACGGTGATGACCCGCAGGCCGCCCACCTCGTGACCGCCCATGAGGAAGCGCTCGGTCTCGCCGGTGGCCTCCTTGGCCTTGAACTTCTCAATGGTCTGGTGAAGCTCTCGCATCTCAGCCATGAGGCTCTTGGCCTTCTCGCGGACCTCGCCGGGCTTGGTCTTCAGGGAAGAAGCCACCGCGAAGAGCATCTCCTGTGTGCGGTTCATGTTCTCCAGAGAGACCTTGCCGGTGGTGGCCTCGATCCGACGGACGCCGGAGGCCACGGAGAACTCGCTGGTGATGTGGAACACGCCCACCTTGGCGGTGTTGGACAGGTGGGTGCCGCCGCAGAACTCCACAGAGTATCCCTCGCCCATATCGACGACGCGGACCACGTCGCCGTACTTCTCGCCGAAGAGGGCGATGGCCCCCTTCTTCTTGGCCTCCTCGATGGGCAGCTCCTCGGTGGCCACCTCGTAGCCCTCCAGCACAGCCTCGTTGACCTTGGCGCTGACCTGCGCCAGCTCCTCGGCGGTCATGGCGGAGAAGTGGGTGAAGTCGAAGCGCAGGCGGTCAGGCTCCACCAAAGAGCCGGCCTGGTGGACGTGGTCGCCCAGGACGGTGCGCAGGGCCTTATCCAGCAGGTGGGTGGCGGTGTGGGCGCGCATGATGGCCTTGCGGCGCTCCACGTCAATGGACGCGGTGACGGTGTCGCCCACCTTCAGGCTGCCGGAGGACAGCTTGCCATAGTGCATATACTTGCCGCCCTTGTTCTTCTGCACGTCGGTGACGGTGTAGGCAAAGCCCTCGCCGGTGAGGACGCCGTGGTCAGCCACCTGACCGCCCATCTCCGCGTAGAAGGGGGTGCGGTCCAGGACCACGATGGCGTCGGTGCCGGGGACGATCTCGTCCACCAGCTGCTCCTCGGCCACGATGGCCACCACCTTCAGTCCGGCGATCTCGGTGTGCGCGTAGCCGTCAAAGACGGTGGCGGGAACCTCCTTGCCGAACTCCACGCCGGACCAGCCCAGGTCGCCCAGGGCCTCTCGCGCCTTCCGGGCGCGGACGCGCTGCGCTTCCATCTCCTTGTCGAACCCGGCCCGGTCCAGGGTCATGCCCTCGTCCTGGACCATCTCCTCGGTCAGGTCCACGGGGAAGCCGTAGGTGTCGTAGAGCTTGAAGGCGTCGCTGCCGGAGAAGACGGTCTCCCCCTTCTCCTTGTGGACGGCCAGGATCTCGGAGAAGATCTTCATGCCGCCGTCGATGGTCTTGGCAAAGTTCTCCTCCTCGGTGCGGATGACCTTGGTGATATAGTCCTGCTTCTGGCGCAGATCCTTGTACTCGCCCTCGTTCTCGCCGATGACGGTGTCGATGATCTCATACAGGAAGGGCTCGTTGACCCCCAGGAGCTTGCCGTGGCGGGCCGCGCGGCGGAGCAGGCGGCGCAGAACGTAGCCCCGGCCCTCGTTGGAGGGGAGCACGCCGTCGCAGATCATGAAGGTGGAGGAGCGGATGTGGTCGGTGATGATGCGCAGGGACACGTCTCCGGCCTTGCTGTCGCCGTAATGCGCGCCGGTCAGCTCGGAGACCTTGTTGGTGATGTTCATGACGGTGTCCACGTCGAAGAGGGAGTTCACGTTCTGGCAGACCACGGCCAGGCGCTCCAGGCCCATGCCGGTGTCGATGTTCTTCTGGGCCAGCTCGGTGTAGTGGCCCTCGCCGTCGTTGTCAAACTGGGTGAAGACGTTGTTCCAGACCTCCATGAAGCGGTCGCAGTCGCAGCCGGGGGCGCAGTCGGGGTTGTCGCAGCCGAAGGCCTCGCCCCGGTCGTAGTAGACCTCGGAGCAGGGGCCGCAGGGACCTGCTCCGTGCTCCCAGAAGTTGTCCTCCTTGCCCAGGCGATAGATGCGCTCCTCGGGGATGCCGACCACATCCCGCCAGATGTTGAAGGCCTCGTCATCCTCCTCATAGACCGAGGGATACAGGCGGTCCTTCTCCAGACCCACCCACTTCTCGTCGGTGAGGAACTCCCAGGTCCACTGGATGGCGTCGTGCTTGAAGTAGTCGCCAAAGGAGAAGTTGCCCAGCATCTCAAAGTAGGTGCCGTGGCGGGCGGTGTGGCCGATGTTCTCAATATCGCCGGTGCGGATGCACTTCTGGCAGGTACACACCCGCTTGCGGGGCGGCTCCTCCTCCCCCTTGAACCAGGGCTTCATGGGCGCCATACCGGCGTTGATGAGCAGCAGAGAGGGGTCGTTTTCGGGGACCAGCGGGAAGCTGGGCAGGCGGAGATGCCCCTTGGACTCAAAGAAGGTCAGGAACATCTCCCGCAGTTCATTCAAACCGTAATACTTATGCATAGATCATACCTCCAACTATGATGATGGCTTCCGGGAAAAATAAAAACTCCGCCCCTGATCCTCAGGGGCGGAGTGAATTTTACAACACTACGCGGTACCACCCTAATTATAAGCGTTTCCTCACCGGGCACTGCGGCGCGGGCAGGCGCGACAGAAGCGTCTCGCCTTCGCTTACATCTCAAGTCATCCGGTAACGGGGATGGGGCGGCCCGGTCCTCCCGGGCAGCTCGGAAGTGGCTGCGGACCAGCTTCGCCAAGGGGCTTGCACCCTCCCCCTCTCGCTCTGGGCTTGCTTCTATCCGCTCGTTTCCTCATTGCCATATCTCGCTATTATGGGAAACATTTTATCACAAATTCCAAGCTTGTCAAGATGGTTCTGTCACCTTGCAGGGGAAATGGTCCCCGCTCTGTTTTTTCACAGCGCGGAAGGTTCCCCTTCTCCCTGAAACAGGACCCAGGGCTGGGTGTTCGGCGGGTCCAGGCGGAAGTCCATCTCCTCCCCGGTATCCGGGTGGGTGAAGCGCAAATGGCTGGACCAGAGGGCGATCTGCCAGTCCTGCGGGTCCGGGTACTTGCTGTACTTCCGGTCCCCGGCCAGGGGCATCCCCCGGTGGGAGAACTGCGCCCTGATCTGGTGGGTCCGGCCGGTCTCCAGGCGGATCTCCACCAGGGAGAAGCCGCCCTTGTTGTCCAGCAGCTTGTAGTGCAGCACGGCCTGCTGGATGCCCTTGCCCGGGTACTGGGCCACGTAGGTCTTCCGCGTCTTCTCGTTGCGGCCCAGCAGGTCGATATAGGTCCCCTCATCGTACTGGGGCCGCCAGTGGACCACGGCCTGGTACTCCTTGAGGAAGGCATTCTCCCGGATCTGCCGGGACAGCTCCGAGGCCGCCGGGCCGGTGAGTCCGTAGACCATCAGCCCGCCGACCACCTGGTCCAGCCGGTGGATGGTGCGGACCTTGGCCGCGGGCTGGCCGATGGCCTCCCGGATCAGGTCGGGCATACCGCCGGGCTCGTCGGTGGACAGCACCCGGAAGGGTTTGACGCAGACCACGATGGCCTCGTCCTGATAGATAATGTCGATCATACGTTCTCTCCTTGGGATCCGTTCCGTTTGTCCGCTCTGGCTCCGATCACGTTATAGACCATGATGGTCCCAAAGACCACGACGCCGCCCGCCAGGGCCAGGGGCGAGAGGACCTCTTCCAGCACGACAGCCACCAGCACCGGGTTCAAAATCGGCTCGATGCCCGTCATGAGAGCGGCCGAGACGGGAGGCGCGTAGCGAATACCGGCGGTGAAGAAGATATAGGCCAGGCCCAGCTGGAACACCCCCAGGAGGATGGCCGCCGTCAGGGTAACGGCGTCGAACCGGGTCTCCCGGACCAGCCAGGGCAGGCCGATGAGACCGCCCATGGCCTGCCCCAGCATGGCCGAAAACAGCGGGTCGCCGCCGGGGATCTTGCCCAGCAGGAAGACCCAGGCATAGCCCACGCCGGACAGCAGCGCCAGGACGTTCCCCAGCATATTGCCGCTGCCCAGACCGTCTAGGAAGAAGCAGGCGATGCCCCCAAAGACGATGAGACAGGTGATCACGTCCAGCCGCTTGGGTCGCTCCTTGAAGAGGAGCCACATGAAGAGGATCACGAAGACCGGAGCGGAAAATTGCAGCAGGATGGTGTTGGCCGCCGTGGTGAGCTTGTTGGCCATGGCATAGAGGGTCGTGGTGGCGCACATGGCGCAGGCCCCGGCGAAGACCCCCGGCGTGAGTTTCAGCGCATGGCGCGTGGCCTTCGCGAAGGCGAAGAGCATCCCGGCGGAAATGATGCTGCGGAAGGCATTGATGGACAGCGCGTTCCAGGCAATGACCTTCACGCACAGGCCGCCGATACTGAAGAGGACCGCGGCAATGAAGACAAAGAGCAGGCTTTTCTTGGAACTCATGGCGAGTCCCTCCTCCAAAATCAAACGTTGTCCAGCGCCTGGGTCAGGTCAGCGATCAGGTCGTTCACATCCTCGATGCCCACAGACAGGCGGATCAGGTCAGGGGACACACCGGCCGCCTCCAGCTCCTCGTCGGACATCTGGCGGTGGGTAGCGGAAGCGGGGTGCAGGACGCAGGTCTTGGCGTCGGCCACATGGGTGGCGATGGAGGCCAGCTTCAGACCGGCCATGAAGGTCTCGGCCGCCTTGCGCCCGCCCTTCACGCCGAAGGTGACCACGCCGCAGGTGCCGTTGGGCAGGTACTTCTGCGCCATCTCGTGGTTCTTGTCCCCTTCCAGGCCGGGATAGGTGACCCAGGCCACCTTGGGGTGGTCCTTTACGAACTGGGCCACAGCCAGCGCGTTGGCGCAGTGCTGGGGCATCCGCAGGTGGAGGGTCTCCAGGCCCACGTTCAGCAGGTAGGCGTTCATGGGCGCGGGCGTGCTGCCGAAGTCCCGCATGAGCTGAACGGTGGCCTTGGTGATGAAGGCCCCGCCCAGGCCGAAGCGCTCGGTGTAGGTCACGCCGTGGTAGCTCTCGTCGGGGGTGCAGAGGCCGGGAAACTTGTCGGGGTACTTGGTCCAGTCGAAATTGCCGCTGTCCACGATGGCCCCGCCCACCTGGTTGGCATGGCCGTCCATATACTTGGTGGTGGAGTGGGTGACGATGTCGGCCCCCCACTCGAAGGGACGGCAGTTGATGGGGGTGGGGAAGGTGTTGTCGATGATCAGGGGAACGCCGTGGGCATGGGCTGCCTTGGCGAACTTCTCAATGTCCAGAACGGTCAGCGCGGGGTTGGCGATGGTCTCGCCGAAGACCGCCTTGGTCTCGGGGCGGAAGGCCGCCTCCAGCTCCTCCTGGGAGCAGCCGGGGTCCACGAAGGTGAAGTGGATGCCCATGCGCTTCATGGTCACGGCAAAGAGGTTGAAGGTCCCGCCGTAGATGGTGGCGGAGGCCACCACATGGTCCCCGGCGGAGCAGATGTTGAAGATGGCGAAGAAGTTGGCGGCCTGGCCGGAAGAGGTCAGCATAGCGGCGGTGCCCCCCTCCAGGGCGCAGATCTTCGCCGCCACCCGGTCGCTGGTGGGGTTCTGGAGCCGGGTGTAGAAGTAGCCCTCGGCCTCCAGGTCGAAGAGCTTGCCCATGGCCTCGCTGGTCCCGTAGCGGAAGGTGGTGCTCTGGATGATGGGGATGTTTCTGGGCTCGCCGCTCTCAGGCACGTAACCGGCGTGCAGGCAGTTGGTCCCTCTCTTGTAGTTGCTCATAACCTGTGGTCCTCCTTGCTCTGGATCATCAGGGGAGATCCCCCTGTGTTTTATACGAAAAAACAGGATAATGTAGGATTATACTTCCATCCCCCCAATTGGTCAATCCCCTCGATTCCTTTTATTTATAGGTGAAAGCCCGATAACCCGCCCTCCTAGGCGCGTAAACACGCTGTTTTTTTGTGGAATCAGTGGATAATCCCCATTTATTTCTACTTGTTTTTACGAAATTATAGACATTTTTTCGCATTCAGGCCACAATGAATATCTATTGCTTTTTCCCTGTCAAAATACTATAATTATTGTACTCAAAAGACACCCACCGGGACGTTTGCTCCCGGCCTACCCGAAAATAGAAGTCCCCCCGATTAGGCAACGAGATGTCCCATGCCTGTGGCTGTCCGCCGTGAACAGGGGCAAATTTATCGCAACAGGAGTGATTCGATTTTGAGCAGGCTTAGTATCACCCCCTGGGAAAACGCCCAGCGCACGGTGGATGATCTGTACGCCGACATGGAGCGGCGCATTTCCTCCGCCCCCTGCGGAAACTGTCCCGTGGAGTTGACCAGCGCCTTTTTGAAGCTTTGTCTGGCCCAGAGCTGCGGCAAATGTGTCCCCTGCCGCATCGGCCTTGACCGCCTGTCCGACCTGCTGGATCGGCTGCTGGACGGGCAGGGCTCCGAGGCTGACATGGAGACCATCCTCCGCTCTGCCCAGGCCATTGTAGACAGCGCGGACTGCGCCATTGGCTTTGAGGCGGCCCAGATGGTCCTGGACGGCTACGTGGCCTTCCACGACGACTACATGGCCCACGCTATCCACGGAAGCTGCACCGCAAACTTCAAGAGCGTCCCCTGCGTGGAGCTATGTCCCGCCCACGTGGACGTTCCCGGCTATATCTCTCTGGTCGGCGAGGAGCGCTACGAGGACGCCATCCGCCTCATCCGCAAAGACAATCCCTTCCCCTCGGTCTGTGGTCTCATCTGCGAACACCCCTGCGAGACCCACTGCCGCCGCTCCATCGTGGACGCGCCCCTGAACATCCGGGGCATCAAGCGCTTTGCCGTGGACCACGTGGACCACGTCCCCGCCCCGGCCTGCGCCCCGCCCACCGGCAAGCACATCGCCATCGTAGGCGGCGGCCCCTCCGGCCTGACGGCCGCCTATTTCCTGTCCCTCATGGGACACAGAGTCACCGTATTTGAAAAGAACGACAAGCTGGGCGGTATGCTGCGCTACGGCATCCCCAGCTACCGTCTGCCCGGCTCCTACCTGGATCGGGACATCGACTGCATCCTCTCCACCGGCGTGGAGGTCAAGCTGGACTGCACCATCGGAAAGGACGTCACCCTGGAGCAGCTTCGCCAGGAGCACGACAGCGTGTATCTGGCCATCGGCGCTGCCCTCCACAAGCCCCTGGGCATCCCCGGGGAGGAGTCCCAGGGCGTCCTGGCCGCCATTGAGCTGCTGGACACCACCACCCGCAAGGCAAAGCCCAACTTCACCGGCCAGCGCGTGGTCATCGTGGGCGGCGGCAACGTGGCGATGGACGCCACCCGCACCGCCGTCCGTCTGGGCGCCGCCTCGGTGAAGTGCGTCTACCGCCGCCGGATCTCCGACATGACCGCCCTGCCCGAAGAGGTGGAGGGCGCGATGGCCGAGGGCTGCGAGATCCTCCCCCTGAAGGCTCCGGTCCGGGTGGAGACCTCCACCAGCGGCCGCGTCACCGGTCTGGCTGTCCAGCCCCAGGTCATCGGTGAGGTCAAGGGCGGGCGACCCTCTCCCCGCAACGCCGACCAGCCCGAGGAGCTCATCCCCTGCGACATCATCCTCATGGCCGTGGGACAGCGGGTGGACTCCGACCCCTTCGTCCGGGAGGGCATCCCCGCCAAGGGGGGCACCATCGTGGCAGGTCCCGACGGCAGCGTCCCCGGCCTGGACGGGGTCTTCTCCGGCGGCGACTGCGTCTCCGGCCCCGCCACCGTCATCCTGGCCATCGAGGCCGGCAAGGTGGCTGCCGCCAGTATCGATGAATACCTGGGCTGCCACACCGACATCTCCGCCAACCTGGAGATCCCCCCCGCTCCCTTCCGCCTGAAACAGGCCACCGGCCGTATCGACCTGACCGAACGCGAGGCCAGTTGGCGGAAAAACGACTTCGAACTCATGGAAAACTGCATGTCTGAGCAGGAAATGGCCCAGGAATGCAGCCGCTGCCTGCGCTGTGACCACTATGGCCACGCCGGCTTCAAGGGAGGGAGAAAAACCACATGGTAACACTGACTATCGACAAAAAGACCGTCACCGTGCCGGACGGCTCCACCATCTTGGACGCCGCCAGGCAGGCTGACATCATGATCCCCACCCTCTGCTACCTGCGGGACGTCAACGAAGTGGCCTCCTGCCGCATCTGCGCCGTGGAGGTCGAGGGCGTGGACAAACTGGCCACCGCCTGCAACACGCTGGCGGAAAACGGCATGGTGGTCCACACCAACACCCAGCGGGTCCGCGTCACCCGAAAGACCAACGTGGAGCTCATTCTGTCCCAGCACGTGGACCACTGCGTCACCTGTGTGCGCAGCGGCAACTGCACCTTGCAGACCCTCTCCAAGGACATGAACATCCAGGACGTCCCCTTCTCCCAGAGCGCCGCCCGGCGACCCTGGGATCCCACCCTGCCCATCCTCCGCGACAGCACCAAGTGCATCAAATGTCTGCGCTGCGTCTCGATCTGCGACCGGGTCCAGTCCCTGCACGTCTGGGAGGTCACCGGCTCCGGCTCCCACACCAACATCCGCGTCCGGGGCGGCCTGCGGATGGACGAGGTCAACTGCTCCCTGTGCGGCCAGTGCATCACCCACTGTCCCGTGGGCGCGCTCCGGGAGCGGGACGACACCGAGAAGGTCTTCGCCGCCCTGGCCGACCCCCAGAAGACGGTCGTCTTCCAGGTGGCCCCCGCCGTCCGCGCCGCCTGGGCTGACAGCCTGGGGCTGCCGCCGAAGCTGGCCACTGAAAAACGGATGGTCGCCGCCATCCGGGCCTTGGGGGCGGACTACGTCTTTGACACCAGCTTCTCCGCCGACCTGACCATCATGGAGGAGAGCAGCGAGTTCATCCAGCGTCTGACCAACCCCGGCCAGTACCCCATGCCCATGTTCACCTCCTGCTGCCCCGGCTGGGTCCGCTTCCTGAAGCTGGAGTACCCAGACATGGTCCCCCATCTGTCCACCGCCAAGAGCCCCCAGCAGATGTTCGGCGCGGTGACCAAGAGCTACTTTGCCGAAAAGATCGGCGTGGACCCCGAGGACATCTGCTGCGTGTCCATCATGCCCTGCACCGCCAAGAAGTACGAGAGCAGCGTGCGCGAGGTCAACGACGCCGCCTTCCGGGACGTAGACACGGTCCTGACCACCCGGGAGCTGGTCCGTATGCTCCGCGCCTTCCAGGTGAACGTCCGCGCCCTGCCCGAAGAGGACTTTGACACGACCATGGGCACCCGCACCGGCGCGGGCCTCATCTTCGGCGCGGCCGGCGGCGTCATGGAGGCCGCCCTGCGCACCGCGCACTACCTCATCACCGGTCAGAACCCCGACCCCGACGCCTTCCGGGAGGTCCGCGGGTCCGGCGGCTGGCGCGACGCCACCTTTGAGATCGACGGGACCACCGTCCGTCTGGCCGTCATCAGCGGTCTGGGCAACGCCCGGGAGCTGATCCATGCCATCCAGAGCGGCAGGGTTCAGTACGACTTCGTAGAGGTCATGTCCTGCCCCGGCGGCTGTGCCGGCGGCGGCGGGCAGCCCATCCGGGACGGCCTGGAGCTGGCCGGACCGCGAAGCTCCCAGCTGTATGACCTGGACGCCGCAAACCCGCTCCGCTTCTCCCACGAGAACCCCGAGATCCAGACCCTCTATCAAGAGTATCTGGAAAAGCCGCTGAGTCCCAAGGCCCACCACCTGCTCCACTCGGACAAGAGCGAGTGGACCCTCTAAGCGTAAACACGATGCCAAAAGGGCAAAGGAGTTCGCCTCCTTTGCCCTTTTCGTATCCAGTATGCAGCGCGGTCACGGGTCTTCCTCCATGGGAAGCAGGCGGGTCCGCACGTCGTCGGCGGTGAGCCGCTGGTGGTCCCGGTAGGAGAGCAGCTTTCCCTCGGCGGTGATCATCACCGTATCCACCGCGTCCAGCTGGGTGAGCGTCAGCACCACGCTGTAGTCCGCCAGGGTCAGCGCGATGCCGGACAGATTCCCATAGCGGCCGGAAAGATCCACGGTGAGCAGGCCGTTCTCCAGGGTCCACCCCCGCAGGGTCACGCCGTCGGGGATGGCCCGCAGCAGGCCCTCCTCACTTGGGCCGTCGAGCAGGCTGTTCAGCAGCCCTTCCACCACATCCTCCTCCGGGGAGAGGGTACGCCGCTCGGCCACCAGCGCGGCCTCCCGCTCGGAGTCCCAAGCGAGAAAATACACGTCGTAGGCGTTTCCTGCGCCGCTCTGCCCGACGCAGCCGGAGAGCAGAACGAGGGCGAGGAGAACCAGGACCGACAGAGCCTTCCTCATGGGGATCCCTCCTTCCAGACGGGCAGGTAAACGGTAAAGACCGTGCCGCCCCCTTCCCGGGGGGCCACGGAGATCTGTCCGCCGTGGCTGCGCACGGTGTCCCGGACGATGGACAGGCCCAGGCCGGTGCCGCCGGCGGCCCGGGAGCGGGCCTTGTCCACCCGATAGAACCGCTCAAAGATCCGGTCCATGTCCTCCCGGAGGATCCCCACGCCGGTGTCCGCCACCTCCAGACGGATCCGCTCCCCTTCCCGGGCTGTGGTCACGAGGACCTTCCCGCCGGGCACATTGTATTTGATGGCATTCTCCATGAGATTGCGGAAGATCTGGTCCACATCCTCCCGGCTGCACCGGGCCACGCAGTCCGACTCCAGGTCCTTCTCCAGGGCGACCTGGGCCTCCTCGGCCAGGGGCGCCAGCATCCGGCAGGTCTTTTCGGCCTCTCGATCCACCTCCACCGGCTCTCGGAGGATGGTCCGCCCCTCGTCCAGCCGGTTCAGGGCCAGAAGCTCCTCGCTGATGTGGATGAGTCGGTCGGCTGCCTCGCCGATGTCCCCCACAAACTCCAAAGTGGTCTCCCGGTCGATGTTCTCATCCTGGAGGATGGAGTCGGTGAGCAGGCGGATGGAGGCCAGGGGCGTCTTCAGCTCGTGGGAGGCGTCGGACACAAAGCGCCGCCGCTCCTCCTCGGTGGTCTGGAGCCGTCCGGTGAGCTGGTTGAACTCGTCGGCCAGCTGGCCCAGCTCGTCCTGGCCGTCCAGGGAGACCCGATGGGTGTACTCGCCCTCCCGCACCCGGCGGATGCCCGCCAGGAGCATACTCACCCGGCGGGTGAGCATCCGGGAAAAGGCGGCAAAGAGGGCCAGCACCGCCAGACAGACCACCAGAGAGATCAGCCGCAGGTTGTGCTGAAGCTCGTTGAGCAGGACGCCCTGGCTGCTGTCCACCTCATAGAGACAGACCGCCCCCACCACGGTATTTCGGGTCATGATAGGGGAGGTCGCCCGGCTGGAAAAGACCCCGCCCCGATAGGCGCTGAAAAAGGCGTCGTTGCCCCGCAGGGCGGACACCACCTCGCGGGTCAGGGCGTATTTCCCCACCTGGGAGTCCTCCCCCGTGTCGTAGAGGACCAGCCCGGCCTCGTCGGTGATGAGGACCCGCTGCACATCCAGGTCCTCCAGAGGGGTGACGGTCTGCTCCACCGCCTCGGGGGTCAGCTCGTCGGCGGTGGTCAGGGAGTTGGTCACCAGGGCTGCCTGGTTTTGCAGCGCGGTCTGCTGGCTCCGGAACATCAGATTCTGGGTGGTAAGCAGCGGATAGGTGTTCAGCAGGAGCAGGAGCGCCGCGATGATGGCGGCGTACCCGATGGCCAGGCGGGTCTGGAGCGACCGCCGCACCCTGGGCTTGTTTTCCTGTCGTTCCATGTCAGGATTCCTTAAAGTAATAGCCCACGCCCCACTTGGTTCGGATGAGCTGGGGGCTGGCGGGGTCCTGCTCCACCTTCTCCCGCAGGCGGCGGATGTGGACGTCCACCGTGCGGTACTCCCCGGTGTATTCGTACCCCCAGACCAGGTTCAGCAGCTGCTCCCGGCTGTACACCCGGTCGGGGTTCTTCATCAGCAGCTCCAGCAGGTCGAACTCCCGGGCGGTGAGCTCCACCACCGCCCCGTCCTTCCAGGTGGTGCGGGAGGCGCTGTCCAGGGAGAGAGGTCCTCGAACGAGCCGGTCCCGCTGGGCCTCCTGCTTCCGGGTGGTGGAGGAGCGGCGGAGCAGGGCCTTCACCCGGGCCTTCACCTCCAGAATGTTAAAGGGCTTGGTGATATAGTCGTCGGCCCCGTACTCAAAGCCCAGGAGCTTGTCGGTGTCCTCTCCCCGGGCGGTGAGCATGATGATGGGCACCGTGGAAAAGGTGCGGATCTCCATGCAGGCCCCCAGGCCGTCCAGTTCAGGCATCATCAGATCCAGAAGGATCAGGTCATAGTCGGTGGCCCGGGCCAGCTCCACGGCCTCCCGGCCGTTGTAGCCCACGTCCACCTGGTATCCCTCGTTTTCCAGGTTGAAGCGGATCCCCTTCACCATGACCTTCTCGTCGTCAACTACCAGAATCCGTGCCAAATCAAGTTCCTCCTTCCTCTGCCGCCGGGGTCGCGACGGTCACATAGGGCCGAATGTCAGCCAAGATCTTCTCGCCGATGCCGTTCACGCTCATCAGGTCCTCTACCACCTGAAAGGGGCCGTGCTCCTCCCGCCAGGCCAGAATGGCAAGGGCCTTCTTCTCTCCAATGCCCGGCAGGCGGGTCAGGTCGGCCTGGGAGGCAGTGTTCAGGTCCAGGACCTCCCCCTCCAGGATCCCCGGCGCGGCCCGCTGTTCCGGGGCCGACACCGTCCGGTCGGTCTCGCTGGTCTCCACAAAGGTAAGCCCCGCAGCGGGCTGGGAGAGGCGAAACCACAGAAGCGTCCCCAAAACGAACAGCAGAGTGAGCAGCAGGACGACCCCCTCCAGAGGAGATATTTTCTTAAAAATCACTTTCATTGCCCTCACCCCATTGCGTCTTTTGTCTGTATTTGTTATAATTTTAGTTCTAAAGGTATGCTTTCTTCGCCGCGATCCGCCCAGGCGGATCTCTGCGGTTATTATAACACGGGATGTGGATGTTTCCTATGAAAAAAACGCTGATTCGAGCCTTTTCTTTTCTTCTGACCTTATCGCTCTTAACCGGGCTTCTCGCCCCCTTCGCCGGGGCCATAGACTACGAGGGCGTGCAGCCCATCACCATCGACTCCACCGCCTCCCTGCTGGTGGACATGGAGACCGACCAGGTCCTCCACGAGGAAAACGCGGACGAGATGCGATACCCCGCCAGCATCACGAAGGTCATGACCGCGCTGCTGACCCTGGAGGCCATCAGCCGGGGGGAGCTGTCCATGGACACCATGGTCACGGTCTCCTCCGAGGCCCTCAAGGACATCTCCAACGACTCCTCCACCGCCAACATCGTGGCCGGCGAGGAGATCTCCGTCCATGACCTGCTCTACTGTCTTCTGGTGGTCTCCGCCAACGAGGCTGCCAACATTCTGGCCATGACCGTTTCCGAGGACATCCCCACCTTCGTGGAGCTGATGAACCAGCGGGCCCAGGAGCTGGGGATGAAGGACACCCACTTCGTAAATCCCCACGGTCTGCACAACTCCGACCACTATTCCACCGCCAGAGACATCTATAAAATGGCCAAGGAGGCCATGACCCATGCTCCCTTCCGGGAGATCGTCTCCACCAGCCAGTACACCACCGCCGCCACCAACAAGTCCGGACCCCGGACCCTCTACAACACCAACGCCCTGCTGGCCCGCTTCAAGTACGCCGGATACGTCTACAGCGGCACCATCGGCATCAAGACCGGCAGCACCCCCCAGGCGGGCTACTGCCTGGTGGCCGCCGCCAAAAAGAAGGGTGTCACCCTGGTCTCCGTGGTCCTGGGCTGCGAAAACCCCGAGCTGGGCAACAACAAGGTGGACCGCAAGCAGTTCGCCGAGAGCCGCCGTCTGCTGGACTGGGGCTACACCAACTTCACCTCCGCCACCCTGCTGAACGAGGATACCTATCTGGAGGAGATCCCCGTGCGCAACTCCTTCCAGGCTTCCCACGTCGTCCTCAAGCCCGAAAAGACGCTGAAGGTCCTCATCCCCGGCCAGTACGACGAGACAAAGCTGGATCTCCGCCTGACGCTGAACAGCAGCACCGCCACCGCCCCCATCTCCAAGGGGGACCCCCTGGGCAAGGTGGCCGTCATCTACGGCGGCGAGCAATACGCCGAGGTGGACATGGTGGCCGTCAGCGACGTGTCCTTCTCCCCCTTCAGCGCCTTCATTTCCAGCGTGGACATCGTTCTGGGCAACCTCTTCGTGCGTATCCTCCTGGCCCTTGCCCTCCTCTTCTTCCTGGTGGGCGTGCTGCGCCGGTTTCAGGCTCAGAAGCGCGAGGAGCTGAAGGAAAAGCGCCAGCAGCGCAAGGAAGAGAAGCGCCAGGCCGCCGAGGCGCGGCACATCCGCGAGGAGGCCGCCTATGCCCAGCGAAAGGAGGAGCAGGCGCGCAAACGGCAGGAGCGGGACCGCGTCCGCGAGGAGGAGCAGGCGTTCCGCCGCGCCGAGCAGGAGCGCCGCCGCCAGGAGCAGGAGGCCCGTCGGGCCGAACAGGACCGCATCCGGGCCGAACGCGACCGCGTCCGAGCCGAGGAGCAGGCCATCCGCCGGGCCGAGCAGGAAGAGCGCCGCCGAGAGCAGGCCATCCGCCGCGCCGAACAGGACCGCCGCCGGCAGCTGGAGCTGGAAGCCCGCCGGGCTGAGCAGGAACGCCGCCGCCGAGAGCAGGAGGCCCACCGCGCCGAACAGGAGCGACGCCGCCGCGAAGAGGAGCGGATGCGCCAGGAGCAGGAGCGCCGGGCGCGAGAAGAGCGCCACCGCCGAGAGCAGGAACGCCGTCGGCGCGAGGCCGAAGAGCGCCGCTGGCAGGAGCAGACCCGCCGGGAGTTCTACGACGACCGGGACCACCGGAACAACCATCGCCAGAGCTACTGGGATGACCACCATCCCACATCCCGGGATGACCGCCGAGGCTCCCATCCCCCGCAGAACCGACGGGATCACCGGCCCAATTCCCGAAGATAATCCAACCCACATATGCACACTGGTATTGAGGAGGTATCATCATGGATCAGAACATTGCTACGTTACAGAACTGGATCGACGAAAGCGAGAACATCGTCTTCTTTGGCGGCGCGGGGGTCTCCACCGAGAGCGGCATCCCCGACTTCCGCAGTGTGGACGGCCTGTACAGCCAGAAGTACGACTATCCTCCCGAAACCATCCTGAGCCACAGCTTCTTTGTCAACAACCCCGGGGAGTTCTATAAGTTCTACCGGGACAAAATGCTCATCGACGGCGCCAAGCCCAACCCCGCCCACCGGAAGCTGGCGGAGCTGGAGCAGGCCGGTAAGCTCAAGGCTGTGGTCACCCAGAACATCGACGGGCTCCACCAGGCGGCCGGCAGCAAGGTGGTCTATGAACTCCACGGCTCTACCCTGCGCAACTACTGCCCCCGCTGCGGCAAAAAGTTCCCCGCCTCTGTGATCGCCAACAGCAAGCGCCTGCCCTACTGCGACAACGGCGACTGCCGGGGCATCATCCGGCCCGACGTGGTCCTCTACGAGGAGGCCCTGGACCCCGACGTACTCTCCGGCGCCATCAACGCCATCCGGCAGGCCGATATGCTCATCATCGGCGGCACCTCCCTGGTGGTCTATCCCGCCGCCGGACTGATGAACTACTACAAGGGCAAGAAATTGGTGCTCATCAACAAGTCCCGGACCAGCATGGACAGCTACGCCAACCTGGCCATCAACGCCCCCATCGGGGAGGTCTTCTCTCAGATCGTGGTGCGCTGACCCGGGGGCTTCCCCCCAACAAAAGGAGGAAATTCGCATGTCCATTGAACTTTCGCTCCTGGAAAAATGGATCAACGAGAGCGACAACGTGGTCTTCATCTCCGGCCAGGACTTCTCCACAGACGCCGGTTTCCCGGATTACCGGGAGATGGATGCCGACTATTCCAAAAAGTACCGCTATTCCCCCCGTGAGATGCTCCGCCTCTCCTTTCTCCAGCGCTCCCCCACCATCTTTTTCCGCTGGTACCGGGAAAAGGTCCTGGCCCCGCTGCTGGAGGCCCAGCCCGGACTCGCCCACGAGGCCCTGGCCCGGCTGGAGGAGGCCGGAAAGCTCAAGGCCATCCTCACGGTGAATATCGACGGCCTCCACCAGGAGGCCGGCAGCCGGAACGTCCTGGAGCTGCACGGCTCAGTCATGCGGACCTGGTGCGCCAAGTGCGACGAGTATATGGACTTCTTCAAGATCGCCGACTGCCCCACTGTGGTCCCCCAGTGTACCGTGGACATGTGCGGCGACTACATCCGCCCGGCCATCGTCCTGGAGGAAGAGCCTTACGACCTGGAGCTGCTGGCCCGGGCCATCGAGTATGTGAAGGCATCCGACGTCCTGGTCATCGACGGCTCGGCCCTGCGGGAGTTTCCCGTCCCCAACCTGATGAAGGCCTACCAGGGCCACAAGCTGGTGCTCATCAACACGCCCCCGCTGGTCTTCGACGCGAAAGCCGGCGCGGTGGTCCGCAACTGCGGCAGCTTCAACGACATCTTTTCCAAGATGACGCTGGACTTCACGCCTGTGGACCCCAAGCCCTGAGCTTCAACCGCAGCGAGGCGGCTGAACAGCCGCTTCGCTGCGTATTTTTTATACATGGAGGCGTATCCATTTGGAATCCAGAATCGAACACGACACCATGGGCGAGGTCTCCGTCCCGGCTGACCGCTACTGGGGCGCGCAGACCCAGCGCAGCTTTGAAAACTTCCCCATTGGGGAGGAGAAGATGCCCGACGACCTGATCCGGGCCTTCGCCGTCTTAAAGCAGGCCTGCGCCGCCGCCAACTGCCGCCTGGGCAAGCTGGACCAGGCCCGGGCCGACCTGATCCAGCTTACCTGCCAGGATATTCTCGCGGGTAAGCTGGCGGGCCACTTCCCCCTGTCCGTCTGGCAGACCGGCAGCGGCACCCAGACCAACATGAACGTCAACGAGGTGGTGGCCAACTACGGCAACGCCCAGGCAGGCAAGCACCTCCTCCATCCCAACGACCATGTGAACATGTCCCAAAGCTCCAACGACACCTTCCCCTCCGCCCTGCACATTGCGGCGGTGACCGCCGTGCAGGAGCGACTGCTCCCCGCCATGGACGCCACGCTCATTTGCCTGCGGAGGCTGGAAACAGAGAACATGACGCTCGTCAAGACCGGCCGCACCCACCTCCAGGACGCCACCCCCATCACCTTCGGCCAGGAGATCAGCGGCTGGCGGAGCATGGTGGAGCACGCCCGGGATATGCTCGTCGCCTCCCTGGACCCCCTCTATGAGCTGGCGCTGGGGGGCACCGCCGTGGGCACCGGCTTAAACGCCCCCGCTGCCTTTGGCGCGGTCGCCGCCGAGGAGGTGGCCAAACGCACCGGCCAGCCCTTCCGCACGAACCCCAACAAGTTCCACGCCCTTACCGCCAAGGACGCCCTGGTCTTCTCCCACGGCGCGCTGAAAGCCCTGGCCGCTGACCTGATGAAGATCGCCAACGACGTCCGCTGGCTGGCCTCCGGCCCCCGGTGCGGCCTGGGAGAGATCGTTCTGCCCGAGAACGAACCAGGCTCCTCCATCATGCCCGGCAAGATCAACCCGACCCAGTGCGAGGCCCTGACCATGGTGGCCGTCCAGGTCATGGGCAACGACGCGGCCGTGGGCATCGCCGCCTCCCAGGGCAACTTTGAGCTGAATGTCTACATGCCCGTCATCGCCCTGAACTACCTCCAGTCCGCGCGGCTCCTGGCCGACGGCATGAACTCCTTCGTTCAGCGGTGTCTGTCCGGCATCACGGCCAACCGGGAGAGGATGGCTGCCTACCTGGACCGCTCCCTGATGACCGTCACGGCTCTGACCCCCATCGTGGGCTATGAAAACGGGGCCAAGATCGCCAAAAAGGCCCACAAGGAGAACATCTCCCTCAAGGAGGCCGCCGTGACCCTGGGCTTCTTCACCCCCGAGGGCTTCGACGAGGCCTTCCACCCCGAAAAAATGGTATGACTCAGACCCATCCGCACCCCCGAAGGAGGAACACAACATGGACATCAGCGCCGAATCTTTGGCTTTACACTATGCGTTGAAGGGCAAGCTGGAGGTGGTCTCCCGCTGCCCCATCCAGACCCAGAAGGACCTCTCCCTGGCCTACACCCCCGGGGTAGCCACCCCCTGCCTGGAGATCCAAAAGGACCCCGCCATGTCCTTTTCCCTCACCCGCCGCCAGAACATGGTGGCCGTTATCACCGACGGTTCCGCCGTCCTGGGCTTGGGCAACATTGGCCCCCTGGCCGGTATGCCCGTCATGGAGGGCAAGTGCGTCCTCTTCAAGGAGTTCGCCGGGGTAGACGCCTTCCCCATCTGCGTGGACACCCAGGATGTGGACGAGATGGTCAGGACCATCGCGCTGATCTCCAAGAGCTTCGGCGGCATCAACCTGGAGGACATCTCCGCGCCCCGCTGCTTCGAGGTGGAGCGCCGCCTGAAGGAGGTCTGTGACATCCCCGTCTTCCACGACGACCAGCACGGCACCGCCGTGGTCATCACCGCCGCCCTCACCAACGCCCTGAAGGTGGTGGGCAAGGCGAAGGCAGACGCACGCATCGTCATCAACGGCATCGGGGCCGCCGGAGGCGCCGCCGCCCGGCTCCTGCTGGACCTGGGCTTTGCCAACATGACCCTCTGCGACAGGGACGGCATCCTCTGGGCCGGAGACCCCAAGCTCACCGGCCACCACGCCGAGCTGGCCGCCCGGACCAACTGGGAAGGCCGCAGAGGCTCCCTGGCCGACGCCTTAAAGGGGGCCGACGTGTTCATCGGCGTCTCCCGCCCCGGCCTGGTCACCGGCGAGATGGTGGAGAGCATGGCCAAGGACCCCATCATCCTCTCCATGGCCAACCCCGTGCCGGAGATCATGCCCGACGTGGCCAAGGCCCACGGCGCGGCCGTGGTGGGCACCGGCCGCTCGGACTTCCCCAACCAGATCAACAACGTGCTGGTCTTCCCCGGCCTGTTCAAGGGCGCCCTGTCCTGCGGGGCCGTCCAGATCACCGAGGGCATGAAGCACGCCGCCGCCCAGGCGCTGGCGGACATGGTCCCCACCGAGGCCCTCTCCGCCGACTACATCCTCCCCTCCCCCCTGAACCGGGAGGCCGCCCAGGCCGTCGCGGACGCCGTGGCCGCCGAGGCCCGCCGGACGGGGATCGCAAGGTTTTAAGACCAAAGAACGTGGCTGTCTCGAAACGATTTGAACAAATCATTTCGAGACAGCCACGTTTTGCTTCTCTGCTCAGGAGTTCCACAGGGCGTCGTATGGGTAACGCAGAAGAAATTCCCGAAATTGATCCAGCCTCGGGCCGATCTCTTCCGGCGAGAGGGGGGCTCCCGCAGTCAGGGTCTCCAAGAGCTGTTCACAGACTTGGGGGGAATAGTGAATGTGGTCACAGTAGTTGTCCAGGTTCGTGATCCGCGCCGTGTCGTCCATGAAGTAGAAAACGCGGGTATTGGGCCGCGAAGTGAGCGTTTCCAGCACCACGCGGTGCATCGCAAGGGTGGCGTCCAACTCTCCGCTCTCGATGGTCTGGTGCCAGAAGAGGATGCTGTACGGCGCCAGATAGAAGGTAAAGGTGATCTCGGGATGCGCGTCCACCCGTTGCAGGATATTCTTCAGATTTTCCTCCGCCGCGGGCAGGAAGGCATCCTCGGGAACGGCGGCCCACGTCGGCGCCTCCATGCTGTCGTATACGCGCAAGGCCATCCCCTTCTGCCAGGTTTCCTCCTCTCCCCAGGTATACCCTCCGGTCTTCTCGTCTTGGAGATCCCCAGCTTCCGCCCGTTCCAAAACGGTGGTCAGGTCCTGGAAAAACATCTCCTTGTTGAGCAGGTAAGACACGTCGTTCAGAGGGTTCTCATCAAACAGGTAGCTCGGTTCCTGCCAGGGGTTGTCCGCGTCCCTTCGGCGCAGGCAGTTGGAGTCCGTCCCCCAAAACACCGCCTTTACGTCGTGGGTCTTGAGCGCCATATCCAGCGGACCATAAAAGTCAGAAAAATAGCCGCCCTGAACGATCAGCTTCAGGCTCTTCTCCCCCAGCATACGGTCCATATCCGCCGTATACATGTTGGCGGTCACAGAGGTGCCCAGCAGGAGAACGTCATAGTCGCCGTGCTCCGCAATGCCCATGTTCTGGTATCTGCCGTCCCGCAGGCACAGGGGAAGGTCCAGGATCGGCGCGTGGTAGTGATACCAGGGGTCCACGACCCAGACCGCCCCGGCAAACAGCGCGGTGAGAAAAAAGGCAAGCAGAAAAAAACAGGTTAAAAATCTCCGGCTCATAACGGTCTCCTTAGAAGTTAGAGTAGAGGAATTGGGTGACGCCGGACAGAGAGATCAGCGACCAGAACAGCAGGACCGCGCTGAGCAGACCGGCCCGCGCCCCGAACTCCCTTCCGGTCTCCTTCTTCTCTCCGGCTCTCTCCAAAAAGACGAACAGGAACGCGCCCCCGAAAAAGAGCAGCAGCATGAGCAGCGCCAAGCGCTCCATATCCAACCCCAGAAAACGGCCCAGCCAGGCCTCCATCGGCAGGTGGAAGCAGCTTGTAAAGGCAGACAGGATCGACCCAAACTCACAGCGCCCAACCGCCGTCACCATGGCCCAGCCGTCCGCGACCGTCGGCGCACGGAAAAAGATCCAGCAAAAGCTGACAAAGGCAAAGGTCAGGCCCCAGGAGAGGGCGGGATGGAGCCCAGAAAAGCGCTTGCCGACCAGCCGATCCAGAACCATGGCGCAGCCGTGGAGGAAGCCCCAGAGCACAAAGGTCCAGTTCGCGCCGTGCCACAGCCCGGAGACGAGGAAGACGATCATGATATTGCGGCAGGTGCGGACGAGACCGCCCCGGTTGCCGCCCAGGGGAAAATAGAGATACCGCGTAAAAAAGCGCGTCATGGTCATGTGCCATCTCTTCCAGAAGGCACCGATCGTCAACGCCTGATAGGGTGCGTTGAAGTTGTCCGGCAGGTCTATGCCCAGCATCCGGCCGACCCCTCGCGCCATGTCCGTATAGGCCGAAAAGTCAAAATAGAGCTGGAAGGTATAGCTCAGCACCACCAGGAGCGCCGTGGTCGAGTTGAGCACCGGGATGGAGGCAAAGCCCCAATCCGCGCCCTTTCCAAAGGCTTGGGCCACGACCACCTTTTTCCACAGTCCCTGGGTAAACAGCCAGATCCCCTGCGACAAGCTCTCCCCGGAGAGCTTCTGCCCAACGGCAGCACGAAGTTGGGGGATCACTTCATTGTGAAAGGCGATCGGGCCGGACACCACGCAGGGAAACAGGCTGACAAAGCAGGCATATTCCAGCAGCGTGTACTCCATCCGCTCTTCCCGATACACATCCACCAAAAAGCCGAGCTGCTGGAAGGTGAAAAAGCTGATCCCCAGGGGAAGCAGAATGGTCTGAACGGACAGAGACGTATGGGCCAGCGCGTTTACATTGTCGAGAAAGAAATTCGTATACTTAAAGTACAGCAGCGGGAGCAGGCTCCCCACGACGCCAAGCGCAAGGATCGCCTTGCGGCGGCGACGCGCTCTGGCCAGCCAGGTCCCCAGGATGAAGTGAAACAGGATGCTGCCCAGCAAGAGGAGCAGGCCCTCCCATCGGCTCCAGCCATAGAACACAAGGGAGGCGGCCAGCAAAACGCACTGGGCGCACTTGCCGGATCCGCGCCAATTGAGCATCCACCAGAGAAAGACCGTGATGGGTAAAAAGAGTAATAGAAAGGAATAGGACGAAAATGACATAACCGTACCTCAGGCAGCTTTTTGGAAAGGGTGCGCCGTTGGGCTCGTTTTTCGGGCGCACAGGGGGGCTTTCCCCGTCACAGCTGTCTGTGCATCCCCACCACGCAGTAATCGCCCTTCTGGTGGACCTCGCCGTTGCCCACGAAGCCGTTCTTGCGCCAGAAATTCTCGCTCTGCTCGTTGCCGTAGGCGTAGGCCAGCTCCACCCAGGTGTAGCCGTCCCTCCGCAGCCAATCGAAGACCTCCTCCATGATACGGCTGCCCTCGCCGGTGCGCTGGCGGGAGGCCGACATCATAAACAGGCCCACGTAGGCGATGTTCTCATCGGGGTAGTCGATGACCATCTCCAAAACGGCCACCAGCTTCTCCCCATCCCAGAAGCCCAAAAAGCACTTGTCCGTCGAGCTCTTTCCGGCGGGGACCGCCACCAGGTCCTCCCAGAGGTTCTCCGTGGGGACCTCCTGGCCGATGGCCGCGAAATACTGGGGGTTCTCCTGATACAGCGCGGTCAGCTCCTCCAGATGGTTGGTCATGGAATCCACCTGGTATCTCTGGGTCAGATCCGAAATATACAGCATATTGATTTCCTCCTGTCAGTTTCCTTCCGTTGGTTTGATTTTCAAGCTGAGTCTTAACAAATACGATTGCGGGTCCTCTGAGGTCGAGTAGTTCACCAGATCCTCCTCATAGAGGTCTCCGTCAATGGCGTAGCCCCGGTCCAGGACCCAATCGCGAAGGGTCCGGCAGGCCTCGTACTCCGACTGGTAGGACCCCTGGTGATAGAGGACCGCGTAGGTCCCCGCCGGGCGCTCTCGGGTCTCCCAGCCGGTGGTCCCCGCCGGGACCGGGCAGAAGTAGTAGTTTTCCAGAAAGGAGTCCTGCTCCAGACTTTCCCGGCAGATGATGTCTCCGGGGGTCTGGGCGGAGCTTCCCTGCTCCCTGACCCAGGTGAGCAGCTCCCGGATGTGGAGCAGGTAGACCGACTCCTCGAAGTGCGCAAAGCCCGGGGCCTTCACCACCGCCAGCAGCTGGCTGGGCAGCTGTTCGAGCCGGATCTCCCCCGGCCGCACGGTCCGGGCCAGCTCCGCCGTGTGGATGGTCTCCCGCAGGCGCTCACCCATCCGGCGAAGCCGCTTTCGCTCGGCCTCCAGGACGGCTTCCTTCTCCCGCAGCAGCTCCAGCAGCGCCTCCGGGCTGCGGCGGGTCAGGTAGTCCCGGATCTCTGCCAGGGGGGTATCCAGCCGCCGCAGCGCGGAGATCAGGTCGTAGGTCGCCAGCTGCCGGGCAGAATAGTACCGGTAGCCGTTCTCCCCCACCCACTCGGGTTTCAAGAGGCCGATGTGATCATAGTGGAGAAGGGTATCCTTCTTCACCCCGCACAGCGCGGCAAATTCCGCCGTTTTGAAGTAGTGCTTTTCCATCTGCCGCCTCCTCTGAAAAAATTTCTCTGTTCCCCCTTGACTCTGGGGTTACCCCATGGTTTATCCTTAGTATAACAAAGGAACCGGCCAAGCGCAAGAGAAACCTTTCCCGCTTGTTCGTAGAACCGATTCGATTTATTTTGTTATGAGGTGAACCATCTTGTCTATCGCGAAAACCCCTTCCAAACCCCTGAACCAACCCGAAGCCCCCAAAGCCGGAAGCTGGCGGACCTTTTTCCACTATGTGATCCCGTCGGTCTCGGCCATGGTCCTCTTCTCCTCCTATACCATCGTGGACGGCATCTTCGTCTCCCGGGGCGTAGGGGAACTGGCGCTGGCCTCGGTGAACATCGCCCTACCCTTCATCAACATCCTCTCGGGCATTGCCATCCTGCTGTCCATGGGGACCTCCACCCTCTGCGCCTTTGCCATGGGTGAGGGGGACCACGAAAAGGCAGAGCGCATCTTCACCCAGACGGTGGCCGTCATCCTGGCGGTGTCGGTGGTCATCACCGTGGCGGTCTCCCTCTTCGCCAAGCCCCTGGGATATCTGCTCGGCGCCGGTCCCCAGACCATCGACCGCACCAGCCAGTATCTCCACATCGTCTGCCTCTTCTCCGTGTGCTTCATCCTGTCCTACTGTCTGGAGGTCATGGTGAAGGTGGACGGCCGCCCCCAGCTGGCGGTCATGGGCGTGGGCACCAGCTTCCTCCTGAACGTGGGCCTGGACTATCTCTTTATCTTCCACTTCCACTGGGGGGTCTTCGGCGCGGCCCTGGCCACCGGTCTGGCCCAGCTGGGCAGTATGCTCTTCTTCCTGTCCTACTTCCTCTCCGGCAAGTCCAATCTGAAGTTCCGGCCGTTCAAGCTCCATCTCGGCGCCTTCCGCCGCATCCTCCCGCTGGGGATCGCCGACTGCTCCATTGAGCTGATGCTGGGTTTCCTGACCCTGCTGTACAACCACGTGATCCTCTCTCTGCTGGGCGAGGAGAGCCTGACCATCTACGCCGTCATCGCCTACATCAGCCTTTTGATCTCCATGGTCATGCAGGGCGTGGCCCAGGGCATGATGCCCCTGGTGAGTCTGGCCGTGGGCCAGAACGACCGGAGCAGCATCCGCCGCTACCTGTCTCAATGTCTCATCACCGTCCTGGCGGTGGGCGTGGTGGTGGAGCTTCTCTGCCAGCTCACCCCCGGCCTGCTGGTGAACCTGCTGCTGGATGACAGCAGCACCCTCTTCCGGGAGACCGTCTCCGCCCTGCGGCAGTACGGCCTGTCCTACCTCCCCGCGGGCATCTCCATCGCCCTGGCCGGCTACTTCGCCGCCCTCGGAAAGTCCGTCTCCTCGGCCACGCTCTCCCTGGCCCGCGGGTTCGTCCTCCTGCCCGGCGCCCTCCTGGTGATCTTCGTGTTCTTCCAGGGCACCGGCATCTGGATGGCCGCCCTCGCCGGCGAGCTCATCACCCTGCCGCTCGGCCTCCTTCTCCTGCGGCGTGTTACCCCTTAACTGCTTCTCTCTCTTTTATAAACAGCCCGCCCGAAGGGATCTTCTCCCTTCGGGCGGGCTGCTGTTTCTGTGATAGATAGAGCTCCGATCACTCCACCAGGGCGTACTTCCGCGCATAGGCGTCATAGGTCTTCAAAAAGCCGGGGCTTCCGGCCCGCACGTTGTCCAGGTAGTCGTGAACGTCCAAGCTGTCGTGGGCCATTTCGATGATACACCCGGCGATGTTGGAGCAGTGGTCGGCCACCCGCTCCAGGCTGGTCAGCAGGTCGGACCAGACAAAGCCCAGCTCGATGGTACACTCGCCCTTCTGCAAGCGCAGGATGTGGCGGGTACGCAGCTGTTCCTTCAAGGTGTCCACCACCTCCTCCAGGGGTTCCACCGTGGAGGCCAGGCCCACGTCGTTTTTCAGGAAGGATTCCAGCGCCAGGTCCATGATCTCCCCCACCGCCGAGATCAAAACGTCCAGTTCCTTTTTGGCGTGCTCGGAGAATTGCAGGCCCTTGTGCTCCATTTCCTCGGCGGATTCCAGCACGTTGATCGCATGGTCGGAGATGCGCTCGAAGTCGCTGATGAGGTGGAGCATCTTGGCGGTCTGCCGGCTGTCGCTGTAGCTCAGGTCCATGCCGCTCAGCTTCACCAGATAGGTCCCCAGCATATCCTCATACTGATCCACGTCGTCCTCGGTCTCCCGGATGGCCTGGGCAGTCTTGGCGTCATAGTGCTTCAAGGCGCCGCAGGCCGTCTTCATGGCGTCCATGGAAATGCGGGCCATGGAGCCGGTGACCTCCATGCAGCGGGAGATAGCCACGGCGGGGGTGGCCATGAGACGCTCGTCCAGGATCTGGATCGGCTCGGGGGTCTTGGCGTCGGGGATGATCTTGCAGGCCAGCTTTTCCAGAACGTCGGTGAAGGGGAAGAGGAGGGCGGTACACAGCAGGTTGAAGGCCGTGTGGACGATGGCGATGCCCAGCTGGTCAATGGGCAGGGCCACAAAGGCAAAGCGGAAAACCAGGTTGAGAGAATAGAACACGATGAGCCAAACCACGGTGCCAATGATGTTGAACAGCAGGTGGACCACGGCGGTGCGGCGGGCGTTCTTGTTGGTCCCCACGGAGGAGAGCAGGGCCGTCACCGTGGTGCCGATGTTCTGGCCCATGATGATGGGGATGGCCGCGCCGAAGGTCACCTGCCCGGTGGCGGACAGGGCCTGCAAAATACCCACCGAAGCAGAGGAGCTCTGGATGATCCCCGTGAGGACCGCCCCGGCGACGACCCCCAGAATGGGGTTGGTGAACATCACCAGGATGTTTTGGAACGCCGGAACGTCCTTCAGCCCGGACACCGCGCCGCTCATGGTGTCCATGCCGAACATCAGAACGGCAAAGCCCAGCAGGATCATGCCGACGTCCTTCTTCCGCTCGCTCTTGCCCGTCATGGTCAGAACGATGCCGATGAGGGCCAGCAGCGGGGTAAAGGAGGTGGGCTTGAGCAGCTGCACGAAAAAATTGCCGCTCTCCAGGCCGGTGAGACTCAGGATCCAGGCGGTCACCGTGGTGCCCACGTTGGCCCCCATGATCACGTGGATGGCCTGCTTCAACGACAGCAATCCAGAGTTGACAAAGCCAACCACCATAACTGTGGTAGCAGAGGAACTCTGGATGATCGCCGTCACACCCATGCCGGTCAGAAAGCCCATCAGCTTCCGGGTGGTCAGCTTGCTCAGGAGTATTTTCAGGCTGCTTCCAGCCGCTTTTTCCAGGTAGGAGCCCATCAGGTTCATCCCGAACAGGAAGAGACTGAGTCCCCCGACCATGGTCAACACGTCAAATAGATCCATACATTTAACCCTCTCTTGTATATTACCTTTCTCTGATACTCAGTGTATCCAGCGCAAGTAAAATCAACAAGCAGGAACAGGTTAAATGTATGTTAACTTTCCTCGGTTCTTTCCCCCTCCGCCACATAAGGGGCGCCATTTTTGGAGCGCTCACCGGTGATGGCGTATTCCACCCACTCGGCCAGGTTGGTGGCGTGGTCGCCGATGCGCTCCAAATACTTGGCCACCATGAGGATATCCAGGCATTCCTCGCCTCGGCTGCTGTCCTGGGCGATCATGTCGATGAGGTCCTTCTTGATCCGGTGGAACCAGCCGTCCACCACGTCGTCATAGGCGATGACCGACCGGGCCAGTTCCAGGTCCAGCCGGACGAAGGCCTCCACGCTCTCCCGCACCATGCGGATGGTCTCGTCGGCCATCTGGGTCAGGCGGGTCTTGCCCTCGTCCTCATAGGTGCGGAGGAAGGAGGCCAGCTCGGCGATGTCCGCGGCCTGGTCGCCGATGCGCTCCAGGTCAGTGATCATCTTCAGGGCGGCGGTGATCCGGCGCAGCTCCCGGGCCACCGGCTGCTGGTGGAGGAGGAGCTTGGTGCAGATGTCCTCGATCTCCCGCTCCATCTCGTCGATCTCTCCGTCCACGGCGAAGACGTGCTCTTCCAGCTTCCGGGCAGCCGCCTCGTCGCCGCTGAGGGTCCGAACGGAGACGCCGATGGCGTCCTGGCAGAGGCCGCCCATCTCCGCCATCAGGCTGTACATTTGCTTCAACTGTCTGTGATAGCGCTCCCGCATCATCCAAACCTCCCTGTGATGTACTCCTCGGTCCGCTTGTCCCGGGGCATGGAAAAAATCTGATCGGTGGGGCCGAACTCCACCATCTCCCCCAGAAGGAAGAAGGCCGTCTTGTCCGACACCCGAAGGGCCTGCTGCATGTTGTGGGTCACCATGACCACCGTGTAGTTCTTTTTCAGCTCCACAGCCAGGTCCTCGATCTTGGCCGTGGAGATGGGGTCCAGGGCCGAGGTGGACTCGTCCATCAGCAGGACTTCCGGCTGGTTGGCCAGGGCACGGGCGATGCACAGGCGCTGCTGCTGGCCGCCGGAGAGGCCCAGCGCGCTGGTCTTGAGGCGGTCCTTCACCTCGTCCCAGATGGCGGCGTCCCGCAGGGAGCGCTCCACGATCTCGTCCAGTCGGCCCTTGCTCCGCACACCGTAGGTCCGTGGCCCGTAGGCCACGTTGTCGTAGATGCTCATGGGGAAGGGATTGGCCTTCTGGAAGACCATGCCCACCTGCTTCCGCAGCCAGGTGGGGTCCAGGTCCTTGTCGAAGATGTTCTGCCCCTGAAAACAGACCTCTCCTTCGATGTTCACGCCCTGGACCAGGTCGTTCATGCGGTTGAGGGTCTTCAAAAAGGTGGACTTCCCGCAGCCGGAGGGGCCGATGAGCGCGGTGATCTCGTGGGCGGGAAGGGCCAGGTTAATATCCTTCAAGGCGTGATGGCCCCGGTCTCCGGCGCTCTTTTTTCCCGTCGGGCCGTACCACAGGTTCAAATCCTGCGTCGTGATGATATCCTCCATAGGTCATCCTCTCTTTCGTTTCAGTTTCTTGCCGACCAGGTTGGCGGCGGCGTTGATGCCCAGGACCAGCACCAGCAGGATGGCGGCGATGGCAAAGGCCACGCCGGTCTCTCCCCGCTCGTTGGCGTAGACGTAGAGGGCAACGGTCAGTGTAGCGGAGGAGGACTGAAGGGACTGGGCGAAGCTGTTGAGCACCAGGCCAAAGCCCGCCGTGAAGAGCAGGGCCGCCGACTCCCCCACAATGCGTCCTACCGCCAGGATGCAGCCGGTGACGATGCCGTCCACGGCATTGGGCAGGACCACGGTGCGCACCACCCGCCACTTCCGGGCGCCCAGGGCCAGCCCCCCCTCCCGGTAGGACTGCGGCACGGTCTTGAGGCTCTCCTGGGTGGTCCGCAGGATGGTGGGCAGGATCATCAGCACCAGGGTCAGGCCACCGGCCAGGATGCCCTGCTGGAGGCCCATGATCTGGAGGAAGAAGAGCATACCCACCAGACCGAAGAGGATGGAGGGCAGGCCGGACAGGGTCTCGGCGGCATACTCGATGATGGCCACCATTCTCCGGCTGGAGGTGTATTCCGTCAGGTAGATGGCCGCGCCGACGCCCAGGGGCAATACCACGGCCAGCGCTACCAGAATGATATAGAGCGTATTGAGAAGATTGGGCAGGATGCCGATGGTATCCTTGATGTAGCTGCTCTGGGTGGAGAGAAGGTCCCAGCTGATGTGGGGAATGCCCCGGTAGAAGATATAGCCGATGAGGAAGAGCAGCATGGCGCAGGTCGCTCCGGCGCACAGGTAGAGAAGGACCTTCATGGTCGTGTTATAGGCTCTGCGGGATGCAGACAATCCGTTCATGTTACCTCTCCTTTCTTCCCTTGATGAGGACGTTGAGCAGGACATTGATGAGCAGGATGAAGAGGAAGAGGACCAGGCCCACGGAGAACAGAGACTGCCGCCAAAGGCTCCCGTAGGAGGCGTAGGACATCTCCGAGGCGATGGCCGTGGTCAGAAAGCGCACCGGCTGGAAGAGTCCGGGCAGGTTGGGCACGTTGCCGGAGACCATGATGATGGCCATGGCCTCTCCGATGGCCCGCCCCACCCCAAGGACCACCGCGGTGGCCACACCGCTGCGGGCCGCCGGGAAGGAGACCCGGAAGGCGGTCTCCAGCTTGGTGGCCCCAAGGGCCAGGGATGCCTGCTCATACTCCGCGGGGACCGCCCGCAGGGCGGTCTCCGCCACCTGGACGACCGAAGGCAGGATCATCACCGACAGCACCAGGATGGCCGCCAGCAGCGTGGCCCCGGAGGCCAGATGGAACCCCCGCTGGATGGCGGGGACCAGGACGATCATGCCCACCAGGCCGTAGACCACCGAGGGGATCCCGGCCAGCAGCTCCACTGCCGTGTGGATCACTGCCGCCAGTCTGGGCGGCGCTGCCTTGGCCAGAAAAATGGCGGTCATCAGCCCCAGGGGGACCCCCAGCACCACCGCCCCGGCGGTGCCGCAGACGGAGGTGAGGAGGAAGGGCAGGATGCCGTACTGGCCGGTGCCGGGGGACCAGGTCTTCCCAAGCAGGAAGTTTGTCACGCCGATCTCCCGAATGGCGGGCAGACCGGAGAGCAGCAGGTAGATGCTGATGAAGAGCACGAAGACCACCGCCACGATCCCGCACAGCAGGAAGAGAAGGCTCATGGCTCGCTCCAGGGCGTTGCGGCCCAAGGGGCTTGGATGGTTTGCAGCCGCCACCTTCGTGTTCGCGGCTGCACGGCCCCGTTTCCGGGGCAGAGGAGCCAGTTCCGTCATAGCGATCCCTCAGTCCGGTTCACGCAACGGGGACAGCCCCGGCGGTGCGGATCAGGTCGTTGGCCGCAGGGGAGGTGGCGAAGTCGAAGAAGGCCTGGGCCGCTTCACTCAGCTTCTTGCCGTTCTTGGTGACCAGCACGAAGTCTCTCTGGATGGCGTAGCTGCCGTCCAGGACGGTCGCCTCGGTGCAGGCCACGCCGCCCACGGTGACCAGCTTGATGCCATCCTGGCCCTCGGCGGAGGACAGGGAGGCGTAGCCGATGGCGTTGGGGTTGCTCTTGACGGCCTCGATGACCGCGCCGGTGGAGGTCAGCTCCTGGCTCAGCACGCAGGCGTCCTCGGTCTTGGTGATGGACTCAAAGCCGTCCCGGGTGCCGGAACCGGCCTCACGGCCGATGGTGGCGATGGCACCGGCCTCACCACCCAGCTCGGACCAGTCGGTGACCTTGCCGCTGAAGATGGAAGCGATCTGCTCCAGGGAGAGGTCGTCCACGGGGCAGTCCGCGTTGACGATGACGGCGATGCCGTCCAGGGCCACCACGGTGGCGGTCAGGCCGTTGGCCTCCTCTTCCGGCTTCAGATCGCGGGAGGACAGGCCGATGTCACAGCTGCCGTTGCTGACGGCCTCGATGCCGGTGCCGGAGCCGGTGGGGTCATAGGTCACGGTGACGCCGCTGTTTTCGGCCATGAACTGCTCAGACAGCACGCCGATGACCTTCTCCATGGAGGTGGAGCCGTTGGTGGAGACCGATCCGGAGAGCGCAGCGGTCTCGCCGCCGTTCTCTCCGGCGTCGGTGGAAGGCTGGGAGCCGCTGCCGCAGCCGGCCAGGGACAGGGTCAGGATCGCGGAGGCCGTCAGGACGCTCAACGCTTTTTTCAGGTTGGATTTCATGTTGATTCCCTCGTTTCTTTTCATTTTTGGGGTTTGCTTTTTGATTACAAGGTCAGTGTACTCGCCCAAGGTTAAAGGAAAAACCAAAGGAATATAAAGTTTCTGTAAAAACGAAGGGTTGAAAAAAGCAGCGGCCCGAGGCGTTCGAAATGCCTCGGGCCGCTGCCCTTTGTCTGTGGGATCAAATCAGCTGCTGCTCGTTGATGATGAGCTTGAATTGCAGGCCCAGGGTCTCCGCCGCCTTGCGGCAGAGGGTCATGCGGCCCAGGAAGATCTCAAAGTAGTCCATGACAGAGCCGTAACGGGTGTCGATGTGCAGCTTCAGCTTGATGAGGGTCTTGCTCTCGTTGATCTTGAGCTCGGCCTTGGTGACCGAGTAGTTCACCCGGTCGTGGATGTCAAAGTTGGCCGTGTCCCGGTTGCGCACCCGGCTGCGGCGCACGTCGGACTTATCCGCCAGGATCAGCGCGGCGGCCAGCGTGCTCACCGGCTTGCCGGTCCCCTCGTCGTGGTTGCCGATGGCGGTGACGATCTCGGCGATGTCCGCCGCGTCCATACCCATCCGGTCCAGGATACGGAAGGCCATCACCGCGCCGCTCTGGGAGTGGTCGATGCGGTTGACCAGGTTGCCGATGTCGTGCAGATACCCGGCGATCTGGGCCAGCTCCACCTCTCGGGAGGAGTAGCCCAGGGTCTCCAGAATGTACTTGCTGTTGGCGGCCACCAGCCCCACGTGGGCAAAGCTGTGCTCGGTGAAGCCCAGCGCGATGAGGGACTCGTCGGCCTTTTGAATATAGGTTCGGATCTGTGCGTCTCGCTTAATGTCATTGAATGTGATCAAGTTCGTTCTCCTTTCGAAATGTTAAGGTTATCGTCGTGCCGATCCCTGGCTCGCTGTCCAGGCTCAGCTTCGCGTTGTGATATTGTGCGCCGTGTTTGACGATGGAAAGGCCCAGGCCGGTGCCGCCGATGCGGCGGGAGTGGCTCTTATCCACCCGGTAGAACCGCTCGAAGACCCGTTCCTGCTGGCCCTTGGAGATGCCGATGCCGGTGTCCTCCACCGAGACCACGGCGGTCTCCTGGTCTCCGCTGACCCGGACGGTGACACGGCCCCCGTCCTTGTTGTATTTGATGGCGTTTTCGCAGAGGTTGTAGAGCATCTCGTTGAGGATGCGCCAAACGCCCCGGATGGTCTCATGGTCTCCCTCCAGGGACAGGGTCACGTTCTGTTGGGCGGCGGCGGGCCGAAGACTCTCCAAGATATCTCCGGACAGGGCATAGAGGTCCACCAGCTCCGAGGCGACCTCGGGCGCGCCCTCGTCCAGCCGGGAGAGCTTCATAATGTCGTCCACCAGGGCGATGAGTCGGCTGCACTCCTTGTAGATGTCCCCGGCGAACTCCTTCATGGTCTCCGGCTCCACCAGCCCCGCCTTCATCAGCTCGGCAAAGCCGGAGATGGCGGTCAGGGGGGTCTTCAGCTCGTGGGAGACGTTGGCGGAGAATTCCCGCCGCAGGTTCTCCCGCTCCTCCCGCTCGGTGACGTCCACAATGAGGATCATGGCTCCGGTCACATGGCCGTTGACCGTGACGGGGTTGGCCAGGATCTCCATGCGCTGGGTGTCCATCTGGAAGAGGGCCTCCCCGTGCCGACCGGCCAGGGCCTTGGCGGCAGCATCCCAAAGCTCCTCCCGGCAGCGGTCCTGCCGCAGGGACTCGGGCAGCTTCTCCTCTCCCAGGAAGGCCGCCGCGCTCTGGTTCCCCGAGAGAATGTTGTATTTTCCGTCCAGCAGCAGGACCCCTTCGCTCATGTTGTCAACAAGGGCAGAGAACTCCCGCTGGCGGCGGCGCAGCTCCTCCATCTGGTGGCTGATCGTGTGGTTCTGCTCCCGCAGACGGCTCACCAGGGGCCACAGCTCCTCATAGACCTGGTCCCGCCGGGGATCCTCCAGGTCCAGGCTGTTGATGGGCTTGATGAGCTGGCGGGCCAGTCGGGAGGCCAGCAGCCCGGCCAGGAGCATGGTCAGCACCCCCACCCACAGGATGGGCTGGAGCAGTTCGAGGATGCGCGCCCCCAGGGAGACGTGGGTGCAGGAGACCCGCAGGACCGTGCCGTCGTCCAGTCGGAGGGCGTAGTACATGGTCTTTTCCAGGAGGGTGTTGGAGATGTGCTGGCTGCTCCCCTCCCCGTTTTTCAGGGCCAGGGAGACCTCCTCCCGGTCCAGGTGGTTCTCCATGGTGGCCTTGTCGGCCACGCTGTCATAGAGGACGGAGCCGTCGGTGTCGATCCAGGTCAGGCGCTGCGCAGACTGCAAGCCGTCGAAATAGTCCAGCCCCATCCGGTCGATGCCCTGGGCCACATAGGTGGCCTCCTGCTCCATCTGGGCAAAGAGCTCCTTCTCGTTCCGCTCGGTCATCACCGCCACGAACAGGGCCGTGCACAGCGCGATGACCGCCAGACACATGGTCAGGCAGCTGCGAAAGATCTTTCCTGTCATAGGCCGCCTCCGCTGATCTTATAGCCCACGCCCCGGACGGTCTCAATGTAGCTTCCCGCCCGGCCCAGCTTGGTCCGCAGGGTCCGCACATGGACGTCCAGGGTCCGGTTCTCCCGGCTGAACTCCTGGCCCCAGACCCCATCCATGATGGCGTCCCGGGTCATGGCCATGCCCTGGTGCTCCAGAAGCAGGCAGAGCAGCTCGAACTCCTTGTTGGTCAGAAGGACCTCCTCTCCGGCCACCCGGACGATGTGCCGCTGGGGACTCACAAACAGCTCCCCCAGCTGGTAGTCCTCGCTCTCCTGCCTTTCCCCCATCCGGCGGAGGACCGCCCGCACCCGGGCCACCAGCTCCATCATGCCAAAGGGCTTGGAGATGAAGTCGTCAGCGCCGCTGTCCAGGCCCACCACCCGGTCGTACTCGGTGTTCTTGGCGGTGAGCATGATGACCGGAAGCTTCCTGGTGGCGGCGGAGGCCCGAAGCTTTTGCAGCACGGACAGGCCATCCTCTTCGGGGAGCATAATATCCAGCAGGACCAGGGCGGGCTGTTTGCCCTCCATGGCCTTCCAAAAATCCGAAGGACGCTCGAAGCCCTCGGCCTCGTACCCCTGGCTGCCCAGGGCGTAGATCACCAGCTTGCGGATGCTGTCGTCGTCCTCCAGCAAATAGATTCGTTCCATTCGGATCACCCCTCTTTTCCAGGTTTTTACCTGCTCTTTACATTCAGTGTAGTCCCATCATGTAAAAAAGAAAACCGTCCTAATGTTAAATGTATGTTAAATATTTGCCATTTAGAGAAGCAGAGCGCGGCAAACCTGCCGCGCCCCGTGGGGTTCGATGGGAGGACGTCCGGCAAAGTTCCGCGCCGCCGTCTCTCACTTCTTCTGCTGGAGCGCGCCCAGCGTGGTCTCGCCCCAGGAGTAGTTGGTCATGTACTCCCCCCGGAAGGCGTTTGCCGCCCCCTGCTCCCCTGCCAGGAAGCGGTAGTAGTCGCAGTCCACCCGGTCCGGGTCCACCGCGATCAGGTCCCGCTGCTTGATGATGATACCGGTCTCCTCCAGGTCCCGGAAGGTGGTCCGCAGGTCGGTGATGAGGCTGCGGAGCTGGCTGCGGACGCTGTCGGTGTCCGGACGCCCCTCCCAGAGGACGGAGATGAGCTGGCCCATGGTGCTGCCCGCTCCCCGCCGGTCGATGAGGTAGGCAAAGAGCTCCTTGGCCCGGCGGCGGCGGAAGTGGACGGGTTTTCCGTCGTAAAACACCTCAAAGTTGCCAAAGGTCTGCACCCGCAGCCGCGGCCGGGCCGCCCGGGCCGCTTCTTCGTCCGCCTCCACCCAGCGGGTCAATGCCTCCTGGCTGGGGAAGGTGAGTATCTCCGACTGGGGCTCCGTCCGGCGGATCTGGTTGGCCAGGGCTTCCATGGCCTTGGGATCTGGATCAATAAGAATGACGCGCAAGGTCCTTCCCCCTCTCCGTGCTTTCTGCCTGTATCATAGCACCTCGGGCGGGGGAATGGCAAGAGGGGCGAGAAGGGAAACGGACCGAGAGGCGCGCCTCTCGGTCCGAAATCGTCATTCAGTTCAGCCAGGCGGAATTGGTGTCGCTCACCAGGTTATCCACCCCGTAGAGATACAAGATGCGGTCCACATGGTGGGTCTGCATGAACTGGGACAGGGACTCGCGGTAATACCGCAGGTCCACCAGATACACACTCTGGTAGTCATCCGCCAGGAAGGTGGAGAAGCAGTGGGCGTAGGAATCCCGGATCACCAGCAGGGCCCCTCCCTCGGCCTGGGGATTGGAGATGGCCGCCACGCTGTGGTTGCCGTCCAGGAAGACCGGATATTTGTCCATGTCCTTCAGGTGGTCCAGGAAGTAGAGGCTGTCGGCGTGGACGCGCTCCTGGCCGTCCCGCAGGGTGACCTGGACCTGGGCGCCGCTGTCCCACACCTCCACCGCGTCGGCGGGGGTGAACCAGTAGCCGCTGCCCGACCAGGTGGTGCCGTAGAAGCCGTCGTAGGACGTGACCTGGTAGGTGTTGCGGTCGTTGTAGGGCTTGTTGTGGGCGAGCTGGAAGTCCTTGTACAGCAGGTAGTTGCCATAGGAGGTCAGGTGGTGGTCGGTGCGGTAGCACACCTGCCCGGTCTCGCTCCCCTGCTTCAAGGTGTCCCGCACGTCGATGAGCTTGGTGTGCTGAAGCAGCTCTTCGGCCTTCTCGTAGAGCAGGTCGTCGTGATAGTCCCCGTGGTTGGCGGGGAGGACATCCTCCATGATATAGCCCGTGGAGGGCACCATGATGATATCCGCCGTGACCCCGGCATTGGCCGCGAACTGGTCAAAACGGGTCAGGTTGTCGGTAAAGATCTGCTCGTTGTAGGGCTTTGGCGCGTTGATGAGATAGTCGTCGGCGCAGTGATAGATATCCTGGGCGGCATTCCGGCCGGTGAGCAGGGTCCAGTAGGCGTTGAGGCCCACAAAGAAGTTGCGGCCGGGGATCTGGTCGGCGGTGAAGGTCTCCAGGTCTTTCTGGAATTTCCCCTCCATCACCGTCTGGACCGTGACCGCCGGGACGTCGGCCAGGTTGCGCTTCTCGTTCTCGGAATAGGACTTGTGCGGCAGCAGGAAGAGCAGAAGGGCCATCGCCGCCAGGAAGAGTATAAAGATCAGGGCAGGCAGGGCCTCATAGAATTTTTTCATCCTCGTTTCCCCCTCTCAGAACCGGAAATACAGGAAGGGATTGTAACTGTCGCTGACCAGGCTGGCCACGCACAGCAGCAGACCGGCCAGACACAGCAGGCCCTCCGCCAGCGGCATACCCTTGCGGTCCTTGACCTTCTCCCAGACCGTCTTGGCCAGCGGCGTCGCCGCCACCACGCCCAGGATGCCCATGCCCAGCCAGGGCAGCACCAGAGCCGGGCCACCCATGGTCCCGGCCTCCAGGGAGAACATGACCCCCAGGTAGCCCATGGCAGTGGAGAGGTTCGGCGAGGCAAAGAACACCCAGCCGATGACCACGATGACCATGGCGTAGAGATGCTGGAAGGGCGCGGGCAGCTTGCTGATGACGTAGCGGCCCAAAAACAGCTTTTCCACCAGCAGGAGGACGCCGTAGTACAGGCCCCAGAAGAGGAAGTTCCACCCCGCCCCGTGCCAGAAGCCGGTGAGGCCCCAGACGATGAAGATGTTCACGCACTGGCGGACCTTGCCGCAGCGGTTGCCGCCCAGGGGGATGTACACATAGTCCCGGAACCAGGTGGACAGGGAGATGTGCCACCGCCGCCAGAACTCGGTGACGCTCTTGGAGATGTAGGGGTAGTTGAAGTTGATGCAGAAGTCAAAGCCCAGCATCTTGCCCAGACCCCGGGCCATGTCGGAATAGCCGGAGAAGTCAAAGTAGAGCTGGAGGCTGTAGGCGACCGCGCCGCACCAGGCGGCCAGGGCACCGGCCGCCGTGGGGTTGGCGGAGACAGCGTCCCACAGGAGGCCGAACTGGTTGGCCAGCAGGACCTTCTTGGCCATGCCCACCATGAAGAGGCGGACGCCGGTGTTGAAGCCCGCCAAGGTCTCCGTCCGGGCGGTCAGCTGGTCGTTTACGTCCTTATAGCGGACGATGGGACCGGCGATGAGCTGGGGAAAGAGGGAGATATAGCAGGCGAAGTTGACAAAGTTGCTGGCGGCCTCACAGTCCTTCCAGTACACGTCGATCAGGTAGGAGATCGCCTGGAAGGTGTAGAAGGAGATGCCGATGGGCAGGGCGATGTTCACATCGGGGATGGTATCCAGCCCGGAGAGCTGCTTGAAGGTGCCAACAAACAGACCCGCGTACTTGAACACGCCCAGGGCGGCCAGGTTCAGAACGATGCCCACCACCAGCACAGCCTTCTTGCGGCCCTGGGTGGGCTGCCGGGCCATGAGAACGCCGCAGAAGAAGTTCACCAGGATGGACCCCAGCATGATGAGAATATAGATCGGCTCGCCATAGGCGTAGAACACCAGATTGGCCAGCAAGAGGAAGAAGTTCCTGAACTTGAAGGGCAGGATGTGGCTGACCAGCAGCACCACCGTCAGAAACAGGAACAGGAACGGCAGACTTGAAAAGACCATAAGACTTACATACTCCTGAGAGATACTGCCGGGCGATCAAGCGATCACCCGGCAGCGCGATGATTTAGGTTCGATTGTCGGTTGTTCAGCCGACAGCGCTCTGGAAGGCGGAGACCATGGCGTCATAGTGCTGGGTGAAGAACAGGCCCACGTACACACCGTCGGTGACCACGTCGCAGTTCTCGGCCAGCTGCAAGCTGTCGGGATCGTAGGACGCGGCCTGCTGGGCGATGGCGTCCAGCTTGGCCTCCAGCTTGGCGGCCACGTCAGCGGCGGCAGCCTCGTCGGTGGCCTGGACCATGACCACTTCCTCGGGGAAGGCCCCGCCGGTCATGGCGTTGAAGGCGGCGGCGCTCACCACCTGGGCGGCGTCGATGCCGTACACGCTGGACAGGTTCTCGGCGGGCACGTCGATGTAGTCGGTGATCCCGGCGTCGGCCAGCATCTGGGCCTTCAGAGCCTCCAGATCAACACCGGCGGCAGGCGCGTTGTCGGGCTCGTTGGCAGGTTTGTTGGCGGGCTCCTGGACGTTAGGCTCGTCAGTTCCGCCCGGTTCCTGGTCGCCGCCGCCGCAGGCTGCCAGGGCCAGCAGCATGGTCAGAGCCATCAGTAAGATCAAGAAACGTTTCATCTTTTCATTCATCCTCCATAAAAAAATGTTCTGTCTATTTACTTCAGCGCTTCGGGAACGTGGGTCAGAAGGTACTCCGCCCACACCGCAGCGCCGTTGTAATTAAAGTGGATCCCCATGGCTTTGTCGCCGCTGTAATCGTCGCGCAGGAAGCCGTTCTCATCGGAGAGCGCCTCCGCCACGTTGACGAAGTACCATCCCCGCTCCTGACAGATCGCCATCATCTTGGCGTTAAACGCGCCGATGGTCTCGTTGTTCAGGGAGGCATCCGCCCGGGGGCTGGACGCGGTCATGGGCGTGACCGACTCCACCAGGATGGTGGCCTGGGGAGACTTGGCCAGGATCTCATCGACTAATGTTACCAAATCCTGACATGCTCTGTCAACACCCCCAGCGATACAATTCATGCCCAGCATGATATAAACCTTGCTGGCGCCGCTGGCGGCCACGCCATCCTCCACGCGGGGATGCTGGCCGGAACCCTTGGGGTACTCCGGCAGCCGCTCGTCTCCGGCGGCGTAGGCCATGGCGTTTTGCTGGCTCAAGCTCACGGAGCAGAAGAAGGCAGGGCTTCCCAAGGCGTTGGTCCCGCTGTTGTACATCTCCAGCATCACCGAAACCGAGTCACCCACAAAGGCCGCGTCCTGGAACCAGTCGGCGGTGACTGCCTCGCTCTCTGGCACCAGGGGATCGAAGGGTGGCTCGTCCGGCTCCTGCTCGCCCGTCTGCTCGTCTTCTCCTTGCGGTCCCTGCTCTGTTTGCTGCGGCTGGGCGCAGGCGCACAGGGTAAGCAGGAGCAGCAGGGAAAGGCTCCATACGATCCATCGTTTCATAACTGAGACTCCTCTCTCGTGGCACAGATACCTTATCCTACCGTCCAATTCTGTAAAAATCCTAAAGAATTTCTTAATGTTTTCTGAAATATTTCTCGCGCTTACAGCAGATCCTCAGGGATGTGGTAGAGCAGGTAGTCCACCCAGGCCTTGGCGCCGTCATAGGTAAAGTGCATCCCCATGGAGGTCTTGTCGCTGCAATAGTCCGGGATGAGGCCTCCGTCCTCGCCCTTGAACTTCTCCGACACGTTCAGGAAGTACCAGCGGTTCTCCTGGCAGAGCTCCTGCATCCGCTGGTTGAAGGCGTTGATCGCGTCGTTGTTGAGGGCCTTGGTGGTCCGGGGGCTGTTCGAGGTCATGGGCGTGACCGACTGGATCACGATCTGCACCTCGGGGTTCCGGGCCAGGATGTTGTTGATGATGGTCAGATAGTCGCCGGTGGACTTGTCCAGGCCGTAGGCGATGTTGTCCATACCCAGCATGATATAGACCACTTCCGCGCCGGTGGCGGCCACGCTCTCCTCGATGGCAGGCTTCTGGCCGGAGCCCTTGGGGTACTCGGGCAAGATCTGGCCCGTGAGCATATTGGTGGGGCTCATACTGCCGGCGCAGAGGAACTGCGCCTTGCTCAGCGCGCCGGTGGAGTTGCAGTAGCTCTCCAGCGTCATGGAGATGGAGTCGCCGATGAAGACGGTCTTGTCGAAGAAGCTGAGGGGGCCGGGCTCATCGGAGGTGGGGACCAGCGCTGTAAAGGGAATATCGGTGTAGCTCTCGTAGAGCTGGTCGTAAGCGCCGGCGGTCAGGTCCACCAGGTCCACGCCCTCGGGGATCTCGGTCTGCGCCGCCATCATGATGCGGTAGATCACCGCCGCGCACTCCTGGCGGCTCATGTTCTCCTCGGGGTGGAAGAACCCGTCGTCGTAGCCGTTGACCACGCCGGAGATCTGGCAGGCCGTGACGCCGCTGCGGGCGAAGTCGGAAATGTACAGGGAGTCCTTAAACTGGTTCGGCTCCTTCACCTGGATCAGCTCCAGCTTTTCCATGGCGGCGAAGCGGGCCACGATGGTGCACACCTGTTCGCGGGTCAGCAGCTCGTCGGGGGCGAAGTGGGTCTCGTCCACGCCGGAGGCCAGCCCGACCGTGTAGGCCCAGCAGACCGCGTCGTAGTATTCGGAGTTCTTGCCCACGTCCTCGAACTTGGGGGCGCGGACGTTCTTTTCCGGCTGGATCTTGTCCCGCTTTTTGAAGGGACCGGCGTCCATGTTATAGAGGTAGAGGACCAGGTTGCCGCGGGTCTCCTCCACCGTGGGCTGGAACTTTTCCGCGTCCGGGAGGACCTTGGCCTTGTTGAGCTCTGTGATGTACTGGTAGCTCCACATGTTCTCGTTCACGTCGAGGTAGGGATTGACCCACTCTTTGTTGTTTTCTATGGCGGTCCGAACCAGAGAGATCCCGGAAAATAAAACGATGAACACCAGGAACCAGAGGACCGTCAGCTTGATCGAAACAGCATGTTTCGCTCGTTTCACACGCATCACCCTTCGTCAAAATCCTCCCCTAAAAATGCGCATACTACGCCCACGGAAAGGTTACTCCATTGTACGAGATGGTCTGCATCAAAAGTGCACCAAAAAGCCCCTCTTTTTGCGATTTTCCGCCCCGTTCCGCCCAACCTCTTTTCTTTCCGTGAAACCTGGCGGAGCTGGGGTCCGAAATTGCGCCCTCTTCCGCCCAACTTCCCCAAAAATCCAGTGGCGCGGGGGCGGAAATGGTGGTATACTATTCCTTGATTTTGGAAGCGAGGAGGACTGGACATGGACAAGCGGGAGGCGCCCATCGGCGTGTTTGACTCCGGCCTGGGGGGCGTCAGTGTGCTGCGGGCCTGCGCGGCGCTGCTGCCCCAGGAGGACTTCCTCTTTTTCGGCGACTCGGCCAACGCGCCCTACGGGGAGAAGCCCCTGGACCAGGTCCGGGCCTTGACCCTCCGGGCGGCGGCGGGGCTGGTGGCGCGCGGGGCGAAGGCCATCGTGGTGGCCTGCAACACCGCCACGAGCGCGGCCATCACGCGCCTGCGGGAGAAATACCCGGACACGCCGGTGATCGGCATCGAACCGGCGGTGAAGCCCGCCGCCCAGGCGGACAACAGCTCCTCGGTGCTCGTCATGGCCACGCCGCTGACCATCCGGGAGGACAAGTACCAAAGGCTGGCCGCCGCCTTCTGCGACCAGGCCAACGTGATCTCCCTGCCCTGCAAGGGGCTGGCGGAGCTGGTGGAGCAGGGCTGCTTCGACGGGCCGGAGCTGGACCGCTACCTCCAGGCCCTCTTTCTCCCCTTCCGCCATTGCAGCGTGGAGTATATCGTCCTGGGCTGCACCCACTACCCCTTCGTGCGCGCAGCCATCCGCAGGAATTTCGGCCGTCCCGTGGCCATCATCGACGGCAGCGACGGCACCGCGCGGCAGCTCAAGCGCCAGCTGGCGGCCAGGGGCCTGCTGCGGCCCGGGACCGCCCCCGGCAAGGTCACCTTCCTGAACAGCGACCCCGAAAAGATCCCCCTGAGCCAAGCCCTGTTTCACATGGAGTATTAAAAAAGTGCGCCGACGGCGCACTTTTTTACGTTCTCTCCCGGCTGTTGCGGTGGGTCTGGCGGGTCCGCCCGGCGCAGATGGGGCAGCCGCTGCGCTGGGCCCCGGTGCGGGAGTAAATTTTGGCCCGCCACGTGTGCTCCTGGTCGCAGCGCCACCAGACCCGCTTGCCGCTGCCGACCGTGACCATGTCCGGGGTCAGGGTCCCGTTGAGGTCCTGCGCCCATTGGGCGGCCAGCTGCGGCTCCAGGGTGGCCAGGTCGTTGAAGCCCGGCAGGACCTTCCTGCCCGCGCAGACGGGACAGCCGGTGCTGCCCTGGGCCCGGCGGCCGACAGGGGCCCGCCATTCGTGGCCCAGGGCGCAGACCCACCAGACGCTGCGGTTGCTGTTTTCGGAAATGCGCGCCGGGGTCAGGGGCAGGTTTTTGGTGGGGTGCCATTGGGCGGCCAGGTCGGGGCGGCGGGTGGCCAGATCGTTCTCCCCGGGCAGGACCTGCTTGCCGTCGCACACGGGACAGCCGGTGCCGCCGGAGGTCCGGGCGGAAACGGCGGCCTGCCAGCGATGGCCCTTGGCGCAGCGCCACCAGACCTTGCGGTGGGTCCCGGGCAGGACCTGGTCCGGGGTGAGCGCCCCGTTTTTCTCCCGGTCCCACTGGGCAGCCAGCGCGGGGAATTGGGCGGCCAGGTCGTTCTCGCCCGGCTGGACCCTTCGGCTGGCGCAGATCGGGCAGCCCGCCCCGGCCACGCGGGACTTGACCAGGGCCTCCCACTGGTGCCCCTGGCCGCAGACCCACCAGACCTTGCGGTGGGTCCCGGGCAGGACCTGGTCCGGGGTGAGGGCGCCGTTCTTCTCGGGGTGCCACTGGGCGGCCAGGTCCGGGCAGCGGCTGGCCAGGTCGTTGAAGCCGGGCAGGACCTGCTTGCCCGCGCAGACGGGACAGCCGTTGTTCGGAACGGCGCGGCTCTGGACGGACGCCTGCCAGCGGTGGCCTTGGTCGCAGATCCACCAGACCTGCTTCCGGCTGCCGTGGGAGATGGTCTTGGGGGCGTCGGGCAGGTTGGCCGCCGTGTCCCACTGGATGAGCAGCTCCGCTTTTCCGTTTTCCAGGCAAAAATCATAGAATGTCTTTTTCATAGCAGGAAGGGAAGAAGGGGGCGCGAGGCCCCCTTCTTTTGGGTAGTGGATGAATGCTTACTTGCCCACGTTTCCGCCGGTGGCGGAGTTGGCGTCGGACCACTCCTTCTCGAAGGCCGCCCAATCGCGGGTCT